>CAVYBJ010000023.1:0-46471 GCA_963766685.1 uncultured Chloroflexia bacterium
CACCGGCGCTGTGTGACGTACGCGACATGTGACACTCGTCACATGAAACAGGCGATGCGCCTCTGGCGGGAACGGGCCGCCGGGCGGTCTACTTGACGGGACCGAGAGGTCGAGCCAGGGACGCTGAGGCGCCTGCGAGGTGGCTCGATCCAGGGGTCGGCAGCCTCCGGAGGCAGCGCGATGTCCGTCATCGAGACCGAGAAGCTCACCAAGTTCTACGGATCCCACCTGGGCATCGTCGACGTGGACCTCCGCGTGGAGCAGGGCGAGGTCTTCGGCTTCCTCGGGCCCAACGGCGCCGGGAAGACCACCACCATCCGGCTCCTCCTGGACCTCCTCCGCCCGACCTCGGGGCGCGCGTGCGTGTTCGGGATCGAGACGACGGCCGACCCGGTGGCCATCCATCGGCGCATCGGCTACCTGCCCGGCGAGTTCGCCCTGTTCGACCGGCTCACGGGCGGGCAGACGATCGAGTACTTCGCGAACCTCCGCGGCGGCGTCGACCCGCTCTACCAGGCCGACCTCATCGCCCGCCTCGACCTCGACCCGTCGCGCCGCTTCAAGGAGTACTCCAAGGGCAACAAGCAGAAGGTCGGGCTCGTCATCGCGCTCCAGCACCGGCCCGACCTGCTCATCCTCGACGAGCCGACCTCCGGGCTCGACCCGCTCGTGCAGCAGACGTTCTTCGGGCTCCTCCGCGAGACCGTCACCGAGGGGCGCACGGCGTTCCTCTCGTCCCACATCCTCGACGAGGTCGAGAAGACCTGCGACCGGGTGGCCATCATCCGCGACGGCCGCATCGTGACGGTCGACCGGGTCGCCGCGCTCCGCGACCTCGCGTACCACGAGGTGGAGCTGCGCTTCGCGGCCCCGGTCGCGGCCTCGGTCTTCGCCTCGCTTCCCGGTGTCAGCGATGTCGTCGCCATCGACGGCGGCCTGCGGATGCGGGTGACCGGCTCCATGGCGCCCATCGTGGAGGCGGCCGCGGGCCGCGGGATCGTGGACTTCGAGACCCGCGAGCCGAGCCTCGAGCAGACGTTCCTGGCGCAGTACGGCCGCGAGGCCGTCGAGGTGAACCACCATGACCGTTGACGCAGGTACGCCGCGCCTGGCGACCCTTCCCTCGATCCCCTGGCACCGCCGGCTCTACGGCCTCGGCTCCATCTACGGCAAGACGCTCCGCGATTCGCGGCTCGGCGTGCTCGTCGTCGGTGGCGTGCTCGGCTTCATGGTCCTTGCGGGCGGCGCGGAGATGACGAGCGCCTACGGGACCCTGGCGGCCCGTCGCGAGCTCGATGCGCTCGCCACGACGCTGCCGCCGGTGATGCGCGGCCTGTACGGCAACCCGCTGAACGTGGGCACGATCGGCGGCTTCGTCTCCTGGCACTACGGCGCCTACCTGACGCTCCTGGCCGGGCTCTGGTCGATCCTGGCCCTGTCCTCGACGCTGGCCGGCGAGGCCCGCCGGGGCAGCCTCGACCTCGCCGTGGCGGCGCCGCTCCCGCGTGCGCTCATCGCCATCGAGAAGCTGGCCGGCCACGTCACGGCACTGCTGATCGCAGCGGCCTTCATCGCGGTCGCGGCCTGGGCAGCTGGCGCCGCCTTCGCGGCGTTCCCGGGCGACGAGATCCCGCTTGGTGCCGCGTTGAGCTTTGGCGCTGGCATCGCCCTGAAGGCCCTGATGGCCGGCTCGGTGGCCTTCCTCCTGGCGACCTTCGTCGGCCGGGGCATCGCTGCCGGCATCGCCGGCGCGGTCCTCTTCGGAGGCTACGTCGTGACCAGCTACCGGGCGGTCGTGCCCGCCTTCGATGTCATCGCCGACCTCTCCTGGCTCGGCTGGACGGCAGACCACCTGCCGCTCGCCGGCCGGTCGGACTGGGGCTCGCTCGGCCTCGTCGCGGTCGCCAGCGCGCTCCTCCTGGGGGTCGGCGTGGTGAGCTTCGTGCGCCGCGACATCGGCATCACCGGCACGACCCGGATGCCCGGCTTGCCGCGGGCGCTGCTCGGCATCGGCGGGCCGGCTCCGCCGCTCGTTCAGCGAGGTGCTCCCCATGAGCGTCGCGTGGGGCGTCGGCCTGGGTCTCTACGGCCTGCTCATGGCGGCCGCCAGTCGCGCCTTCGTCGACGAGATGGCCAAGGCCCCCAGCCTCCTGGCGATGGCGCAGACGCATGCTCCCGGGCATGGACTGGACGACGCCCGTCGGGTTCCTCGAGCTGCTCTTCGTGGACTTCGGGCTCGTGCTGGTCGGGCTGGCCGCGGCCACGCTCGTCTGGGGGCGGATGGGCGATGAATCCGAGGGACGCTTCGAGCTCCTCCTGACGACTCCGCTCACGCGGGCCCGCTGGGCGGTCGTGAATGGCATCGGCGCCTGGCTCGGGGTCGCGCTCATCATCGCCTTCGTCGCGGCGGCGCTCGTGGTCGGCGTGTCGGCCGCGGGCGGCGAGGTCGCCACGCCGCTCATCGGGACGCTCGTCCTCGCCTTCTACGGGGCGGCGCTGGTCGGCATCGGCATGGGCGTCGGCGGCCTGGTCGGCCCGACGCTCGCCGCGCCGGTCGTCATGGGCTTCGCCATCGCGACCTTCCTCGTCGATCTCCTCGGGCCCGCGCTGTCGCTGCCGGACTGGCTCCAGCAGCTCGCCCTCACCAACCACGTCGGTGAGCCGATGCTCGGCACCTGGGACCTCGGCGGGATGGTCGTCTGTCTTGTCCTGGCGGTCGGCGGGCTTGCCCTCGGCGCGTGGGGGTTCCAGCGCCGCGACGTGCGAGGATAGCCGGCGATGCCCACGCCTGACGAGCCGTTCGAGGGACGACGGTGGATCCTCCTCATCTACCGCATCAAGTCGGAGTCATCCAGCCGCCGAACCTACGTGTGGCGGCAGCTCCGCCAGCTCGGGGCGGTCTATCTCCAGCAGGCCGTCGCGGTGCTGCCCGATCGACCGGAGCTCCGACGTGAGCTCGACCGGCTCGGGCTGCGCATCCAGAGCGGGGGCGGCGAGGCGTCCTTCCTCGAGACCACGTCGCCGACGCCGGCCTGGGAGGAGGAGCTCGTCGCCCGCTTCAACGCGGCCCGCGATGCCGAGTACGAGGAGATCCTCGACAGCGTCGAGGGCTTCGAGGACGAGATCCGCCGGGAGACGCGCAAGAAGCGCTTCCGGTTCGCCGAGCTCGAGGAGGGCGAGGCCGACTGGGAGAAGCTGAAGCGCTGGTTCGCCCGCCTGACGGAGCGCGACTTCTTCGGCGCGCCGGGGCGTGCGTCGGCCGAGGAGGCACTGGCCCGCGGTCGAGCGCTGCTCGACACGTTCACGACGGAGGTCTATCGAGCGGAGGGTCTCGAGCCCGCCGCGACCGACGGTCCCAGCGGGCCCTGACCGGCACGTGGGTCACGACACCGAGCGGCCAGGGTTCTGGCCGCATTTCCGGGTCGCCACATGGGAGGGTGTGGGGCCACCCCGCGATGTATCCGTGACCCATACCGGCTCGCGGTCGTCGCCGCGCGCTGGCTCGATCTGCGTCGCCGCCGGCTGTGGAAGACGTCGCCTCAGCCTGGGGTGCACCCGCTCTCAACGGAGATGCACTGGCCGCCACTGTATGTGGTGACCGTGTCCGTGTCACCACCACCGTCGAACGTGCCGCCCTTCAAGTTGGAGACCGCGTCGTTGCCTGCGCCACCGTTGAAGGTTCCGTTGGTCAGAGTCACAACGCGGTCGGTGCCGCCCCCAGCGTCAAAGGTGCCGCCGTTCATGTTGATGATCTCGTCGTAGTCATCGCCGCCGATGAAGATGCCGCCGTTCATCGTGACGACGAAGTCCTCGCTCGGTCCGCCGCAGATGCGGTCCCCGGTCTCGACCGGCTCGTATTCGAGCGGGAGGTTCCCGCCCGGATTCGGGAAGGTGTACGTGCAGGCCGGCGTGGGCGTCGGGGTCGGCGTGGGCGTGGGTGTGGGAGTCGGCGTGGGCGTGGGGTCGGTTCCGGGACCTTGGGGGCCGGGGTCGGCGTGGGGGTGGCCTTCGGGAAGGGGTTCTCGCAGTTCACCTTGCTGCCCCGTCTGAGCCCTGGAAGCAGGTGTCGCGGTGCAGGCCTCCGTCCAGGTCGTCATCACCCGCGTTGCCCCGCAGACGGTCCTGGCCCTTGCCACCCATGAGCGTGTCGGCGGCATTGCCCCCGTCGACCTGGTCGCGGCCCTGGCCAGCGTGGACCTCGTCACCGCCCGAACCGGCGCAGATGACGTCGGCACCTTGCAGGCCGCGCACCGTGTCGGCGCCGCCCATGGCCACGATGACGTCAGCGCCATCGGTCCCCACGATGACCTCGGCCGCGTCGGTGCCCACGATGGTGGCCACCTGGTCCGCGGCAGGTAGGTGGCGCAGCGCTCGTCGTGGCCGCGACCGCCACGAGCGCCAGCGAGGCCAGCATGGTCGCCGAGACGATGAGGGTGCCGACTTGTCTCCTGGCCGTTCCGTCCACGGTGTTCTCTCCCCGTGCATGCGGTGCGCCCTTTGGCGAACACCATCGGGTGCCGCTGTATCGGATGCTACGCCTGTGGCATCACGGTGATGATGTCCACGTGACACGACCACCCCGTCGGGGATGTGGATGTCCTTCAGACGACCGTGGTTCGAGTCCGCTCACCTGATCCTCGCCGGGAAGACCCCATCAGCGGCCACCGCCGCCCATGACTACGGCTGTGGGGCGCCTTCGTTGGTCCCCGTCGCCGCCAAGGACTCGACTCTGTCATTGGCGCCGCAGGTTCGCCCGCCTGACGGAGCGCGACTAGCTCGGCGCGCCGGGGCGTGCGACGGTGGCGGGACGGCCCCTGCGTTACCTGCGGCTCAGAAGGTACACGTCACGAACGCGGAGTGCCCTCGGCGAAGCGCGGCGCCCACAGCCCGAGCCCGAGCTCCCCGCGCCGCGCCGGCGCCTTCCTGATGTCGTCGTGGTGCCACCTGCAGTGCAGTAGGCCGCCCGCCCAGCGGCCGATCATGTCCGGGCCGAGCCGGTCGGAAGCGAAGGCGCTGCCGCCAAGGCTCGCGGCAGCGACCATGGCCGCGTCCATCGTGATCGTCGCCAGCACGCCTGCCGGGACGCCGGCCGGAAAGGACCGTGCGAGTCAGCGGGGCGCTCATGACCCAGCCATTATCCGTCGCCGGCGGGGGATGTCGGACACGGACCGCGAGCGATCAAGCCTCGGCGAGCACCGTTCGAACCTGCTCGGCGACCTTGCACCCCAGCGCCCTGCACTTCGTGAGCTGGTCACTCTCCATGTAGCGCGCCACGCCCTTCGACCCAGCGAAGTCGCAGCCGGTGATCTTCGCGCACTGGGTGCTGCCGAACTCACTCGCGAACCACGTCGCCAAGCGATTCCCGCGGTTCATGCTCGGGTTGAACTTGTTGAGATGGTCGCCGAAGGCATCGCCGCCGACCGTCATGATGGCGAGCAGTCGGATGACCCGCAGGCGGCTGTCCTCGATCTCACCGGCCTCCAGGCCGATCGCCATCACGCCCGCGATGAACGCGCCGCAGGTCCCTCCCATGAACAACGTTCCCCCCATGAAGGCCGACGTGGCATCGAAGAGCTCCGGGTGTGCGGTCGGGGAGTAGCCGAGCTCAGTGAGCACGGCCTTGGCGCAGTGGAAGCCGTTCTCGGCGAAGTGCGCGTAGAGCCTGGCATAGCCTGCCCGGGTGCCTTCCGGGATGACGTCCGACCGGTCATCGTCGAGGGCGTCTCGCCAGAGCTCCGCCGAGCGCAGGACCGGCCCGATGCAGTGCCGTGGGAAGTGGTCCTTCGCGCGGATGCCTCGGCATTGAAGGGTGTGCTGACAGGCGACGAAATCGCGGCACAGCGCGTGCCCTCGGTCGAACAGCACCGGCAGGCCACGATCCATCTCGCGCAGGCCCCCCTGGACGCCCATCAGCGCCAGCGGTGAGGTGACCGCACCGCACTCATGGCCGGTGTTGCCGATGCCCCCCGGCATGCCGGCGCTGAGCCTGACCAGCCACTCCCCCTGGGTCGGGCTCTCGGTCGGCGAGACATCCAGCAGCGTCTGCATCACCGTCGGAGCGCAGTGGCCCATCCTCAGGAGATTGGCGAAGGCCCGCTGCCGGTAGGCCCAGTTCGGACCCGGTCCAGGTTGCCGAGGTTGCCCTTGCGTTTCCATCAGCTGTGCCTTTCGGAGATTCGCCCGATCAGACCCTCGAGGGACGCAGAACAGGTCGGTTACGCCGGCGCCTCGGCCGGTCCCGGCGGCCTGGGCTTGGGCTGCGCATCAGAGCCTCGCGCTCACCCTGTATGACGGCACGGGGGTAGCACCCCGTGCAAGAGGCGGAGGTCACGAAGGCGGGCGGGACACTTACGGGTCGATCACCACGTCGATGAAGGCGTCGTCGGTCGGCCGAGTCAGATCGGCATCGCTGATGGCCGTCGCCGGGTCACTGGGGGAACCGAGCTCCACGTACATGACGTCGCCCGCGCTGCTCACGAGGCCGTCTTGGAAGTCGGTGTCAGCGGCGTCGTTGGATTCGTCGTACCATCGGCTGTGGTCTTGGCGACCCAGTTGTGCCACCCCGCCGCCGATCGGAGCGCGACCCTTTCCGCCGTCGCCACGCTGACGTCCGCCACGACACGGCTCGTCACGTTCCAGTCCGCGAAGTCCCCGGGGCCCGGGGTGAGGTTCGTGGGATAGCGGCCCATCGTGATCGTGTCACCAGAGCTCGGGACCTTGTCGTCGTTGGTGTCGACGAGCTTGGCGATGAGCACGTCGTTGCCGCCGAAGGCGTGGTCGCCATCGAGGTCCGTGAAGGCGAGGGCGAGGACCTTGAGGTTCTCGCAGTTCACCCGCTTGCCGGTGCCCGAGCCCTGGAAGCAGGCGTCGTAGTGGAGGCCGCCATCGAGGACATCGTCCCCGGCGTTGCCGTACAGGCGGTCCTGGCCCGTGCCACCCTGCAGGGTGTCGTCGGCGTTGCCACCCTCCAGCTCGTCGCGCCCCGCGCCGCCGTGGACGCGGTCCGCGCCGGCTCCCGCGCAGACGATGTCGGCCCCCCCGAGCGTTCGCACCGTGTCGTCACCGCCCATGGAGACGATGACGTCGGCCGCGTCGGTCCCGACGATGACCTCGCCCGCGTCGGTGCCCACGATGGTGGCGACCTCGCCGCGGCAGGTGGGTGGTGCCGCGCTCGTGGTGGCAGCCACTGCCACGAGGGTGAGCGAGACGAGCAGGACCCCAGCCAGGGCTCTCATCCTCTTCATCGGAGACTCCCCCCTCTGCGCGGGTCGGGTCCGCCATTGGCTCAGCGTGGTCCCGGCGGCCAGGGTGTGGACCGCGCCTCATCGCCTCCCGCTCATCGCGTATGACGCCACAACGCTACCGCGGGACACAAGAGGCGGAGGTCGCAAAGGGGCGTATCCCGGCGCCATCCGCAGTCTCGTGTTCGCCTGCTCCTCAGCCTTCGAACGGCTGGCGGTGCAGGGTCGCGGAACCCGGTTCCTCCCAGGTCTCGAGGCCGTACTCCAGCCTGTTCTCTACCGTGAAGTCGATAGTTGCGACCTCGCCGGTCTCGTCCGTCCGCAGCTCGCCGCGGAGCGTCGCCGGCCCTCCTTCACGCTCTCCAGTGACGGGTCCGTGTCGTAGTAGTCGATGGTCAGGGCCGCGGTGTCCGGACCGGTGGGCTGCCACGAGCCGACGCCGACGCCGCGGTACGGATCGATGGTCAGCAGCGTGCCGTCAGCGTGGAACGCCGTGGTCACGTCGGGGCCGTCATCGTGCTCCTCGACCCAGAGGCTGCCGAGAGATGGCCACCAGGACGGATCGGGTTCGGGCAGCGCGCCGCTGTCGGAGTCCAGCTCCTGTGGCTCCCCGGGCGCCGAGTCGGTGAACCCCTCGGAGGTACCGTAGGCGTTGGTGGTCTCGCCGGTCTCGGGGTCCACGGAGACCTCGGCGACCAGCGGTAGGGTGTGGTCGGGGTCGTCGTTCGTGAACCAAGCGGTCACGATGGCGTGGTATTCGTCAGGCGCCGCCGTGAGGCCGACGCCGGGCCCGACCCAGGAGTTGATGCTGACCCAGGTGCCATCCGAGTGCTCCAGGTTCATGTTGGGGCGCCCACCGTATTGCTCGAGGGTCACGCCGGACTCGTCGGGCTGGTGCTGCGCGATACCGATGACGGGATGCCAGCCGGTGTCGGGCGGTGTGACCGAGGCGGCCTCGGGCGGCATGGGCGCCATCTTCAGCCGTTCGACCGAGGCCGAGGTCATGCCCAGATCGTTCTGCTCGTAGGTGAGCGTCATGAGGTCGCCAGCGTCGTCGAGCTGCCCGCTGAAGCGCAGGTCAGCCGTGCCGGGCTACCAAGCGCGAGTACTGGCCGTCGGTCCCGGTGAAGCCCAGGTGCGCCACGACCGAGTCCTCGTCGACCGGGGCCCACTGCCCCACGCCGATGCCGAGCTGACGGTTGAAGCCGGTCATGAGACCGTCGCCGTGGAGCACGTAGAAGGTATCCGGGCCGGTCTCGTGCCATTCCAGCCAGATGCTGCCGTGCGCGTTCTGGATGGCCTCCGGACTGGTTAATTCATGGGCGAAGGCGGCGACGCTTGCACAGCCGACGAGCGCCAGCGTGGCCAGCCCGACCAGGAACGTTCGCTGTGTACGCATGTTCCAACCCCCCGTGCGCGGGCCGGGTCCGCCAGTGGCTCTGCACGGTCCCGGCGGCCAGGGTGTGGACCGCGCCTTCAGCGCCTCCCGCTCTGATGGGTATGACGAGACAGGGGCACGACTTGGTTCAAGAGTCGAGAATTCGTGAAGGTGGTCGCACCCTTGCATGGGTCACTGAACCATCGAGCGCCAGCAGGGAGAACGTGGCCGCTGACGCCGATGAGCGCTCCGAGCACCGCGGCCACTACGGCTGCACTCTCAGCCCACAAGGGTTACGCGAGGGGGCCTCATGCGCCCACAGATCGGCGCGCTCGCTGGCTCCATGTCAAGCCAACTTACGGTGCTGGAGCCTCGCCGGGGAAGATGATGCCCTCGATGCGGAGGCTGCTGTTGACGTGGGCGTAGTAGGTCAGGCCCTCGTAGGCGCCGCTGCCGGTCAGCCACATGGTGTGCTCGGTGCCGCCGCCCCGGCTCCAGATCACGCCGCGCCAGGTGCCCTCCCAGGCGCCGTCGGCGTTCTCGAGCCGGTAGGTGCCCCACTGGGTCCCGACGTCACCGTAGACGTCATAGTTGCCGACGATCGCACCCGTGCCGCTGACACGCGGGTCATCCATGGTGTCGGTCGACGTGGCCGTCAGGCCGCGCATCTGGCGGATGCCGTCCACCGTCGTGATCGGCCCCGAGACCATGTCACTGACCACCTCGGTTCCCGTCACTCGAGTCGCCGATGGCAGGGCCGGACTGGCCTCCGGCGCGACCGTCGCTGCCGGCGAGGATGAGGTGACCGGGGCACCGGGGACGGTGGCCCCCTGCTGGTCGAAGGGCTGGGCGATGGACAGGACGCCGCCGAGGGCGAAGATGAGCGCGCCGGCGACGATGGCCTTGACAGGACTGAACATGACGTGGGTCCTTCCCGTGATCGCGGTTGGGTAGCCCTTCGCGGACGGCATGGGCGTTGACCAGAGCCTCCACCTGGGCGACCGGTCGGCGGCGGTGATGGCGTTGAAGACCGCGAGGTCATCGACAGGGCGGACGGGGCCGGCGCGGCGCACCATCTCGGCTGCGACCTGTCGCTCGAAGGCGGTCATGTCAGTCATCGCCCAGGTCCTCTCGGAGTCGCTTGAGCAGGCGCTCGATGCGGCTGCGGGTGCCCGACGGGCTGATGCCGGTCGCGAACGCGAGTTCGTTGGAGTCGAAGCCTGCGACATAGCGCATCGCCAGCAGGGCCGCATCGTCAGGCCCGAGCCGTGCCAGAGCGGCGCGGAGGTCCAGCGCAGCGGCATCGGTGACGGAGTCCGGACCGTCCCGCGTCCGCGAAGGGCTCGGCATCACCTCGAACTCGGCTCGCCGTCGGCGCTTGCGCAGGAGCTGCTTGACCTCCCTGACCGCGACCGAGATGAGCCAGGGACGGAGCTGCGCAGGGCCACGGACCTTGCCCAACTTCTTCCAGGCCACCAGCCAGGCTGCCTGCACCGCCTCATCCGCGATGGCATCGTCACCGGCGATGGCACGGCAGATCCGGCGCATGTCCTCGTGGTGCGCAGCGATGATGCGGCGGAAGGCGATCTCGTCACCGGCGACCGCCGACGCGAGGAGGTCCGCATCCTGCCGATCCGCCGTCCGTGTCATCGCCCCCATACCCATTAACGGCGCGGGACGACCCTACTGTCTCAGGTGGATGCAACCCCAGTGGCGCAGCACAGCGTGGAGAGCACCGAGCGAGGACCCGGTATGCCCTCCAGCGCATGGGATGTGCCCCTACCCGACTCGGTGACCGAGGGTGGGTAGGTCCGCCCGAACGCCGCGATGGTGGTGGTCCGCTCGCGGGTCATCACGCTCAACGCCCTGAGGCTCCTGCTCGTGGCGAGCGCGTACCCGGCGACTCAGTACTCGCCGGGCCCGGTGCCCTCCACGACCGAACGCGCCGCACCCGGCGACCGGCACGACCGCGAATGGCCGCATCATCTCGTTGTCCTCGTGTTCGAGGATGTGGCAGTGCCACACGGATGGCCACCGATCCGACGAACGAGGCGCGTCGGGCAACGCTCCGAGCCATCGCAGTCCCCCTCCCTCCTGGCACCGGCACACGCGAGGGGCTCCCGCGCCCGTGCCCAAGTCGCGCGGTGGTACAACGGCCTCGGGAGTCCGCGAGTGGCGAGCGGGTCAGCCCCCGGGAGCCGAGGGTCGCGGCGGGCGCCGCACCACGTCGATGACGGCGTCGTCGTTCGGCCTTGCTCCGATCAGCCGGGCAGCGTGGAGGCTGGCGACATCGGTCCCTTGACCCTCGGCGGGCGTTGGGCGCACGATGCAGCACACGCTGGAGGATCGGATGATGCATCGCTCCGTCGTCGCCCTTGGGGCACTCCTCAGCGTCATCGGTGTCGGTCCGGCCGTGACCGCCCAGTCCCCGACCCCCGACGACGGCGTCGACCTGGTCCGAGACTTCCGGACCGTGGTCGCCGTCCTGGATCCCGCGACGCCGGGCTTCCCGGATGCCTCGCTGATGAACGCCGACTGCGAGTTCGCTCTCCGCATCGAGGCAGCGGACGGGTCCGCGAAGGAGTGGCTGGCCTGCACGCTCAGCGACGACCCCGTGGAGCCTCCGGAGCAGCAGGGGACACGGCCCGCGACCCAGATCACCACCATCGGCGGGCCCTGCGTCTGGCAGTCCGACTACTGGTCCGTGAGCGCCAGGCGCCAGGTCGTGGCCTCGGCGTTCGAGGTCACCGTGATGCCGGCCGGCCAGGTCTTCGGGTGGTCCACCTACCCCGCCGAGCCGCTCGACTGTCCGGTGGGTTGACCGGTCCAGGACTGCCCACGGGACGCCACGGTCCAGGCGTCTTCCGGTTCGTCGGTCTGTCAACGGGCTTGTCCACGGACTTGTCCACCGTCTCATCCACGGGGCCGACATTCGTGGACGAGCGGGCCGCGCCAGGCCAGCATCCGTGGACAACTCGCTTGCGGCGTCTGGCCGGGGACCGTAACCTAGGTCTTGCCCGAAGGGGCTGAGGACGCCGGCGCCGGATAGGGAGTGATCTCTGGTCAGGCAGCGATCGAGATACCGAGTGACCGCAAGGTCACCGCGGATCCAGGTCCAGCGGCAGCCGATGACGACCGCAATTCACCTCAAGGTCGCCACCGACAGTCGCGCCGAAACGGATCGGTTCCTTCGGGCGCTTAATTCCTCTCGAGCTGGCCCCGTTCACGCTTCACGCGCGCAGAGTCACAGCTTCTCGGCGTACCAGTCAGCGGTCAAGCCGATGACCTGATCGGCGAGGGTCTGATCCTCGCTAGGACGAGGTAGATGTGGTCGGCGCCCTCGATGATCTCGAGCGTGACGTCCTCGCTGGCACTGGCCGTCGCCGCGTTCTCCGAGACGCGCGGGTCGACGGTCGTGTCATCGCTGCCGGCCACGAGCAGCAGCGCACCGGCATACGGAGCGAAGTCCGTCAGCGCTGACGATGCCGCCATCGAGCTGTAGTACTCGCAGCTGTGATCGATCGTGCGCCAGCCCAGGTCGATGACGATGTGACCCTCGCCAGTGGCCGCGCAGTCCGCTGCGGCCTGCTCGGTGGCGGTCGGGTCGCCGTCCTCGATGGCGCCCGACCAGGAGCCGTAGGCCACCGGACGCGGGTCCGTGCCGACGAGATGGGCGCCGATCATCGAGCCGAGGCTGAAGCCCTGGACGCCGACGCGCTCCGGGTCCACCGCTTCGTTGGTGACGAGCCAATCGAGCGCCGCCGCGGCATCGGCGATCATCGAGTCATAGGTGTACTCGAGCGTGGTGGCCGGACTGGCCCCCATCCCCGCGAAGTCGATGCGGAGCGAGCCAATGCCCTGCGCCGCGAGCGCATCGGCGAGCCGACCGTACATGTCGCCGACCTCGTCGGCTGAGCTTCCATAGCCGTGCAGCATGAGCACCGCCGGGACCGGACCATCGGCCTCCGCCGGCAGGGCCAGCGTCCCGACGATCTCGTGGCCGACCGCCGGGATCGAGACCGCGGTCTCGCTCGCGGCCATCTCCTCGGCAGCCGCCGACATCGTCGAGGCCGGTACCCCGACGAGCAGCCCCGCCACTGCCAGCGCGCCGAACGAGCGCATCCCTGTCCGTGCCATGGTCCCCTCCTCCTGGCTGATCGAGGATTACCCTCGAGGTAGGTCGAGTATACGAACGCTCACGGCTGCTGCGGTGGCCCCGGCGAGGGCTACCTGGGTGCTTCTTGAGGTGTTGGGTCGTGCCGATCTTCGCGATCACCGCGGCAGGATCGGTCGCCAGGCAGACCCAACACGTCGACCAGCCTCTCCCTCTATCCGGACGGCACCTACGAGAGCAGCTACGAAGGCAGCTATAGCGGCGACTTCGAGGAGGGTGGCTCGCAGAGCGAGAGCCGGGGCGCCGCCGGTGCCGAGCAGGATCGCGGCCAGTGGATGATCGACGGATCGCTCACGGAGGGGACCTGACCCTCATCGATCCGAACGGAGATCGATCTGTCCTCCCCTACCAGGTGCACGTCGAGGACGGCGAGATCTACTGGGGCGAGTACCTGATCGACGGAGAGCTGTACCAGGTCACGTACGTCTACCGCTGATCCCGGATGCTGGAGACGCCCGGCACGGTGACCGGGCATCCCCCATCCCCTCAGCTCACCGCGCGCAGCACGCGGCACGCGCGCAGCGTGACCCAGCGACTCGGCGCCCCGGGCACGTCGATGTCGACGACCATCTTGCCCGCGTAGGCGTAGCGGTTCGCCCAGCGTCCCTCGTCGTCCTGCTGGGCCAGCAGCCAGTCGACGGCGTGGGCCAGCCGGGGGTCGCGTCCGGCACCGGCCTCGGCGAGCGCTTCGAGCACCTGGAGGACGTCGCTGACGTAGCCCGACGGGAAGCCGAGCCGGAACCACGAGCCGCTCGGCTTGGTGTTGCCGTAGCCCATCGGGTAGTCGGCCATGGCGGGGTCGCGGGAGAGGAGGAAGTCGACGGAGACCTCGATCGCCCGGTCGACCTCGGGCCGACGCCGATCCGACGGATCCGGGCCAGGGCCAGCAGTGCCTTCGCCGCGCCCCATGCGCACGGCAGCCCATCGTTCGCGCCGCAACGGAAGCCAGGCCCCGGCGTGGTCGCATTCCAATGCGGGTCGCCCTCGCCGGTGATGGCCGCTGCCTCCCAGGCGATGGCACGCTCGACCCGCTCGTCGTCGAGCCAGCCAAAGCCGATGAGCGCGCGGAGCAGGTTGCCGGTGAGGCAGTGGATCACGAGCGCTGGTGGGGGCGCCTTGTCACTGGCGACGGCCGAACACGCGAACCCGCCGGTTCGCGCCTGGCTGTGGGCCAGGACGTATGCGCACGCGGCCCGGATCCGCGGCTCCTCGGGATCGGCACCAAGCTGGTCGAGGAAGATGAGCGACCACACGGTGCCCCGGTACTTGGGCCCGTAGCCCGGTCCGGGCTTCTCCCACCAGCCGGCCGGGTCCTGGGCGGCGAGCATCGCCGCGATCGGGTCGCTCCGCGTGGCGGCGTCGCGCGCGGTCCGCACGTCGGGGTCGTCCTCTGCGCGCCCCAGGAGGTCGCGGAGCGCCCGGTGGCGCATGGCCGGGTGGGCCTCGTCAAGCAGCCACGGCAGCGGGTCGTCCCGCAATCGGTCCCGCCAGTCGCCCATCCTCGCGCCCCCTCCCCACGGCTTGGCCAACCGCGGCGTCCACCCTGGAACGGATCGACGCCAGGGCAACTCGCTCCGACCACAGTAGACCGTGCGTCCACCCTGAGACGACGAAAGGCCCCGGAGGGCCTGGATGTGCTTGGAGATGGAGGCGACGACCGGATTCGAACCGGTGATGGAGGTTTTGCAGACCTCTGCCTTGCCACTTGGCTACGTCGCCCCGATTGCGGCCGGTGTGCCCGTCCGCGGTGTCTGGCTGCCCCTCGAGGATTCGAACCTCGGTTCACGGATCCAAAGTCCGGCGTCCTACCACTGAACGAAGGGGCAACGTGACCCACGACAGTCTACGAGGTAGGACGAGAGGGAGTGGAGCGGAAGACGGGACTCGAACCCGCGACCCTCACCTTGGCAAGGTGATGCTCTACCAACTGAGCCACTTCCGCCCGATCCTGACGAGCTGCCGACCGACGCCATGTTGTGGTGCCGAGAGCCAGATTCGAACTGGCGACACCGCGATTTTCAGTCGCGTGCTCTACCAACTGAGCTATCTCGGCCCGCCGGTGCGGTCGAGATATTAGACCACAACCGGGTCACCTCGCACAACCGCTGCCCTCTCGGGTCCCGGACCGGCGCCGGTATCGGAATCTTCACGGCGCCGGCCTTCCGGGTGACCGCCCGGACTGGTAGATTGGGGATGGCCGAACCTCCGCGCCACGGAGGACGGGGACCAGGACTCCCAGGACCGCACCACCTCGCCGCCGCGTCGGGCGCGCGGCGTGGTCGGGCCGATCCAGCTCACCTCGCAGGCCGAGTCGTCGAACCTGCTTGGAGGTGTCCTTGAACTGGCGTCCCATCCCACTGCCGGACAGCAGTGGGATCGCCCATGCCCTGTCCGCGCGGCCCAGCACCCTGCAGCGCAACCTGCTGCTGGACCTCTCCGCGGCCGTCGGGCTGGGTGCCGGGCTGGCCGTCGTGGGCGCGCTCCTGCCCTCCATGGCGCGCCAGCAGGGCCTCGGCTCCATGGGCCTCGCGGCGTTCGCGGCCATCCCCTTCCTGACCAGCCTCGTCGGGCTCTTCGCGGGCCGCATCGGGCCGCGCACGCCCCGGCACCTCTCCGTCTATCGAGCGCTCGGGGCAGCGGGCCTCCTCCTGGTCCTGGTCGCGCCGCAGCCGCTCTTCATGGCCCTGGCCATGCTCGGCTTCTGGCTGGCCTGGTCGCTGGGTGCGCCCATGCAGCAGCGCATCTGGAGCGGCATCTACCCCTCCGCGAGCCGCGGGCGCCTGCTGGGCATCGTGGGCTCCGGCCGCTCGCTGGCGACCATGACCGCCCTGCTGGCCGTCACCTTCGCCGCCGCCGGCGCGGGCTGGCTGGCCATCGTCGCCGTCGTGGCCGTCGTCGGCATCATCTCCGGCCTGGCGCCCAGCCGGCTGACGCTGGACACGGACCAGGAGATCCCCAGCTACGGCGCCGTGGAGTCCGTCCGCACCGTCCTGCGCCGGCCCATGCTGCGCCGCATCACCACCGCCCAGCTCATCTTCGGCAGCGGCATGGTGGCCCTGCCGGCACTCATCGCCATGATCCAGGTGGATCGCCTGGGCCTGGCTATCGGGGACATCGCCGTGGCCGGCTTCACGGGCGCCGCGGTCACCGTCGTGACGTTCGGCGCCTGGGGGCGCCTGGCGAGCCGCACGAACGGCCTCGTGACCATGACCTCCGGGACCATCCTGGGCACGCTGGCCATGGCCACCTTCGCGCTGGCGCCGGACTTCACGCGTCCTGCTCGTCGCCAGCGCCCTGCTGGGTGCGGCCAACGCCGCCATCGACGTCTCGTGGCCGCTCCTCATCGCCGACCACGCCGCGCGTGATGAGCAGGCGGCCGCGGCCGCGGGCCTGGGCGCCATCATGGGCCTGCGCGGCCTGATCATGCCCTTCGTCATCGTGCTGCCCATCCAGCTCGGGCTCCTGGACGTCACGGGGCGCGCTGCTGCTCTGCGTGGTCGCCGGCGTGACCGGCACGACGCTCTACCTGCGCTTCTCCGGCCTCTACCGGGTGCCGGTGCGAGTCGCCTACCGTGCCGCCGGGCTCGCGGCCGCGGGTCTGCGCGGCCTCTCGGCCTGAGCGACGCCGTCGAGGCCGCGCCGGGTGCGGCCTGAGCCGACGCGCCGGACGTCCTGAGTCAGTCGAGGCCGGCCAGGGCCCGCATGCTGTTGGCGTCCAGCTCCGGCTCGCCGGTCATGCGCCGCAGGCGATTGATGCGGTCGACGATGGCCGGGTGGGTGCTGAAGAGCCCCCGGGCGCTGGCATCGAGCTTCTTGATGGGGTTGACGACGTAGAGGTGCTGGGTCGCCCGGTTGGCGACCTCCAGGGGCTCCTGGTCCGTGGCCAGCTTGGCCAGGGCGCGCTCCAGGCCGTAGGGGTTGCGCGTCAGCTCCACGCTCGTGGCGTCCGCGAGGTACTCGCGCTGGCGGTTGACGGCCATCTGCACGAGCCGCGCGAAGAGCGGCGCCAGGATGGCCACCAGCAGGCCCAGGAAGAAGATGAACACGGCTGCGCCGTTGTTGCTGCTGCCTCCGCCGCGGCGTGAGCCGCGGCCGGTCATGCCACCCCAGATGGCCATGCGCGCCAGCATGTCCGCCAGGAGCGCGATGGAGCCCACCAGCACGCCCACGAGCAGGCTGAAGCGGATGTCGTAGTTGGCCACGTGGGCCAGCTCGTGACCGATGACACCCTGCAGCTCCTCCCGGTCGAGCTTCTGGAGCAGCCCGATGGTGACGGCCACGCTGGCGTGCTCCGGGTCGCGGCCGGTGGCGAAGGCGTTGGGCGCCGTGTCGTCGATGAGGTAGACCTTGGGCATGGGCACGTTCGCGGCCAGGCTCAGCTCGCGCACGACGTTCATGAGCTGCGGCTGGTCCTGCTCGCTGACCTGGCGAGCCTGCGAGGCGGCCAGCACGAGGCTGTCGCCGCCGAAGAAGGCGCCCGCGCTGAGGAGCGCGGCGAAGCCCATCGCCGAAGGGCACGAAGAGCAGGGCGCCCGCGGGGTCGCCGGCGAAGTAGAAGCCCATGAACCAGCCGAGCGCGCCGAGGATGGCGACGATGACCAGCATCAGCAGGATCGAGCGGATCTTGTTCTGCCGGATCTGCTTGTAGAAGGTCTCGCGAACGACGGTCATGGCGTGACGACGGTCATGGCGTGCCTACCCGTTGGGCAGGCGTGCCCCGGGGCTGCCGGGGCACGCCAGCGGTCACTGCCGGGGCGGGCCGGGCGGGCGGCTGGTAGCCGGGCGGCGGCTGGTAGCCGGGCGGCGGCGCCTGCGGTGGGTAGCTGCTGCGGCGGGTAGCCCTG
This sequence comes from uncultured Chloroflexia bacterium, assembly GCA_963766685.1. Lineage (GTDB taxonomy): Bacteria > Chloroflexota > Limnocylindria > Limnocylindrales > CSP1-4 > JAFMJV01. The sequence goes on from CAVYBJ010000023.1 coordinate 17,638, forward strand.
CTGGGGCGGGTAGCCCTGCTGCGGCGGGTAGGCCGGAGGCGGCGGCGGGTGGCATCTGCGGCGGGTTGGCAGGCGGTGCCGGCGGCGGGGCCGGCGGCGGCGGAGGCGGCGGTGCGGTCGGTCGTGGCTGGGCCATGCGGGCGTCGCCGGCGGAGCACCGGACGGCTTGTCGTCATCCCCACCGAAGCCGAGGTCCACGCTCCGGGACCTGCGACGCTTCCGGCTCGGCATCGAAGAACTCGCGCTTCCGGAAGCCCAGCGGGCCGGCGATGATGTTGGCGGGGATCGTGGCGATGGACGTGTTGTAGTCGAGCACGGTGGCGTTGTAGTGCTGCCGCGCGAAGCTGATCTGGTTCTCCGTCGTGGTCAGCTGCTCCTGCAGCTCCAGCACGTTCTGGTTGGACTTGAGCTCCGGGTAGTTCTCCACCGTCGCGAAGAGCGATCGCAGCGAGGAGGTCAGGGCGTTCTCCGCCTGGGCCGCCGCGGCCGGTCCCTGGGCACCCGCGGCGACGGCGTTGGCGCGCGCCTCCGTGACGTCCGTGAGGACCTTCTGCTCGAAGCCCATGTAGCCCTTGACGGCATCCACGAGGTTGGGGATGAGGTCCCAGCGGCGCTTCAGCTGCACCTCGATCTGGGCATAGGCCTCGTCGATGCGCAGGCGCTTCTGCACCAAGCCGTTGTAGATGAGGATCCCCACGGCGACGATGACGACGGCGATGATCCCGATGATCAACCAGGTCTCCATCCAGGCCCTCCGATCGGCTGCGTACTCATGCCACAGGGTACTCGCTTCGCGCCATCGCCTCGCGCCAGCTGCGGACCGATTCGACGAGGTCCTCGAGCACGACGGCATCGGGCGCCTCGAACGCCGGGATCACCTCGAGGACGAGGGGTGCCCTGACGTCCGGGCCAAGCACCTCGAGCACTCGGTCGGGATCGATCCTGCCCACCTCGGCGTACCGCGCCGTGAACGGCCAGTGGCGGTCGCCCTCCGTGTCGCCCTGCTGGATCTGGATGACGGCCGCCAGCCCGCCCATCTTGCGGAGCCACGCGTAGGGATCGCGCTCCTCGCCCTCCGTGTCAGGCACGCACATGTGGCCCACGTCGAGACAGAGCTGGATGGGGACGTGCTCCGGGTCGCCGGCCGTGATGAGGGACTCGATGTCGGCCATCGTCGATGGCTCGCGCCGGGCCGCCAGGTTCTCGACGAGCAGCCCCTCCAGCCCGCGCTGGCGAGCCACGCCCGCAAGCCTGCCGAGTCGGACCCTGAGCTCCTCCCACAGCTGCCCCCGCCGGGCCGGGTCGGTCCAGTCGGGGACGCTGAAGGCGCCCACGTGCCCGCCCATCGAGACCGCGCCCAGTCGAGCCGCGAAGTCGATGGCGCGCTCGTACCAGCGCTCGGCGGCATCTCGCTCGCGCTCGCTTGGGTGCAGGAGGAGGTTCGAGGAGTAGCCGGCCACGCCGGTGAAGGCCGAATGGAGTCGGATGCCGTAGCGGTCGGCGGCCTCCAGGTGCTCCTCGACATCCCGGGCCATCGCGTCGGCACCGCGGCTCACGTCGACGAGGTCCAGGGACACCTGGACCAGGTCCAGGCCGAGCACGTCGCGCACGATGGGCGCCCAGTCCGCCGGCCGGGGCCAGCGCTTCACCGCGAAACAGGTGTTGATGCCCAGCTCGGTCATCGTGCAGCCTCCGAGTTCAGTGGTCCGATCCAACGCGGGTGCGCAACCAGCTGATGCCGATGGCCAGCACGATGAGCGCACCGAAGGCGATCTCCTGGAGGAAGGGGTTGATGCGCAGCATGTTGAGCATGTTGGAGATGACGCCCAGGAGGAGCACGCCGAAGAAGGTGCCCACCACACCGCCGCGCCCGCCCGTGATGGGCACCCCGCCGATGACGGTCGCACCGATGGCCCGCAGTTCCAGCCCGGCGCCCGTCGATGGCAGGGCCGAACCGATGCGCGAGATGAGCATGATGGCCGCGACCCCGATGAGGATGCCGTTGATGGCGAAGAGCAGCACCGTCGTGCGCGAGACGTCGATGCCGGCCAGGAAGGCTGCCCGCGGGTTGTCACCGATGGCATAGGTGCGCCGGCCCATGCGCGTGAAGCGGAGCAGGAAACCGACGGCCACGTAGCCCAGCAGGCTGATGAGGAAGATGAGCGGCAGGTTGCCGCCCAGCAGCCGGGTGCTCGAGAAGAAGGTGAAGTTGCTGGGGACCAGCTGGATGATGCCCTCGGTGAGGGCCAACGAGATGCCCGTGAAGATGCCCGCCGTGGCCAGCGAGACGATGAAGGTGGGAGCCTGGAAGAGGCGCGCCAGCGTGGCGTTGACGACGCTGCAGGTGATGGCCACGGCCATGCCGGCCAGCATCGCCAGCTCCTCCGGGTAGCCGGCCAGCACGATCATGGCCATGGTCACGGCGGCCAGGCCGATGATGGCGCCCACCGAGATGTCGAAGTTGCCCGAGATGATGAGGATGGTGGCCCCAGCGGCGACGAGCCCCAGCACCGACGACTGCTCGAGGATGCTGATGATGTTGCGTGGGTTGAAGAAGCGGTCGTTGACGAGGCCCGTGAAGATGCCCAGCCCGATCGTCAGCAGCAGGATGAGCACCCACTGGTTGGCGGCCACGAAGGCCAGGACCGTGCTCCGGCGCGTCCGCTCGGCAGCGATGGCCGGCGCGGTCGCATCGCCGACCGGGATGGGTTCAGTGGCCTGTGACACCCAGGAACTCCTTCATGAGACTCTGTTCCGTGGCTTCGGCGGCCGCCACCGTGGCGATGATGCGGCCCTGACGCATGACGACGATGCGGTCGCTGATGGAGAGCAGCTCGGGCAGGTCCGACGAGACGATGATGACCGCCCGCCCCGCCTTGAGCAGCTCGGCGATGAAGCCGTAGATGTCGTGCTTGGCACCGATATCCACGCCCTTGGTGGGCTCGTCGAACATGTAGACCGTGGCATCGACCGCCAGCCAGCGCCCGATGAGCACCTTCTGCTGGTTGCCGCCGGAGAGACGCTTGACCTCCTGCTCGATGCTCGGGGTCACGATGCCCAGGCGCTCCACGATGCCGTCGGCGAGGGCCCGCTCGCCGCGCACGACGGCTCCGCGCAGCTCGTTCCAGGCCGTACTCAGGTTCTCGCGCACGGTTCGGTCGGGGTAAAGGCCTGAGCGAGCGCGGTCCTCGGTGACGAGGGAGAGGCCCGCGGCGACCGCCTCGCGTGGGCTTCGTGGGCGCACGGTGCGTCCGTCGAGGTGGATGGTGCCGCTCCGCGCCTTGCGCACTCCGAAGAGGAGCTCCAGCAGCTCCGTGCGGCCAGCGCCGACGAGACCGCCGAAGCCGAGCACCTCGCCCCGTCGTACCTCGAAGGACACTGGCGCGGGGATGCCGGGCCCGCTGTAGCCCTCGACTCGCATGACGACGTCACCGATGGGCACCGGCTCCTTCACGAAGAAGGCCGAGGCGCTCCGCCCGACCATGAGGTGCACGAGGCCATCCGCGGTCGCGCCGGCGGCCGGCAGGGTGGCGACGTGGCGGCCATCCTTGAGCACGGTGATCCGGTCGGCGACCCGCAGCACCTCCTCCAGGTAGTGCGAGATGTAGATGATGCCGATGCCCCGCTCGGCCAGGCGCCGCACGAGCGCCAGGAGGTGCTCCGTCTCAGCCTGTCCCAGCGACGAGGTCGGCTCGTCGAGGATGAGCACGTCCGGGGAGAAGCGCAGCGCCCGCACGATCATCGTCAGCTGGCGCTGGGCGGGGGAGAGCCGCGCCCCGAGCGCGTCAGGGTCAAGGTCCACGCCCAGGTCGTCGATGATCTCCTGGGTGATGCGCCGCTGTTGACGCGTGTCCACGACATCCACGGCGCGCGTCGGTTCCTGCCCCAGGAAGACGTTGTCAGCCACCGTCAGGCTCGTGACGATGTCGGACTCCTGGTAGATGGTGCTGACCCCCAACTGCAGCGCGGAGCGCGGTGTGAGGTGCCGATGCGACTGGCCACGCAGGACGATGGCGCCCTCGTCCGGCTGAACGACCCCGGCCAGGATCTTCATGAGCGTGGACTTGCCAGCGCCGTTCTCGCCGATGAGGGAGTGCACCTCGCCCGCGGACAGGTCGAAACTGACGTCCACCAGGGCACGCGTGCCCGGGTACGTCTTGGAGATGCGTTCGAGCGAAAGGACCGGACCGGGCGACCCAGTCGCCTGGGTCTCCGATCCGGTCCCCTGGGCTTGCACGGTCACGGGCAAGCCTTGATCACGCTACTCCCGGCCGACCAGCAGGTCCGGCAGGTACTTGTCCGTGATCTCCCAGTACAGGTCGCTGGGCTCCCACGGAACGACGAGCGTCGGGTCAGCCACCGTCTCCGGCGTCACCGGGATGACCGGCAGCATGATCTGCTTGTTCGTCTCGTCCGTGCAGCCGCTCACGTAGTTGTTGAGGGCGTGATAGGCCACGAACCCTTCCCAGCCGGGCGAGCTGCTGATGGTGTACTTCAGTGAGCCTTCCTCGAGCAGCGGGATGCCCGCCGGCGAGCCGTTCTGGGCGAAGACCTTGATGGGGTTGTCCAGGTAGCCATCGTTGCGCAGCATGCGGATGACGGCCGTGGACATGTCCTCGTCCATGACGAAGAGCAGGCCGAATTCCTCACCCGAGTTGATGAGGTCCTGCGCCAGCGAGACGGCGGTGTCCGGGCTGTACTTGGTCTCCTCGATGGTGACCAGCTCGTTCTTGCCCAGCTCAGCAGCTCGGTCCTGCATGCCCTGGTTGATCTTCTGGCTGGGCGGCGAGTCGAAGAAGCCGGTCAGGATGACGAACTTCTCGCCCGGGTAGGTCTCGGCCATCCAGTCGGCGTAGGCCGTGCCCATGCCATACCAGTCGAAGTCGATGGACGCGACATGGTTCTGGCCGTTGGCGATGACGGTGCCCACGCTGTCGGTGAGGACCACCGGGATGCCTGCCTCCTCGCCCCGCTTGGCGGCCAGCGTGGCGCCGGCCTCGGTCGAGGAGAACATGCTGATGCCGTCGACGCCCTGGTTGATCAGCGACTCGATGTTCGCGATCTCCTTCTCGGGGTCGTACTCGGTGTTCAACACGACGACCTCGTTGCCGTCCTGCTGGGCGGCGTAGACGAAGCCGTCGACGTCGCGCTGGTACCACGTGTCCGGCCCTGGGCTGATGTAGCCGTAGGTCTTGCCGCCGGCCGTCGGGTCACAGGCCGCATCGTCCTGCGCGGCGACCGGAACGGCGCCGGAGACGAGCATCGACGCGACCATGAGCGCGCCACTGACAAGGACCACGCGCATCCTGGTTCGCGCTCGCAGATCACCCACCATGGGACCCCCTCCTTGCATCGTGCCTCTGCATTGACCGCAGGGACGTCAGGACATCCGGACGTCCTGCGGAGATGGTGGCACATCCGTCAAGCCGTCGGGCGGCCGGAGCACCACGTGAACAGGCTCCGGGCTCCGGGGATGACGCCGAGCTGTCTCGCCTTCAGCGACCCGAAGGCCAGTACCACACGCTCGTCACCCTGGGTCGGCTGGGGCCTGCGACGCCACGCCCCTGCGGGCGCTCCGTCACTCCACGCCGAACAGGCGCGAGAGGAAGCCGCTGCTCTTCTGGGTCGCCGTGGCTTCCGCGCGGGGCGGTCCTGGCGTGACCCTGGCAGCGCTCGGCGTTCGGGATGCCCCGGAGCGCCTGCTCCACGTGTTTGCCGCAGCCGTTCACGGTCGGCTTGCCACACGAGCGGCAGGTGGTTCGTGCACACATCGGATCAGGATCCCCTTCGTTCGGTGTCCGGCGCTCAGGCGAGCGCCAGGAGGAGCTTCTGCAGGCGCGCCGAGACATCCTCGGCGTCGTTCCGTTCCTCGACGAGGCACTGCTTGAGGCTCGCGAAGACAAGGGTGAACGCGACGCTGTTGACCGCCTTGCTGACCGCCGCCAGCTGACCCACGACCTCCTCGCAGTCGCGGCCCTCGTCGACCATCCGGGCGACCGCCCCAAGCTGACCGTTGGCACGGTTCAGGCGCGCCACGATGGCACGCTGGTCGGCCACAGCCGGAAGGGCCTTCATCGTCACTCTTGCCTCCATCTCGCCTCGTGATGCCGAGGACACCCGAAACGGTAGCACATACCCCCGGGGGTATGCAGCCACGGCCCACGGCTCGGGACGCTCGCCCTCATCGACGACGGGACGTCCGCCAAAGCAGCGGCCGGCGAGTCGGACTCCACGATGGATCGACCGTCCGGGTCGTCAGTCGAGCGTCGACAGCAGGAACAGGACGAGGGCGACGGCACCCACCACGATGCATGCCGTGAGGACCAGGTGCGCAAGCAGCGCTGGCCGATAGCTGTGCGTGTCGATCTCGCGCTCGGTGCGCATGAAACGGTACGCTCCCAGGACCGACACGACAGCGCCAAGGAGGACGATGGCGATCCCCAGGACGGACCCGGTCACGGTGGTCCCGCCGCCCTCGAGCGCGAAACGATCCACCAGGAAGCCGATGGCGATGACGCCCAGGGCCGTGCGTTGCCAGGCCAGCAGCGTGCGCTCGTTGGCCAGGTGATCACGCACCGCGGCCTCGGGCACGTCGCGCCGGTCGGTCGGCTGTTCGGCGGCATCCTGACCGCTCATCTTGTCCATCCTGCCATGTCCTGGCCTGCTGGGGTCGCCCGTGTTCCCAGCTGACCGATCGTGGATCAGCCTGCACGGGTGGGCCGTGAGGTGGTGGGCGGTGAGGGACTCGAACCCCCGGCATCCTCGGTGTAAGCGAGGCGCTCTAACCGACTGAGCTAACCGCCCGCGCAGATGGGATGGTACCCCGGCGGCTCGAGCGGCCCGCCCGGTCGCGTGGGAGCGCGAGCCGCCACCGAGTCACTCGGCCGAGGACAGGGAAGGTGGTGCCCAGGCCGGGACTTGAACCCGGATGAGTCGCCTCATACGCCCCTCAAACGTACGCGTATACCAATTCCGCCACCTGGGCAGGTGCGAGGGTGCGATCAGGATGGTACCGCGGGAGGGACTTGAACCCACACGACCGTAATGGTCACTAGGTCCTGAACCTAGCGCGTCTGCCTATTCCGCCACCGCGGCACGTCATCGATCGCAACGCTCGTCGAGCGAAGCCGCATGGTACCACGAAGGCCGGCCCCACCGGCCGGCCTCCACGCCTGGTCGTCCGCCCGGAAGCGGGCTACAGCGACACGATGTACACGAGCATGCTGACCACGACGAAGACGACGGCCAGCACGATGGTCATCTGGTAGAGGCGCGCTTCCACGCCGCGGCGGCTGCGGTACGTGGAGGCATCCCCGCCGCCGAACGTGGCACCCAAGCCGGAGCCGCGCGACTGCATGAGGATGGCCGCGATGAGGCCGGCCGCGGAGATCACCAGGGCGAAGAAGAGGATGGTTTCAGCCACGGTATCTGGGTGGACTCCTGTCGGTTGGATGGTGGCCGCAGTCTAGCACGGGCATACGGGCGTCCCTGCCGCCAGGCGTCCCGTGCCGTCACCCGAGTGACGCCCCTGGATCAGCCCTTCAGCAGCGAGTGGCCGCTCATGCCCGGAGCAGGGCTGACACCGGCCAGCTCCATGAGCGTCGGGGTCACGTCGGCGAGCACACCATCGGACAGCGTCCGGCCCTTCGCGGGGGAGCCCGCGAGCAGGAACGGCACGGGGCTCAGCGAGTGCTTGGTGACGGGCTGACCCTTGGCGTCCTTCATGACGTCAGCGTTGCCGTGGTCGGCGGTCACGGCCAGCAGGGCGCCGCTGCCGCCCGCTGCCAGGGAGGCCGCGTCGGCGGCCATGCACCGCGTCCGCCACCCGGCCCAGGCAGCCGTCCAGGAACGTGCAGGCCGTCACGGTGGCGTCCCAGACGCCGGTGTGGCCGACCATGTCCGGGTTGGCGAAGTTGGCCACGATGAGGTCGTACTGGCCCGACCCGATGGCCGCCACCAGCTCGTCGGTGACACCGGCCGCGCTCATCTCCGGCTGCAGGTCGTAGGTGGCCACCTTGGGGCTGGGCACGAGCTTGCGCTCCTCCCCCGGCCAGGCCTGCTCCACGCCGCCGTTGAAGAAGTAGGTGACGTGGGCGTACTTCTCCGTCTCGGCCACGTGGAACTGGCGCCAGCCAAGGCCGGACGCGACCTCCGCGAAGCTGGCCACCACGAGGGGCGGGTAGGCGACGGCCACGGGCAGGCCTTCCTCGTACTCCGTGAGGGTCACGACGTCCGGACGGGGCGCCTCCGCGCCACGGTCGAAGCGTGAGAAGTCGGTGTCCACGAGAGCGTGGGTCAGCTGCCGAGCGCGGTCGGCCCGGAAGTTGAAGTGGATCACGACGTCGCCGTCGCGCACGCGGCCGTCCACGCCGGAGATCAGCGTGGGCTTCACGAACTCGTCGTTCTCGCCGCGCGCGTAGGCCGCGGCCAGGGCGGCCGAGGCGCTCGGTGCCGGCTCGGTCTCGAAGCCGCGGCCGTGGACCATGGCCTCGTACCAGGCCTGCGTGCGCTCCCAGCGGTTGTCACGGTCCATGCCGTAGTAGCGGCCACCGATCATCGCGAAGCGGGCGCCGGGATGAGCGCCCGCGAGGCGCGCCTCGAAGTCCGGGATGAAGCCATCCGCGGAGCGGGGCGGCGTGTCCCGACCGTCGAGCAGGCCGTGGACCACGACGTCCGTCGCGCCCGCCTCGTGAGCGAGCTCCGCGATGGCCACCGCGTGGCGATCCACGCTGTGCACCCCACCAGGCCCGATGAGCCCCACCAGGTGCAGGCGGGAGCCACGCTCCGCGACCGAGCGGACCGCCGCCAGCAGCGCGGCATTCTGGCGGAAGGCGCCGTCGGCGATCTCGGCGTCGATGCGGGGCAGGTCCTGGAGCACCGGCCGGCCGGCTCCGATATTGAGGTGTCCGACCTCGCTGTTGCCCATCTGCCCATCGGGCAGCCCGACCGCGGCCCCGGAGGCTTCCAGCCGGCTGTGCGGCCACTCGCCGAGGAGGGTCCGCCAGCGCGGCATGTCCGCAGCGGCGATGGCGTCCACGGCTGGGTCCGGACCGATGCCGAAGCCGTCGATGACGACGAGGACGATGGGGCACGGACGTTCGGCGCGCGTGGTCACAGCTGGGTTCTCCCCTCTTCAAGGTGGCCCGCCGGGGCGGGCGGCTGCCCGGGCGAGCGGTCAGGCGGAGGCGGGTCGCTGGCGGCAGGCGGGTCGCTAGGCGGCAGCGCGGGCGGCGGCGGTGATGCCGGCCCGGGCCACGATGCCGGCCATCTCGTCCGGCTTGAGGCTGGCGCCACCCACGAGGGCGCCGTCGATGACGGCCTCATCGAGGAACTCGCCGATGGAGGCGCTCGTGACGGAGCCGCCGTAGAGGACCGGGGTGGCCTCCGCCTGCGCGGGGCTGGTCAGCTCGGCGAGCGTGGCGCGGATGGCGTCCGCCATCTCGGCGGCATCCTTGCCGCTCGCGGTCTTGCCGGTTCCGATGGCCCACACGGGCTCATAGGCGATGACGAGGTCCACCGGCACGGCGTGTCCGGCGCTCACGATGACCTCCAGCGCGCCGCGCAGCTGGGCCTGGACGGTCTCGATGGCGCGGCCGCCCTCGCGCTCCTCCAGCAGTTCGCCGACGCAGAGCATGGGCCGGATGCCGGCCTCCATGAGCCGCAGGATCTTGTGGCCGATGAGCATGTCCGACTCGAGCTGGTCGCGCCGGCGCTCCGAGTGGCCGATGATGCACCAGGTCGCGAGGCCGGCCAGCATGGAGGCCGAGATCTCACCCGTGTAGGCACCCTTGGCCTCGGCGTGGACGTTCTGGGCCCCGACGGCGACGTTCGTGCCGGCAAGGGCCTCGCCCACGGCCGCCAGCGCCACGTAGGGCGGGCAGATGATGCGGGTGACGCCGGCCACGTCCGTGGCATCGGCGATGGAGCGGGCCAGCGGACCGGCGTCCGCTGGGGAAGTGTTCATCTTCCAGTTGGCAGTGATGATGACGGGTCGCATGGCTCCCATCATAGGTCGCCGGGCGGCGACGTGGTGGAGGCGACCGCCTCCAGGCGCTGGAAGGCCCGCTGCACCCGCGCGCGGCTCAGGCCGAGGCGCTCGGAGAGCTCGGTGAACGAGGCCTCCGGGGCCGCACGGCGCTCGGCGGCGACCGCGCGATCCAGCTCCGGCAGCTCGGCGAGGCGGCCCTCGGCCTCGAGCTGCTCGATGATCGCGATGTGCCGGGCGCTGGAGGCCACGGAGCGCGTGAGGTTCGCGGTCTCCGCGTTGAGGACGCGATTGAGGTGGCCCTGCAGCTGGCGCATGACGAGGCGTGACTCCAGCTCCAGGATGCTGGCGCTCGCACCGCAGGAGCGCAGGAAGCCGATGACGGTGTCCGTGCGCTTCCAGGTGGCCACCGCACGACCGCGGCGCATCCGCAGTCTGGCCGGGAAGCCTGCCTCTCGAGTCGTCGGGCCACGTCGTCCGCCTCTGCCGGCGGCACCACCAGCTCAAGGTGCGGGCCCTGCGCGCCGAGGCTCAGCGAGCCCACCGCCAGGAATCGGCCGCGAAGCCAGGCGGCCCGACAGTGGCTGCGTGCCGTGCCCCAGTCGAAGACAGCGACGGGCGTCCTCGGCTCGGCGCCTTCGTCGGCCAGGCGCACGGCCAGCCTGGCCACCACGGGCGAACGTGCCCGGCCACGGGCAGCATCGCCGAGGCCGGCCCGCTCCGCCGCCCGGCAGCAGGCCCGGGGCGGGTCGATCGCCGCCAGCTCGGCGCGCACGGCCTCCACGAGCTCGGTGGGATCGGCCACGCGGCGCTCCCTGGGCTAGGCGCTGCGCACGGGCGCCACCGGCCGGGCCGCGGTGTGCGTGTCCAGCAGCCGCACGAGGGCCTCGGTCAGGCGCTGCGGGTCGTGGCGGTGGGCGTTCGTGGGGTCCACCAGCCCGCTCAGCACCAGCCGTGGGCGCGAGCCGCCGGCCGGCATGTCGATGCGCACCGGCTCTGCCGGGTAGTCCTCCGGGACGCGGGCATCGTGGTCGTCGTTGGCCAGGATGACGTCGATGACCTGGCCCACGTCGTGGGCGCGAAGGGCGGCCAGGTGCTCGGACAGCGTGTAGCCCTCCGTTTCGCCCGGCTGCGTGGCCACGTTGGCGACGTAGACGCGCAGGCCGCGGGCGCCGTCGATGGCCGAGCGGATGCCCGGCACCAGCAGGCTGGGCAGGATGCTGGTGTAGAGAGAGCCGGGACCCATGACGATGAGGTCCGCGGCACGGATGGCCTCCGCTGCCTCCGGGCTGGCCTCCACGCGGGCGGGGCTGAGCCAGACCCGGCGGATGCCGCGCGAGCGCATGATGCGCGACTGTCCCACGAGATGCGAGCCGTCCGCGAGCTCCGCGTTGAGGCTCAGGGCGACCGGGGCCGCCGGAACGACCTGGCCGCGCACGGCCAGGACGCGGTTGGCCAGTCGAACGCCCTCCTCGAAGTCGCCGCTGATGTCCACCATGGCCGCGATGAGCAGGTTCCCGAAGGCGTGGCCGGCCAGCCCTGGCTCGCCATCGGTGGCTGGGAAGCGGTAGTGCATGAGGCTGTCCATGGCCGGCTCGACGTCCGCGAGGGCCGCGATGCAGTTGCGGATGTCGCCCACCGGCGGCACGCCGAACTCCTCGCGCAGCTTGCCCGACGAGCCACCGTCGTCCGCGACGGTGACGATGGCCGTGATGTTGCTGCTGACCTCCTTGAGGCCGCGCAGGAGCGTGGAGAGGCCGGTCCCGCCGCCGATGGCCACGATGCGGGGTCCGCGCGCCAGCGAACGCTTCTGGTAGACGAGCTCCACGAGCGGCTCGCGGCGAACGGGGAACGGCTCCAGGAGCACCGCCAGCAGGCGCCACAGGCCGAGGGTGAAGACGGCCACGCCGATGGCGATGACCGCCAGCGGCCGCAGGGCGCCGGGCAGGAAGTTCAGGCTGATGACCTCGAAGAGCTGGCCCGCCAGGCTGTCCGCGGGCACCTCGCGGAAGGCGATGCGGATGGCCAGCGCGCCGGCCGTGGCCAGGATGGTCAGGCCCAGGAACATCACCAGCAGCCAGCGCTTGATGCCGGTGCCCGGCCGCAGCCAGCGGCGCAGGCGAGCCCAGCTGCCCGGTGCCCCCCGTTGCGTCACCGGCGCTTCTCCAGCTCCCGGTGCCAGACCATCACGGGGCCCATGTGCAGGTCGGTCAGCTGGGCGGCGAGCGCTTCGCCGATGGCGACCGAGCGGTGGAAGCCGCCGGTGCAGCCGATGGCGATCGTGAGGCGCGTCTTGCCCTCCGCGAGGTAGGCCGGGATGAGCGTGGCGAAGAGGCGGTCGAGGTGCTCCAGGAAGGCGGTCGTGATGGGCTGGCCCAGCACGAATTCGCGCACCGGCTCCGTGAGCCCCGAGGAGGCGCGCAGCTCCGGTCGATAGAAGGGGTTCTCCATGAAGCGCACGTCGAAGACGAGGTCCGCCTCCAGGGGCACGCCGTACTTGAAGCCGAAGCTGATGACCTGCAGCGAAAGCTGCTCAGGGCCGGGCTGCGCCCCGAGGGCCGCCACGATGCGCTCGCGCAGCTGCTTGAAGGCCAGGTCCGTCGTGTCGATGGTCGTCTGGGCCATGTCGCGGACCTCGTCGAGCATCTGGCGCTCGCGGGCGATGGCCGACTGGACGCCGTCGTTCTCGGTGTCCAGGGGATGGCGGTGGCGTGTCTCCGAGTAGCGCCGCACGAGGGCCTCGTCGCTGGCCTCCAGGAAGAAGACCTGGGGCACGATGTCGCGGCCGTGCAGGGCCCCCAGGGCCGCGCCGAGCGAGAGGCGAGCGTCGCCCTGGCGCACGTCGAGGACGATGGCCACGCGGTCATAGCGGTCCGGGTCGTCGGCCACGAGCTCCGCGAGGTCGCGCAGCAGCGGGCTGGGGACGTTGTCCACGACCGTGTAGCCGAGGTCCTCGAAGATCTTGCTGGTGGCGGTCTTGCCGGCGCCCGGAGAGGCCCGTGATGATGGCCACGTGCTGGCCGCCTGGGGCGGTCGCGGGCGGCAGCAGCTCAGCCATCGACGGCCTCGGCCGCGGACTCTCGCCACGGCATCGCCGCGGTGGCGGCGCGATAGCAGCAGGATGGTGAACTCGAAGAGGGCGTACATCGTGCCCGACAGCACCAGCGGGCTCACCGGGTCGCCGCCGGGCGTGACGACGACCGCGAAGACGACGACGCCGACCAGCACGTAGCGGCGCATGGACGCGCAGCTGCGTCACGTTCAGGATGCCCAGGCGGTCCAGGAAGACGAGCAGGATGGGGAACTGCATGACCAGCCCGAAGATGAGGAAGATGAAGGTCACGAAGCCGAAGTAGGCCTCTGCGCTGGGCATGGCGACGAGGGTGCCGTCGATCTGGAAGCTGAGCAGGAAGCCGACGGCGTAGGGCAGGGTCACCCACGCCACCAGCGTGCCCAGCAGGAAGAAGATGACGCTCATGGGGATCCAGGGCAGGGCCGACCGCCGCTCGTGGGGCGTGAGACCCGGCGCCACGAACGCCCAGGCCTGGTACAGGATGATGGGCAGGGCCAGCAGGAGGCCCACGATGATGGCCACCCGCAGGTGCACCATGAAGCCGCCCGAGAGGGTCAGGAAGACGACCTCGCCATTGGGGATGGGTGACACCAGGAGCTTGATGATGCTGGGCGCCAGCATGAAGCCCAGGACCGCGCCGAGGAGCACGGCCACGATGCTGATGGCGACGCGGCGGCGCAGTTCGGAGAGGTGGTCCACGAGCGGCATCGTGGCCGGCTCGAGACTGGCCGCCACCACGTCGATGTCATCGGGGAGCCCTTCCCCGGCTTCCATCACGTCGCTCATCGGGACCTCGCGCCGTCCGCGCTCAAGGCCCGGTCAGGCCCGCGGGGCGTCGTCGGTGGCTGCCGTGCCGGGATCGGGTTCCGGACTCTGCAACGGCTGCGGTGCGACCTCGACCGATGCGTCCGCGAGGGGCGCCGCGGGAGCCGGTGGCACGGCGGGGACGGGCGCCGCAGCGGGCGCCGTGTCGGGCGTCATCGACGCTGCCGCCGCCGCGACCGTGGCGGGCGCCGGCGAGACCGTCTTCGCGTCAGCACTGACGGTCGCCGATTCCGTGATCTCCGTGGAGGCCTTGCGGAACTCCCGGATGGTCTTCCCAACGGCCTGTCCCATCTCCGGGAGTCGCCGCGGACCGACGACCAGCAGCAGGACGGCCAGGATGATGATGAGCTCAATGGGCCCGATGTTCGGGAGTCCCATGCGTTCCTCCGACGACGTGGGCTGACGGTCCGAATGCTAGCACCCGGCCCCGGCCGGGGAACGGCGGCGAGAAGCCCATCAGGGCGGTGGCGGCGCTCCATCGGCGAGGGCGGAGGCCGCGGCGCCAGGTGCCTGGCTGGCGAGGACCTCCTGCGGCACGTCCAGAGCGGCGGTGGAGGCCGGGAGCTGGTCAGCGGGGATGAACCACTCGGGCGGTGAGTCACCGTCGATGTTGCCGTCGTCGGTCACGGCACGGTCCTCGACGAGGGTGATCTTCCCGTCAGGCGTGATGTCCAGGGTCATGACGCGAACGTCGATGGCCACGCCGTCCCGGTGCAGGTAGGCGATCTGGCTGCCATCCGGCGAGACGACGGGCGCGAAGCTGTCGCCGTCATCCGTGAGGAGCACGCGCACGTCCCCGCGACGCGGGTCGAGGATGGCGATGTCACGACCGGTCCCGCGAGTCGCCTCGACCGCCAGCCAGGCGCCATCCGGCGACCAGGATGGATGGGCGAAGCCGGGACGCAGCAGCCTGGTCGGCCCCGCGGCGCAGTTCTTGCGTGTCTGACAGGTGTGGATGCCGATGCGCGGCACGCCGTCGGTGCCCTGGGCGTTGTTGTAGGTGAAGGCGATCTTCCCTCCGTCGGGGCTGAAGGCTGGGTCGTTGTGCCCCAGGTCCCCATCGGCCGGGGCGGCGACCTTCTCCATGCGCCCGCTGCGGATCCCGATGAGGTGCAGCTCCACCGGCCCGCTGCCGTCCGGTCCGTCGCTGACGACCGCCAGCGTGTCCCCATCGGGGCTGACGTCAGGCTGCAGCACGTGGCTGAACCAGGTGCCGGCAGCGTCCTTGATGAGCGACTCGTAGACCACCTCGCGTTCGGAACCATCAGCCTTCATGCGCCAGACGTCCGTCACGTACAGCGTGTAGAGACCGCCGGGGAGGGAGTCGGCGGTCGGCCGCCGCGTGGTGCGGATGAAGTAGATGCGCTTGCCGTCGGGCGACCAGGTGGGGCTCGAGTCGGACTTGGTGGCGTCGGCATCGGTGAGCCGGCGCAGCTCGCGGCCCGTGGCCGCCCAGATGTCCCCGGCGCGGCTGAAGACGATGGTGCCCTTCACGTCCGCCCGTTCGTCGGGCGGCGGCTCCACGATGTCGGGAAGCGCCGATGCCTCGGGCTCGATCAGCGACCGGCGCGTGCGTCGCGCCGGCCGCGACGCCGGGATCGGGTGTGGCCTCCGGCCCCGGGGAGGGTGCCTCAGAGGCGACGGCGTCCTCCCGTCCGAGGTCCACGCTCAGGAAGGTCATGGCCGTCACGCTGCCGACGCCGACGAGCAGCAGGCCGATGAAGGCCAGCAATGGCGCCAGGACCGGCGAGTTGCGCGGTGGCCTGGAGCGGGGCGGCAGGGGCTCCTGGGCCGGCAGGTACGGTGGGCGATAGACGGGTTCAGCGAATCCGGAGGTCATGCCGGGGGGTCCCTGCCGGCGGTAGTCGACCGGGGGCAGCTCCGGCGGGTAGGCGCCAGGGCTTCCCGATGGGGCGCGGGGCGGGCGACCCGTCACGCCGGGCCGCCTCGACCGGCGATCACGACCGGGCTGGCCGCCTGGGCGGCAGCCCGAAGACCGCCGAGCGTGCCCGCGGCCGCGACGTCGCGGACCTCCAGCTGCAGCGTTTCCAGGCCTGCGAAGGTCCGGCTGGTGAGGCGCGCCACGACGTCGATCTCAAGACCCTCCGTGAGCTGCTCGGCGAGGTCGGCCCGACCGAAGCAGATGCCGTCGACCACCTCTCGTCCTCTGCGCAGCGTGAGCTGGGTGTGGCCGCCGCTTGCGACGCGGGCACGAACCACGACGAGGCCCGCGACGCCGACGAGCGGAGGCGCCTCAGCGGCGTCCTCCAGCGGTGCCAACTCGCGCAAGAGTACGTAATCCGCGGAATCCGCGCTCTGGACGAGGTCGATGGCGAGGGTCGGCCTGCGATCGCCGGAGGGCTGGCCGGCGGCGAAGTCGGCGAGCCTCGCCCGCAGCTCCGGGACGCGCTCCGCGTCCACGTGACAGCCGGCTGCCGCAGGGTGGCCGCCGTGGCGCTCCAGGAGGTCGTGGCAGGCTTCCAGGGCGGCTGCGACGTCCACCCCACCGGCGCTTCGCGCCGAGCCGCGCCACGGTGTGACGGCCGTGGAGAGCACCAGCACCGGGTGCCCGGTCTCCTCGGCGAGTCGGCCGGCCACGAGCCCGATGACGCCGACGGGCCAGTCCCCCTCGAGCACGATGAAGGGGTCATCCACGGCAGCGGCCAGGCGCCCGCGCGCGTCGACCATGGCCGCCGACGTCAGGTCCCGGCGCTGCACGTTGGCGGCTTCCAGCTGGGCGGCCAGTCCGGCTGCCTCAGCGTCGTCCCGCGCCAGCAACAGCGCCGCGGCGACGGCGGGGTCACCGATGCGGCCCATGGCGTTGATGCGCGGCGCGAGGCCGAAGGAGATGTCCTCCGTCGAGAGGTCATCCGTGTCGAGCCGGGCGGCGGCCAGCAGCGCGGCCAGGCCCGGTCGCGGCGCCTGGCCCAGTCGGCGCAGGCCGAGGCGCACGATGGCGCGGTTCTCGCCGGCGATGGGAACCACGTCCGCGACCGACCCGATGGCAGCCAGGTCGACCAGCTCCAGGGCGGCCTGCGCACCGCCGGGCCGCTCGGCCATGAGGAGCTGCGCCACCTTGAAGGCCACCCCGGCACCGGAGAGCCGGCGGTCCGGATAGCGGCTCTCCGGCCGCTGCAGGTTCACGAGCGCCAGGGCATCCGGCCGCTCCGGACCCAGGACGTGGTGGTCGGTGATGATGACGTCGATCCCCGCCTGCCGGGCAGCCGCGACCTCCGCGAGGCTGGTGGAACCCGTGTCCACGGTGACGATGAGCCCGTGACCGACTTCCAGGGCGCGCTCCACGGCAGCCATGGAGAGCCCGTGGCCCTCCGCCGTGCGGTGGGGGACATACGGCTCCGCCTGGATGCCGAGCCAGCGCAGCGCTTCCACCAGGATGGCCAGCCCGGTCAGGCCATCAGCATCGAAGTCGCCCAGGACGAGGACCGACTCCCCCGCCCGACTGGCGCCGATCGATGCGGGCCTGCACGACGTCCGCGTCCGGCAAGGACCGGGGATCGTGCAACCCGGCACCCGGTTCGTCGAAGCGCGAGGCCAGCTCCGTGGCATCCACGGGCCCACGCCGGGAAAGCACGCGCAAGGCGCGGGCGGACAGGCCCCGCCGCTGAGCCTCCTCGATGGTGGCCGTGGAGAGCGCGTGCGGCGGCGGCACGACCCAGTGGTAGCGGGGCTGCAGCTCGGTCATGAGCTGGCAGTCTGAGCCGGGGACTTCACCCCGGCTTAGGCCGGGCTTGCCTTCGCCGGGCTCTTCTTGCCAGCCGCCGCGGCCCTCGCCCGGCGGCGGTCATCCCAGAGGTGCCAGTCGAGGAAGAGCGGCACGGCCACGAACACGGAGGAGTAGGTGCCCGTGGTGACGCCGATGAGCAGCGCCAGGGTGAACGGCCGGATGGCCTCACCGCCGAAGATGAAGAGCGCCAGCAGCGTCAGGATGAGCGTCAGGGAGGTGGTGATGGAGCGGCCCAGCGTCTGCGTGATGCTGTGGTTCACGATCTGGTCGAGCGGGTCGCCCACGTACCGGGCGCGGTTCTCGCGGACCCGGTCGAAGACCACGATCGTGTCGTGCACGGAGAAGCCGATGACGGTCAGCATGGCCGTCACGAAGAGGGCGTCGATCTGGAGGCCGATGAGCGTGCCCAGGATGGCGAAGATGCCGACCGTGACGATGACGTCGTGGACCAGGGCGACGACCGCCGTGACGCCCATGCGCACGTCGCGGAAGCGGAAGCTGATCCAGGCCATGATGCCCAGCGAGGCGAAGATGATGAGCATGAAGGTCTGCTGGATGAGCTCCGCGCTCACCACGGCGCCGACCGAGTCCTGCTGACGCACTTCGTCGATGGGCCCGAAGCGGTCCTGCAGGGCGGTCGCCAGGGCACCGAACCTGCCGGTGGTGGGCACACCCGCCACGGGGCCCTGGGCATCGCCGGCCACGGGCGCGGCAGAGGCGCCGGGCGCCGGCGAGGCACCGGCAGCAGGCGACGCGACTGCGGCGGCCGCGGAGGCGGCGGGCGGAGCGCGGCGGCGGATGGTGCCGCAGACCCGACCGCGGCCGCGGGTGCGGCCGACGCGGCGGAGCCGACGGGCGCGAGCGGAGGCGCGCCGGAGGCGGCGGGCGCGGCCGATGCGGCAGCGGCGCTGGGCGACGCCGAAGCTGCGGCGGCCGCAGCGGCAGACCCTTCGGCGACCGTCGGGTCCTTCGAGCGCCAGCGCCTCCGTTCGGATGAGCACGTACTCGCGGTCAGCGGACCCGGTGATGGCGACGTCAGAGCCGGCCAGGCCCTGCTCCTCCAGGATGGCCCGAACCTCGCTGGGGTCCGGGGCGCCATCGGCGAAGTGCACCTCCCAGACGGTGCCGCCCGTGTAGGCGATGGAGAACTGCAGGCCGAGGCCGGCGTTGGGGATGAAGGTCGAGAGCATGAAGAGCAGGCAGACGACCGTCAGGACGGCGCTGAAGATGTAGCCGTAGTGGCGTTTGCCGACCCAGTCAAACACGGCTGACCACCTCCTCGCGGTGGCTGCGCGCGTCGGCGGAGAGACCCGTGTCCGCGATGCCGAAGAGGTGCGCCTGCCGGGCGCGCGGCTGCTGCACGACCCAGCGCAGCATCATGCGGCTCAGCGTGATGGCCGTGAACATCGAGGTCAGCACGCCGATGATGAGCACGAGCGCGAAGCCCCGCACGACCGACGTCCCGAAGTAGTACAGGATGAAGGCCGTGATGAGGGTCGAGACATTGGAGTCGAGGATGGAGTTCCAGGCCCGGCTGAAGCCGGCCTCGATGGCGGCGGTCAGGTTCTTGCCCGCCCGCAGCTCCTCCTTGGTGCGCTCGAAGATGAGGATGTTGGCGTCCACCGCCATGCCCACCGAGAGGATGAAGGCCGCGATGCCGGCCAGCGTCATCGTCACGCCCAGGAGCCGGAACAGCGCGTACACGAAGATCGTGTAGAAGACCAGCGCGACGCACGCCACGGCGCCCGGGACGCGGTAGTAGATGAGCATGAAGGCGAAGACCAGGGCGATGCCGATGAGGCCCGCCAGGAGCGTCTGCTTCAGGAAGTCCAGGCCGAGCGTCGCGGAGATGCTGCTGAAGCCGACCTCGCGGATCTCCAGCGGCAGCGAGCCGAACTTGAGGACCGTGACCAGCGACTTGGCCTCTTCCACCGGGAAGCCGCCCTGGCCGCCGGAGATCTGGGCCCGGCCGCCGAAGCGCGTGGCCTGGATCGTGGGCGCCGACATGACCTGGTCGTCGAGGACGATGGCGAACTGCTCGCCGTAGTGCTGCTCGGCGTAGTCGTCGAAGAGCCGCGCGCCGGTCTCCTTGAGCTGCAGGTCGACGACGATCTCCCGCGTCGTGGGGTCCTGGCCGATGGCGGCGCTGGCGATCTCCACGCCCGTGAAGAGCGGCTCGACGTCCGCCATGGCCTCCGGCAGCGGGCCCTCGGTGACCGATGCCCTGGAGGGCGGCCGGCACGGGCATGAACTCGAGCACGCCGGTGGTGCCGATGAGCTTGCGGATCTCGCCCTCGTCCGCGACGCCCGGCAGCTCGACCGAGATGCGGTCCGCGCCCTGCGTGACGACGATGGGCTCCGCGACGCCGGTGGCGTTGACGCGGCTCTCGACGATCTCGCGGGTCTTCTCCAGGATGTCCGCGCGTCACCGGCGTGGCGTCCGTGGCGATGACCTGGTACTCGCCGCGCAGGCCGCCGATGAGGTCGAGGCCAAGGCGCGTCTCCAGCGTCTGGCCGCCGCTGCCACCCGGGCGCGGCAGGGGGAAGATCGCGACCAGGAGGGCGACCACGAATACGGTCAGCACGATGATGGGAAGCGCGCGTTGCATCGGACGGGACGTTACCAGAGAGAGGCCCGCCGCGTTGGGCGGCGTCGGACCGGCGCGGGACGGCGCGGCCCCCGGCACGGCCGCCCTCGGTCGAAGCGCCCTCAGCTGTCGAGGTGGGCCCGGATGCGCTCCGCCGTGGCCCGGCCGATGCCTGGCACGGCGGCGATCTCCTCCAGCGTGGCGCCCTTCAGGGCGCGGCTGGACCCGAAGACGCGCAGCAGGGCCCGCTTGCGGGCCGGGCCGATGCCAGCCAGGTCGTCCAGCGCCGAGCGCGTGGCGGCCTTGGCACGCACCTGGCGGTGGTAGGTGATGGCGAAGCGATGCGCCTCGTCGCGCAGCCGCTGCAGCAGGTACAGCGCGCCTGAGCTGGCCGGCAGGACGATGGGCTCGCGCTGTCCAGGCAGGAAGAGCTCCTCGCGCTCCTTGGCCAGGCCGGCCAGGGGCAGGTCGTGCAGGCCGAGCTCGTCGAGGACCTCCCGGGCGGCACTGACCTGGCCCTTGCCGCCGTCGATGATGACGAGGTCCGGCAGGCGCCAGCGCAGCTGCTCGGCGGCTCCCTCCTCGGGGGCCAGGGCGCGCCGGAAGCGGCGGCGCAGCACCTCCTGGTGGCTGGCGAAGTCGTTCTGGCCCACGACCTCGCGGATGCGGAAGCGGCGGTACTCGCCCGTGCGAGGCTGGCCCTCCTCGAAGACGACCATGCTGCCGACCGTCGAGGTCCCCTGGATGGTGCTGATGTCGTAGCACTCGATGCGTTCCGGGGGTGCGGCAAGGGCCAGGGCCTCCGCCAGCTCGGCCAGGGCCCGGTCGGTCTTGCCCTCGTCGGCCAGCCAGCGCACCTGCTCGCCGGCCAGGACCTCGGCCGCGTTGCGGGCGGCCAGCTCCATGAGCTGCCGGCCCTCGCCGCGCTGCGGCCGCACCAGCTCCACCTTGCGGCCCGCGCGGCTGGTCAGGAAGACCTCCAGCTCGCTGGCCTCGGCGAGGTGGAAGGGCACCAGCACGCGCGGCGGCACGGAGCCGGCGCGGGCGTAGTACTGCTTCACGAAGGCCGCCAGTGCCTCCTCGTCCGTGGCGTCGACGAGGTTCTCGAGCAGGAAGATGTCCCGGTTGCGTGGTCTTGCCGTCGCGGATGGCGAAGAGCTGGACGGCGGCCTCGTTGCCCGACCTCGCGTATCCCAGCGCATCCAGGACACGCTTGGCGAAGCCGGCCATCTTCTGGCTCTCCATGGTCCGCTCGATGGCGCGCACCTTGTCCCGCAGGGCGGCCGCGCGCTCGAACTCGAGCGCCTCCGAGGCGGCCTCCATGTCAGCCCGGAGCGAGCGCGAGACGTGCTCCTGGCGGCCCTCGAGGAAGTCCATGACCTGCTCGATGTCGCGCCGATAGGCGGACCGCTCGATGGCCTCGACACAGGGTCCCTGGCAGCGCTTGATGTGGTAGAGCAGACAGGGCCGCTCGAGGGCGCGCTCCCCTTCCCTGATCTCGATGCGTGCAGGTGCGGAAGGGGAAGATGCGCCGGATGAGGTTCATCGACTCGTCGACGCTGCTCGCGGAGGCGTACGGGCCGAAGTAGCGGCTGCCGTCGTCGGGCAGCTTGCGGGTGCGCTCGATGCGCGGGAAGTCGTCGGCCAGCGTGACCTTGATGTAGGGGTAGGACTTGTCGTCCTTGAGGCGCACGTTGAAGCGCGGCTGGAAGCGCTTGATGAGCGTGGCTTCCAGCAGGAGCGCCTCGCTGACGGTGTCCGTGAGCGTCGTCTCGACGTCCGCCACCTGGTCGATGGCCGACTCGATGCGCAAGGGGCGCCGCCGAGCGGCCGGCCTGCCAGTACTGGCGGACCCGGTTGCGCAGGCTCTGGGCCTTGCCCACGTAGAGGACGCGGCCGCGGCGTCCTTGAGCAGGTAGACGCCGGGCTTGTCGGGCAGGTGCTTGAGGGTCGCCTGCGAGCCGTGGGGTCACCCGGGGATGCTAGCGCGGGCGGGCCGGGCCGACGGGCGCGGGCCGGTCGCGCCGACGAGCCGCGGTCGCGAAGCGCGCCGTCAAGGCCGCAAGTGAGCCGTACGCGAGCCGACAGGGCCGATCCTCATGATCGGCCCATGCCTGGAGCGAGCGTCGAGCCTGGCGGACCTGCCGGCTCCCGTGCGTGCGCGGCTGGCACGCCTGGCGCCGGACCAGCGTGCCGCGGCCACGGCGGACCCGGGACCCGTCCTGTGCGTGGCTCCGGCGGGGTCCGGCAAGACCACGACCCTCGTGGCGCGCATCGCCTGGCGAGTCGCCTGCGGCGCCGACCCGGCAAGCATCTGCGCCCTGACCTTCAACCGTCGCGCCGCGCAGGAGCTCCAGGAGCGGGCCGACGCGGCCCTCGGTGAGCTGGGGCAGCCTCCGGGCAGCGTGCGCGTGCGCACCTTCCACGCGCTGGGGCGGGCCATCCTCGCCGATGCCGGGGTGGACGTCACCCGCCTCGTGGAGCGCCACGAGCTGCTGGCGGAGCTCGCCGGCGGACCGCTGCCGGACGAGGCACTGCGGTGGCTGGACGACGCCTTCACCCGCCTCAAGCTGGACCCGGAGCGAGGCCCGCCCGCGGAGGACGCGGCCACCCACGACGCCTTCGCGGAGTACCAGGCCGGGCTGGCAGCGCGTGGCGCCCTGGACCTCGACGACCTCGTGGCCCGGGCGCTCCCGGCGCTGGTCGACGACACGGCGCTGCTGGGGCGCTGGCGCGGTCGTGCCTCCGTGCTCTTCGTGGACGAGGCCCAGGACCTCGACCGGACGCAGCTGGAGCTGGCCGTGCTGCTGGCCGGCGAGCGACGTGACATCTTCCTCGTGGGTGACGACGACCAGACCATCTACGCCTGGCGCCTGGCGGACGTGCGGAGGGTCCTCGGCCTCGCGGCACGACTGCCCGGCCTGCGCCGCGTGGACCTCCAGACCAACTACCGCTGCCCGCCGGAGGTCGTGCGCCGGGCGGCACGGCTCGTGGTCCACAACAGCGAGCGCTTCGACAAGGTCATCCGCTGGTCGCCGGCCGCACGAGGCTCGGTCGTGCTCCTTCCCGACAGCGGCGACGAGGTCGCGCGGGCACGCTTCCTGCTGACCACCTGGGCGAAGGACGGGTGCGACGACGAGCCGTGCACCCGGGCCATCCTGGCGCGGACGAACGCCGAGCTCGTGCCGTATGCGGCGGTGGCCCTCGAGCTCGGGCTGCCCTGCCGAGTCGAGGAGGATGGCCTCCTCCTCGACGCGCCGGGCCTGCTCGAGGCGGCTCGAGCTGGCCAGCACCCGAGCCGCGGCAGGCGAGGCGCCGCTGCTGGCCGTGGCCGCGGCGGCACGGGAGGCGGGGCTCGACGCCCGCTCGCCGCGGCCCTGCTCTCGTGGGCTGCCCCCTACCGGGACCTGGGCGCGCTGCGGCGGGACCTCGAGGACCGCCTGGAGCAGCGCACGCGCCTCGCCGGAGTGGAGGGCGCGCTCACCCTGGCCACCTTCCACGGCACCAAGGGCCTCGAGTGGGACCACGTCGCCTGCATCGGTCACGACGAGGGCATCTTCCCGGCCGCGCGGGCCCTGCGGGAGTCGCTCGAGCCGCAGCGCGTCCTGGAGGAGGAGCGCCGGCTGGCCTACGTGGCCTGGACGCGAGCCCGTCGGACGCTGACCATCGTGTACGACCCGGGCGCCCCCTCGCGCTTCCTGCGCGAGGCCTTCGACCGGGCTGAGCTCGCCTGACCGGTCGGGCTCTAGCGGACCTTGCGCAGGTCCACCGAGTAGTCGACCGACGCCCGCAGCTGCGTCAGGCCGGCCGCCCAGATCTCGATGGCTCGAGCGTATTCGTCGAGGATGGCGTCTTCGGCTGTCTCGTAGGGACCGTCGGTGAGCGTGACCAGCGAGCCCCAGCCCTTGGGGCGGATGTCGACGGCGACCTCCGTCGCCAGGCCCAGGCCGCTCGGATGGAGCCACCGGAACCGGAAGGTGCTGCTCGGCTGGGCCTCCAGGACGTCGATCTCGATCTGCTGGCGCGGGAAGACGAGCACGCTGCGAGCGCCGGGCAGCAGCGAGCCCTGCACCTGGTAGCAGAGCCACTGCGTCATCGTGTCCGGGTCGGACCACATCCGGTAGACGCGTTCGGGCGGCGCGTCCGTGACGCGCTCCAGTCGGACCATCCGCGTGCTCACAGCCCCAGCTCCTCCCCGACGGTCCGGAGACCGGCGATGACGTTCCCGATGTGGACCTCGAGCGGCAGGCCGAGCTCCTCGGCACCCTTGACGAGCTGGTCGCGGGGCACCTGCCGAGCGAAGCCCTTGTCCTTCATCTTCTTGCCGCACGGCCTCCACGTCGACCTCGTCCAGGCTGCGGTTGGGGCGCACCAGCGCGACCGCCACGACGAAGCCACTCATCTCGTCACAAGCGTAGACGGTGTGTGCCAGGTCGCTCGTGCGCGGCATGGCCGGTGTGGTCGCCGTGACCCAGGACGGCGTCCACGACGTCCTCCGGGTAGCCCAGGCGGCGCAGCTCCTCCGCACCCTGCAAGCGGGTGCGTCTCCGGGTAGCGCTCGTAGTCGAAGTCGTGGAGGAGGCCGGCCATGCGCCAGCGCTCCAGGTCCGCGCCGGTCACACCGAAGTGATGGACCGCGTACCAGCCCACGACCGCCTCCACGGCCAGCCCGTGGCGGCGCAGGCTCTCGCTCGCCGTCCATGCGCAGAGCAGCGACCAGGCATCGGCGCGGCGGGGCATGCACGGTCGGCTCCTGTCACGGGCTCGTCTCCCGGTGGTCAGCCCTTGGGCGGCTCGTCGGGCGAACGGCGCGGCCTGAGACGCCGGCGCATGCGTCGTCCAGCCTGCCGGCGGCGACGGGCAGCCCGGGCATCCCGATGCGCCACCACAGGAACAGCACGCCCGCGAGGATGACGAGCACGATCATGAGCGTGTCGAAGGGCTGCAGCATCTGCGCGGATCTCCACCCAGTTGGCGCCCAGCTGCTCGCCGACCCAGACGAGCAGGATGCTCCACAGGAACGCGCCCGCCGTCGAGTAGATGATGAACGGCCGCAGGGGCATGCGGACCACGCCGGCCGGGAAGCTGATGAAGGTGCGCACGACCGGCAGCAGTCGGCTCACGAACACGGTGATGCGGCCCCAGCGCTCGAAGAAGCGGTCGGCGAGGTCGATCTCGTGCTGGCGGATGAGCAGGTAGCGCCCGTAGCGCTCGAGGAACGGCCGGCCGCCGTAGGCCCCGATGGCGTAGGCGACGAGCGACCCGAGCGTGTTGCCGATGGTGGCCACGACCACGGCGATCCAGAAGTCCCACGGCGCGCCCGTGATGGGCTCGAGCTGCGCGGGTCCGAGACCAGGAACCCGGCGTAGGGCAGGATCAGCTCGCTCGGAAGCGGGATCATGGCCGACTCGATGGCCATGGCGACCATCACGCCGCCATAGCCCACGGCCCCGTACAGCGAGTTCAGGAACGGGATGACGATCTCGTCGATGAAGTGCAGCATCGCCCGCGAAGTCTATGCGCCAGCCGGCCGTCCCGCCGCGGCCGCCGACGCTGGTCCGGCGACGCTGGGCTCGTGCGGCGCGCCCGGATCGACCTTCGCCAGCGGCCTCGCCGCTCGCCGGGAGACCCGGGGCAGCGCCCCGGAACGTGGCACCCGAGAGGGGCACGACGGGCTCACCCCGCAGCACCCGGGCCAGGTACTCGCCGGTGGCCGAGCCGGGCGCGGCGGCGATGTCCTCCGGCGTGCCCTCGGCCACGATGCGGCCGCCGCGCGCGCCGCCCTCCGGCCCCAGGTCGATGATCCAGTCGGCCGTCTTGATGACGTCCAGGTTGTGCTCGATGACGATGACCGTGTTGCCCGGTGGTCACGAGCCGGTGGAGCACGTGGAGCAGCTTCTCCACGTCCGCGAAGTGGAGGCCGGTGGTGGGCTCGTCGAGGATGTAGACGGTTCGCCCGGTGGCGCGCCGCGAGAGCTCCGTGGCCAGCTTGACGCGCTGCGCCTCGCCGCCGGAGAGGGTCGTGGCCGGCTGCCCCAGCCGGATGTAGCCGAGGCCCACGTCCACGAGCGTCTGGAGCTTGTTGCGGATGGCCGGCACCGCGTGGAAGACCTCCAGCGCCTCCTCCGCGGTCATGCGCAGGACCTCCGCGATGGAGTGCCCGCGGTAGTGGATCTCCAGCGCCTCGCGGTTGTAGCGCTTGCCGCCGCAGACCTCGCAGGGCACGTAGACGTCCGGCAGGAACTGCATCTCGATCTTCAGGATGCCGTCGCCCTTGCAGTTCTCGCAGCGGCCGCCCTTGACGTTGAAGCTGAAGCGCCCCGGACCGTAGCCCCGCACGCGCGCCTCCGGCACGCCCGCGAAGAGCTCGCGGATGGGGCCGAAGAGGCCCGTGTAGGTGGCCGGGTTGGAGCGCGGCGTCCGGCCGATGGGGCTCTGGTCGATGTCGATGACCTTGTCGATGGCCTCCGTGCCCTCCAGGGCATCGTGGGCACCCGGCTCCGCCCGTGCGCCGCTGACGCTGCGGGCCAGGGCGCGGTAGAGGACGTCCGTCACGAGCGTGGACTTGCCGGAGCCGGAGACGCCCGTGACGGCGGTGAAGGTGCCCAGCGGGAAGCGCACGTCGAGGTCCTTGAGGTTGTGCTCCCGGGCGCCGCGCACCACGAGCGCCTTGCCGTTGCCCGGAGCGCCGCTCGCTCCGGGACGGGCACGCGTGCGCTCGCCGCGCAGGAAGGCGCCGGTGACCGAGCGCGGCTCCGCGAGGATGACCTCGAGCGGGCCGCTGGCGATGACCTCGCCGCCGTGCTCGCCGGCCGCCGGGCCGATGTCCACGACCCAGTCGGCCACCCGGATGGTCTCCTCGTCGTGCTCCACGACGATGAGCGTGTTGCCGAGGTCGCGCAGCCGGATGAGCGTGGCGATGAGCTTGGCGTTGTCCTTCTGGTGCAGGCCGATGGTGGGCTCGTCGAGGATGTAGAGGACGCCCACCAGGCTGGAGCCGATCTGCGTGGCCAGCCGGATGCGCTGCGCCTCCCCGCCGGAGAGCGTGGCGCTGGTGCGGTCGATGGTCAGGTAGTCGAGGCCGACGTCCGCCAGGAAGCCGAGCCGCTCGCCGATCTCCTTGGTGACCAGCCGCGCGATGGTCAGCTCGCGCTCGTTCAGCCTGTCCGGCAGGGCCGCCACCCAGGCCAGCGCCTCGCTCACCGACATGGCCGCCGACGTCCGCGATGTGCCGCTCGCCGATGGTCACGCCCAGCGCCTCCGGCTTGAGCCGCCGCCCGCCGCAGGTGGGGCAGGGCCGCTCGACCATGTACTTCTCGAGCTCGGTGCGGATGTACTCCGAGTCCGTCTCCCGGTAGCGCCGCTCGAGGTTGGTGACGATGCCCTCGAAGGTGGCCAGGTAGGAGTTCTCGCCGCGCTCGTGCCGGTAGCGCACCTCGACCTGCTCGCTGCGCTTCGGCGAAGAGCAGGTAGTCGAGCGCCTCCGGCGGCAGGTCCTCGATGGCGCGCGCGGTAGTCCCAGCCGTGGGCGTCCATGATGGCCTTGGTGGTCTTGAGCCGCCACGAGAGCTCCGTGGGCACGGTCCGCCAGGGCGCCATGGCCCCGTCCGGGATGGAGCGTGGAGCGGTCCGGGATGATGCGCTCCACGGACGAACTCCAGGCGGATGCCCAGGCCGGTGCAGTCCGGGCAGGCGCCGTGCGGCGAGTTGAACGAGAAGGAGCGCGGCTCCAGCTCGTCGATGGTGGTGCCGTCGTAGGCGCAGCTGTACTTCTCGCTGTAGCGCTGCTCCTCGAAGGCGCCGGCGTCCGCGGGCGCCACGAGCATGACGCCCTCGCCCAGCCGCAGCGCCGTCTCCACGGAGTCGGCCAGGCGCGCAGCGTCCGGGTCCGGATGGTCCGCGTCGAAGGGGCGGCCATCGGCATCCGCGTGGCGGACGATGAGCCGGTCCACCACGACCTCGATGCTGTGCCGCTTGTACTTGTCGAGCGCGGGCGCCTCGTCCAGGTCCATGCAGCTCGCCGTCCACGCGGACGCGCACGAAGCCCTGCCGCCGGGCGGCCTCGAAGACGCGCTCGCCCTCCGTCTTGCGGTCCTTGATGAGCGGGCCGAGGACCAGGATGCGGCGTGCCGTCCGGCAGGGCCACGGATGCGGTCCACGATCTGCTGCACGCTCATGCGCGCGATCTCGCGGCCGCAGCTGCGGGCAGTGCGGGTGGCCGACGCGCGCGAAGAGCAGGCGCAGGTGGTCGTAGATCTCCGTCACCGTGCCGACCGTGGAGCGCGGGTTGCGGCTGGCGCCCTTCTGGTCGATGGAGATGGCCGGCGACAGCCCCTCGATGTGGTCGACGTCCGGCTTCTCCATCTGGCCCAGGAACTGGCGGGCGTAGGCGGAGAGGGACTCCACGTAGCGGCGCTGGCCTTCCGCGTAGATGGTGTCGAAGGCCAGGCTGGACTTGCCGCTGCCGGACAGGCCGGTGATGACGATCAGCCGGTCCCGCGGCAGCTCGACGGTGATGTTCTTGAGGTTGTGCTCGCGCGCGCCGCGAACGATGAGCAGATCCTGGGGCACACGCGGAGTGTAGCGCACGAGGGGGCGATTGGAACGGGCGTTCGACA
>CAVYBJ010000024.1:0-318400 GCA_963766685.1 uncultured Chloroflexia bacterium
CCCGAGACGAGGAAGGCCGTCGAGCCGACGCCGGCCAGGGACGCGGCCGCGAGAGGCTGCGCCAGGTCCGTCTGGGAGAGGCGCTGCCAGCCACTCCCGAGGTCGCCGGTGGCCGTGTCCGGCACGACCCAGTAGACGCTCTCCTGGGGCTGGCCCTCCGTGTCCACGCCGCCGATGACGTAGATGGCGCCGTTGGCCACCAGGCCCATGGCATCGGCACGGGCTTCCGGCAGCAGCTGCTCCTGCGCCACGGCCCAGCCGAGCGGTCGGCCCGTCTCGTCCAGGGCCGGCTCACCGTCCGACGATCTCCAGGCGGAAGATGCTGTCCGTGGCTCCGTCCGGACCCTCCCCTCCGACGAGGTAGATGTAGTCGCCGACGGAGCCGGCCACGGCCTCCGCTCGGGCTTCCGGCAGGGCCAGGCCCTCCAGCGGCGCCCAGGGCTGCAGGGTCCGGCTCGGCGGGTCGGTGGCGACCCAGGCCAGGTAGGCTCCATCGGTGGGCTGGTCGTCCGCGCCGCGTCCGCCCAGCAGCACGAAGCCGCTGGTGCCGTTGACGAGCGTGGCATCGCTGAGGGGCCGCGGCAGCGTCAGGTCCTCATCGCTCTCCGTGCCGTCAGCGCGCGCCCAGCCGGTCAGCAGGCCATCCTCGACGACACCCTGGAAGACGGTGTCCGTGGCAGCCCCGGTGGCATCGCGGCCACCGACGACATAGGGCACGCCGAGGTACACGCCGAGGGCGGCGCCGGCACGCGGCTCGGGCAGGGCCGGCCCCTGCTGCCAGCCTTCGAGGTTCCCGTTGGGCTGCCCGTCGGTGGTCGTGGCGTGCGTCAGCAGGACCTCATCGGTGGCGCCGTCGGCGGTCTGGCCGCCGATGACGTAGAGCGCGGTCCCGGACTGGAAGAGCACGGCATCCTCGCGGCCGGCCGGCAGCGCCAGCTCAGCCGGGCTGGCCTGCCACGGGAGCGACGGCGCCGTGCGGCGCCGGGCAGGGCAGGTCCTCGTTGGCGGCAGGACACCAGTTGACGATGGAGGCGAAGTTGTAGCCCACCTTCACCGTGGGGCTGACGGTGAAGAAGTAGGCCAGGTTGGGGATGTAGCCCAGCATGAAGATGATGAGCAGGAACCAGAAGATGGCGCGCAGGGCCGCCCAGGTCCAGCCGTCCGCGTCGAGCAGCCCGAAGACGGCCCGTCGCTGGAGCGCGCCCGGTGGAAGTGCCTGCTGTGCCACGTGCCTCTCCTGCCCCTAGTTCGCGATCACGATGTCGCCCAGCATGGTGGAGGTGTGCCCCGGCACCGTGCAGGCGAACTGCAGGCCATCACCGGTGGCCGTCCAGGTCAGCGTCTGGACACCCGACTGCCAGGTGGGGATGCCCGCGTCGGTCGTGCCGTTGGGCGTGTTGACCTGGTCCGGCGTCCCGATGTAGAAGTTGTGGTCGAAGCCGGCCGTGTTGTCGATCTCGAACTGGATCGTCTCACCCTCCGCGGCGTCGATCTGGGAGACCACGTTGCCGGCCTCGTCACGGAAGTGCAGGTCCGCCGTGGCCTGCAGCTTGATGACGCGCGGAGCATCCGCGGTGCCGCCCGTGACCGGCTCCGTGGAGGCGACCGGTCCATCGGCCGGAGGTGGCGTGGCCGCTGGCGCGGAACCGCCGATGACGCCGCTGGGGTTGCGCCAGCAGGCGGGCGGCGGCGTGGCGCCAGGCTCCGGCTGCCAGTTCGGGTCGCGCCAGCCGCTCACCACGACCGGCTCCGGGGCCGCCACGCCGGCCTCGTGCGAGACCGGCTCGTACTCGAAGGTGACGTCCGAGCTGGCCGTGATCCAGGCGATGAGCTCCTCCACCTGGCGGTAGTTGAGCGGACCCGCCGGCTGCTTGAAGGCGGGCATCAGGCTGTTGGCGTCACCACAGACGTAGCGTCCGCCGACCGTCAGGACGTTCTGGAGGTAGTTCGGGTTGAGGTGCCCGGTGCCGGCTTGCCCGTCCGCGGTGAGGGCGTTGTAGAGCTTGGGCTGGTTGTTGAGCGGCGGGCCCACGCCGCCCTGGCCGTTGTCCCCGTGGCAGCTCTGGCAGTTGGCGAGGTAGAGCGCGTAGCCGCGTGCCACGTCCGTGACGTACTGGTCCTCCGCGGCCTGCTCCATGCGCCCCGGCGGTGCCCAGGGCGGGGACGCCGGACTCCGCGAACCAGTAGACGGGGATGAAGAGCGACGATGACCAGGATGGCCAGGAAGACGAAGCTGCGGGCGTTGGCGCTCTGGCGCACGATCTGCGCGCCGCGCTCCTCGGTCAGCCCCACCGCGTGCGTGGCGGGGCCGGCGGAGAACCGCTCCACGGCCCGCTGCTCCCCCTCCGGGGCTGGCGTCAGGGCTGAGGCGTCTGCGGCCGGGCTGTCCCCCTCGCGCGGTGCGAGCTGGCGTCCGGGGTCCTCATCACGAGGGCTGGGCGTCAGGTCGCTCATATGCACCCGCCGGGCGACTTGGCCGGGATGAGGCCAGGCTGTCCGAGCGCCACCGGCAGCGGGCCGAGGGTGACCGTGCTCGTGTCGACGATGAGCTCGCCGTTCTGGACGACGTGGGCGAAGCGGTCAAGTCCGCGCGGGGCCGGGCCCGAGCTCCTGCACCTTGGTCCCCAGCCGATCGTAGCGCGAGCCGTGGCAGGCGCACTCGAACCAGAAGTTGACCTGCGCAGAAGTTGGGCTTGCAGCCCAGGTGCGGGCACTTCTGCCACATGGTGCGCACGTTGGTGGTGGTCGCCCGACCCGTCGGGCGACGCGCCGTCCTGGAAGCCCAGGTTCGGATCGATGAGCTGCACGAACGTGCGCGCCTGCGGGAAGTAGGCCGGCGCGCCGTCCTCGAGCGTGAGGCCCGGGACCTCGGGGTTCTGGTCGACGGTCTCGATGGTGCCCAGGTTGATCTGGCCGCCGAACCCGCCACGGGCCAGGTTGGGCCACAGGAAGCCGAGGGTGCCGGCCGAGACCTCCAGCAGCCAGAGGCCCACCGCTGCGCCGATGGAGCGGCGGATGAGCTGGCGGCGCGTGAGACCACCGACCTGGCCGTGACGCATCTGCCGCAGGACCGGCTCCGTGAGCGCCTGCGGTTCCTGTGCCTTGCTCAGCTTCCAGTTGCCCATGCTGCCCCTACAGTGCGAAGTAGAAGCCTTCCCACGGCATCGTCCAGGCGTACCCGGGACCGCGGAAGAAGGCGCCGAGGAAGGTGATGGTCAGGCCGGCGCCCCAGAAGAGGGTGAAGAGCACCACGGCCACCTTGCGCTGCGAGGGACGCGTGGGGCCGCCGTCACCGTTGGGGCCACGGTCGATGAAGGGGATGAGGGCCGAGCCGACCAGGATGAGCGTGGGGATGAGCACGCCGGCGACCGAGGGGTGGAAGTAGGCCAGCATCTCCTGGAGACCCACGAAGTACCAGGGGGCCTTGGCCACCACCGGGCGTGACGTTGCCGTTGGCCAGCTCCTCCAGCGGCGCGTTGACGAAGACGCCCATGAGGATGAGGAAGATGCTCATCATGGCGGCCGCGAAGAACTCGATGGAGAGCAGGTGCGGCCAGGTCATGACCGTGTCGTCCGGCTCCTTCTGGACCCGCACCACGGCGTCCTGCTTGACCAGCGCCAGCAGGCGGTAGGGCTTGGCGGCCATGGGCACGCGCTGCTTGTCGATCTCCGTCACGCGCCGCTCCGGCGGCGCCGCGGGCAGCGTGCTGCGCCGCTCCGGCTGG
This sequence comes from uncultured Chloroflexia bacterium, assembly GCA_963766685.1. GTDB lineage: Bacteria > Chloroflexota > Limnocylindria > Limnocylindrales > CSP1-4 > JAFMJV01. The sequence continues at coordinate 3,726 of CAVYBJ010000024.1, forward strand.
GCGGGCGTGGCAGCGGAGGGGCCCGGCGCCGGGGTGGCGCTGGGACCTGGGGGTCGCGGGTCGGCTCGCTCATCGTCGTGGCGCGGCCTAGAGCGGGCCGCTGATGCCTCCGTCCTTGCGGATGCGCCAGAAGTGGACGGCCAGGAAGATGGCCGCCACGAGCGGCATGAGGATGACGTGCAGCACGTAGAAGCGCAGCAGCGTGTTCTGGCCCACCTCGATGCCACCCAGCAGCAGCAGCTGCGAGGGCTTGTTGAAGAGCGGCGCGAAGTTGGCCATGTTGGAGCCGATGGTGATGGCCCAGAAGGCGATCTGGTCCCACGGCAGCAGGTAGCCGGTGAAGGACAGGAAGACGGTCAGCAGCAGGAGCACCACGCCGACCACCCAGTTGAACTCCCGCGGTGGCTTGTAGGCGCCGTGATAGAAGACCCGCATCATGTGCAGGAACACGAAGAAGACCATGAGGTGCGCGGCCCAGCGGTGGATGTTGCGCGTCAGCAGCCCGAAGGGCACCTCCGCCTGGATGCGCAGGATGTCCGAATAGGCCTGGGTCGCCGAGGGCACGTAGAAGAACATCAGGTAGACGCCCGTGACCGTCAGCACCAGGAAGAAGAAGAACGACAGGCCGCCCAGGCAGAAGGTGTAGGCGAACTTGACGGCGTGCTGGCGCACCCGCACCGGGTGGAGGTGCAGGAACACGTTGTTCATGACCGCCATGGCGCGCGAGCGCTCGTCGTTGGGGTAGGGCTGCCGGAAGATCGACCGGAAGACCGAGCTGCGCCGGATCCCCTGGTCGATGCGCTCGAGGAAGCTCACTGCCGAATCGTCCTCATGAGGCCCTGCCCCCTGACTCTGCCTGGTTGCCGAGCCCCGTCAAGCCCAGCTGGGTGTCGCGATAGGACTCCTTGTAGAGCCTACCGTCCTCACTGATCTCCTGCATCTCGAAGCGCTCCATGGTGATGGCATCGTACGGGCAGCGCTTGACGCACAGGGCGCAGCGGATGCAGCGCTCCTCGTCGAGGACCATGGCCGCGCCCTGGGTCCAGCCGTAGGCGTCCACGAGCTCCGGCAGGGCGCCCTCCGACTTCATCTGGTTGACGTCGATCATGTGGATGACGCCCTCCGGGCAGACGTCCGCGCAGGCGCCGCAGAGGACGCAGCGGAAGCCGTCGAACCAGATGTTGTAGTTGCACATCAGGCAGCGCGTGGACTCGGTGACCGCCTGGTCGGTCGTGTAGCCCAGCTCCGCGGCCGTGCTGAAGTTCACGGCCGGGTCGGCCGAGGGCAGCCGCGCCGGGACCGGGAGCACCGGGATGTGCTGCCGCGGCAGGACGTCGTAGCGCTCGGGCATCTCGTGCCGCCAGGAGCTGACGATGCGCACGTTGGCATCCACGTTCACGCTGGAGCGCCCGGACAGGTAGCGGTCGATGGCGTAGGCGCACTTCTTGCCGTGGCCGGCCGATTCGATGAGCGTCGTGGGGCCGGTCACGAAGTCACCGCAGGCGAAGACGCCGCGCACGTTGGTGGCGTAGGTGCCGGGGTCCACGCGCATGCGTCCGCGGCTGATCTGGAAGCTCGCCTCCACGGGCAGGAAGGTGTTGTCCGCGGCCTGGCTGACGGCCGGGATGACCGTCTGTGCCGGCACCACGTACTCCGAGCCCGGGATGGGCACCGGGCTGCGCCGTCCGGTGGCGTCCGGCTCGCCCAGGCGGTTGCGCACGAAGCGCACGCCGGCCACGCGCCCGGCCTCGTCGCCGACGATCTCCACCGGGCTGACGAGGAAGTCCATGACGACGCCCTCGCGCTCCGTCTCGCCCAGCTCCTCCTCGTCCACGACGAGCTCGCTGCGGGTGCGCCGATAGGCGATGGTCACGTTGCGGGCGCCGTGCCGGAGGCTCGTGCGCGAGCAGTCCATGGCCGTGTAGCCGCCGCCCACGATGACGACGTCCCTGCCGACCTCGACGGGCTCGCCCAGGTTGGCACGACGCATGAAGTCGACGCCGTACTGGATGCCCTCGAGGTCGTTGCCCGGGATGTCCAGGGGCACCGCGCTCATGGCGCCGGCGCAGATGGCCACGGCGTCGTAGCGCTCGTGGAGGTCCTCGAAGGAGATGTCGCGGCCGATCCGCGTGTCGAAGTGGAAGGTGACGCCCAGGCGCTCCACGAGCTGGAAGTCCGCCTCGATGGCGTGACGCGGCAGGCGGAAGGCCGGCACGCCGACGAGCATCGTGCCGCCGGCCATGGGCAGCTCGTCGTAGACGGTGACCTGGTGTCCGGCCACGGCCAGCTCGCGGGCCACGGCCAGCCCGGCCGGCCCGGCGCCGACGACGGCGACCGTGGTGTCACGAGGCGTGATGAGGGGCATCTCATCCGGGATGCCCGACTGGGCATGCCACTCGACGAGGAAGCGCTTCATGGCGCGGATGGCCAGCGGGCGGTCGATGTCCCCGCGGCGGCAGGCCCGCTCGCAGGGGGCCGAGCAGACGTAGGCGCACATGGCCGCCACCGGGTTGGGCTCACGGGAGAGGATGTAGCCCTCCTCGAAACGCCCCTCGGCGGCCAGGTTGAGGTAGCCACGGCAGTTGGTGCCCACCGGGCAGGCTTCCTGGCACTCGATGTTGCACTGCAGCCAGGACGCGTCCACGGGCTGGACGAGGAACTCCTGGTGGCTCTCGATGACCACGCTGGATCGACTCTCCTGCACGGGGGCTTGTGTGGACGGTCGGCCGGATGGCCCGGGTGGCGGCGAATCTACCATCGGCGGAGCGGGCTCGTCCGGGCGATCTCGGGTGAGCCGGCTCGGCAGTCCCGGGGGAGGCCGACGGGTGGGCGTCCGACGACGGACGGTCCGGGACCATCGTGCCGTTGACCGGCGTCGGCGGGCCTGCGTACCCTCGGCGCATGCCTGCACCAGAGCCACGGCCGCCGGGCCTGGGCGTCGACACCTGCGCCGAGCTGCGCGATGCCGCCGTGGACCGCTGTGACGAGGCGCGCGCCGCGGCGCAGGATCACGCCGTTGCCAGCGAGCGGACCCGCCTGCTCCGGCGCGACCTGGTGGCCGCTGAGCACGCGCTGGCTGCGGCCGAGGCCGCGGCCGACCCGGGGCCGCGCCGCGCGCAGAAGGAGACGGCGCGCGAGGCCTACCTTGCCGCGCGGGGGCGCGCCACGTCCGAGCCAGGAGCTGCGCGAGGCGGCGGCCACCTGGGCGCACGAACTCGACCGCATCAACCGCGCCTCGCGGCTGGCCGCGCGGACCCTGGCCAGGGTTCGCGCCGAGGCGGCCGCCCTGGAGCGCGCCGCTCGAGAGGCCGACCGCATCGAGCAGGCGGCACGGATCCGGGCCGAGGCAGCCGGATCCGCCTGCCTGGACGCACGTGTCCGCCTGGCTGCCTGCGAAGAGCGCCTGCTGGCGCCCACGGACCCCGGTCACGTGGAGGCTGCCCCGTCCTCGACCGGGCCCGAGGCAGCCGGGGCCGCCACGGCTGGGTCCCCGGCAGCCCCGGAGCGACGACGACCGCCGGCGGCCCCATCGGCACCATCAGCCAGGTCCCCCACGGCGAGCCGCTCGTCGTGGAAGCCATGGTCTGCGGCGACCGGCGTGCCCTGGAGCTGGCGGCGACGGTCATCGCCGAGCATGGCCGGGTCAGCCCGGCCGCGATCCGAGTGCAGCTCCAGGAGCTCGTGGACGCGGTCGATTCCGCAGCCAGCCAGGCGGGCTACCTGCTCTTCGACGCGGCGCATCGCTTCTGGTCGAACCTCGCCGTCAACGAGGCGCGGGACGTGCTGGCGGCCCTGGCCCGGCTCGGCTTCCGCTTCGAGCCGGCGGAGGGCTGGCACGCCGGACGCGTCCCGACGCCGACCGACCTGGCGATGGCCCTCGCCTACGCCGGCCTCGACACTCGCCGCGTGCGCGGCGTTCCCAGCGCGGAGGAGCTGCGGGCACTGCCGGCGTCCATCGGCGTCGATGCCCGGTCGTTCCTGGCCGCGTTCGCGCCCGACCTGGCCATGGACCAGCTCGTGCCGGCGCTGGAGATGCGGGCCGCCAAGCTGGCGCCACTCTGGGATGCCTGGGGCCTCGTGCGCCCGGTCCTGCTCAGCCCTCGCCGCTCGCTGGGGACCCTGCCCGGCTGATGGCTACCAGAGGTCGATGACGCTGAAGGCCTCCGCAGCGGCCAGGCCTGCCGCCGCTCCGGTCGCGGCCGCCCAGCCCCGGATCCGCTCGTCGAGCCGGTCCGGCTGGCGGTGCTGGCTGGCGTGGGCGTGCAGCGCCGCCAGCTTGACGTCCAGCGTGTCGCTGATGTCGACGTACGTGCCGGGCCGCTCCGGCCAGAAGAGGTAGAGGCGTCCCACGGCATGGGGCGCCAGGCCCTCCGCCTTGACCAGGTGCGGGAAGGCCATGGCGTTGCGGGCTGCCGGATAGACGGCGTCGACCGCGGCCGCCGCGGCCGCCCGATGGTCGACGTGCTGGACGAAGCCGCGCTCGTCGACGATGACTCGCGGGTCGGGCGAGGCCACGGCATCCGGACGGAAGGTGCGGATGACACGCACGAGCTGCTCACGCAGCGCCAGGTCGTTGGCCAGCGCGCCGTCCGGCTGATGGAGGAACGTGACGCCCTCGTAGCCGACGATCGCTGCCGCTGCTCGCTGCTCGGTCTCGCGGAGGCGGGCCAGCTCGAGCGGGTCGGCGTCCGCGTCGTCGGAGCCGGCATCGCCGCTCGTGCAGCAGACGAGGTGTGCCACGGTCCCCTCGCGAACCCACCTCGCGACGCTCCCGGCCACGCCGAAGTCGGCATCGTCAGGGTGGGCGGTGATGACCAGCAGTCGCTCGGGCCGGTCGGTGTGCAGGACCTCCTGGGTGCTCATCGGGCCACGCTCCTCACAGCTCGGTGGGTGTCGCGTAAAACTTTAACCATTTTGATACTTGATTTCCCGCGACGACGCGCTACTGTTCTCCCATAGACGTCGCTCGTCTCCCCCCACGAGCGACGTCTTACGTTGTGAGTGCCGCCCGGTCACGCCCCCGGACACGGGTCAGCGGGCCGCCGCCGCACGCAGGGCCTCCAGCACCTCGGCCGCGTGGCCGTCCACGCTGACCTTCGACCAGACCCGCGCGATGCGTCCCTCGGGATCGACCAGGAACGTGGTGCGTGCGATGCCCATGTACGTCTTGCCGTAGTTCTGCTTGGCCACCCAGACACCGTAGCGCTCGGCCACGGCGTGGTCCTCGTCGGCGAGCAGCGGGTAGTCCAGCTGGTGCTTCTGCCTTGAAGCCGGCCTTCGAGGCGCTGTCCAGGATGCTGACGCCCCAGACGACGGCGCCGAGCTCGCGGAAGGCCGCGCCGCGGTCGCGGAAGTCGCAGGCCTCCGTCGTGCAGCCGGGCGTGAAGTCCTTGGGGTAGAAGAAGAGCACGACCCAGCGACCGCGCTGCTCGGCCAGGTCGACGATCGTGCCGCTGTCGTCCGGGAGAGCCAGCGCCGGCGCCGGGTCGCCGACGGCGGGGAGTGGAAGGGCGGGCGTGTCGCTCATGCCCGAAGGGTACCTCCCACCTGCCGCGACGGGGTCAGGCGCCTCACCCACGGGCGTCGTCCGCGCCGCGGATGACCTGCACGCCCCCTGCCAGCGGTCGGAGGCTCACCGCCTGGCCGACGGCTGGCCACTCGCCACCGCGCGCCTCCACGAGGAGCGGCGGCGCGTCGGGGACCGCCACCGTGTAGAGGATGTGATCGCCCCCGAAGCGGCGGCTGCTGACCTGGCCCCGGATGGGCCCCTCCCCCGTGGCCACGAGACCAGCGGCTCGCAGCACGACGGTCACCTCGCCATCGGCGGGGTCGCCCGGCCGGCCCGAGGCGTCGACAGCATCAGCCGGCAGCGCCCCCCAGGGCGTCTCCAGTCGACCAGCCGCCCAGCGTCCGGGGGCCACGTTGCGGAAGCCCAGGAAGCGGGCCACCCAGGCCGTGGGCGGCGCCAGCCAGAGCTGCTCGGGCGTGCCGTCCGCGACGATGGTGCCGGCGTCGAGGATGATGACGCGGTCCGCCACCGAGAGCGCCTCGTCCTGGTCATGGGTGACGTAGATCGTGGTCAGGCCCAGGCGCGTGAAGATGGCGCGCAGCTCCTCCGGCAGCCGCTCGCGCAGGGAGCGGTCCAGCGAGCCCATGGGCTCGTCGAGCATGAGCAGGCGCGGGCGGGGCGCCAGGGCGCGGGCCAGGGCGACGCGCTGCTGCTCCCCGCCGGAGAGCTGGTCGACCGGCCGCCGCTCGCGATCCGGGCATCCCGACCAGGGTGAGCAGGTCGGCGACGCGCGCGCGGGCGTCGTCCGATGGCACGCCGCGCATGCGCAGCCCGAAGGCGACGTTCTGGCCGACGTCGCGGTGCGGGAAGAGCGCGTAGTCCTGGAACATGAGGCCGACGCCGCGCTCGTGCGCGGGCACGCCGGCCAGGTCCCGCCCCTCGAGGCGGAGGCTGCCGGCGCGCGGCTCCTCCAGGCCGGCGATGGCCCGCAGGAGCGTGGACTTGCCGCCGCCGCTGGGGCCCAGCACGCAGAGCAGCTGGCCGGCCGGCACGTCCAGGTCGATGCCGCGCAGGATGTCCTCGCCCTGGTAGGCCACCACCAGCCCGCGGATGGTCAGCATCGGCCCGCTCAGAAGGGCTGCGGCCCGCTGACCGCGGAGCCGCTCGATGAGCAGCATGGCGCCCGCGGAGAGGATCATGAGCACGGTCGCGAGGGCCATGGCCGTGGCGAAGTTGGCGGCCCCCGGCTGGCCCAGCAGCCGGAAGATGGCGACCGGGATGGTGAGCGTGTCCGGCCGCGCGATGAAGAGCGTCGCCCCGAACTCGCCCAGCGAGATGGCGAAGGCGAAGCCGGCCCCCACCAGCGCGGCCCGCGCCAGGATCGGCCCGTCGACCTCGCGCCAGCTGCGGGAGGGCGAGGCGCCCAGCACGGCCGCCGCCTCCCGCAGGCGGTCGTCGATGGCGCGGATGGCGGGCACCACGGCGCGCATGACGAAGGGCAGGGCGATGAGCGAGTGGGCGATGGGGATGAGCAGGATGGAGGTGCGCAGGTCGATGGGCGGCGTGTCCAGCGCGACCAGGAAGCCGAAGCCGACGATGACGGCCGAGGTGCCCAGCGGCAGCATGAGGAGGGCGTCGATGGACCGCGACAGCCAGCCCCGCCGGTAGCCCACGACCACGCGCTGCCAGCAGCCCGAGGCCGCCCGCCAGCAGCGTGGTGAGGACGGCGAAGAGCAGCGAGTCGACGACCGCGGCGATGGGCGCCACGGGCAGGCGGGTGCGCGGGTCCTCGCGAAGGAGGGCCTCGAAGGCGCCGAGGGTGTAGCCCTCCGGGCCGGCCAGGGCGCGCTCCACGAGGACCAGCAGGGGCACCAGCATGAAGAGCGCCGCGGCCGCCAGGATGGCACCCACCACGAGCCGCTCGCGGCCCGGGCGCGGACGTCGCAGCTCCAGGGCCGCACCCGTGCGCCGCTGCACGGACAGCCGCTCCTGCGCCCCGGCGCTGGCCAGCAGCAGGACCACCACGCCGAGCATCTGGAGGATGGTCAGCGCCGCGGCCGTGGGCAGGTCGAGCAGGATGGCCGTCTGGCGGTAGATCTCCACCTCCAGCGTGGTGTCGCCGCGGGCCGCCCAGCAGCAGGACGACGCCGAAGGAGGTGACCGTGAAGAGGAAGACGATGGAGGCCGCGGAGATGACCGCCGGCCGCAGCAGCGGCCAGGTGACCTCTCGGAAGGTGCGCCACGGCGAGGCGCCCAGGATGCGTGCGGCTTCCTCGGTCCGCGCGTCGAGGTGCTCCCAGGTCCCGCCCACCAGGCGCACGACGACGGCCACGTTGTAGAAGACGTGGGCGATGACGATGGCGGCTGCCGAGCCGTCCAGGCGGACCTGGGGGACGTCCGGGCCCAGCAGCGCCGTGGCCAGGGCATCGAGCGGGCTGCGCGGGCCGAGCAGGGCCAGGAAGGCCGCCCCGACGACGACCGTGGGCAGCACGAAGGGCACGACCGTGAGGGCCCTGGCCACGCGCCGGCCCGGGAAGTCGAAGCGGGCGAAGACCCAGGCCACGGGCAGGCCCAGGAGCACCGTCAGGGGCGTGGAGACGATCGCCAGGCCGAGCGTGAAGAGCACGACGTCGAGCGACGTAGGGCTGCCGCCAGGCATCGACGACGCTGCCCAGGGCGGGCACGCCGTCCGGCGCCACGCCGAGGGCCAGGATGTTGGCCACCGGCCACAGGAAGAAGAGGCCCACGAAGGCCAGCGGCGGAGCCGCCAGCAGCAGGGCCCGCCGACCGCGTCACCGCAGCACGATGTCCGTCCACTGGCGGATCCAGTCCTCGCGACCGGCGGCGATGGCCTCCGGGTCCCAGGCTGAGCGGCGCCTGCGGGCGGAGGGCATGCCGCGTGAACACCTCGGGCAGGGCCACGTCCGAGCGGGCCGGGTAGACGAACATGGCCAGCGGCAGCTCGGCCTGCGTCTGCGGGTGCCAGCAGGTAGTCGATGAGCGCGGCGGCCAGCTCCGGCTGGTCGGTGCCGCGCAGGATGCCCGCGAACTCGACCTGGCGGAAGCAGCCGGCCGTGCAGCGCCGCCGTGGGCGACTCGGCGGCTTCCGGGTCGGGGCCGAAGACGACCTCGGCCGCCGGGCTCGAGGCGTAGGAGACGACGAGGGGCCGGTCGCCCTCGCCGGAGCCGCCGGAGAAGTCGCCGTAGTAGGCCTCCTCCCAACCCGACGCGACCTGCACGTCGTTGTCGCGCAGGCCGGCCCAGAAGGCCTGCCAGCCGGACTCGGGGTCCTCGCCGAAGGCGGCGATGGTGGCCAGCAGGAAGGCCAGCCCGGGCGAGGACGTGGCCGGGTCCTCCACCACCAGCGTGCCCGCCAGGGCCGGGTCGAGCAGGTCGTCGAGCGTCTCGGGGACCGGCAGGGCGCCGATCGGCGAAGGCCTCGCGGTCGATGTTGAGGCAGACGTCGGCCGTGTCGATGGGCGTGACGCGGTGCTCCGGGTCGAGCTGCAGGTCCGGCGGCACGGCCTCCAGCGCGGGCGACTCGTAGGGCTCGAAGATGCCCGCCTCCAGGGCCCGCGAGAGGAACGTGTTGTCGATGCCGTAGAGGACGTCGGCCAGCGGCCGGTCCTTCGTCAGGATGGCCTGGTTGACCATGGCGCCGGCGTCGCCCGAGGGCAGCACCTCCAGCCGCACGCCGTGCTCGCGCCTCGAAGGCCTCGATGACCGCGTCCGGCAGGTAGAACGAGTCGTGCGTCAGGAGCGTCAGCGTCTCCGGCTGCGCCGCTGGCCGGCAGCGCGGCCCCGGGCAGCGCCAGGGCCAGCCGCCGAGCGGTCGCCGCCGGGCCGCCGCGAGCCGTCCGCGCGCTCGCCTCGTGCGATCGATGCGCCACGTCAGGCCTCCTTCGATGCCGGGTCGCGGCCCGGCCTCGACCGACCGGTCGGTGTGCACGACGAGGAGCCGGCCGCGCCTGGTGGTGACGCGGCCCTCGGCCGCAGTCAGCTCGTTGGAGAGGCCCAGCGAGCGACCCAGGGGCAGCGTCGCGTCGCGCAGGGGGAAGCGCAGGCCCGCGGTGTCGATGCCCTCGACCAGCGGGTCGAGCGAGAAGAGCGACACGTAGTCGCCCGGCGAACCCACGACGCGGGCCTCCCCTGGCCCATCGGTCGTGCCGATGCGCCAGGTGCGTGAGCCATGCCCCTCGATGGCCAGCTCCACGCCGTCGAAGCGCGGATCGGCCAACAGCAGGAGGTTGGCGACGGAGTGCTCCGGGCGCACGATGCCGAGCGCCCCGAGGACCGTGATGCGCGCCGGCGCGTGCTCGAGGGCCAGCAGCAGGCAGAGCTCCGTGTCGCTCTCGTCCTTGTCCGTGGGGGCGGTGCGCGAACGCCACGCCCATCTCGCGCAGGTGCGCCAGGGCGTCGGCCGCCAGCGAGTCGAAGTCCCCGACCACGATGTCGGGGCGCACGCCCGCCGCGAGGCAGCGCGCCGCGCCGCCATCGGCGGCGACGATCGAGGGGTCGCCCGCCCGGCTCGGCCGCCAGGCGCACGAGGGCCGCGACGTCCACCTCGCCGTCGGCGACGACGAGGACGTGGGCAGGGTCAGCCATGGATGTCGAAGCCTCCGTCTGGAGTGGGACGGAGGCTGCGCCGATGACTCCCTTCGCCGGTACGAACCGGATCAGGTTCCGAGGGTCTGCGGTCTGAGCCGCACTCTCAGCGCCGCGTGGGCGCTCCCCTGTCCCATGTGAGGTTGTGCAGCCAATGCTACACCCCACGGGCATCGCCCCCTGGAGCCGGGAGGCCCTTTGATAGACTCGCGCCGTGCCCGAGTCCGCGCACCCTGCCCATCAGCGCGTCCGCGAAGCTGCCGCCAAGCGTGGCGTCTCGATCGACATCGTCATCTTCGACGAGTCCACGCACACGGCCCAGGAAGCGGCGGACGCCATCGGCGTGGAGCTGGGCCAGATCGTCAAGTCGCTGGTCTTCGTGGCGCCCGCGGACCTGGCCCGCGATGACGCCGGCCTGGAGCCCATCATCGCCCTCGTGCGGGGCACCGACCGGGTGGACATCGCCCGACTGGCCGCCGCGACGGCCAAGGCGCGGGTGCGCCGGGCGACGGCCCGCGAGGCCGGCGACGCCACCGGCTTCAGCATCGGCGGCATCCCGCCCTTCGGCCATCGGCAGCACATCCAGGTCGTCATGGACCCGGGCCTGGACGGCTACCCGGAGGTCTGGGCTGCGGCCGGCACCGCGAACGCCGTGTTCCCCATCTCGCCACGCACGCTGGCCCTGCTCTCCGACGCCCTCGTGGCGCCCTGTGCCGAGCCGGCCGTGCCTGGCGAGCCCGGGCCGTGAGCGAGGTCCAGCGCGCCACCGTCGCCTATCCCGGCGGGCTCGCCGCCCGCTACCGCTGGGGCGGCAGCGGCAGCGCGGAGCAGGTCTTCGCAGCTGACGGAAGGTGGCGGGGCCCTCGTCGACCACGGCACGCTGGCCGGCGGCGACCCGGCCCGCATGTGCCGCGCGGAGCTGCGCGTGGAGGGCCCGCTGGGCGCCTGGACGGCACGCCTCGCCTCGCCCGTCTTCGACGAGCCGGCCGGCCTGCTCTGGGACAGCGAGGCGCTGCTCGTGGTCAGGTACGGCTTCGTCGCCTATGCCTTCGCCAGTCGCACCGGGGAGCTCGCCTGGAGCTACCGCTCGGGCACCCCCCTCGTGGCCATCCTGGGCTCGACCCGCCTCCCGCACGTCCTCCTCCAGGCAGAGGTGGAGACCGTCGCCCTGGACGCGGCTGGCGGCACCGTGTGGCGGGTGGCACACCGGGATGTCATCGCCGCGGCAGAGCTGCTGGGCGGCAACCTGGCACTGACCAGCTACGGCGGCGCGGTGGCCATGCTCGACGCTCGCTCGGGGCGGAGCCTGCCGGCGTGACGCTGGGGTGGGGTCGCCTGGTGGCAGCTGCCGGTGCCGCGGGACGCGTGCGTGCTGTGGATGAGCGGTGGACAGGGCGGTGCCTGCAGACACCACCTTCGCACTGGTCGCCATTGACCGGTGGCCGTTCGCCGCGCCTACGGTCAACCCCGACCCGAAGGGGCCCGGGAACCGACTAACGGCCACGATCGCATCACGGCCCACGTCGCGTGGACGGTTCCTTCGGGTCGTTGCCTGCCCGCCGCGACGCCGAGCCTCGGCGGTGTCCTGCGCCACGATGGCGGCCGCGGCGGCTGGCGACGCGCGTGACCGGCCCGATCCTCGTCGTCGTCGGCCTTCTCCTGGCGCTCGTCGGGTGGTTGCTGCTGCGGCGGTCCGGTGACGGCTGGCGCATCGGGCGCCTCCTGGCGGCGGCGCCACCGCACAGCCTCGCGGAGGCCCGGGCCATGGCCGCGCGGGGCGACCAGGCGTACGTGCGACTGCACGGGCGGATCGACAGCGCCGAGGAGTTCCCCGGGGACGACGACAAGCCGCTCGTGTTCCAGCGGCGACGGCTGCAGCGTTCGACGCGCGGTGCCGGTCCGCGGCAGCCGCTGGCTGACCTTCGACGATGACCGCGTGGCGGTCCCCTTCGACCTGGTCGAGCGTGACCAGCGCGTGGCCGTGGATGTCGAGGCCCTGGGCGACGGGCTCGTGGTGGTGCCTCGCCTGTCACGGGGCGTGGCAGCCGACCTCACCCTTGCGCCGGGGGGCGAAGCCGCGGGCGGGCGGGCGCCGCTGCGGCCGCCGGGGCTGGACGACAGCCACGCCCGTCGCGCTGCGCATCGAGCAGGTGTCCGCGACCGATCACGCCACCGCCTGCGGCGTGCCGCGGCTCGACGGGAGCGGTGCGACGGTCCTGGGCCCGGGGCTGCGCCGGCCCGCTCATCCTGACCACGCTCGAACTGGACGAGGCCATGCGGGTCCTGGGCACGCCCCGGCGCCACAGCCTGCTGGCGGCCGCGTGCCTGCTCCTGGTCGCGCCCTTCGTCGTGGCGGGCGGCCTGCTCGTCACGCTCATGGGTGGTGGCACGCCGGACCTGGCCGGCTCACCGCTGGGGGTGCTGGCGGGCGTGGTCGGGCTGGGCCTGGCGCACCGCCCTCGTGACCGCGGCGCCTGGCGCGGTGGGGGCGCCGCCCCGGCCGCTGACCCGGCCCTGGCCCCGGACGTGGCCGCGGACCTGGGCTGGCGCGCCGCTGGCACGGCCGCTGGCGCGGCTGCCGGCACACCGCGCGGCGGGTCACCCGGTGCGCCGGCGCCCGCAGCGTCAGGCACGGGGTACGGAGTTCCCATATGAGGAGTTGTGAGGTGCGACCTAGAGTCGGCCTCCGCGGGGCGCACTGAAGCACCCCGGGATGCAGGCCATGACGAGCACGCCAGACACCACCACGCTGCCCATCACGAGAGCTGCCCGGATGCTGGGCGTCCACCCCAACACGCTGCGGGCCTGGGCAGACCAGGGCCGGCTGCGCTGCCTGCGCGTCAACGTGCGTGGAGACCGTCGCTTCCTCGTGGACGACCTGCGGGCCTTCGTCCGGGCTGCGGAGACGCAGCACGCCTGGTCGGGCGGCTGGCTCCCCTGGTCGGGCGGCTGGTCGCGCGGCTGGCTCCCTGGGCGTGCGGCGGCTCCCCTGGCGCCGACTGGGAAGCGCAGATCGACTCGATCGCCAAGCTCGGCACGAGGCTCAACCACCTGAGCTCCGTCGACGAGATCGGCCAGGCCATCTGCGCCGAGCTTCGGCAGCTCATCGACTACCACAACGTGCGCGTCTACCGGGTGCGTGGCGACGACGTCGTGCCCGTCGCCTGGCACGGCCAGACGAGCGAGTACATGGACGAGGACGGCAACCAGCTGCGGGTCCGTCTCGGCGAGGGCATCACCGGCTGGGTGGCGCGCACCGGCATCGCGCAGTACCTGCCGGACGCGGCCCGCGACCCGCGCGCCGTCCAGATGCCCGGCACGGAACCCGACCTCGCCGAGTCCATGCTCGTGGCGCCCATGGTCTACGAGGATCGCGCCATCGGCGTCATCGTCCTCTCCAAGCTGGGTCTCGACCGCTTCGCGGCCCACGACCTGCGCTACCTGGGCATCTACGCCTCGATCGCCGCGCAGGCCATGGTCAACGCCGACATCTCCGCTCGCCTCCGTGCCCAGGAGGAGACACTCGACCAGCAGCTGCACAGCCAGCGGGAGCTGCTGCGCGTCACCGAGGCCATCCTCACCAACCTCGACCCGGCCGCGGTCATGGCCGAGCTGGCCGACAGCCTCGGCCGCATCATCGACGTCGACACGCTCGGGGTCTACGTCCACCAGGTCGACCAGCGACGGCTCAGTCCCCTGCTGGCCCGCGGCGAGGGTGCCGATGCCTTCCTCTCTCGCCGCCTTCCCGACACGGGCAGCGTGGCCTCCGAGGTGCTCGCCAGGGGCGAGGCCAGGAGCGTGCGACGCGCCGGCTCCGACCCGGCGGCCCTGATCCTGGCGCCGCTGCGCGGTCGCGAACGGGTGCTGGGCATCCTCTACATCAGGCGCCGCGGCGAGGACGCCCGCTTCGAGGCGCGCGAGCTCGACCTCGTGCGCATCTTCGCCGCGCACGCCTCCATCGCGCTGCAGAACGCCCTCGTCCATCGGGCGGTCGAGATCCGGGCGCAGATGGACGCCATGACCGGCCTGCGCAACCATGGCACCTTCCGCGAGGAGTTCCTGGCCGCGGTGCAGCGCCGGCGAGCCGTTCGCCCTGCTGATGCTCGACCTCGACGACTTCAAGTCGTTCAACGACCGGCACGGCCACGAAGCCGGCAACGCGCTCCTGAAGGACATCGCGGGCGCGATCCGCCGGTCCAGCCGCGAGTCGGACCACGTCTACCGCTACGGCGGCGACGAGTTCAGCCTCATCCTGCCCCACACGCGCAGGCGTGACGCGGTCGAGGTCGCCGAGCGGGTGCGGGCCGGCATCCGCGACGTCCACGGCGCGGACGGTGCGCCCGCCGGCATGCGCTGCTCGGTCGGCGTGGCCATCTTCCCGGAGGACGGCGACGAGCGGTCGGTGCTGCTGCTGGCCGCGGACCGCGCCCTGTACGCGGCCAAGCGGGCGGGCCGGGACCGCGTCGCCACGACCGCCGATGGGCTGGCGCTGGCGCAGGAGTTCGTGCCGCCGTCGATGCCCGTCGACGACGACGGACCGGTGGTGCAGCCCGTCGCCTGACGACCCGGAGGCGAGCGCCTCAGGGGCGGACGGCTGATGCCCGGCTGACGCGGAGCACCTCGACGACCTCGTCGAGCGTCACGCCGAAGGTGCTCGCGGCCGACCCCTGGTGGACGGCGAAGCTCAGGCGGCCATAGGAATCGGTCGTCAGCAGGGCCGCGCCGGTGGCGACGTCGCCGAAGGTGCGGACCCAGCGCACCCCGACCTCGCGACGGGCCGGCCCGGCACCGAGGCCGAGCGTCAGCCGGTCGCCCAGTCGCAGCCCGGGCATCGCTGCGGCCAGGTCGTCGGCGAGAGCGGAGAGCTTCACGTTGCCGAAGGAGTCGAGGTAGATGGCCTGGCTCGAGAGGCGTCCCGGGTGGATCGCCGGCGCGGGCCAGTCCAGGTCCAGCAGGCGGCGCGGGTCCACGGCTCGACCCAGCTCTCCGATGGGCACCCCGCTGGCCAGGTGCGCGGCCGCCGGCGCGAAGACGTCCCGGCCGTGGAAGGAGCTGGAGATCTCCGGCAGGCTGAAGCGAGGATCCTCCAGGAGGTGCGCGCGCGTGATGCCGCCGAGGCGTGCCGCAGCCGGCATGAGCAGGCCGTTGTCCGGCCCCACGAGGGTGTCGCCGCGCAGCGTCTGGAGGGCGATGCCCAGGCGGGCCGTGCCCACACCCGGATCCACCACGGCGACGTGGGCGCCGATGGGCAGGTAGGGCACCGCGCTCCAGAGAAGCAGGGCGCCGTCGCGGATGGCGAAGCGGTCGACCCCGTGGGACAGGTCGACGACGATGGCCGCGGGGCAGATGCCGGCGACCACGGCCCGCATGATGCCGGCCGAGGGGTCGCGCAGGCCGAAGTCGCTGAGCAGGCTGACGAAGGGCCGGTCGAGTCCGGCCGGGGACCGCGCGGCGGCGGGCGTGGTGACGGTGTCCGTGTAGATGCGGGCCATGCCGCTCCGATGGTACGCGGCACGACGCCCGTCGTGACGGCGCTATGCTGCCCGGGTCGATGAGCGACCCCGCTGCCACACGTGGACCGATGCGCGGCCTCGCCGTCGTCCTCGCCGGCCTCTGGGCGGCCACCGCGCTCTCGGTCGCGGCAGCCTACCGTCCCGGCGGGGCCCTGGACATCGTCGTCGTCCTCATCTGCTTCGGGCCGGTCCTGGTGGCGGCGGCCGGCGTGGCCTGGCCACCCGCCGCCGAGCGGCACCGTCACCGCGTCGCCCTCGTCTGGCTCTGGATCGCGGCCATCCTGCTCGCCATCCCCGTCCTCTACGGGGTCGTCAGCACCCTCACGTCCGGCGAGCAGCGCTCGCTGTTGCCATCGGCTGAGGCCGCCTACGCGGGCCTGCTGGCGGTCTTCGCGATGGCCCTCTTCAGCGTCTCGGGGTTCGTCCACGAGCGCCGGCGCGCAGCCGCTCTTCGAGCCTCGCGCCACCCTCCTGGCGGTCGGCACTGGCGGTCGCGCTCACGGCCCTCATCGCGGCCGCCTTCGTTCTGGTCGTGCTCATCAACGACGACGGCCTGCGTGCCTCGCGGCCGCTGCGCTCGCCCTATGGGCCCACCGACGCCGACCTCGTGCCGCCCTTCTGCGACGAGCCCATCCGCCTGGGCCGACAGGCCCTCGTGACCGTCCGGGCGACCTCCAGCCTGGACGACGAGGTCCGCGGTCGAGCCCTGCTGACCGGCCGGCGGCGCGGCAACGACGAGTCGTGGAGCGGATCCTGGAGCGGACCGGATGGCGCTGGCCGAACAGCCTACCTGCGCGTCGGCCGGCTGGCCTGGCTGAACGAGTCGACCGGCGAGACACCGCTGGCCCGAGGCGACTGGCAGGAGACGACCCCTGACCCATTCGGCACTTCGGGGCCGGACCGTCTCACCCTGGACGGCCCGCCACTGGCCTGGGTGAACGTGCCGCGCGGCTCGATCGTGGCCGAGGACCTGGGCCTCGAGGTCATCGAGGGCGCCCGGGCACGCCACTGCCGGACCTTCATGGACGGGCCGACCGCCCTGGCGCGGTTCCTGCCGCTGCGCTGGCTCCTCCGTGACGACTCCGGGCGCGACGAGGACGACATCCGCCGCTGGCGTGGTGAGATGGACTGGTGGGTCTTCGGCGACGGCGAGCTGGGCCGCGCGGCGGTGCAGGTCTCCGGCTCGCGGGCCGACACCGACTGGCAGGCCACCGGCGTGCGTGCCGTGCTGCGCGCAGAGCTGGATGCCCTGGACCGCGACCGGGCGGTGGAGGTGTCCCTCCCGGCCTTCGCGCCACGCCGCCAGTCGCCGCCGACGCAGCGCCAGCCCGCATCGCATCGCTTCGGCAGCGCCGAGCGGCGGGCCCACGCCTGCGCTACAGTCCGCCGCGCCATGAGCACGAACCGCGATCGCGGCGGAGCCAAGTGGGACCGCGCCGCGCGCTACCTCAAGATCGCCCAGGTGCTCCACGCGCACGGCGAGGCCGGCATCAGCGCGGCGGACCTGGCCAGGCAGATCGGCGTCTCCAAGCGGACCATCTACCGCGACCTGGATGCCATGGACCTCGACGCCGGACTGGCCATCTGGAACGACGGCGGTCGCTTCGGCCTGGAGGCCGGCACCTTCCTGCCACCACTGGCCCTGACCCTGCCGGAGGCGATGGCCTTCTTCCTGGCCGCGCGCCTGCTCACGAAGGCCACCGACGAGCTGGACCCGGACATCATCGGCGCCTTCGTGAAGCTCGCCCAGGTCCTGCCGCCGGTGCTGGCGGAGCAGCTCCACGAGACGGCCGACGCCTTCGCCCACACGCCTCGCGACGAGGCCTTCACGCGCGTCCTGCGCACCCTCACGGAGGCGCTCGCCGGACGCCGCGTGGTCGAGATCGAATACTCGGCCGGGGTCTACGACCCGTCCAAGGGCGTGCGACGCCTGCGCCTGCACCCCTACGCCATCGAGCCCTCCGCGCAGACGCGCGCCCTCTACGTCATCGGCTTCGACGAGGAGCGGCAGGGCCGGCGCACCTTCAAGGTGGAGCGCATCCGCTCGGTCAGCCTGGCACCGGAGACCTTCCCGCCCCGCAGCCCCACGGTGGCCGGCGAGATGCAGGCCGCCTGGGACGTCATCGGTGATGCGCCGGCGGTGCCAGTGGTGGTCCGCTTCGACCCGGCGGTGGCGCCGCGCGTCGCCGAGACACGCTGGCACCCCAGCCAGGTGACGGAGCACCTGGCCGATGGCTCGCTGCTCTGGCGGGCACGGGTCTCCGGCGTCCTGGAGATCCGCTCACTGGATCCTGGGCTGGGGCCCGGATGCCGAGGTCCTGGAGCCCGCCGACCTGCGGGAGTGGGTCGCCCAGCGCCACGCGGAGGCCGCCGCGCTCTATCGCGCCTGACGCTGAGGCCCGCCGGGACGACGGGCCGCTGGCGCCGCAGAGCGTCGCCGCGGGCTACAGCGCCTTGACGGCGGCCAGCAGGTTCTCCAGGCCGGCCTTGGCATCCGCGAAGAGCATGCCGGTCTTGGGGTTGGTGTAGAGCGAGTTGTCGATGCCCGCGTAGCCGCGTCCCATGGAGCGCTTGATGACGACGATCGACTTCGCCATCGTCCACGTCCAGGATGGGCATGCCGTAGATGGGCGAGGCCGGGTCGGAGCGCGCGATGGGGTTCGTCACGTCGTTGGCGCCGATGACGAGGGCCACGTCGCAGCGCGGGAACTCGGGGTTGATGTCCTCCATCTCCTTGAGCTGCGGGTAGGGCACGTTGGCCTCCGCGAGCAGCACGTTCATGTGGCCCGGCATGCGCCCGGCCACCGGATGGATGGCGTAGCTGACGTTGACGCCACGATCCTCGAGCACGTCCCCGAGCTCGCGGCAGGCGTGCTGCGCCTGGGCCACGGCCAGGCCGTAGCCGGGCACGATGATGACGTTCTGGGCGTAGGCCAGCTGGATGGCGGCATCGTCCACGCCGACCTCGCGGACCGTGCCGCCGGTGGCCGTGGGATCGGCCTGCGTGCCCTCCGCCCCGCCGAAGCCGCCCACCATGATGTTCAGCAGCGAGCGGTTCATGGCGTCGGCCATGAGCTTGGTGAGGATGCCGCCGGCCGCGCCCACGAGCGCGCCGGCGATGATGAGCAGCGGGCTCTCCAGCACGAAGCCGGACATCGCCGCGGCCGTGCCGGTGAAGGAGTTCAGGAGGCTGATGACGACCGGCATGTCCGCGCCGCCGATGGGCAGCACCATGGTCACGCCGAAGGTCAGCGAGACCGCGAAGACCACCAGCAGGGCCAGGATCTTGACCTCGTTGCCCAGCGCCAGGACCGGCGACTCACCGGCCGAGAACACCAGCAGCAACGTGCCCAGCAGGGCCACGATGCCCAGGATGGCCGTCGTCAGCGTGCCACCGGGGACGCGGATGGGCTTGCCGCTGATGAGCCCCTGCAGCTTGCCGGAGGCGATGAGCGAGCCGGCGAAGGTGATGCTGCCGATGACCACGCCGAGGACCACGAAGATGGTCGTGGAGATGTCCTCCTCCGGCGTGCCCACGACGTGCCCGTAGTCGAAGAGGGCCACGATGGCGGCGGCACCGCCACCCACGGCGTTGAAGAGCGAGACCAGCTGGGGCATGGCCGTCATGGCCACGCGCAGGGCCATGAAGAGGCCCACCGAACCGCCGATGATGAAGCCCACCACGATGATGACCAGGCCGGCCGTGGAGAGGCCGCCCTCGCGCAGGAGCAGCGAGAGGAAGGTGACGACGACGGCCACGGTCATGCCGACCGCGGAGATGCGGTTTCCCGTGCGCGCCGTGGCCGGGCTGTTCATGTAGTGCAGGCCGATGACGAACGAGGCCGCCGCCAGCGTGCCGACGAGGATGACGATGGCGTCGAGGGTGTCTCCGGACACGGATCAGGCCCCCTTCCCGGCGTCGGACTTGGGCGCGCTGGGGCGCTTCTTGAACATCTGCAGCATGCGGTCGGTGACGACGTAGCCGCCCACCACGTTCATGGCCCCGAAGGCGACGCCGATGAAGGCCAGCAGGTAGCCGATGGGCTCGTCGGCGATGCCGGCGATGATCATGCCGCCGATGAGGACGATGCCGTGGATGGAGTTGGCACCGGACATGAGCGGCGTGTGCAGGGTCGCGGGGACCTTGCTGATGACCTCGAAGCCGACCAGCACGGCCAGCACGAAGATGACCAGCGAGGCGAGCAGGCTGATCTCACCGCTCATGCGGCACCGCCCTGGACCGGCGCCAGGAGCTCCGCCACGGCCGGATGCACGACCTTGCCGTCGTGCGTGATGACCGTGCCGGCGGTGATCTCGTCAGAGAAGTCGAACGTCATCTTCCCGTCCTTGATGAAGTGCGTCAGCAGCGCGCTGATGTTGCGGGCGTAGAAGCCGCTGGCGCCGCCTGGCATCGTGGCCGGCAGGTTGGTCGGCGCGATGATGGTCACGCCGTTCTCCGTCACGATGGTGTCGTCCGGCACGGACAGCTCCACGTTGCCGCCCAGGGCGCTGGCGGCCATGTCCACGATGACCGAGCCGGCCTTCATGTTGCGCACCGCGTCCGCCGTCACCAGCAGGGGCGGGCGGCGGCCGGGCACCTGGGCCGTGGTGATGACCACGTCCATGGAGCTGATGTGCTTGTTGAGCTCCGCCTGCTGGGCCATGCGCTCATCCTCGGTGAGCTCGCGGGCGTAGCCGCCCGTGCCGCTGGCATCAGCGACCGACTCCAGCTTCAGGAACTGGGCGCCCAGCGACTCCGCCTGCTCCTTGGTCTCCGCGCGCACGTCGTAGGCCTTCACGAGGGCACCAAGGCGGCGCGCCGTGGCGATGGCCTGCAGGCCGGCCACGCCCACGCCCAGGATGAGGACGTTGGCAGGCTTGGCCGTGCCGGCCGCCGTGGTCAGCAGCGGGAAGTAGCGGCCGTAGGCGTCGGCGGCCATGATGACGGCCTTGTAGCCGCCCACGTTGGCCTGGCTGGAGAGCGCGTCCATGGTCTGCGCCCGCGACAGGGTGCGCGGCAGCGTGTCCAGGCTGATGGCGGTGACCCCCACCTTGGCCAGGTTCTGGGCGCCCTGGGGGTCGATGAGCGGCTGCAGCAGGCCGATGACCACCTGGCCGGCGTGGAGCTTGCCGGTCTCCTCCGGCGTCGGGCGCTGGACGCGCAGGACCACGTCCGCACTGGCATACAGCTCCGCCTCCGGGACGACCCGGGCGCCGGCCGCGGCGAAGTCCGCATCCGGGATGGTGGCGCCCGCTCCCGCGCCGGCCTGGACGAGAACCTCGTGCCCGGCGGCCGTCAGCTTGCCGACGACCTCTGGCACGAGGGCGACGCGCCGCTCATTGGGCGCGGTCTCCTTGACGATGGCAACCTTCATCCGGGTTCCCCGTGACGGACAGTGATGGGCGGGCGCGCGTCAGCACGGTGGCAGGGCGCCGATGGCCTGAGTGTACCGCCAATGGCTGACCTCCAGCCGGAGGTTGCGGCAGGTCGCAAGCGCGCCCGACCGGACACGCGCGGCGGCCCGACCCGGCGCGAGCCGGCGCCCGACCGGGCCGCCCGGTGCGTCAGTAGAGGCTCGGGAAGCGGCGCTGGAAACGCCCCAGGACGTCGTCGCCCATCTGCGCCCTGAGGGCCTCCAGCAGGCTGGCATTGCCGCCGATCCCGAGGCGGTTGTCCGCCGTGTAGGCGCGCAGCGCGCGTCGGAAGGCCCCCGCGCCGAAGTCCCGGCGCAGGTCATCCAGGAAGCGGCCCCCCTGGATGTAGATGACCTCGTAGTAGCAGGCCGTGGAGTAGTCCCGGATGTCGCGGTCGAGCCGGTCGAGTGGGCAGCGGCTGGGTCGCAGGGCCAGGCGGGCCCGGCGCGAGAGGTAGTCGGCCAGCGCCTCGTCGGCGAAGGCGTTCGTGGACTGGTCGTTGCCGACGATGGCGTACCACCACTGGTGGGCCGTCTCGTGCGAGACGAGGAAGGGCAGCTCCGCCGGGCCGCGCGTGCGCGGGATCCAGGTCATGGCGGGCGCCTCCATGGGCAGACCGCCGCCCGTCTCGGCGATGCGATAGGTGGGATAGGGGTAGGGCACGCCGCTCAGCCTCGCGTAGCGGGCCAGCTCCTCCTGCGCCAACCCGATGAGCCGCCGACCGTCGAGGCGGCGCGTGTGGGCGTAGATGGTGGTGGCACCGTCGCGCGAGGTGCCGCGCACGGTGCGCCACGCCGGGCTGGCGGCGATGGCGAAGTCGCGCACGTCGGCCGCCTCGAAGACGGCCGAGCGCCGGTCCGGCCGAGCGACCTGGCGGCCGGAGGTCGCCCAGACCAGGTCTCGGTCCGCGCGCACCGACACCCGCACGCGGGGGCTGACCGGCGTCAGGAACGGCTCGCCGTGATCCTGCGAGCCGAAGGGGATGGTTCGGCTGAGCCAGGGGATGAAGCGATACAGCTGCACCACGTCGCCGAGCCTGGAGAAGAAGTAGGCGCGTCCCGCGGTCGTCGTCTGCAGCTTCGCCCGGAAGCCCACCTGGACACTGGCCTCGGCGCCCTCCGCGAGCGGCGCGCCGAAGGGCACCGTGATGGTCTGTCCGACGACCGAGGGCCGCACCTTGCCGCCGTCCACGGCGACCCGGAGGCCGCGCATCGACCCGAGCTTGGCGGCCACCGTGTTGAGCTCCAGCCGATCGACGGGCCCGCCGCTCGTGTTGCGCAGGGCGATGGTCGTCTCGACGTCCACGCGGCGCGCGTCCCAGTCGAGGCGCACGGCCACGTCGTAGCCAGCCTCCAGGCGGTAGCTGGCCACGGCCGGCTGCGCGCCGCGGACCGGCAGACCGGCGGTGGCCAGGAGCCCCAGCGTGGCGAGCAGGGTGAGCAGGCGGCGGCGGGTCGGAGCCGCGCGCAGGGTCGCGGACGAGCGGCTGGCAGGGCGGTCGTGGGGCGCTGGGTGCGGTGGTGAACGGCTCGGGCACGTGCCCACGGTAGCCGGACGACACGAGATCCGCCACGTGACGTTCGGGGCCCCAATCCGGGTGCATTCCGTGGTGCTACCGAGAGCCTATCCGTACTCCATTCCGTGTCAGCACGGATGACGCTGCGCAGCCCCCGGACCCATGATGCAAAGCACCAGAACGAATACAAGCACTCGCCCCCAACGACCCTTCACGGCGGGGTCTGAGATGAGCGAGAAGAGAGTCGGACTGCGCTGGGGCGCGTCCGGCTCTCGCGTTTTCGGCCGGTCTATCATCGGGCCCATGCAGCCACCACGGACGACGGGACGGCGCCGCCAGACGCTCCGTCTCGACGTGGCGCTCCTGGGCACGGCCGGCGTCCTGCTGGTGGCCACGCTTGCTGCCGCAGCTCGACCCGGACCTCAACGTGGTCATGAAGGACCGCACCCTCGACGTGGCCCTCTCGGCCCTGACGATGGTGGCGGTGGCGGGCCTCGCGGTGCTCTCGCTGATGCGCTACCGGGAGACCGGTCGCCTGGCCTCGTACGTGCAGTCTTCGGCCTACGTGCTGTGGGCCATCTTCAGCGCGGTGACCCTGCTGCTCATCGTCCTGCGGATCGACGGCCGGGTGGGCATGACACTCGGTGAGCCGGAGCAGCTGCCGGCCTGGGTCGCGGGCGCCGTCCGCCTGAGCGTGGCCGGCCTGTTCATGGGCAGCGGCATCGCGGCCTTCCTGGGCATCTACGGCGGCACGCGCCGGCGGGTGCGCCAGGATCTTCATGCCCGTGCTCGTCATCGCCGTGGCCACCGTGATCGTCTATCCGTTCCGGGACCTCCTGCCGCCGCTCATCGAGCCCATCGGCCTGCAGGCGCTCGTGGCGGACCCCCGGGAGTTCGGCCTGCTGCCCGGCTTCACGGGCGTGGCCATGGCGGCGGTCGTGGCCGGTGTCACGGCGCTGCTGGCGGCCGTCGTCCTGTACCGCCTGACGTGGGCACGCGGCGGGCCGACCAGCGATGCCTTCACGGCCATGGGTCTCGTGGTCCTCGTCGTGGCCGAGGTCCAGGACGCCATCTGGCCGAGCGTCTACTCCAACGTGGTGACCATCGCCGACCTCATGCGGCTGGTCGCCTACATCGTGCTGGCCGCGGGCGCCATCGCCGACCAGCGAACAGACCTGCGGGCCCTGCGCTCCGCCTACACGGCGCTCGACCGCATGCGCGTCAACGACACCGAGCGAGCCGCGCTGGAGGAGCGTGCGCGGCTGGCCCGCGAGATCCATGACGGGCTGGCCCAGCACCTCTGGTTCGCCAAGCTCAAGTTCGAGCGCCTGGCCGGGACGCTGCCCGAGGACGATCAGCCGCTGGCGGCGGAGGTGTCACAGGCGTTGGACGCCGCCATCGTCGAGGCCCGCGAGGCGCTGGTCACGATGCGCGCCAGCCTCACGGAGGACGTGCCCTTCGGAGACATGCTGACCCGTACCGTGGATGACTTCGAGTCGCGCTCGGGGCTGCGCGTGGAGTTCTCCATGTCGACGGGCATCCCCTCCAACCTCGCACCCCGCGTCCAGGTGGAGCTCCTGCGCATCGTCAGCGAGGCGCTCACCAACGTGCGCAAGCACGCCGACGCGACGATGGTGCGCATCAACGCGGAGGTCAGCGAGGGCGAGCTGGTCATCACCATCACCGACAACGGCCGGGGCTTCGCCCAGGAGGAGGCCTTCGACCAGGGCATGGGCCTGCGGGGCATGCGCGAGCGCGCGCGGCTCATCGGCGGCAGCCTGCTGGTCATGTCCGAGCTGTCCGGCGGCACGACCATCGAGGCCCGCGCCCCGCTGGTGACCCGCGGCCTGGCCACGCTGTCCGAGACGGACGAGCGCACGCCGATGGTGCCGGAGACCGAGCCCGGGTCCGCCGACCTCCAGCTCGAGTTGCCCGGGGTCTTCCCCGATCGCCCGGTGTCCGGCGCCGGCGTCCTGGCGCCGGGGCGAGCTGGTGCGAACGCTGCCGATCCCAACGTCCCGGGTGTGCAACCCTAGGCCGAGCATGAGCTTCGACGACCGACCGCCCGTGACCGGCGCGCCGTGGTCCGCGACCTCCGACCGCTGGGGGCGCGACCCGGGCGTGCACCTCGACAGCGCGGGCATCCCCCAGGTGGGACGCCCCGAGCGTGGCACGCCGGCCCTGCGGGTCATGCTCGTCGACGACCACGCGCTGGTGCGCTCGGCGGTGAGCCAGGCCATCGCTGCGCCGGACGTCGAGCTGGTGGCGGAGGCCGCGACCGCCGAGGATGCGTTCGCCCTGGCGCTGGCGGTGCGCCCGGACGTCATGCTCCTGGACATCGACCTGCCGGGCATGAACGGGCTGCAGATGCTCGAGGAGCTCTCGCCGCGCCTGCCGGACACCAAGATCGTGATGCTCACCGTCTCGGACTCGGAGCACGACATGCTCGAGGCGCTGGCGCGCGGCGCGGCCGGCTACCTCACCAAGGACCTCAGCCCGGAGGCGCTGCTGCGATCGCTGCGCGGGACCGCGCGCGGCGAGCTGGCCATGTCCCGCCGCTTCTCGGCACGGGCGATGCGGCACTTCGTGGAGGCGGCGCGCAAGGGGCGCAGCGGTGGTGGCGGCATCATCGAGGGCCTCAGCCCGCGCGAGAACGACGTGCTGCGCATGCTGGCCGACGGGTTGACCGACCGCGAGATCGCCACGGCCCTCATCATCTCGCCGCGCACCGTGGAGACGCACGTCAGCAACATCCTGCACAAGCTCAACGTGCGCCGCCGCGCCGAGGCCGCGCAGCGCTACCGCGAGTCGCTCTGATCGGAACCCCGGGCCGCGTGGCCCAGCACCAGCGCCCCGAGCAGGGCGCCGGGAAGCGCGAACCAGTGGCGCACGACGTCGCCGGAGCCCTGCGGGTCGTAGGCCTGCGGCAGCATGCCGTCGCTGAAGGCGACGCGCAGCAGGCGTTCCAGGGCCGCGTCCGCCCGGCCCTGCTCGGCCATGAGCCCGTGGGCGACCCAGTCGAGGATGTCGCCCAGCGTCCACGTGCCCGGCAGCCGGCGAGCGCCCAGGCCACCGGCCGGCCCGGGCACGCAGGCGGGGTTGGCGGCGTCGAAGGCGAAAGCCATCGTGGTGCGCCAGGCTCGGTCGCCCGTCTTGCAGAAGCCCCACAGCGGCGCCAGTGCCAGGGGCAGGTCGGTGGCGTCGACGGTGAGCTCCGCGGGCCCCTGGCCGTCCATGGACCCGGCCCACTGCCGGCCGAGCGGGCCGTCCGTCACCAGCTGCGCCTCGAAGGCGGCGCGGGTGCGCGCCGCCCGCTCGGTCAGGGCAGGCGCCGCCAGGCCCAGCTGCCGCGCCACGCCGGCCAGCTTCGTCGCGGTGTGCCACAGCAGCACCTGGTCGGCGGCGCGGAGGTGATGCCGCGCCGGCAGGCCGGGCGGGCCCGACTCGGTCGGCAGGAGCCCCGTCGCCGGGTCGAGGGCTGACTCGACCGCTGACCAGGCCTCGCCGGCCAGCTCGGCCCAGCTGCGGTCCGGCGGCAGCTCGGGCAGGCGGCCCGTGGCGCTCGCGAAGTCGGCCAGCTCGAGCAGCGGGTAGAGCTGCTGGTCAGCCCGGAACGCGGGGTCGTGAGGCCGGCCGTCGGCATGGTGCGCGCGGGCCCAGTGGCCTTCCGGCCGCTCGCAGCGCAGGAAGAGCCAGCGCAGGTGGTCGGCCACGATGGCGGCGTCGTCGTCATGCCCGCCGCGTGCCCAGGTCTCCAGGAGCAGGCGCGCCTGCCAGAAGGCCTCGGCATTCACCGAGTGGGGCAGGATGCGGTGGTCGGCGAGCAGGCAGCGCTGGCCGGCAGCGACCTGGAGTGCCGTGCAGGTGCGGACGTAGGTGGCCGCGCGCTGGTCGAGCTGGCCGACGGCCCTGGCGAGTCGGCTGGGGATGCGCAGCGGACGTCGCTCTGCGGGCGCCTCGCGCGCGCCGGCGGGGGGACTCGACCGCCTGACCACCCGGTGGCAGCCACTCGGGTGCCTGGACCGGCGGCTGGTCGAAGCCGCAGGCGATGTCCAGGTGGACCTCGTCAGCAGCGGCCGGCCACTCGACCCAGGCCTCCGCGGTGGGCATGCGGCGCCGGAGCACGGTCCACGCCAGCCGCCTGTCCGCGCGATCCTGCGCAGCGCCGTGACCGGCCGACGCCCGGCTCGGCCCGGCGGCCTGGCGCAGCCAGGCCTGGATGACCACCGGAGCGCCATCGCCGCTGAGGCGCAGGGTGCCTTCACGGGCCTTGGCGCGCGACTTGGCGCCGGCGGGCGGCGGCTGGTTCGGCCACCGGGTCGCCACCGTGGCGTCGGTCGGGGCGCCGACCACGGCGTCGGCCCGGCCGATGGCCCCGGTGCCAGCGTCGCCCGCGACGGGCGACGGGCCGATGGGGGGCACGTCCACCAGCGCGGGACGCGCCAGCCGGCCTGAGACGCGCAGTCGGATGCCGGGCGGTCGATCGCGCGGCGTCGCCCGGAGGGTCACGCGCTGCACGACGGCCCGCGTGCCGCGCGGAGCGTCCTCCCTCGTCGTGATGGTCGCGCGGCCGGCCTCCAGGCGCAGGAAGGCGTGGGCCTCTCGCCGCATCCACGAGTGGTAGCGGAGCACGGCCTCCGCGTGACCGCGCAGCTCGGGGTCGAAGAGCGGCAGGCCCGTGAGCTCCACGAAGCCCGCCTCCGGATCGATCGTGGCCAGGCTGAGCCACTCGCCGCCCTGGCCGAAGGAGGCGCAGACCAGGCCGTTGCCGACGTCGCGCGGCTTGCGCGGGTGGCTCACCAGGGGGCCAGCGGCTCCACGAGCTCGAGGATGGCGC
This sequence comes from uncultured Chloroflexia bacterium, assembly GCA_963766685.1. Classification (GTDB taxonomy): domain Bacteria; phylum Chloroflexota; class Limnocylindria; order Limnocylindrales; family CSP1-4; genus JAFMJV01. The sequence continues at coordinate 31,121 of CAVYBJ010000024.1, forward strand.
GGGCGAGGGCGTCGGGCGCCTCGAGGCCGATCATGTGGGCCACGTCGGGCATGACCAGGGCCCGCGCGGTGGGCACCTCGGCCTCCAGGTGCCGGGCGACGGCGGCGACGTCGGAGACATCCAGGGCGCCGGCGATGGCGAGCACCGGCATGGTCAGGCGCGCCGAGCTGCCGGCCGGCCGGCGGGTCGAGCGGAACGGGACGGCCCTGTGGTCGTTCCGGATCGCGCGCGGGCGTGGATGAGCCTGCAGGGCCATCTCCCGGACGACGTCGCGGATCTCGGTCGGGCACGCGGTCGGGAGGCTGGCCCGGGCCGTCCACCCAGAGGCGCACGTGGAGGTCGGCGACGTCCTCAGGGTCGCCGCTCGTCCTCGAGTCGATCCAGCTCGTCGAAGAGCGCGGCCTCCTCCGGCGTGGGGTCCACCCAGTAGCCCGCCAGGCCGGCACCGACGGTGACGAGCGCGGCCACGCGGGTCCGGGAACTCGACGGCCGTATCGATGGCGACCATGCCGCCGATCGGAGTTGCCGACCAGGCAGGCGCGCTCGATGCCCAGCGCGTCGAGGACGGCGACGACATCGGCGCGGTCGGAGTAGGCGACGTCCTCGCTGACCGAGTCCCCGCATGCCGCGCCGATCGAAGGCGACCACGCGGTAGTCAGCGTCGAGGAGGAAGGGCGTGAGCGGCTCCCAGGCCCACGCGTCCACGATGCCGGCGTGGAGCAGGAGGACGGCGGGGCCCGCCCCGAAGTCATGGACGGCCAGCCGGCCGCCGGGCACGTCGACCAGTCGCTCGCTCATGGCGGCAGTGTGTCACGCCCGTCGAGCGCCTGGATGGCCCGTGCGACGGCGTCGGCCAGCCGCGGGACCGCGGCCACCACCGGCGCGCTGAGCGGGCGTCCGACGCCCACCGAGCCGATGCCGACGCCCACGAAGCGTCCCTCCAGCGGCGCGTCGCGGAGCAGGCCGGCCAGCGCCACGACCTCCGCCAGCGGCAGCTGGTGCGAGGAGGCGACCGCCAGCCTGGCAGCGCCCGAGGCCAGGTCGGCGAGGGCCATCTCCACGAGTCGCCCGGGTGGCGGCCCCACCACCGCGTCGACGATGACGACCCGGGCGTCCGCCGGTAGCGCCACGAGGTCCTCGACCTCCACGGCGCCCACGACGCGCACCTCCGCGCCCGCCACGACTTCCGGCGCGAGTGCACGGACGGCGACCGCGGCGACACCGTCGTCGCCGCGCAGCTCATCGCCGCAGGCCAGGACGACGACGCGGCGGCTCATGCGTCGAGGGCTGGCGATGCCTACCCCCGCTCGATCTCGAGCTGCAGGAAGTGCGTGGCACAGCTGATGCAGGGGTCGTAGCAGCGGATGAGGGCCTCCAGCCGCGCCGTCGCCTCGAGCTCCGGCAGGTCGATGACGCTGGCCACGAAGCCGCGCAGGTCGTCCTCCATGGCGACCTGGTTCTGCGACGTGGGCGGCACGATCCGCGCCTTCGTCACGTGGCCGCGGCTCGTCCACCTCGTAGCGGTGGAAGAGCACGCCTCGCGGCGCCTCCGTGGACCATGAGGCCACGCCGGCCCTGGGCTGCCAGGCCTGCCACGCGTCCGCCGGCGGCGACCAGCCTTCGATGATGGCCATCGACTCGGCGATGGCATGGACCATCTCCACGCCGCGGGCCGTGATCGAGGCGAACATGTTGCGGCGGATGACCTCCATGCCGCCGACCGCCTCAAGGGCCTCCGCGGCCAACGGGTGAAGGGCGTCGCCGGCCAGGACGACCCGCGCCGAGGGTCCCACGAGGTGGTGCCGGCCGTCGATGCCCGTGGCCTGCAGCGCCGTGGAGTGCTCCACGTGGTGCTCGGTGAACGCGGTGTCCCAGGCCCCCGGGTCGATGGCCGTGCCCTCGGTGGTGATGAGCTGGCCGGTGTCGAGGGCGTAGCCATCGGGGTCGTGCATCGAGAGCATGAGGGGATCGCGCTCGTAGTCGGGCAGCTCGAAGCCGGCCGTCCAGCGGACCGTCTCCTGGGCGTCGGCCAGGGCCTGCTCCAGGACGGGCAGCATGGCGCGTACCTGGGCGCGGCCCGGCACCCGGGTGAAGCCGCCGACGCGCATGGACACCGGGTGCACGGCACGGCCACCGATGAGCTTCATGAGGTCCACGCCGGCCTGCTTGAGCGCCAAGCCCCGCTCGACGATGCGGCGATGGTCGCGCGCCATGTCGAGGGCGCTGTCGTAGCCCAGGAAGTCGGGCGCGTGCAGCAGGTAGATGTGCAGCGCGTGACTCTGCAGCCACTCGCCCCAGTAGAAGAGGCGGCGCAGCTGCCGCACCTGCGGGTCCAGCTCGACCGCGAAGAGGCGCTCGAAGGCCTCCACGGCCGTCATCTGGTAGGCCACCGGGCAGATGCCGCAGATGCGCGCCACCATGTCCAGGACCTCGTCCGGGTGGCGGCCCACCACGAGCCGCTCGAAGAAGCGCGGCGCCTCGAAGATGGAGAGCTCCGCGCTCACCACCTCGTCGCCGCGGACGACGACCCGGAGTCGCCCCTCACCCTCCACGCGGGAGATCGAGTCGACCGCGAAGGTGCGTTCCGGGCGGACCCGGGCCGACCGCTCGCTGGCAGGTGTGGAGCTCATGCCGGACTCCGCTCGCTGCGCATGCCTGACGGCTCGCTGCGCATGCCCGGCGGCCCACCGGCCGCATCGATGACCTCGCGCAGTTCCGGCGCCCAGGCCGTGAAGCCCGCGAAGCGCGCCGCGACCGTCTCATCGGAGAGGCCCAGGGAGCTGCGATACCAGTCCGCCAGGCTGGCGCCGTTGGCCGATTCGCGCGGGCCGAAGCAGCCATAGCAGCCGCGCGCCATGCCTGGGCAGAGAGCGCCGCAGCCGCTCGCGATGATGGGGCCCAGGCAGGGTTCGCCGCGCGCGACCATGACGCAGACGTGGCCAGCGCGCTTGCACTGCGCGCAGACCGCCTCGCTGGGCAGCTGCGGGCGCCGGCCCACGGCCGTGGCGGTCAGCAGCTCCACGAGCTGGCCGGTGTCGATGGGGCAGCCCCGCAGCTCGGCGTCCACCGCGACGTGGTCGGCGACCGGCGTGGCGGTGGCCAGCGTGTCCACGTACTCCGGGCTGGCATACACGGCGCCGATGACGCCGGCCAGGCCCCCGTCATCGCCGGCCCAGGCCCGCAGCGCCTGGATGCCACCACTCGTGGCGCAGGCGCCGATCGTCACCAGCAGGGCCGTGCGGTCGCGCAGGTGACGGACGTGGCGCAGCTGCTCGTCCGTGCTCACGGAGCCTTCCACGAAGAGGATGTCGAAGGGGCCCTCCGGGGCGCGCCGCGAGGAGGCCTCGCCGAACTCCACGATGCTGAAGCGCAGGCCGATGTCCAGCAAGGCCGGGCCGAGGTCCAGGAAGCCCAGCTGGCAGCCGTCGCACGAGGCGAGCTTGACGATGCCCACCCGGAGCTGCCGGTCCGCGCTGGGGATGGCCATCACACGCCCTCCAGGTCCAGCGACTCGCCGAGCTCACGCCGCGAGAAGACGGGCCCGTCCTTGCACACGAAGGACCTGCCCATCTGGCAGTGGCCGCAGAGCCCGATGCCGCACTCCATGTGCCGCTCCATGGAGACGAAGATGCGCTCCGGCAGGATGCCGCGGCCGGCCAGCGAGTTGGACGTAGCCGACATCATCTTCTCCGGACCGCAGACGTAGGCCGTGGTGTGGCTGCCGTCGATGGGCTCGCGGTCGAAGAGGTGGGTGACCACGCCCACGGCGCCGCTCCAGGTGCCCACCTTGGCGCGGTCCACGGTCACACCCACGCTGATGTCCGACCGTGCGGCCCACGCCTTCAGCTCCTCCGTGTAGACCAGGTCGGCCGGCGAGCGGGCGCCATAGAAGAGCCGCACCATCCCGAAGTGCCCGCGATTGGCGAGGATGCGGTCGATGAGCGGGCGCAGGGGCGGCAGGCCGATGCCGCCGGCCACGATGACCACGTCGCGGCCGAAGGCCTCCTCGATCGGCCAGCCCCGGCCGACCGGCCCGCGCAGCCCGATCTGCGATCCCGGCGGCAGCGAGGTGATGGCAGAGGTGCTGGCGCCCTCGTCGCGGATGGTCAGGAAGACCTCACCGTCCCGGTAGCGCGAGATGGAGATGGGCACGGCGGAGAAGCCCGGCAGGTCCAGCATCACGAACTGGCCCGGCAGCCCATCGCAGATGGCTTCCGGCAGGTCCGTGAGACGCAGGGTGTGGACGTTGCGGGTCTCCGCCCAGGACTCCGCGATGGTGCCGACCGAGTAGTGGCCGGGGTTGGCTGACACGGGCACCGGCTTCTCCGAGCGCTGCAGGGGCGGCCGGACAGGCGCCACGCGGAGCAGCGACGTGCGCACGTCGATCCCGACCGGGCACCACGTGATGCAGCGACCGCAGCCCACGCAGCCGAAGGTCCCGAACTGGTCGACCCACGTGCCGAACTTGTGGGTCAGCCACTGGCGGTAGCGGTCGCGGACGCGGGGCCGGAAGTTGCCGTGGGCGACGCGAGCGAAATCGAGCGTGAAGCAGGAGGCCCAGCGACGCTCCGATTCGCTCGTCGTGCCGGTCAGGTCGGTCGTCTGCCGGACGTCGCTGCAGAAGCAGGTCGGGCAGACCATCGTGCAGCTCGTGCAGGCCAGGCAGGTCTCCGCGATCTCGTCCCAGCCCTCCGACTCGAGCTGCGCCATGAGCCGGTCCCGGAGACCCTCCGTGGCGACGCCGAGCTGCGCCGACATGGCCGCCCGCGCGGCCACGGTGACGCCGGTGGCGGCGTAGGTCTGGAGCGAGTCGGCGTCTGCCAGCCCCAGGCGGTCGGCGACCTTGCGGCCGGCCTCGCTGCCGGCCCGCAGCACGTAGCCCTCCGGCAGCTCGGTCAGGGCGATGTCGAAGTCGCTGCGGACCTCCGGGCCGGTGCCCATCGAGACGCAGAAGCAGGTGCCGCTGGGTGCGCCGCACTCGACCGCCACGATGAAGGCCTTGCCGCGACGGTCGGCGTAGTCCTCGTCGATGTAGGGACCGCCGGCCAGGACCTCGTCGTGGATGGCCAGCGCCGCCAGGTCGCAGGCGCGCACGCCCAGGAAGGCCAGGCGCGGCGCGTCGTGCGTGACGTCCTCGTAGGAGATCCGGCCGTCGTGGCGCGCGGCCCGGGCGATGGGCACGCTCGACGGGAAGGTGAAGGTCTTCCAGGAGGTCGGCGAGGAGGCGAAGTCGAAGGACATCCCGGTCGCGGGTCTGCTGCCAGCGGCCCCGTCAGCCGGGGGTGCGCCGTTGCTGCTGATCCGATAGCGGCCCGGCGCCTGCTCGTCGTGAACGCCCGCTGGCAGGTCCGCGCTCGACGCGACCTCACCGTAGACGATGGCCCCGTCGCGCACGGTCGGGCCGATGACGCGGCGCCCGTCCTCCTGCAGCAGCGCGATGAGGCGGTCGAGGCCCTGGCGGGGCAGCCATGCGCGTGTCGTGGTCTCGATCACGGCGCGGCCCCCGGCGGCCTGCTACCAGGGCTCGGACTGCTCCGACCCGTACAGGTCGAGCAGTTGATGGCGCGTCGCGCCGAGGCGCCGGGAGAGGGCCTCGAGCACCTTCGGGTAGATGCCGGCCGCCAGCTCGCAGTCGGCATGGACCCGCTCGCGCAGGAGCGTGCCCTCGAAGGCGATGACCCGCACCGGCTCCAGGCTGACCACGGTGGAGGTGGCCTTGAACGGGGCGATGAGCGTGGACCAGCCGAAGACGTCGCCGGGCTCGACGGTCATGAGCGTCACCGAGCCTCGACCGGCGACGTGCTCGGTGAGTGCGACGCGGCCCTGCACGAGGACGCTGAGCTCCGCGGTGTCGTCGCCTTCCCTGAGCAGGCGGGTCCCCGCGGGAGCCTCGTAGGTGCGCGCCAAGCTGGCGAGGCGTTCCTTGACGCCTCTTGACAGGCCGGCGCCGAACCACGTGGCGTCGATCTCCGCGACCAACGCGGCGAGATCGGTCATGGCGCAACGGTGGTCCTGTCCGCTGGGTGGTCGTAGGGCTGTCCGACCCGGGCCGGACGTGCCGTTCGGCAGGGTCCCAGGACGCGGTCACAGGGCCCGGCAAAGACGGGGTGCGAGGAGCACGCTACAGGCATGCATGAGGCCTCCGCGGTCGGCGCCGCCATCGAGAAGGTCATCCACGCCTGGCCGGCAACGAGGACGGGCGGCCAGCTGGAGATCGAGATCCGCGATGCCACGCGCGCGGAGGCGGGCTCGGTGGCCTTCTACGCGGCGGCCATCCTGGCCGACCACGGCTTCGCCACGACCACGTTCACCGTGGTCAGCCACGACGTCCACTGCGCGCTCTGTGGCGCCCTCGCGGCGGAGGCGTCCCCCAGCGACCCGCAGTGCCAGCGGTGCGGCGCTCCCCTGCCCCAGGTCGCGGGACCGGCGGTCGTCTGCCGGGAGGTGGCGCCGACTGCCTGATGCGCCGCGGAGGCAGTCGAGGAGCGTGGAAGGGACCGACGATCGAGCCCGGCCCGACCTTCATGCAGTGGTGACTGAACGAGCAGGGCAAACGGGTCAGCAGCCTGCTTCCAGCGATCGCGGGAGACCCGTTTCCAGTCACCCGGGGCATGGGAACGCCATCGGCGAGTCGTTCCAGTCACGAGCGACATGGATGCGGCCGCGGCAGAGGCGAAACGGGTCGCTGGTCGGCACCAGCCCTTCCCGTTCAGTCACCAGGGACTGATGCACGCCCGCGGCGCCCAGCCGCTCCCATCGGCCCCCCGGGGCCCGGGCAGGAAGTGAGCCCGTCCGGAAGAGGTGCCGGACGGGCTCCGCTTGAGCGGTATTCGCGTTGATGGGCCTCGCGTCAGCCGGTCACGACCGCCTTGTGCTGCGTGGTGGCCAGGGCCACCGCCACCAGGCCGGCCAGGGACACCAGGACCGCGATCGGCCCCTCGTCCGTCAAGGCTGCGGCGATGCCGATGCCGATCATGACCAGGCCACCCATCACCAGCGCATAGCCGGGTGCGTGGCGACGACGCTCGTCGCCTTCGCGGATGGCGCGGAACTCGATGAGGACGATGGCCGCCAGCAGGATGACCAATGACAACGTGAGGACCCAGGACATCAGTACGAACCTCCTTGACTCTGGGTGAGAGCATGACAACGTTTACATCGGCTGTCAACAGGCCGAATGGACGTCCTCGGGATGGTCAGTCGTCATGGTCCGCAGGTGCTCGGGGCCGGCACGGCGGCCGACCAGCAGGCCGCGGCGGCGGCCACGGCCCGCGGCCGGTCGCCTGGGCGAGCGGGCGGCGGCGCTACGGGGCGGCGGTGCCCCCGGTTCGGCCGCGAGCGCGGGCGTGCGCGCGCTGCGGTAGATGAGCAGGCCCACCACCAGGCAGACACCGACACCGATCACGAAGAACCAGAAGGGCAGGTCCATGCTCTGCTCGAACAGGGCTCCGGCGACGATCGAGGCCACGATGATGGCCAGCGTGGAAACGGCACCGTAGAGACCCTGCGCCGTCGAGGCCCGGCCCCGTGGCGTCCCGCGCGCCAGCATCGTGAAGAGCGCCGGGCCCATGGCCGCCGTGGCGATGGCCTCGAACGGCACGATGAGGGTGGCCGAGAACGGGTCGCTGACCAGGGCGTAGCCCGTCCCCGCCAGCATGATGGCCACGCCGCAGGCGATGACGAAGGGGATCGGGCCCCTTGCGGTCGATCCAGCGACCGGCCACGGGCGCCGCGATCATCTCCGGGATCCCGAAGACCACGAACGACAGGCCGACCCAGGCGACCGTTGCCCCAAGGGCGACCAGGTAGAGACTCCAGATGACCTCGTAAACGCCAAAGGAGAGGTGCAGGCCGAAGCTCAGCACGAGCGTGGCCACGACCGGCCGATTGAAGAGGGCCGAGATGGGCGCCTGCGCGGTCGATCCGGTCGAGTCGGGCGTGTCGGTCGGGATGGCCGTCGTCTCCGCCCCGGCGTAGGGCATCCCGGTCGGCGTCGGTCGGGCGTCCGGGTGATGGGCGAACTCCGGTGCCTCCACGACGTGTGGATGGGCGGGCAGCGTGATGACCAGCACGACCATGGCCACGATGGCCAGGACGGAGGTGAAGACGAAGGGGAAGGCATAGCCGCCGAAGATGGCCGCACCGAGGGCGCCGATGGCCGGGCCGAAGACGAAGCCGCCGACCTGGAAGGCGCCGTAGTAGCCGAACGCTTCACCTCGCTCGTCCGGCTCCGTGGCGTCCACGATCATGCCGCGGGCCGCCGGGTCGTACATGCCGATGGCCGCCCCGGCCAGGAAGCGCAGGACGAACTGGGCCGCGAAGGTCGTGAAGAAGATGGGCAGCAGGCTGACGACCGCGAAGATGACCAGGCCGACGAGCATCTGGGGCTTGCGCGAGTGGCGGTCCGCCCACCAGCCGAAGAAGGGTTCCGAGATCAGCTTGGCGATCGGCCAGGCCGCCACGATGAGACCGAGTTGGGCCGCATCGATGCCCTGCTCCTGCACGAAGAGGGGCAGGACCGGCAGCAGCGCGCCGAAGCCGATCATGATGATGAGCTCGGCGCCGAGCACGGGCAGGAGTGGGCCCCAACGTCGCGACCAGGCCCTGATACGGCCGCTGACGTCGAGGCGGATGTGGGGCATCGCGGTCAGCGTAGCGCCGCGACGCCGGTGCCCTGTAGCGTGGCTGGTCGTGCACGCGGGGGCCGGATGTCACTCCCGTGCTGGCGCCGGACGCGCATCGGCCGTAGGCTTGGAGCGCCTACGAACCGAGAGGGACCCGCCAGTGGCTCGAATCATCGCCGTCGCGCTCGTCGCCGCCCTGCTCGCCATCCCTGGCGCCAGCGGCCCGGTCATGGCGGCCAAGCCGCGCTGTGACGGCCTCAAGGCGACCATCGTCGGGACCGACAAGTCCCAGGTCATCCAGGGCACGGCGAAGGATGACGTCATCGTGGCCAAGGGCGGTTCGGACCGCATCTTCAGCGGCGGCGGCGACGACGTCATCTGCGCCGGCACGGGCAACGACCTCATCGACGCCGGGAGCGGCAAGGATCGCGTCTTCGGCGGCAACGGCAACGACGAGCTGAAGGGCGGATCAGGCCGGGACCTCCTCGACGGCGGCGAGGGCCTGGACGGCTGCTATCCATCGGCCGGCGGTGATCGCGTCGTGCGTTGCGAGGACTCGGACCTCTCGGTCAGCATCATCGCCCCGGCGAGCGTGGCCGGGGGTGCGCCCATCGCCTTCACGGTCCGGGTCAGGAACCTGGGCAGCAAGCGGTCCGGACCGTCCGAGCTGCAGCTGTCCCAGGTGGGGACCGCCGTGATCTGCGGCGTCGACCACTCCGGGAGCACGGTGGTGGAGTCCGTCTGGCCGGGCGCGTACGTCGATACCGACTTCAGCATCGCCGGGGGCTGCGCCGCGCAGGCGGGTGGGATCCGCACCTCGACATCACGGCCACGGCCACGGCGGCCAACCCGGACGACGATGCCGCGAACGACACGGCCACGGCGCGGATCGACATCACCTCCCCGGGGAGCCTTCCGACCCCGACCCCCACGCCGACACCCACGCCGACGCCCACGCCGACACCCGTCGCCCTGTAGGACTGCGCCGCGTGCCGCGCGAGCTGGCACGCCGGCCGCGTAGCATCGCCGCAGATGCAACTCATCGACGGCCGGCCCGTCTACGCCGCCACGGACCTGGTCGGCTTCCTGGCCTGCGGGCACCTCACGGACCTGGAGCGCTGCGCCCTGGCCGGGCTGACCCGCCGGCCGGAGCGGCCGGATCCAGAGCTGGACCGCATCCGCAAGCGCGGCTACGAGCACGAGCAGCGCTACAAGTCGGACCTCGCCGCCGGGGGCCGGCAGGTCACGGACCTGGATGAGCCGCGCGATGAGCCGTGGACCGCGGACAGGGGCACCAAGCTGCGGCTGCGCGCCGCAGCAGACGATCGAGGCCATCGAGCGCGGGCGATGACGTCATCTTCCAGGCCTGCTTCTTCGACGGCACCTGGCTCGGCTTCGCGGACTTCCTGCTGCGCGTGGAGACGCCCACGCCCACGCTGGCCTGGTCGTACGAGGTGGCGGACACCAAGCTGGCGCGCAGCGTGAAGGCTTCGGCCGTGCTGCAGCTCTGCTCCTACAGCGAGCACCTGGCGCGCATCCAGGGTGCAGACCCGGAGTGGATGCACGTCGTGCTCGGCGGGAGCGCCCGGGAGGTCGGCTCCCTTCCGCTTCGCCACGTACGCCGCCTACTACCGCACCGTGAAGCGGCGCTTCATGGAGACGGTCGAGCGCTCCCCTCCCCGTCCGGTACCCGCCGCCGGCGCCCTCCTACCCGGACCCCGTCGGAGCACTGCGATGTGTGCCGCTGGTGGCCGGTCTGCAACGATCGCCGGCGCACGGGATGACGACCTCTCGCTCGTGGCGGGCATGGCCGGGCGGACGCGCTCGGAGCTCCAGGAGCGTGCCGTGCCCACGCGCCGCAGCCTGGCCGTGCTGCCGCTGCCGGTGAGCCCGCGCCTGGATCGGACCAACCCGGAGGCCCTGGCACGCGTGCGAGAGCAGGCGCGGCTCCAGGTGGAGAGCGAGGACGCCGGGTCACATCGTCCACGAGCGGCTGCCGCATCCTGCGCACAGAGGATGGCTCGCCGGACACGACCAAGGGTCTCCTGGCACTGCCTGCGCCGAGCCCGAACGACCTCTTCCTGGACCTCGAGGGAGACCCCTTCGCCCTGGACGACGGGGTCGACTACCTCTTCGGCATCCTGGAACCGGGTCGCACCGGGCCGGACGGGGAGCCCGCTGTTCCATGCCTTCTGGGCGCGGGACGACGGACGGCCGGGTCACCCCGGCGGCGGAGCAGCGCGCCTTCGAGCAGGCCATCGAATCGCATCATCGAGCGCCTTGATGCCGACCCCACGCTGCACGTCTACCACTACGCCTCGTATGAGCCATCGCACCTGGGCCAGCTCATGGGCCGCTACGGAACGAGGGAGGAAGAGGTGGACCGGCTCATGCGCGGGGGCATCCTCGTGGACCTCTTCAGCGTCGTGCGCCAGGGCCTGCGCGTCGGCGTGGAGAGCTACTCCATCAAGAAGCTGGAGCCGCTCTACGGCTACCAGCGGGAGGTGGACCTGCGGGACGCCGGCTCGTCGATCGTGGCCTTCGAGACCTGGCTGGAGGTCGGCGGGGAGGCTGGCCAGGATGACGAGACCCTGGAGCGCATCGAGCGCTACAACCGCGATGACGTCGTCTCCACCTGGCAGCTGCGCGACTGGCTGGAGGGGCAGCGCGCTGGAGCTCGAGCGGGAGGTCAGGGAGGTCCTGCCACGGCCGGTGGTCAAGGACGGTGAAGCGTCGGAGCAGCTGTCGGAGTGGCTTGAGCAGGTCCGTGACACGGAGGCACAGCTGACGGCTGGCCTGCCGGACGATCCCGCGGCCTGGGATGCCACGCAGCAGGGCCGCTGGCTGCTGGCGCAGCTGCTGGAGTGGCACCGGCGTGAGGAGAAGCCCGGCTACTGGCGCTACTTCCACCTCCTGGAGGACCTCACGGACGAGGAGCGTCGTGAGGAGCGAGAGCCGCTGGCCATGCTGGAGCTCATCGGCCCGGAGGACGAGACTCGGCGCACCTATCGCTATCGCTTCCCGCCCCAGGAGCACGAGATCGGGGACCACGGTGGCGTGGACCCGGTCAGCGGCAAGACCTTCGGCGTCGTCGAGGTGGACGACCTGCGCGGCGGAGATCGTCCTGCGCTTCGCGAAGACCTGGCAGGGCGTCGGCCACCCCACGTCGCTCGTTCCGGAGCTCGTCGTGCGGACCACGGAGATGCAGAAGAGCCTCCTGCGCATCGGACAGGCCATCGCCGCGGACGGGCTGGCGGAGGACGGGCCCTTCCGGGCAGCGCGGGACCTCCTGGCGCGCCGGCCGCCGCACGTCGCGGGGCACGTTCGGTGGCTCGGAGCTTCGGCGGCGCCGGCCAGTCGGCGGAGGACGCTGCGCACGCGCTCGTGACACGACTGGACCGCTCGTACCTGGCCATCCAGGGCCCACCCGGGAGCGGCAAGACCTGGACCGGGGCGCGGCTCATCCTGGACCTCGTGGCGGAGGGCCGGAAGGTCGGCGTGACCGCCAACAGCCACAAGGTCATCGGCAAGGTCCTGGATGACGTCATGGACGCCGCCCGCAAGGACCCGCGCTTCGCGGGACGGCTGCCGCGGCTCGGCCAGAAGCCCGGGCGAGGACAAGGTGCCGACCTGTGCGGACGCGCAGGCGCTGACCTCAGCGGAGGGCGTGTCGCGAAGGCGCTGGCTGCGGACGAGGTGGACGTCGTGGGCGGCACGGCCTGGCTGTGGGCGAGCGACAAGCTCGTCAGGTCCGTGGACGTCCTGGTCATCGATGAGGCCGGCCAGTTCTCGCTGGCCAACGCGGTCGCCGTGTCAGCCGCGGCGGATTCCCTCGTTCTGCTGGGCGACCCCCAGCAGCTGGACCAGCCCACGCAGGGCACCCACCCGCCCGGCGCGGGGCGCAGCGCACTGGCCCACCTGCTGGCTGAGCAGGCCACGATGCCCGGCCACCTGGGACTCTTCATGGACCGCACGTGGCGACTGCATCCGGACATCTGTGCCTACACATCGGAGGTCTTCTACGAGGGCAAGCTGGAGCCGCAGGACGGCAACGAGAAGCAGGGGCTCTCCGGTGTCCCGCCCACTTGATGGCACCGGTGTCCGCTTCCTGGCCGTCGACCACGTGGCGGAGCGGGATGACACTGACTCGCCGGCTGAGGCGGAGGCCGTGGCGGAGATCGTCGGCCGGCTCCTGTCGTCCGGGGCGACGCTGGACGGACCATGAAGGTGACGTCGCGCGCCGTGCGACCGGAGGACATCCTCATCGTCTCGCCCTTCAACCTGCATCGACGCCGCATCCGGGCCGCGCTGGAGGCCCTGGGTGAGGCGGCCGGGCGTGTCCCGGTCGGCACGGTGGACAAGTTCCAGGGCCAGCAGGCGCCCATCTCCATCTACTCGATGGCCACCTCCCGCCCGGAGGATGCGCCGCGCGGCCTGGAGTTCCTCTACTCGCTCAACCGGCTCAACGTGGCCACCTCCCGCGCCCGCTGCCTGACCGTGGTCGTGGCCTCACCGGCGCTCGTGCTCGTGGACGCCAAGACCCCGCGCCAGATGGAGCTGGCCAATGCTCTGTGCCGCTTCGTAGAGGTGGCGGGGGGCGACCTCCAGCAGCCGACTCCGGCTGGTATCGTCGAGACGAGGAGGCAAGCATGACCGCTCAGCATCGTCGTTGGACCAACGCCGACCAGGCACGGCTGGAGGCCGCCCTGAGGCTGGATGCCGAGGCGAACGTGCGGTACGCACGAGAAGTCGCTTTCGTGACTTCGAGGATCTACAGCACAGCGCCCAGCGTTCCGACCATGTGCCAGTGCACCGCCGACGCCCCCACTGAAGGCCCGTCGAAACCGGGTCACGGCTGATAACGCTCGGATGGGGCGCTGAATGGACGCACCGGGCGGTGGCCGCGGCAGACCGTGGACCCGCGCCGAGGTCGAAGCAGCCGTGGCTGCCTACCTTGAGATGCTGCGCAGCGAGCTTCGGGGCTTGCCGTACGTGAAGAGCGATGTCGTGCGAGACCTGCAGCCCCTGATGCCCGAACGCTCGCGTCCGTCGATCGAGCGCAAGTTCCAGAACATCAGTGCCGTGCTGGATGAGCAGGGCTTCGACTGGATCGACGGCTACAAGCCGCTTGCCCACTACCAGCGCGACCTCAGGGATGCGGTCCTGGCGTCAGTCGGGACTGGCCACCGCATCAGTGAGGCGATGGTTGCTTTCGAGCAGTCCGCCGTCGCACCGCAAGCTCCGGGGCGGCTGGCGACTGCGGACGTCGTCGTACCAGTTCCTATACCCGGTGCTTCACGGCGGGACCGGACGTCCGTGAACCTCACGGGGAGCCCGATGTCGGCCATGCGCGACTTCAAGTCACACCAACTTGGGACAGCTGGTGAGGAGTGGGTGCTGGACCTCGAGCGAGAGGAGCTAGGTCGGTCGGGCCGCACCGACCTCGCCAACCATGTTCGCTGGGTGGCCAGGGAAGATGGCGACGGTGCCGGCTACGACATCCGAAGCTTCCGACCAGACGGCACGGACCGGCTGATCGAGGTCAAGACGACCAACCTGGGAGCGCGCACGCCCTTCTACATCACCAGATGGGAGATCGAGGTCTCGCGCCGGAACCCAGCCAACTACTCCCTGTACCGAGTCCATGGGTTCGCTCGCGACCCGCGTATCTACGTGCTCGACGGCTCGGTCGAGGATCGGGCTCGCCTAGAGCCAAAGGTCTTCCTTGGCATTCCGCTGTAGCGGGCACGTTGCCTGAACTGCCCGCCCTTGATCCCCGACCGCCGATCGAATACGATGTGCTCATGCCCCGGCTGACCGCACCCACAACCCCTCGCGTCGTTGAGCTCTTCGCCGGTGTCGGAGGCTTTCGCCTCGGGCTGGAACGGTCGGGCTGGCAGGTAGTGTGGGCGAACCAGTGGGAGCCGACGACCGCGACCCAGCATGCCTTCGACTGCTATGTCGCCCGGTTCCAGACCGGCGAACACGTGTGCGGGGACATCCACGAGATCATGAACGATGCCGAGGCTGGCCGACGGGAGATACCGGATCACGAACTGCTTGTGGGTGGCTACCCATGCCAAGATTACTCTGTGGCCAAGACGCTGAGTCAGGCCACAGGGATCTTCGGCAAGAAGGGCGTCCTTTGGTGGGAGATCCACCGCCTGCTGACCATGAAGCGCCCACGCTACCTGTTCCTGGAGAACGTCGACCGGCTCCTAAAGAGCCCGACCAGCCAGCGAGGCCGGGACTTCGGCGTCATGCTCGCGACCCTCGCCAACCTGGGCTATGAGGTCGAGTGGCGCGTCGTCAACGCGGCCGACTACGGCTTCCCTCAGAAGCGTCGACGCGTCCTCATCGTCGGTCGTCTGGCTCCCGAGCAACCGCGAGACCCCAACGAGGTCATCTACCGCGGGACGCTGGCACGCGCCCTGCCCGTCGAGGCCGGCCCGACGCTCTCATCGTCAGCGACGTTCAAGATCGAAGGCGATGCCGCCGAGGTCTCCGAGGCATTCGGAGCCACCAAGGGAGAGTCGCCCTTCCGCAATGCGGGCTACACGTCCCACCGCCAGGTCTGGACACTCGACGTGGAACCCATCTGGAATGGCCCACGGCAGGTCCTCGCGGACATCCTGGAGCCCGTCGGCGAGGTTCCGGACGAGTACTTCATCCCGGCCGACCAACTGCCGCGCTGGCAGTATCTCAAGGGTGCCAAGCGAGAGCAGCGCTACCACAAGGAGTCGAACACGCCGTACTTCTACGTGGAGGGCCCCATCCCCTACCCGGACCGGACGGACTGGCCTTCGCGAACGATCCTCACCGGCGAGGGCGGCCGGACCCCCTCTCGCTTCAAGCACATCATCCAGGTCGAGGACGGGCGATATCGACGCCTGACCCCCCGGGAACTCGAGCGCCTCAACGGCTTCCCGGACGACTGGACGGACACCGGCATGCCTGACGGGCGACGCGCCTTCATGATGGGCAACGCCCTCATCGTGGGCCTGATCGAGCGAGTGGGGCGTGAGCTGATGACCGAACTGGGTGGCGGATCGCTGGACGAGGAATTGTCCGATGCGGGGGAGGCGGCCGCGAGCTAGCGCTTCCAGCCGGGTTGGTCACCGCCCCTGAGGATGTGGGCCACGAAGTCGCGATTGAACCAGAAGCACTTCTTCACGACCGGTCCGACGTGCGGGGCCGGGTCCGTGTCGAGCGCCGTTCGGCCCTTCGGGCGGACATGCAGATACCGCGTTCGCGAAGCCGGGGTCAAGCGAAGCGCTTTGCCGGCCTCTATCTCATCACGAAACATCGTCCACTCCCGGGACATCACCGCAAGCTCGTCCTCTGTCGGGGCCCAGCGGACCGGATGCCGGATGACACAGGATCCGGCAGCGCTGAGCCCTCGGTCTCCGACGATGGGGACGAAGATGAAGCGGTCGAGCCGCGACAGAAGCTCGCTCTCCTCCCAATCCTCGCGGATGAGCTCCTGATACCGGAACGCCGGGAACGACAGTGCCTCGTAGGGCATTAGGGAGTCATCGACCTGCACGACCCGCAGGTCGACACCCGCATGAGCCAGGTCCGCACGGGAGGCAAGCGCCTGCCGTGCAACAAGCCGTTCGACTATCCGGGCTGCGCGGTTCTTCGCATTGCTCGTCGCAATGCCGAGGCCCGACGCCACGTCCGCGAGACGTCGACCCGCATGACCCGCCAATACGCGAAACGCCCGGTCTTCGAGGGTAGTCGTAACCTCGAACACTCGGCGCGACTGGTCGCGATGCCTATCGAGAACGCCCTTCAGGAACGCAGGCTTGAGAGCCCAAGCTCGTTGGCTTGCTACAACACCAGAGTAAGGCTGGGTCCGGCTTGGAGGCCCACCGGAACCCTTTGTGGCTGCCACTAGCGATACACCAAGGCGTTCGCTGATGTCCTCCGCTCGACCTGCGATCACGAGCTGCTGCACGGCGCGCCAGTCTGCTTCGAAGAGTCGCATCGTCGCGTCGTCGGGACGCCATTCGACGACATCCGTCACCACCAGCTCAATGAGCAGAGCCGAGGGAAACCACTGGTAGTAGACGAAGAGGACGTGGCCCAGTTTTTTCCGGATAGTGGCCGTCGGCCATTCCTCGCGCGCGAGAGAGTGGTAGTCGATCATGGTGATGTACACGCGTTCCTTGATCGTCAACTCGTTCTCACGGGGTCGGAGCGGAACCGTCTTGAGTTCGATCCCGGAGGGCGGAAGTCAGGCTCAGCGACGTTGTCGGACGGCAGACCGAAGTACGCCTCGACAGCTGTTCCCACGGAGCCTTTCGTGTGTCGGCTGCTCTCGCGATCGAGTCCCGCGACCGACACGAGGTCTCCAAGCGAGCGACCCTGCATGCGCTTCGCCCGCTCGAGGATCTGCACCGCCGAAGCTGTCCGACCATCGAAGCCGCCGACCCGCCCGCTCACATGAGGAAGGTTCATCCTTCCAGATGGGGGTGGTCATGCCTCGGCCGCACGCTGCCCAACCCGTCGCCTTACGTCGCCCGCCGTGCGGTCGGTCATGCAGGCCAATCGCGCCAGGGACACCGGGCCAGAGCGGCAGCTACGCGTGGCCCTGCGTGAAGCCGGCCACCCCGGCTATCGGCTGAACTGGAAGAAGAGAACCCGGTCGGCCGGACATCTCCTACCCCGGCCGCCGCGTGGCAGTCTTCGTGCACGGCTGCTACTGGCACCACTGTCCGCGCTGCCACCCTGACCTGCCCAAGTCGAACCCGGAGTTCTTGGCCTGCAAGTTCGAGCTCAACCGGGAACGCGACGCGCGCAAGCGCCGGCAACTCGAGGAAGCGAGCTGGCGCGTCTTCGAGGTCTGGGAGTGCGACATCCGCGACCGGCTGGCCGGCGTCGTCGTGGGAATCTCCACAACGCTCTTGGAGCGAGGGTAGTCGGGCGCCACGGACCCGAGTGGTGGAGTTCCGCCACCACGTGGTGGATTGTCCACCGCTTGGTCAGTCAGCGGTCGCCACATGTGCTACCATCGATGCATGCAGCGCATCACCACGAACGTCGAGTCAGGCGTGTACGCTCGACTGACGGACTTGGCAAGACATCGGGCGGTACCAACCTCGCACTTATTCGCGAGGCGCTGGAGTCGTACGTCTCGGAACAGGAGGCGCACCTGGAGCCTGAGCCGTTGCCGGACTGGGTGGGGATGCTCGAGGGGCCTGGCGGCCCATATGCCGCCCGGGACGAGGAGGTCCTGGACGCGTCCTGGGCCGAGTCGATCGACTCTCGCGACGCCTGACGGCGGCAGAGCGCTCCACGCCATGGCAGCCATCATCGACACCAGCGCAGTCCTCGCGGCCGTCGACCGATGGAAGCCTCACGCCCGCGTCGTGTCCGCGCTCGCACTGGAGCGTTCCACCATCGCCCTGCCCATCGTGGTGTTGCCTGAGGTGGCATTCCTGCTCGAACGGCGCCACGGCGCGACGAAGGCAGCCACAGTCGTCGATCGCATCGTCCGTGGGCCGTGGCCAGTCACAGACCTGGAGCCGGTCGACCTCCAGCGGGCAGCGGAACTGATGGCCCGCTACGCGGACGCGCGCATCGGGTTCGTCGATGCGGCCATCGCGGCGCTCGCCGAGCGGCTCGCCGTGGTCCGTCTGTACACCCTCGACCGCCGCGATTTCGCCATCCTTCGGCCGCGCCATGCCTCCGCCTTCGAGATCCTACCAACAGGCTGAGACGCGCTGGGTCAGCCATGGCTGGGCTTGCCTGAGCACCTGCATTCTCGTGCCACTGTGCGGGCATGAGGAGCCCAGTCCAACCGCGGCACCGCTGATGGCGTGGCCGTGCGCATGCGAGGGGGGGGGGGGGGGGGGGGGGGGGGGGGGGGGGGGGGGGGGGGGGGGGGGGGGGGGGGGGGGGGGGGGGGGGGGGGGGGGGGGGGGGGGGGGGGGGGGGGGGGGGGGGGGGGGGGGGGGGGGGGGGGGGGGGGGGGGGGGGGGGGGGGGGGGGGGGGGGGGGGGGGGGGGGGGGGGGGGGGGGGGGGAAAAAAAAAAAAAAAAAAAAAAAAAAAAAAAAAAAAAAAAAAAAAAAAAAAAAAAAAAAAAAAAAAAAAAAAAAAAAAAAAAAAAAAAAAAAAAAAAAAAAAAAAAAAAAAAAAAAAAAAAAAAAAAAAAAAGGGCAACTGCCCGACGGTACGGAGAGCTGATGATCTGGGTGCTGCGGCGTGCGGGTACGCCCGTTCCCGCCAACGACGTGTGGATCGCCGCAGTCACGATGGGCACGGCCGGGACCCTGGTGACGTTCGACTCCGACTTCACCCGCGTACCGGGTCTGCGCTGCGTCATTCTGGCTTGACCTGTCGGCCACACGGCAAGGCCCAGCCCAGCCAACCAGACCAGAATCAGTCGGAAAGGGCCTTTGAGGCCCGAGCCCGGGCCACCGGCACGGTCAGGAGCGCGGAGGCCACGCAGAACCCCGGGATGAGCAGCCAAGCGGTGACGACGCCGGTGATGTCGGCCACGACACCCAGGATGAAGGGCGCCGAGAGGATGGCGACGCCGGACGCCAGGACCAGCGCGTGACGAGGCGAGGCCGGCAGGTGCGGCGCCGTGGCCAGCGTGACGGACCCGGCGATGGGGTACAGCCAGCCCAGGCCCAGGCCGCAGAGGAACATGGCCACCGCGCGACTCGTAGCTCGGCGACATCCACACCAGCGTGGAGCCGAGGAACGTCAGCAGCAGCCCGCCGCGCATGAGCCAGACCGGGTCGTTTCGTCCGACCGCATGGGTCGAGAGGAGTCCGCGGCCCACGATGATGCCGCCGATGTAGACCGAGATCGTCAGCGTGGCGTCGGCCAGGGAGACGCCGGTCGAGCGCTCCACCACCGTGCTGGCCCAGAAGAGGATGCCGAACTCCAGGCAGACGACGAGCACCGTGAGCGCCCAGGACAGCCAGAAGGCGTCGGGCAGGCGACCACCAACGGTGGTCGTGCCGGGCGGTCGATCGGCACGGCTGCGGGTGGCCCAGGCCGCGATACCGACAAGCAGGAAGACCGGGACGACGACGAGCGGCCAGCCCGCCCCGACCGCGATGCCCAGGCCGATGACGACGGGCACCGTGACCGAGAGCAGCATCGAGACGAAGGTCGAGCGGGTCAGCTGGATGAGGGCGCGCACCCCGCCACTGGCCGAGACGGCCGCGTTGACATGCCCGAGCAGCAGGCCGCAGCCGAAGCCCACGCCGGCGGCACCCGCGAGCGTCACAGCGAAGGCCGGCGCCCAGGCCAGGAGCAGGGCCGCCAGCAGCGAGACGGCGAGCCCGGCGAAGTGGACGGCACGGACCCCGAAGCGGTCGTCAAGGCGATGGCCGAACAGGCTGGCAGCGATCATGCCCACGGCCATGGCCGAGGAGTGCAGGCCCGCTTGCCCGTCGGACAGGGCCAGCGCCGCGGCCAGGAAGGCCGTCACGGCGCCGACCATGTAGATGAGGTAGCCGATGGCCGCCTGGTCCAGGTAGGAGCGGCGCACGTCGGTCAGCCACGGCTGCGCACCCGGTGCGCGGCCGGTTCCTCCGGCGCCGCGGTCGATCAGTTCCTCCGCGTGCCCTTCCGCGATGATGGCCTCGTCCTGGAGCGTCACGAGTCCGATGCTACCGGTGTGGCGGTCGTGCCGAGTGGCCGGGACATGGCCCTGCCCACGCCAGTCGACTCCGGGCGGATCCGAGTCGGCCAAGCCGAACATCCACCGCGGGCGGGGACCAACGAAAGCCGGAGACGGTCCCCGATAAGCCGGTGCGAAGAGGCCAGCGTCATCGTGGCGCCATGACGATCACGAGCGACCCCCTGGTCACCACGGCAGACGTCCACGAGGTCATGGCCGCCATCGAGGCCGTGGACCTGGAAGCACCCTGGGAGGAGGTCGCCTCGCGTCTGCGCCCGGCCCTCCCGCGGCGCCGACCACTGCCGCCGGGGACGGATGACCTGCCCGAGCGGGAGTACCCGCCCGGATCCGGGTCACGCTCGGGCTGGACATCGGGCCGGCCATGCTCTTCGTCAACCACGCGCAGGTCGTCGCTGGGGCGTCACGGCGGACCAGGCCTTCCGCCGCGCCATCTCCAACATCCGGGTCCGCGTCCGCCTGCGGCGCCAGTTCGCCCTGATCCATGAGCGCATCTGTGGCGTTCCCACCGTGGCCTTCCAGTCTCGTGAGGGCTGGGCCTCGTCCCTGCTCCTGCTCCCGGACGAGCTGACCCGGGTGCTCGGCGCCGCGGCGGCCTGCTCATGGCGCCCATGCGGGACCTGGTGCTGCTCATGCCTCTGGACGCGGAACCGGAGCTCGCCAACCTCATCCTGGAGGAGTTCGCGGAGGCGGACATGAACGCCCTGGACCTGCCCCTCTTCGTGCTCCTGGATGGGCGACTCAACCCTGTCATCGCCGTCCCGGCTGACACGCTGGCGGAGCAGCGCGCGCACTGACCGCCCGATGCCCTCCGGAGCGCCGCATCCCGACGCCGGTCGATGACCGTAAAACCGCAGAACAGTATCGCTGCTATCCTGCTGCCCATCATGAAGAGCTACTTCGTCGCGGTGCAGGCCCGCGGAACCATCGCCCTGCCTGCTGACCTCCGAAGGCGCATGCACCTCGACGAGCCGGGCGCACAGGTGCAGATCATCGAGCACCAGGACGGCCACATCGAGCTGCAGCCGGTCCTGCCCATCCCGGCCGACCAGGCCTGGTTCTGGACCGAGCGCTGGCAGGCCGGGGAGCGCGAAGCGGACGAGGACATCGCCGCAGGACGGGTCACGACGTTCGAGAACGTCGACGAATTCATCGCGCACCTCAAGGAGCACCGCGACGGTTGAAGTACGCAGGCAGCGCCCTGCGTTCGTTGCCGGCTGGGCAGGATCATCGTCGTGGAGCAGGGCTCGTTCCTAGCGGTCGTCCACACCACTTCCAGCCGGCTTGCGAGCAATTCGCCCGTGATCCGTCGAGGCCCTGGCCGAAGGGCCTCCGTATCAAGCGCCTCCAGGGCGTGCCGGGCGTCTGGGAGATGACCTGGTCCTTCGCGGGGCCGGACGGGCGCGCCACTTTCGAGTGGATCCTGATCGACGGCGAGCTGGCCATCCGCTGGCGTCGCATCGGCGGCCACGAGGTCTTCGACCGACCCTGACCGGCCCTGTCACGCCCGGTCGGCCACGGATGATATCATTGCTATCACTGCATCACCGAGGAGAGGCGATGGGCCAGTTGATCGTCCGGAATGTCGATGACGCGCTCGTCCGCGAGCTCGAAGATCCGCGCGGCCCACCATGGGCGGTCGATGGAGGCCGAGCACCGGGAGATCCTGCGTGCAAGCTTGAGCCAGGGCTCCTCCCGGACCTCGTTCAAAGACCTGCTCGCGGCCATGCCTGACGTCGGCCGAGATGACGACTTTGCGTCCATCCGCGATATGCCGCGCGACCTGCCACGCGAGTTCGGCTGATGGCCTGGCTGCTGGACACGAACGTACTGTCCGAACTGCGCAAGGGAGATCGCTGCCATGCCGGCGTGCGGGCCTGGTTCAGCCACGTCACAGACGCGGACCTCTTCACCAGCGTGCTCGTCATCGGCGAGATCCGTCGCGGCATCGAGTTGGTACGCCGACGCGATATCGCCTCGGCTTCCGTGTTGGACCACTGGCTGGCCCGGCTGACCGAGGCGTACGCGGAGCGCATCCTGGCCATCGACGCTCGCATCGCAGAGCGCTGGGGCACGTTGAGCGTTCCGAACCCCATTTCGACCGTCGACGGCCTGCTCGCGGCAACGGCCATCGAGCACGAGCTGACGCTCGTGACGCGCGACACCCGCGTCGCGAGCCTGGGCGTGTCGATCCTGGACCCCTTCCGCAGCGTGGCGTAGGCTCGGCGCCACGCCGAGCGATCGCGACCGCTGGTCACGTGGCACCATGCCCGGGTGAGCCAGCGCTTCCTGGTCGCCCGCAATCCCGAGGCCGACTCGTCGCTGCCGTACCTGCTGTACGTGCCGGTCGGCACGGGGCTCATCCTCAAGGCACGCGACACCTGGCCACGCACGAGTCGGGTGTATTGCCATCGGGTCGACGCGTGGCCTGAGGATGCCGAGATCGTCGAGGACGTCGCGGTCATCGAGTGCCGCCGCCGCGGGGTGGCGATCGACCTCGTGCTCGACCGGGCTCGTGAGTCACGCTCGCAGTTCGTCTTCACGCGCATCGCCGGTGGCCGTGAGGGCATCTTCTGGCAGACCCGCAAGGTGGCCGGCACGGCGCGCCCCGGGGCTCGCATCCCGGGCCGGCGCATCAGCGACCTGACCGGCACGCTGACCATCCTCGTCGATACCCGCGAGCACTACCCGTACCGCTTCGCCAAGCAGCAGGTCGAGACGACCCGCGAGGCACTCGGTGCGGGCGACTACGCCGTGCGTGACTCGTCTGGACAGATCGTCGGTGCGGTCGAGCGCAAGTCGGTCGGGGACCTCGCCAACAGCTTGAACAACGGGTCGCTGGCGTTCGAACTGGCGAAACTGACCGCCCTCCCGCGCAGCGCCATCGTCGTCGAGGAGCGCTACTCGGCCCTGCTCAAGCTGCCCCACGCGCCGGCTGGGTTCCTGCCGGACCTGCTGGCCCGCGTCCAGGTCCGCTATCCGGAGACCCCCATCGTGTTCGCGGAGACCCGGCCGCTCGCCGAGGAGTGGACCTTTCGCTGGCTCGGTGCCGTTCTCGCGGAGTCGGCCGCGGTCGGCGATGCCTTCGGTGACACAGGCCTCGAGGAGTAGCGCCTGTCTCACGCGTGATACACGCAGCCTGTGGCTGATGTGACGATCCGAGAGTTGCGCCACCTCAGCCGTTTGACGCCGGGGCGGCGTCCCCCTACGCTCCCCGCCGTGCCCGTCACGCTCCCTGATCGACCGCCCTTCACGCTGCGCGTCCGCCTGCTCTCGCCTCTCGCCGACGGCACCACGCTCTGGGAGCCCGACGGACTCATCGAAGTCGATGTCGCCGGCCGCATCGTCTTCGCGGGCGCGGTGGCCGACCGGGCCCCGGCGGCCACGGAGCGCGCCCCGGGCGCCGCAGGCCAGGCGCAGGCCACCATCGTCGACCTCCGCCCGCTCGTGGTCATGCCCGGGCTCGTCGACACCCATGTGCACCTCCCGCAGGTGCCGGCAGCTGGCCTGGGTGCCGGCCTGGACCTGCTGGCCTGGCTGGAGCGCTACATCTTCCCGCTGGAGCGCGACTTCGACGCCGCCATGGCGGCGCGCCAAGCCCCACAGGTCTACCGGGCCATGGCAGCCGCGGGCACGACCACGTTCGCCGGCTACGGCGCCATCTGGGCGGACAGCCTGGACGCCTGCTTCGCGGCCGCCGAGACCCACGGCATCCGCGCCATCCTCGGCAAGGTCATGATGGATCGCGCCAGCTACGACGACCGACTCGCCCCCGAGCAGCGGCTCGAGACGAGCCTGCGCCAGTCGGCCGAGCTCTGCGAGCGCTGGGACGGCGCCGCCGACGGTCGCCTCCGCTACGCCTTCACGCCGCGCTTCGCGGTCTCCTGCAGCGCGGACCTGCTCCGCGAGTCGGCCGCCCTGGCCGCCCACTACGGCACCACCTGGCAGACCCACGTGTCCGAGGACCGCCACGAGATCGCCACCGTCGCCGGGCTCTTCCCCGAGGCTCTCGACTACCTGGACGTCTACGACCGCGCCGGCGCCCTCGGCCCACGAGCGCTCCTGGCGCACGCCATCCACCTTTCCGACCGCGAGGTGGCCCGGGTCGTGGAGACCGGACTCGGCCGTCGCGCACTGCCCGGTCAGCAACATGTTCATCAGCAGCGGTGTCATGCCCCTGGCGCGCTATCGGGCCGCGGGCATCCGCGTGGGCCTCGGCAGCGACGTGGCCGGCGCGCCGGAGCTGTCGGTCATCACGCAGATGCGCGACGGGTTCTACCAGCAGAATTCGCGCCACACCCTTGACCCGGACGGCCCTCCCCCGCCCCGCCCGCTCGATTGGCTGCGCCTGGGCACGCTGGGGGGCGCGGAGGCCCTGGGGCTCGGGGACGTCATCGGCTCGCTGGAGGCTGGCAAGGAGGCCGACCTCATCGCCGTCGACGTGGAGGCCGGACGGCCGCCCGGTGCGGACGACTGCGCGGACCTCGAAGAGATCGTGAGCCGCCTGATCTTCCGCGAGCGCTCGGGCATGGTGCGCGCGGCCTGGGTGCGTGGGGATCGGCTGCCCCTGACCGCGTAGCAGCGGCTAGCATGCAGCGCATGAGCACGCTGCTGGGCATCGACCTTGGCACCTCCTCGGTCAAGGCGGTCGTCATCGACGAGACAGGGAAGCTCCTCGGGGTCGGCGCGCGAGAGATCCCGATGGAGGTGCCGGAGCCCAATCGCGCCGAGCAGGACCCCGCCGCCTGGTGGTCGAACACGGTGATGGCGGTGCGTGCCGCCCTGCACCAGGCGCGCATCCACGAGGTGGACGCCATCGGCCTTGACGGTCACATGCACGGCTTCGCGCTGCTCGACGCCAAGCAGAGGCCGGTGGGCCACGCCATCACCTGGGCCGACCAGCGTGCGGCGAGCCTGATCCCGGAACTCGAGGCGCAGGTCGGGGTCGCCACTTTCCTCTCGATCGCCGGGACGCGCCCCGCGGCCGGCTTCATGGCCCCCACGATGGTCTGGCTGCAGCGCCACGACCCAGCTCGGCTGGATGCCGCCGCCGTGGCCGTCATGCCCAAGGACTACCTTCGACTGCGCCTCACCGGCGAGGTCGCCTCGGACATCAGCGACGCCTCGGGCACGGCACTCTTCGACATCGCGGCTCGGACCTGGTCGTCCGAGCTCTGCGCCAGCCTGGGCGTGCCTCAGCGGCTCCTGCCGCCCCTGCTCGAGTCGAGCGCGGTGGCCGGCCGGCTGACTCGCGCGGCGGCCACGGAGTTGGGCCTCAAGCCCGGCGTTCCGGTCGTAGCGGGCAGCGCCGACCAGCCGGCCCAGGCGGTGGCCAACGGGCTCCTCGACCCGGGCAACGGCTCAGTGATGCTGGGCACGGGTGGGCAGATCGTGGTCGCGACCGACCAGCCCCTCGCCGACGATGCCGGACGCATCCACACCTTCTGCCACGCCGTGCCGGGGCGCTGGTACCAACTCGGCGCGACGCTCTCCGCCGGGCTTTCGCTGCGCTGGCTTCGCGACCGACTGCGCTTGCAGGCGGAGGACCCCTACGCGCACCTCGACCGCATCGCCCGCGACATCCCCGCGGGTGCTGACGGCCTCATCTTCCTGCCTTACCTCGTCGGCGAACGGTCTCCGATCATGGATCCCGAGGCCACCGCCGCCTTCCTGGGCCTGACCCTTCACCACCGCCGCGCCCACCTGGCGCGCGCCGTGCTGGAGGGCGTGGCCTGCTCGCTGCGGGCGACACGGGACGCGGTCATCGATGCCGGCGGCCATTGCGAGACGTGGCTGGCCACGGGCAATGGCCTGGCCAGCCCGCTGTGGCGCGGCATCCTGGCCGACGTCTTCGCGACCCCCCTGGCCTACGTCGACGCGCCCGAGCGGAGCGGCGTCGGCGCCGCACTGCTGGGCGGCATCGGGACCGGCGTGTACGGCAGCTTCGCGGAGGCCAGTGAGGCCGCCCGCCCACCGCTTCGCACGACGGACCCCGACCCGGAGCGCTCCGCCCGCTACGAAGCCGTCTACCAGCGCTACCTGCGCCTGTCCGCCCTGCTGCTCGAGGATGCGCGAACCAGCCGGCAGGAGGGCGCCCTGGGGACCGGCGTC
Organism: uncultured Chloroflexia bacterium; assembly: GCA_963766685.1. Taxonomy (GTDB): domain Bacteria; phylum Chloroflexota; class Limnocylindria; order Limnocylindrales; family CSP1-4; genus JAFMJV01. The sequence goes on from CAVYBJ010000024.1 coordinate 57,519, forward strand.
TAGAGGACCGGCTTCCAGACCATCAGCGCGACGATGGCGATGACCAGGAGCAGCAGCACGTAGCCCAGCAGCCGCAACCTGCGCAGCAGGGCGGGGACCTCGGCTGGCGGGCCTGCAGGCGCGGGCGGGCCGGAGGTCAGCTCGATGACCTTGGCGAGGGCCGGCCGTTGGGCGAGGAAGACGATGCCCAGGGCGACGACGTAGAGAACGACAGAGATCGTCAGCCAGAGCTCCTCGAAGCGGCGCATGCCCCCCGTGCTGGTCACCAGCAGCGTGCCGGTGATGGCCATCGAGATGGCGACCGGAACGAGCACCCCGTTGGAGACGCGCTTCGAAGCGCGCATGTACCAGTTGCCGTGCTGGGGTTCGCTGGCCGCGGCCGACCCGAAGATCGGGGCGTAGAAGCCGAAGCCGAAGGCCGCGATGGCGCCGAGGACGTGCAGGAACAGCCACAGTTCGTACATGGGCACAATCCTACCCAGTCGCGATGGCCCCGCGTGGGGCGAGTGCCACTACTCGCTGGCGACGGCGATGCGCGCCGGGGTCCGGGCCGGGGCCAGGAAGATGACCAGGACCGGGATGAGGTAGGCGAAGTAGGCGATCAGCTCCGACCAGGTCGGTGCCGGTCGGTAGCCGAAGAGACCCGCCAGCATGGAGCCGATGAGCCCGTCGCGGTCGAGGACGCCGGACAGGTCGAAGGCCACCGCGGTCTCAGGCAGCCAGCCGGCTTCCGTGAAGGCGTGGACGGCGTGGGCCAGCAGGCCGGCGGCCACGAAGATGAGCAGGATGCCCGTGGCGGTGAAGAACTGGCGCAGGTTGACGCGCACGCCCATGGCGAAGATGGCGTAGCCGATGGCGACCGCCGTCACGAGGCCGAGGGTGGCGCCCAGCATGGTGGCCACGACGTCCTCCGACGAGCCCACGATGGCGAGCATGAAGAGGACCGTCTCCAGGCCCTCCCGGACGACGGCCACGAAGGCCAGGCCGGCCAGCGCAAGCGTGGATCCGCGATCGAGCGCGGCCGCCACGCTGGTCTCCAGCTCACCCTGCATCGCCCGGCCCTGGCGGCGCATCCAGAAGAGCATCCAGGTCAGGACCACGACCGCCAGCACGGCGGCGATGCCCTCGAAGGTCTCCTGCGCCACCTCCGGCAGTTCGCCGACGGTCGCGAAGACCACGACACCGACAGCCACCGAGACGGCCACGGCAGCGGCCACCCCGTAGGCCACCAGGCGGATGGCATCACGACGCCCTACCTTCACCAGGTAGGCCACGATGATGCCGACGATGAGCGCGGCCTCCAGGCCTTCCCGAAGGGTGACGAAGAATGCTGATGTCATGTCGAGCTGGATGGTATGCCCGCCTGTCATTGCTTGTCAACTCGGCTTGATACATAGCATCAAAGTATGTTGAACAGCGACGGGCCGCCTGACCCGGCCGGCCGCCGAGCAGGCCATCGTTTGCCAACGGCGACACGGAGCTCCCGGAGACTGCAGAATGGCGGCATGCGGGAGCCGGGAACGTGAGCGACACCTTGGGGCAGCAGAGGGCCGCCGCCGACACTCCGGTGATGCTTCCGGTCGCCGTGCCCGGGCAGGCGCCCGTGCCGACCCTCGGCCGCGCACGCCCGGCGCCCCTTCGGCGCGAGGGCCCGGACAAGCTGACCGGCAAGGCGCTCTACACGGACGACCTCGTGTTCCCCGGCGCCTGGTACGGCGCCACGATCCGCTCGACGGAGGCGCATGCGCGCCTGGTCGGCCTCGAGCTCGATCCGGACTTCGACTGGTCGACCGTCGTCGTCATGACCGCCGACGACATCCCCGGCGACAACATCGTGAGTTCCCTCAAGGAGGACATGCCGGCCCTGGCGGCGGGGGTCATCCGCCACCACGCGGAGCCGGTGGCCCTCGTGGCTGCGCCGGACAAGGCCACGCTCCGCGCGGCGAGGCGACGCATCCGTCTGCGCACGGAACCGCTGGAGCCGGTGCTCGACCCACTCGCCTCCAGCCAGCAGTTCGCCGCCTACGAGATCAGCCGCGGGGACCTGGAGAGCGGCTTCGCGGCGGCCACGCTCGTGGTCGAGGGCGAGTACCGCGTCGGGCACCAGGAGCAGCTCTACATCGAGAACCAGGCCATGATCGCGGAGCCCCGACCGGATGGCGGCATCACCATCACGGGCTCCATGCAGTGCCCCTACTACGTGCACGAGGCGCTCAAGCGCGCGCTGGCCCTGAGTGACACGCAAGCTGTCATCACGCAGGCAGAGACTGGCGGTGGCTTCGGGGGCAAGGAGGAGTACCCCTCCATCCTCGCCATCCACGCTGCCCTGCTGGCCCAGAGGGTCGGCAGACCCGTGCGCATGATCTACGACCGCCATGAGGACATCTCGGCCACCACCAAGCGACACCCCGCCATCGTCCGGCACCGCACGGGCGTGGATGCGGACGGCCGCCTCGTCGCCCAGGACATCGAGGTCGTCATGGATGGCGGCGCCTACTGCACCCTGACGCCGGTGGTGCTCTCGCGCGGCGTGCTCCACGCCGGCGGTCCCTACGAGTGCCCCAACGTTCGCATCCGAGGCCGGGCCATGGCCACCAACACCCCGCCCAACGGCGCCTTCCGGGGCTTCGGTGCGCCGCAGGTGGAGTTCGCCGCTGAGCTCCAGGTGGCACGCGTCGCGGACCAGCTGGGCATCTCGCCAGCCACGCTGCGTGAGCGCTGGCTGTACCGTGAGGGCGGGGTCACGCCCACCGGGCAGGTGCTCCGCGAATTGGTCGGTGCCGCGGAGGTCCTGGAACGCGCCGTGGAAGCGGCTGAGTACGAGCGTGTCTACGAGCTCAGCCAGCAGACGCGGGCGGTCCGCTGGGCCCAGGCGGCAGAGGCGGGTCGGGGCGTGCGCTCGACGCGCATCCACGCGGCGCCAGGCATCGGGATCGCCCTGGCCTGGCACGGTGCCGGCTTCACCGGTCGCGGCGAAGTGCGCCTCGCCAGCGTGGCCGGCGTGGAGCTGGGCGATGACGGCGTCATCCGCGTCCTCATCGCCAACACGGAGATCGGCCAGGGCACCAAGACCATCTTCCCGATGCTGGCCGCGGAGGCCCTGGGCATCGACCCGGGCGAGGTGCAGATGGCACCCGTGGACACCTCGATCGTGCCGGACAGCGGACCGACGGTGGCCTCGCGCACGGCCATGATCGTGGGCGGCCTTGTCATCCGCGCCGCACAGCGGCTGCGTGCCACCGTGGAGGCCCGCAGCGGCGCGCCATTCGCGGCGAGCTACCGCCAGGACGCGCGGGCGAACGGCGCGACCCGCATCGACCAGCAGTTCGAGCCCTACGCCGATGTCGACTTCGACGACGTCACCTACCAGGGCGATGCGTACCCGGCGTTCGGCTGGGCCTGCGCCGTGGCTCGCGTGGATGTGGACCTCGACAGCGGCCAGGTCCACGTCCGCAGCGTCGTCTCGGCGGACGACGTCGGCCGCGTCATCCACCCCATCCTTGCGGAGGGCCAGGTCGAGGGCGGCACGCTGCAGGCCGTCGGCTACGCCACGATCGAGGAGATGAAGCTGGACCAGGGCCGCTACCTGAATGACCGCCTCTCCACGTACCTCATCCCGACGTCGATGGACGCCCCGACCATCACCGCCATCCTGGTGGAGAAGCCCTTCAGCGGCGAGCCGCACGGCGCCAAGGGGGTCGGCGAGTTGCCCATGGACGTCGTCGCGCCGGCCATCATCGACGCCATCCACGACGCCGTGGGCGGTTGGATCACGCAACTGCCGGCGACCCCGGAGCGCGTGCTGGAGACGCTGGCGTCGCTGGAACGGGAACCGGAGGGCAGCGCGTGACGGCCGTCCGAGCGCCTGCCGGCAACGGTGAGGTGTACCGCTTCAGCGTCAACGGGGAGCCGCGTGAGGTCGCCGTGCCGGGCATGCGCCGCCTGCTGGACGTCCTGCGCGAGGACCTTGGCCTCACCGGGACCAAGGAGGGCTGCGGGGAGGGCGAGTGCGGCGCCTGCTCGGTCATCGTGGACGGCCTGGTGGTGGACAGCTGCCTGGTGCCTGTCTGCCAGGTGGACGGCGCGGCGGTCCGCACCGTCGAAGGTCTCAGCGATGCTCAGGCAGCGACCCTGAACCCCCTGCAGCAGGCCTTCCTGGAGGCTGGCGGCGCACAGTGCGGCATCTGCACACCGGGCATGCTCATGGCCGCGCAGGCCTACCTGGATGCCGGTGGCGGGCCCGATGAGGCGGACATCCGCACCGCCATCGCCGGCAATCTCTGTCGCTGCACGGGCTACACGAAGATCATCGAGGCCATCGAGATGGCCGCCCTGGGGCAGGGCGGACGCCTGGCACTCCCGAGGTCGGTCGACGACATCATCGACGAGATGCGTGGCCCGGCATGAGCGTCGAACCGCCGGTCGTCAGGCCGGGCAACCTGGCCGACGCCCTCGAGCTCATGTCCGCCGGCGGCTATCGACCCCTGGCCGGCGGCACGGACCTCATGGTCCAGCTGGAGGCGGATGTCGTCGAGCCGCCGGCCGCGGTGCTGGACCTGTGGCGCCTGGATGAGCTGCGGGGCGTCGGCTATGACGGCTATGACGTCTCCATCGGCGCCCTCTCGACCTGGACCGAGCTGCGTCACTCCCCGGTCATCCGGGCGCGGCTGCCAGCGCTCTCGGAGGCCGCCGCCAGCATCGGCGCAGTCCAGATCCAGAACCGCGGCACGATCGGCGGCAACATCTGCAACGCCTCGCCGGCCGGTGACTCGCTGCCCGTCTTGCTGGCCGTCGACGCCACCTTCGACGTGGGCTCTGTGGGCGGGGTGCGATCCATCCCGGCACGCGAGTTCTGGACCGGCTACCGACAGACGGCGCTGCGGCCGGATGAGCTGCTGCTGCGCGTGCGCTTCCCCGTCGAGCGCGGCCGCCGGACGCGCTTCCGCAAGGTCGGCGGGCGGGTCGCGCAGGCCATCTCCAAGGTCGTCATGGCCCTGAGCTACCGGGACGACGGGCCGACCTGGACTGAGGTTCGGCTGGCCCTCGGCTCGGTCGCGCCGACGCCGATCCGGGCTCGACGCACGGAAGCGGTGCTGGAGGGTTCGGCCCCGCGCGAGGCCGTCGCGGACGAGGCGGCCGCGGCCCTGGCCGAGGAGATCTCACCCATCGACGACGTGCGTTCGACGGCGGTCTATCGGCGCTCCGTCAGCGGGCGGGTGCTGCATCGCCTGCTCCGCGAGGAGGGTGGCTGGTAGGTCGTCGGTGATGGGCCGGGCGGCTGAGGGCAGGCCGTGGCAGCGGGGGCAGGCATGGCCCTCACTCGATCCAGTCGACTACGGGCATTTCTGATGCCCCTGGGGACATGGCCCCACCCGTGACCGGGTCGTCTTGCGCCGCTCGCTGACGCGTCGGACGCACCCGGAGGTTCAGGCTCGCGACTCCGTTGCGGACAGGCCATTCGCTCGCAGGCGCGCCAGATCGGCCGGATCGTCCACGTCGGGCATGGATCCATCAACCAGGACCTCGCAGAGCGCGTCTCGTCGCGACGCCATCAGCGAAGACAGGCCCTGGTCCCCTGAGAGCTCGTCCAGCCAGCCCCAGGCAGATCGCATGAGCAGCACCGGGTTCCGCGGTCCCGGGTCGTCAGAGTAGCGGGGCACGAGCAGCGGCCGGCCGTCGGAACCCTCAGCCTCGGCTGCACCTGCCAGGGTCCGCATCACCGCCGGGCGCAGGCGCGGCTGGTCACCGAGGACGATGAAGGCGCCATCAGGGACGGCTGGCAGACGGGCGAGGGCGCGGAACCCTGCCTGGAGTGACGAAGCGAGGCCGCGCTCCGGGGTCCGGTTGATGACACGCAGCTCAGCGTGCCAGTGGATGCACCGCTCGATGTCGGCAGCGCGGCGGCCGAGCACGACGACCGTGGCCGACGGGCCGAAGGCCCGCACCGCGGCCAGAACGTGCTCCAGCAAGGGTTGTCCAGAGAGTTCAGCCAGCATCTTGGCGCCGGGCTGCGAGGAGAACCGGGAGCCAGCGCCTGCCGCCAGGACGACGACAGCGAGACGGAGCGGTCCGGCGTCCATGTCGTCATCTTCCACGTCCATCTGGTGGCCGTCCACGTCAGCGCGAAGCCCCGACGAAGTCGCAGCGAAGCGCGACGTCGGTGCCGGTGAAGCCCCGCGGCAGCACGAGAGAAGGAGTCATGCCCAGACTCTACGCATGCCAGCGGCGGAGCGTGCCAGGGAACGTGGACGACAGCGAGCACGGACCCTCATGCACGATCTCGCGACCGAGCTGCGTGAGGCCCGGCTGGCCGCCGGCGTGAGCCAGGATCACGTCGGTCGGGTGGCAGGCCTGAACCAGTCGATGATCAGCCGCATCGAGCACGGTCACGTGGCCTCCGCCGGTATCGACGTGCTGGCCCGGCACTGCGCCGCGGTCGCCTCCCGGCCCAACGGGCTCGTCATCCTCTGAACGGTGAGCGACGCGGGCCGGCTGGGCCAACGTGGCCGTCATGCACTGGTGACTGAACGGGCAGTCCAGAGTGGGCTGCGGGCCTCGCTGGTCTTCGGACAGGTCGTACCTCGCCGTTGGCCGGCCGTTCCATGCACCGCGTGACTTGATCAGCTGTCGAGCGCATGCCTCAGTCACCATCCGCATGAAGCGATCAGGCACGTCCGCACTGCCTGTTCCGTCCAGTCACCTCGGGATGGGCTCGCGGGCAGCGGTCGGCGGAGGCTGGTGCGATGGGGTTGACGGGCCCGGCCACGTACCATGGCAGCGGACATGCCCTCCCCTGAGCGACCCGAGTCGCCCCGCGAACCCGCCGCGCAACCGCGCCGCTCCCCCGAACCTGCCACCCCGGCGCGTCCCACGAACCGGCTGGCCGGCGAGACGAGCCCGTACCTGCTGCAGCACGCCCACAACCCCGTCGACTGGTACCCCTGGGGCGAGGAGGCACTCGCCCGGGCCACCGAACTGGACCGCCCGATCTTCCTCTCGATCGGCTACGCGGCCTGCCACTGGTGCCACGTCATGGAGCGAGAGTCGTTCGAGGATGAGGAGACGGCTGCAGCCCTCAACGACTGGTTCGTGGCCATCAAGGTCGACCGCGAGGAGCGCCCGGACCTCGACGCCGTCTACATGGACGCCGTCCAGGCACTGACCGGGCAGGGCGGCTGGCCCATGAGCGTCTTCCTCACGCCGGACGGCCGACCCTTCTACGGCGGCACCTACTTTCCCGACCAGCCTCGCCATGGTATGCCCTCCTTCAGGCAGGTCCTCTCGGCCATCAGCCAAGCCTGGTCGGAGCGTCGCGCAGACGTGGAGGAGGCGGCGACCGGCATGGCGATGCACATCCGCACTGAGCAGGACCTCCCGTCCCGCCTGCTCGAGGCCTTGGCGAGCGAGCGCGGTACGACGACCGAGCCGTCGGAGCCCGGCCCGCTCGAGCGACCCCGGGTGGGCCTATCAGAGCGGCTTGTCTCGGCCGTGCGTGCCCTGCAGTCAAGCTTCGACGCCCAGCACGGCGGATGGGGCAGCGCCCCCAAGTTCCCCCAGCCGATGGTGATCGAGTTCCTGCTCCGCGAGCACCTCCGGACGGGAGCACCTGAGCCCCGCGTCATGGCCCTTCGCACGCTCGACGCCATGGCCGACGGCGGCATCTACGACCACCTCGGGGGCGGCTTCGCGCGGTACTCGACCGATGCCCAGTGGCTCGCACCGCACTTCGAGAAGATGCTCTACGACAACGCCCAGCTGGCACGCGTCTACAGTCACGCCTTCGAGGTGACGGGCGATGAGCGCTATGCCTACGTGGCCCGCGAGACGCTCGACTTCATGGCCCACGAGTTGCGCCACCCGCCTGGCGGCGCCTTCGCCGCCAGCCTGGATGCCGACACGGACGGCGTGGAGGGCCTCACCTACACCTGGCAGGCTGCCCAGGTCCGCGAGGTCCTCGGCGAGGACGCCGCGCTCTTCGAAGCCGCCTATGACGTCAGCCCGACCGGCAACTGGGAAGGGCGCACGATCCTGCGGCGTGTGCGCGACGACACCTCGCTGGCCGTGCTCCACGAGCGGCCGCGTGACGAGATCCGCGAAGCATTGACGCAGTCGCGGGTGGGATTGCTGCGCCGTCGCGACCAGCGCCCCCAGCCGGCCCGCGACGACAAGGTGCTGACCTCCTGGAACGGACTCGCGGTCGCAGCCCTGGCCGATGCCGGTCGGGCCCTGGGTGAGCCGCCCTTCCTCGAGATGGCCATGGAGGCGGCCGACTTCCTGCTGCGCGAGCTGCGCCCGCCGGACGGCCGGCTGCGGCGGTCCTGGAAGGATGGCCGCGCCCGGCACGCGGCTGTCCTCGAGGACCACGCCCACTTGGCCGAGGGCCTGCTGGCGCTCTACGAGGCCACCTTCGAGGAGCGCTTCTTCGTGGCCGCCCGCGAGCTGGCGGACCTGGTGCTGGACCACTTCCGTGCCGAGGATGGCGGCTTCTGCGACACCGCCGACGACGCGGAACCGCTGGTGGCGCGACCGCGAAGCCTGCAGGACAACGCGCTGCCATCCGGAGGCGCCTCGGCCACGACCATGCTCCTGCGCCTGGCCGCACTCACCGGAGATGGCCGCTACCGAAGCGCGGCAGAGAGCGCCCTGGCCCCCATGGCGGCCATCGCCACGGAGCACCCCACCGGCTTCGGCCAGTGGCTCCTCGCCTTCCAACTCGCACAGGCGCCCATCGACGAGATCGCCATCGTGGGCGACCTCGATGCCCCGGACACGAAGGCGCTGCTGTCCGTGGTCCGCGGCGCCTACCGACCCGGCCTCGTGGTTGCCGCGGCACCGACACCGCAGGCCTCCGCCGTGCCCCTCCTGCACGGACGCGTCCGACTGGACGGCCGAGCCACCGCGTACCTCTGTCACGACTTTGCCTGCCGGCAGCCTGTCACCGACCCGGCCGCACTGGAGGCGCTGTTGGCGGGGACGGCCGCAGCCCGGTAGGCTATCGGCCATGCCCATGGAGACCGACATGACGACCCCTCACGCCCCGGCCCGTGCACAGGCCATCCTCTTCGACCTCGACGGGACCCTGGTGGACACCGTCGGTACCCGTGTCGAATCCTGGCTCGAGGTGTTCGCAGACTTCGGCATCCACGTCGACCGCGCCTACCTGGCGCCGCTCATCGGCACGGACGGCAAGCTGCTGGCGCGCATGGGTGCGGAGCACACCGGCGTGGCCCTGGCCCCCGGCGGCGACGCCGACATCGAGCGGCTGGCGGGTGAGCGCTTCGCCGAGCTCAACCAGGCGCCGCGGCCTCTGACCGGCGCCGCCGCCACGCTGGCGCACCTTGACACCATCGGGGTCCCCTGGGCCATCGCGACCTCCAGTCGCCCGGAGGAGGCCGTGGCCTCCGTGGGCTCGCTGGGCCTGGCACACCGTCCGCTCGTCATCGACGGCAGCGACGTCGAGCACGCCAAGCCGGCCCCGGACCTGCTCCTCAAGGGCGCCCACCAGCTGGACGTCGCACCGGAGGCAGCGTGGTACGTGGGTGACTCGCGGTGGGACATGCTGGCCGCGGTGGCGGCGGGCATGACGGCCGTTGGGATCGCCTCAGGCGCCACCAGCGAGGCCGACCTGCGGGCCGCCGGGGCGGCCATGACCTTCCCGGACCTGGCGCGATTCCTTGACCATGTCGCGGTCGAAGCCTGGCCGAAGGCAAGCGTGACGAACGCCGTGAGCACCGGCTGATCGCCCTCGACTCACCCGGTCCGGCGGAGCCAGCCACGACGACGCCCCGGAGGCTCAGGGCCGCCGGGGCGTTCGATGTCAGCGAGATGACCGCGCCAGGCGGTCAGCGTGCCTGGACCTCAGGCACCCACCGAGAAGGTGCCCTGCATGAGGGCGTAGTGGCCGGGCACCGTGCAGCCGAACTTGAGGCCGGTGATGTCCGCGGGCACGACCCAGGTCAGCTCCTGGACGCCGCTCTGCCAGGTGGGGATGCCCACGTCGGTCGTGCCGGCAGGCACGATGAGCTGATCGTCGGTGCCGATGTAGAAGTTGTGGTCGAAGCCGGCCGTGTTGTCGATCGCGGAAGGTGATCGTCTCGCCGGGCGTGACGGGGATGTCGCGCACCTGGCTGCCGGCCGGGTCGGTGAACTGCAGGGCCCCGGTGGCCACCAGGTCGATGACGCGGGCCTCGCCGCCGGGTGCCACGGGCTCGGCCGGGGCGGCCGACTCACCGGCGGGCGCCTCCGACGCCACGGGCTCCGCGGGCGCCACGGGCTCCGCGGGCGCACCCACCGAGAAGGTGCCCTGCATGAGGGCGTAGTGGCCGGGCACCGTGCAGCCGAACTTGAGGCCGGTGATGTCCGCGGGCACGACCCAGGTCAGCTCCTGGACGCCGCTCTGCCAGGTGGGGATGCCCACGTCGGTCGTGGCGGCAGGCACGATGAGCTGATCGTCGGTGCCGATGTAGAAGTTGTGGTCGAAGCCGGCCGTGTTGTCGATCGCGGAAGGTGATCGTCTCGCCGGGCGTGACGGGGATGTCGCGCACCTGGCTGCCGGCCGGGTCGGTGAACTGCAGGGCCCCGGTGGCCACCAGGTCGATGACGCGGGCCTCGCCGCCGGGTGCCACGGGCTCGGCCGGGGCGGCCGACTCACCGGCGGGCGCCACCGACGCCACGGGCTCCGCGGGCGCCACGGGCTCCGCGGCCGCACTCACCGAGAAGGTGCCCTGCATGAGGGCGTAGTGGCCGGGCACCGTGCAGCCGAACTTGAGGCCGGTGATGTCCGCGGGCACGACCCAGGTCAGCTCCTGGACGCCGCTCTGCCAGGTGGGGATGCCCACGTCGGTCGTGCCGGCAGGCACGATGAGCTGATCGTCGGTGCCGATGTAGAAGTTGTGGTCGAAGCCGGCCGTGTTGTCGACGCGGAAGGTGATCGTCTCGCCGGGCGTGACGGGGATGTCGCGCACCTGGCTGCCGGCCGGGTCGGTGAACTGCAGGGCACCGGTGGCCACCAGGTCGATGACCCGGGCCTCGCCACCGGGTGCCACGGGCTCGGCCGGGGCGGCCGACTCACCGGCGGGCGCCACCGACGCGGTCCGCGGGCGCCACGGGCTCCGCGGGCGCACCACTGGCGGAGGCGTCGGCCGGTGACGGGCTAGTCATGGCCACGGGCGCGAACGTCCACTGCGCACCCGTTTGGCCAGCGCAGGCCGCCAGGACGAAGAAAGCCGTGAGGGCGGCCATCACCAGCCGCACGAGCGATGTATTCATGGCCACGATGCTACGTCATTCGCTCCCGCGAGGGCGCCACCGGGGCCGCCCGCTCAGGCATGTCGGCGGGCACGAGACCCTGGCGGATGGCCACGCCGGCCGCCTCCGTCCGGCTGCTCACGCCGAGCTTGGCCAGGATGCGTCGGACGTGGACGTGGACCGTCCGCTCGCTGATGAAGAGACGCGCCGCGATGTCGCGGTCGGTCCGGCCCTCGGCCAGGATGTCCAGGACCTCCTGCTCGCGAGGACTCAGGCCGTAGGCGTCGGCCGGGCGCTTGCGCAGCACGGCGATGACCCGCTCCTCGATGGCCCGTGCCAGGTCCGACTCGTTGCCGCCGACGACGCCCCTGGGGCGACCGGGTCCCACGGCCACCCAGGCGGGGGCGCGGCCGGGGCCCACGGCCACGAGGTCGTGCTCGGCCGACCGGCCAGCCCGATCCCCGACCCGCTGCTCAGGCGCCGCATCCCCCGCGGAACGTGTCGGGGTGGGCAGGGGCGCCTCCACCACGACGGGCACCGCCACGCGGGCGCGGGCAGCCAGGTCCACGACCTCGCGCAGGAGCGGCAATGCCGGCAGCTCGCGCGCGATGCGATAGGCCGTCGAGAGCGGCTCGCGGGCGGCCTGGCGGGCCACTTCTCGATCGTCCTCACCCGCAGCGCCGAGGATGGCCAGCGTCTGCCACCAGCGGGCCTTGGCCTCCAGGTAGGGCATCGGGCGCTGACCCCAGGCCGCCGCCAGGCGATCCCACGTCGCCGGGTCGGCGCGGCCCCGCACCCGCTCGGCGTGCGCTCGCGCCGTCTCGAGGTGGAGCTCCGCCTCCTGCCGGGCCCCCAGGCTGGGCGAGATCGAAGAGCGCTTGATGTGCGCCGCGGCCTCCGGCAGGACGCTCGAGGCGATGTCGCGGGCGCGCATGATGAGCCCCGCGTCGCTGGACTCGCGCCCATGGTCCGCAGCGGCCGCGGCCGCCTCCAGGCAGGTCGAGGCAGCCCATGCCGTCACGGCCAGTTCGTCACTCTCCAGCGCTCGTGGCCACTCGCGCTCGACGATCGCGAGGGCGCCACCGGGGTCGCGAGCCCAGAGCGCCACGCTCACCGCGGAACGCAGGACGTGGCCGGTCCACTGCCCGGGCGGCACGGTCTCCAGCTGCAGGAGGGCCTTGCCGACGAGCCGCTCAGCCTCCTCGTCGCCACGCGATTCGGTCAGCAGCAGGCCGAGCACGAGGGGCGGCCACCACTCTGCCTCGAGCGCGCTCATGCGCCATCCCAGCGCCAGACGACACTCGGCCTCCGCCTCGGGCCAGCGACCCAGGTGGTACAGGATGTCCGCGCTGTTGCCGCGCAGGAAAGCGCCGTAGGACGCTGCCAGCCCCCCGGCGGTCGCGTCCTGCAGGCTGGCCTGGACGACCTCGAGCGCCTGCTCGCGCCGCGAGTCCAGGTCGAGCAGCGTCGTTCGGTTGGCGGCCACACGCATGAGGTCGTCGAGGCGGCCCGCCTGCCGCGCCATGCGACTGCTTTCCTCGAGCAGCTGCAGCCCGGCCTCCAGGTCGCCGAGGTAGGCAAGGTCCATGCCCAGCGTGCAGAGCGCGTGGCCCCGCTCGGCCAGCGTCGCCTCATCCTCGCCGGCGGCTGTCGCAGCCGTTTCGCTGGCAGCCCGGGCGACCGTGGCGCTCTCGGCGAAGCGCCCGGCGATCATCAAGTGCTGGGCGAGGGACGCCTGGGCCCGAGCACGGATGCGGCTGGGCTGGTCGGGCATGATGCCGAGGGCGCGCTCCATGGACGCGAGCGCCCCCTCCAGCTCGCCGCCGGCCCATTGGTAGCGACCCAGGTCCGCGTACATCTCCCCGAGGACGAGACGTGTGGCGGCGTCGCGAACACCCCGGTCGCGGCTGGCCTCGCGGGCGGCCCGGCTCTCGATGGCCCGCCGCTGCAGCGCGACGGCACGGCGAAACCGGCCCGCCGATGCCGAGGCCGCCGCCGCGCCGGCCAGAAGCGCGGCGCGCTCTTCCGGCATCATGGCCTCCAGCCCGGGCAGCTCCAGGGCCTCCTCGTAATGTCCCAGCACGGTCTCTGCCGGGTCGAGTTGGAGCGCCGCGGTGGCCGCCCGGATGCTGGCGTCGCGGGCCTCGGCGGCACGGGCTGCGCGCGACCAGTGCCAGGCCGCCAGGGCCGGCGAGGCCTGGCTCTGCTGCGCCAGCGCAGCGTGGATCTCGCGGCGCTCAGGCGTGAGCTCCAGGGCATCCACGGCCTCCGCGAGGAGCTCATGGGCGATGGAGAACCGGTCGTCCTCCTCACGCACGAAGCCACTCTCGAGGGCAGCCTCCAGACCCTGGATGGTGACGCGACCCTCAGGCAGCTGGACGCGCAGGAGCTCGGCGCGTGGCATCGGCAGGGCCGCGGCAGCCAGGACGCGGACGACCCGGACAGCCTCGCGCGGAAGCGCCTCCAGGCGGGCACCGCAGACCTCGTCGAAGGAATCGGAGAGACGCACGCCGGCCAGGACCTCCGCGCTGCTGGCCAGCCAGAGCGCCACCAGTGGGTTGCCGCGCGCACCTTCCACGATGGAAGGCATGAAGCTGGCACGAACGCGCCCCTGCGGTGCCTCCGACACCAGCTTCTCGATGTCCCGAGCGGAAAGGGGACCGAGCCCCACGTGCAGGAGGTCCGGGTCGTCAGCCAGCCACTCTGCCAGCTCACGCACCGGGTGGCGCCGATGGAGGACATCCGGCTGGTAGCTGACGACGAGGCAGACCGGAAGCGAGCGCCCCACGGTCTGGAGAGCGCGGATCAGGCCGCGCGTGGCCGGGTCAGCAAGGTGGATGTCCTCGAGCAGCAGAAGGAGGAGGCCGTCTGCTGCCAGGCGCTCGACCATCCCGAGGGTGGACTCGACGACCCGCCGCCCGACCTGGTCGGGCGCGATGAGCGACGGAGCGCGCCGGTCGATGTCGAGCGTGTCGAGCCGCCTGGCGAGGCCCGGCACCAGGAGGCAGAGGTCGTGTCCGGCTGGGCCGACCACGTGCGCCAGCCGCTCGTCCGGGAGGGCCGCGAGCGCACCGGAGAGTGCCGCGCCCACGGCCTGGTAGGGGACGCCCACGGCAGGCGCGTAGGCCCGACCGCGCGCTGACACCACGCCCGGCACGACCGCCACTCGGTCCGAAAGCTCGTCGAGGAGTCGCGTGCAGCCGATGCCCGCCGGCCCGGTGAGCACCACGCGCCCCAGGCTGCCCTGGGCGACGCGGCGCACAGCCTCGGCCAGCTGGGCAAGCTCGCGCTCCCGGCCCAAGAACGCCATGGCCCGAAGCATAGTCGCCGTCTGCAACATACTTTCGGCGTGCCCGACGACCCCGCACCGCCCCCCACCACCGTCCACCCCTCCAATCTGCTCAATGACCTGAGCGGCGAGGAGTGGCTCTATTTCACGAAGTCGCTGCTCACGACCGCCTATCCGTCCGAGCTGGGACACGCCGCGCGCAAGGCCCACGGCGCCAACAAGCCACCGCGCCTCATGGCCCGCCTCATCGAGTACTTCACCAAGCCGGGCGACCTGGTGCTCGACCCCTTTGCCGGCGTCGGCGGGACGCTCCTCGGGGCGGCCATCTGCCGGGCGCCACGACGGGCCCTCGGCTTCGAGATCGAGCCGCGCTGGGCGGCCGTCTACGAGGCCGTCGTGGCGGCTGCCGCAGCCGAGCGCGACGGGCGCGGCGCGGAGCTGCGGGACCTCGGTGACAGCGACCCGGGCGGCCCGCGCACGTTCGACGCCTCCGCCTGTCGGCTGCTGACCGGCGATGCGACCCGGCTCATCGACGACCTGGACGACGCCAGCGTGGACCTCGTGGCCACGGACCCGCCCTACAACCCGCAGCTCAAGGTCACCATGTCCGGCGGAGCACTGGCCGAGCGCTTCGCCAATCGCCGGACCGACTACGCCATGATCACCGACGACCCGGCCGACTTCGCCAACAGCGGCTCATACGCGGAGTTCCTCGAGCGCATGGGGGCACTCTTCGGTCAGCTGAGGCGTGTCCTTCGGCCGCGCCGCTACGCGGTCGTCATCGTGCGTGACGCGTACCAGGATGGACGCTACCGCTTCGTCGCCTCCGACCTGGCGTCTCGCGCCGAGCCGCACGGCCTGGTGCCCAAGGGCGACCTCATCTGGTACCAGGCCGGCACGCGACTGCGTCCGTACGGCTACCCCCACGCCTTCGTGCCCAACATCGTCCATCAGCACATCCTGGTGCTGCGCGCGGAGTAGGCGCCGATCCGGACCGCGGTGCGGTCGCCGGGCCGCGGTGCGGTCGCCGGGCCGCGGTGCGGTCGGGTCAGCCGAGCAGTCGGCCGCGAAGCGACTCGTCGGTGGCCGCGTCGATGACCGTCAGGGCCATGGCCAGGGCGCCATCGAAGACGGCCTGATCAGCCGAGGGCTCCGCGCAGGCGGCCGCGAACTCGGCCTGGTGGTTGACCGCCCCGTGCGTCTCGATGCCGATGAAGGGGTGGATGGCGGGCACCTCGTGAGAGACGTTGCCCATGTCCGTCGAGACAGGCATGGACGCCACCTCGGAGAATGTGCGGCCCAGGGCCTCGGCATGGCGCCGATAGCGCATCGCCAGGTCATGGTCGTGGCGCATGTCGCTGTAGGCCGACCCGAGCGAGATCTCCAGGCTGGCACCCGTGGCCAGGGCACCGGCCTCGAAGCAGTTGCGCACCAGGCGCAGGACCTCCTCCATCCGTTCCCGCGTGGCGGCGCGGACCATGTAGTCGGCGGTCACGTGGGCGGGGATGATGTTGGCGGCCTCCCCGCCCCGGGTGACGATGCCGTGCACGCGGTCGCCGGGCTGGAGCTGCTGGCGCAGCAGGCCGATGGCTGTCTGGGCCACGACCATCGCGTCCGCCGCGTTGACGCCCTTCCAGGGAAATCCGGAGGCGTGCGCCTCGCGACCCAGGTAGGTGACGGTCAGCTGTTGCACGGCGATGAGGTCCGGCTCGGCCACGTCCTCCGGCCAGGGATGGACCATGAGCGCGGCGTGGACGTCACGCAGCAGCCCCGCCTCCACGAAGGCGATCTTGCCGCCACCGCTCTCCTCGGCCGGTGTCCCCAGCACGCTCACGCGCAGACCAAGGCTCTCCGCGACCGGCGCCAGGGCCAGGGCGGCCCCGAGCGCGGCGGTGCAGATGACGTTGTGGCCGCAGGCGTGCCCGACGCCCGGCAGGGCGTCGTACTCCGCGCAGATGGCCACGTGGAGCGGACCCGGCCCACGGCTGCCGACGACGGCGGTGGCCAGGCCGGCCACGCCTCGCTGCACCTCGAACCCCGCCTCCTCGAGAGCCTCGGCCAGCCATGCCGCGGCGTGGTGTTCCTCGTAGCCGATCTCCGGGTCGGCGTGGATGCGGTGCGAGAGTTCGACAAGGCCAGGTCGGGCAGCCTCCAGCGCCGCTCGCGCCAGGACCGTGGTGTCGGTGTTCATGCCCGGGAGTCTAGACCGCCCGACCCCACCGGAACGAGGCGTGCCGTGCCCGGGCAGCTCGGGCACGGGCAGGCGGGACGTGCCCACTTGGGGTCAGATGTCCGCCCAGCGACCACTATCCGGGGATCGGGGTTGCGGCGCAGGACAGATGTACTCGTGGTGCTCCTTGGCCGCCAGAGCCGCGGCACCAGGGACAGCCCCGTGGCGTCCCCCGCGCGAGGCCATGCCCGGTCACGCTCAGCCACGCTCGACCCGGCCCCGCAGACCGCCGACGTCTCGCGCGTCGGGCCACGCGGACGCGCCGTGGGTGTCCTGG
Organism: uncultured Chloroflexia bacterium; assembly: GCA_963766685.1. GTDB lineage: Bacteria > Chloroflexota > Limnocylindria > Limnocylindrales > CSP1-4 > JAFMJV01. The sequence goes on from CAVYBJ010000024.1 coordinate 74,562, forward strand.
AGGGCGCCCAAGGTCGCCATGGCGATCATCTGTCCAGAAGGACAGGGCCTTGGTCGTGCCGGACAGGCGACGGAGCGAGGCGCGGACCTGGTGGCCGTCAGCCGGCTCGCCTCGACACCCGGCGGTGGGTGCCGAAGGCCTTGCCGGCTGCGTTCACGTGGCAGAGCAGCGACTCACCCCCGAGGGTCGGGGCGGGTGGCTAGAACCCGACGGTCGTCCCGTTGCGCGTCCGCGTCGCCGTGCTGGTCGCCCTCGGCGCGGTCATGGTGCTGCTCGTGCGGGTCTGGCCGGTCATGGCGCGTGGTGCCACGAGCAGTGTCTCAAGGCGCAGTGCCTCAGCGACGGGGCTGCGGCGCGGCGTGTTCAGCGCATCGGGACCGGGGGCGGACATGGAGGCCGGGCCGGACAGCCCCGCCGTGGAGACTCCGGACGCGGCGCCCGTCGATCCAGCACTGACGACCGGCGCGCCGGTCGCGGAGGCCGATGCCGACGCAGAGCCCGGGCCGGAGGTCGAGCCCGTTGCGGACGGTGAGCCCGCACCTGGCAACGCACCAGCACCGGAGGCGGAAGGACTCGACTTGGCAGCCGAGGACGGCGTCACGGAGGGAGCCGGCTTGGTGGTCGCCGGCGTGGCAGCGGATGCCGACGGGACGGCGCCCAGCGCACCGATCGGCGCAGTCGGGGCAGGCTTTCGCTCCGTGCCGGTCTCGCCCCGCAGCGGGGCGCTGCCACGGATCGTCGTCGAGGCGTCGCGGGGTGCCTCGGCAAGCATGTGCATCTCGCCCTCCACGGAGGCGCCCTCGTGGAGCATCAGGCGGAAGGTCTCGACGCGGCCGTTGATGCGGCCGCTGGCGCGGGCCTCGAGGCGCTCGCGGCAGGTCAGGTTGCCGGTGAACTCGCCGGCCACGATGGCCTCGTCGACGATGACGTCGGCATCGACGTGGGCGCCTTCCTCGATGCGCACGCGCACCGCCTCGATGCGGCCTTTCACGGAACCCATGACCACGACGGTGCCGCGGGACGTGAAGGTGCCCTCGTAGTGGTCGTCCCGGGCGATCACGGAATCGTCGGGACCAGGTCCGGGCTCCGCATCGGCGGGCGTGGGCACAAAGGCTGGGGTCGGGACAGGCATGGTGTAGGCCGGCATCACGGGCTTGGCCGGCTGCGGGGGCAGCTCGCGCATGCCGACCGGAGCTGGGGTCTGATCGGCGGCAGGCTGATCCGCGGACTGACTGAACATGGACACCTCCTCGGAATGGACCGCCAGTGTAGGCGCGCAGGCACCCAATTCCGGGGACTTGGACGGCCCCACGGGGTCAAGGTGGTGCGCGCACGCCACACTTCCCCGTGCGCCGCCGGTACGCAGGGTGGCTAGCATGGGGTCCGATAGAGCACGTCCGCAGGCAGATGACCCGGGAGGGATGGATGACGACGAAGGTCGACTTCAGCGAGGTCGAATGGCAGGCCATGCAGCGCGGGGTGACCGGTGCCGGCATGCTCGTGTCCGTGGCCGACCAGGACTTCACCGACAGCTTCGGTGAGACGAGTGCCCTCGCCAAGGTCCTCGCCGCCCAGCGCACGGCCGGCGCCACCGAGCTCATGCGGGAGCTGGGTGCCACACACGGGACCGGCTTCGGCCTGTTCAGCAAGCCCGACGAGGTCCGTGCGGGCACGCTCGAGGCGCTGCGCTCGACGGTCGCCCTGCTGACGGCCAAGGCTCCCGACGAGGTGGAGCCCTATCGCGCCCTGGTGCTGGACGTCGCAACGGCGGTGGCCGCTGCCAAGGGTGGCGTGAAGCCGACCGAAGAGGCCGCCATCGCGCTCATCCGGGACGCGCTCGGCGTCGCCTGAGGCGAGTCGCCAGCCCATCGGCACCTCGGCATCACGTGGCCGTCGCCTGCGGTGAACGCCCAGCGCCGGCCACGGAGGCCACGATATGCTGGCCGACGGCCCGGGCCCTGACCCGGGTGCCGCAAGCATCTTCAGCGACCGGAGGAATCCCATGGTCCGACGAGCCTTCACCCTGCGCCTCAAGCCCGATGGCCTGGCGGAGTACGTGCGCCAGCACGACGAGATCTGGCCGGAGCTGGTGGCCGAGCTCAAGGGGCAGGGCATCAGCGAGCTCACGATCTTCGAGCGGAAGGGCGACCTGTTCGTCTACTGCGAGGCCACTGACTACGAGGCCATGGACCGCGTCTGGGCCAGCGAGGTCCACGATCGCTGGGCCAAGGTCATGGCGCCACTCATCGACGTCAACGCTGACAACATGGTGGACGCCGTGCCCGTCACGGAGATCTGGCACCTGGACACCGGCGCAGCCAAGGCCTGAGCTGGGCGATCGCGGGGTCCGGGATGGCCGACCGGCCGACTCGGACCCGCCGGATCCGCCGCTGACCGGGTCGCACACACCGTGACCGACCAGCAGGACCGCGTCGCCATCGTGACCGGTGGCGGTCGCGGACTTGGCCAGGCCATCGCCCTGGGCCTCGCTGCGCACGGCGCGCGGGTCGTCGCTGTCGCCCGCTCCTCCGACCAGCTGGCTGAGACCGAGCGACTGGCAGACGGCCTTCCCGGCAGCCTGGTGGGCATGGCCTGCGACGTGGCTGATCACGAGGCCATCGCCGACCTCGTCGGTCGCATCACCACCGGCCTCGGGCCGCCGACGATCCTGGTCAACGCGGCCGGCATGTTCGGACCCATCGCCCTCGTCCAGGACGCCGACCCGGAGGCCTGGCAGCGCACCATCCTGGTGGATGCCGTGGCGCCCTTCTTCACGGTGCACGCCTGCCTGGGCGGCATGCTCGAGGCCGGTTGGGGACGCATCGTCAACGTCAGCTCGGCGGCCGCCCTGCATCCCCCGGGACCCGTCAACAGCGCCTACGGCACCGCGAAGGCCGCCCTCAACCAGTTCACGCGCCACCTGGCCGCGGAGATCGCCGGCAGCGGCGTGACCGCCAACGTCATCCACCCGGGTGACGTCAAGACCGCCATGTGGGCCGACATCCGGGAGCGCGTGGCCGGCCTCGGCCCAGTCGCCGAGAACTACGTGGCCTGGGCCGACTGGGTCGAGTCCACCGGGGGTGACCCGCCAGCGAAGGCAGTCGCCCTGGTGCTGCATCTCACCTCGGACGCGGGCGGCGCCACGAACGGCCAGTTCTGCTGGATCGACGACCCGCTCCAGGCGGCCGTGCCCAGCTGGGATCCGCCAGCGGAGGGCCGCCCCTGGCTGACCGACTGACGGGACCAGACCGGGAAGCCCGGGCAGGTCAGGCGCCCGGTGCCGCCTCGCAGTCGCCCGCGCCGCCTCGCAGTCGCGGGTGCCGCCTCGCAGTCGCCCGCGTCGCCTCGCAGTCGCCGGTGCCGACCGTCAGCCGCCGAGCGCCCGCTCCATGACCTCGAGCGGCGCCTCGACGCCCGTCCAGGCACGGAAGGCGGCCGCGCCCTGCCGGGCCAGCATGCCCAGGCCGCCGATGGTGCGGTGGCCCTGATCGCGCGCCCAGCGCAGGAAGGCCGTGTCGGCACGCTCGGGGTTGAGGTCACAGACCACCGTTCCCGGCGAGAGTGCCGCGAGGTCGACGTCGACGCGCTCCTCCGCGGCCGCGCCGCTGCCCATGCCCACGGGGGTGCAATCGACCAGCACGTCGCAGGTCGGCACCGCCACGCGGCCCTGCCAATCCAGTGAGGCGACCTCCACGCCGGTGCGGCGTCCCAGCAGCGACACCAGGGCTTCGCGCCGGGCCGCGTCGCGGTTGGCCACCGTGATGCGCCGCGCGCCGGCCAGGGCCAGCTCCACGGCGACAGCGCGTGCGGCACCACCAGCGCCCAGCAGCACGATGTGCCGGTCGGCCGGGTCGATGCCCTCGTCGCGCAGCGACCAGAGGAAGCCGCTGCCATCGGTGTTCGAGCCGATGAGGCGCCCGTCGGGCTGGCGGACGACCGTGTTGCAGGCGCCGCTGATCTCCGCCGAGGGCTCCAGCCCGTCCAGCAACGGGATCACGGCCACCTTGTGGGGGATGGTGAAGTTCAGCCCGCTGAAGCCGAGCAGCCTGGCCGAAGCCATGGCCGCTGGCAGGTCCTCAGCCCGCACGCGGATGTCCAGGTAGCGCCAGTCGAGCCCGGAGGCCTCGAAAGCCAGGTTCTGCATCCGTGAGGTCGGGTTGCCCTCGACCGGGTCGCCGTAAAGGGCGATGTACTGGGTCGCCATGTGCGCCTGCCTTTCGCTCGTCTTCGAATGCCGGTGACTACATGCCCAGGGACTCGCCGCCGTCGACCACCAGGTCTTGCAGCGCGATGTGGGCGGCCTCGGGCGAGAGCAGGTAGGCGACGGCGCTGGCGACCTCGTCTGGGTCAGACATGCGCCCGTCCGGCACGCGTGGGCGGAAGAGCTCCAGGCTGCCGTCGGAAAGGCGGACCGTCGACTGGCCCAGCGAGCCGGCCACGCCGCGGAACATGGAGGTGTCCGTGGCGCCGGGCGAGACCGTGTTGATGCGGACCCCATGCGGCACGGTCTCCAGCGCGAGGCAGCGGAGCGCCTGGCGGATGGCCGCCTTGGAGGCGCAGTAGGCTGCCTGATTCACGCGCGCCAGGCGCCCGGATACCGACGACAGCGCCACGATGGCGCCGCTGCCGCGCTCGACCATGCCCCGGGCGAAGGCCTGCGCGACGAAGAAGTTGCCCAGCACGTTGACCGTCAGCACGCGCTCGAAGTCCGGCCAGGCGGCCTCCAGCGACGGGGCTGAGACGTGGATGCCGGCCACGATGGCAAGGCGTCCCGCGTCCGGGACCGCCTCCGCAAGGGCCGTGATCGAAGCCGGGTCGGAAACGTCAACGCGGAGGGCACGACAGTCGCCGCCGGCGCTGCCGAGCTCGCCTGCGAGCGCCTCTGCTGCCGACAGGTCGACGTCGGCGATGACGAGCGGGCCTGCCCACGTCTCTCGCACCAGCCGGCGACTGACCGCTTGCCCGATGCCCTTGGCCCCACCCACCACGACGGTGCCGCTGGTGGTCATGTGCTCCACTCCTCGCTGCTGACGGTGATCGACGGACCATGGTGGCACGCCGCCGGGGCCGCGGGGTGGCCGTGACCCATGTGCTACGATTGGTCGACCGGTAGCCCAATATTGGATATCCCCCATCCAGTCCCATCGGAGATCATGCGCATGTCCTCCCGTGTCTTCGTCACCCGTGCCATCCCCAGCCTCGGCCTGGACATCGTCTCGGCAGCAGCGGAGATGGAGGTCTGGCCCGGTGAGCTGCCGCCGCCCCGCGACGTGCTCCTGGAGAAGGTCCGCGGCGTCGACGGGTTGCTTTCGCTGCTCACCGATCGCGTGGATGACGAGCTCCTGGATGCCGCGGGGCCACAGCTCAAGGTCGTCTCCAACTTCGCGGTGGGCTACGACAACATCGACGTGGCCGCCTGTACGCGCCGCGGCGTCAAGGTCGGCAACACGCCCGGCGTGCTCACGGAGACGACGGCCGACCTGGCCTTCGCGCTGCTCATGGCCGCCGCCCGCCGCCTGCCTGAGGCGCGCGACTATGTGCGCGAGGACCGCTGGCAGACCTGGGGACCGCTGCTCCTGCTCGGCAAGGACATCCACGGCGCCACCCTCGGCCTCATCGGCTTCGGACGCATCGGCCGGGAGATGGCCCGCCGCGGCCTGGGCTTCGGGATGCGCATCCTCTACCACGACCTCGTGCGCGCCGATGCCGACGTTGAGGCGGAGCTGAACGCCCGCTGGGCACCCCTGGAGACGGTCCTGGCGGAATCCGACTTCCTCAGCCTGCACACCGTGCTGCGCCCGGAGACGCGCCACATGATCGATGCGGCCGCCATCGCGCGAATGAAGCGCGGCGCCATCCTCATCAACACCAGCCGCGGGCCGGTCGTCGATCAGGAAGCCCTGGCGGAGGCCCTGCGCTCCGGTCAGCTCTTCGCGGCCGGGCTGGACGTCACGGACCCGGAGCCCCTGCGCGCCGACCATCCGCTGGTGGGCCTCCCCAACTGCCTCATCGTTCCCCACATCGCCTCCGCGTCAGAGCGGACCCGTGACCGCATGGCAGAGAAGGCGGCTGCCAATCTCGTGGCCGGCCTGCGTGGCGACCCGCTACCGGATCCCGTGACCGCCTGACCCGTGGCGCCGGATCCCGTGACTGCCTGACCCGCCGCCACGGGTCGCGCCTGCCGCCACGCGTCGCGCCTGCCGCCGACCTCCGCCCCCGGGTTGGAGCCTGTCTCCCATCGACCCTCGATCTCCCGGCGCCCGGTCTCCCATCCACCCTCCATCTCCCGGCTTGTGCTGCCCCCCACCGCCAGATCTCCCGGCGCCGCCCCCCGCCCTCGATCTCCCGGCTTGTGCCGCCCGGCGGCACAAGCGGCGAAGGATCGCCTCAACAGGCCTTCGTGTCGCGGGTGGCACCGACCTGGAGCCGGGTTCCTCCGCTGCTCGTGCCGTCTGGCGACACAGTCGTCGGCGGACGCGCACGCCCCGACGCTGGTCGGGGGGTCGCCGGTCGTCTCGGTCGATGCTTGTGCCGCGCCGTGCGACACCGTCACGTGGACCGCAGCCATCCGGCGGCCTCCGGGCCGCGGACCCCACCCGATGCACGAGCCATCGGCGGCAGTCGCCCGCCTGACCCCGACCGCTGTGCTGGCCCGCGCTGCAAGCCCGGGGACCGCTTCAGTCCGCGCGGGCGGCGAACCAGGCGAAGGTGTCAGAGGGGTCGGCCGAGGGCACGTACTCCAGGCCCACCCAGCCCTCGTAGCCAGACACCCTCGAGGGTGCCGAAGAAGGCATCCCAGTCGAGCGTGCCGCTCCCCGGTCGGCCGCGACCTGGCACGTCGGCGATCTGGACGTGCCCGATCTCCGCGGCGCAGGCACGTAGCGGGCGGAGCACGTCGCCCTCCGTACGTTGCACGTGGTACGCGTCGAAGAGGACGCGCACGTCCGCGCCCGCGGCCTCACGCGCGCGACACACGAGCGCGGCAGCGTCCGTGACGTGGTGCAGGCCATAGCGCGGGAAGTCGAACGGATTGAGCGCCTCGACCACCAGGGTGGCACCAGCTTCCGCGATGCGCGGCCCGGCCAGCGCCAGGCTCGCCACGGCGGCGTCGGCAGCGACATCGCGATCGGCACCCTCGGCCAGGTTCCCGAAATGGCTGTTGACGATGGACCCACCGAGGCGACCCACGATGTCGGCCACGGCATCCACGTTGGCCAGGAAGTCGGCCCGTGCCTCCGTGACGGAGAGCAGCCCGTGCTGGCCAGCCTCCCGGTCGCCCAGCCACAGGTTCAGCAGCACCAACTGGACTCCGGCGTCCCGCAGCGCCGCCACGAGGTCGTCGGCCTCAGACCCTGCCGGGACCGGGCCGGCGAACGGCCACCACAGCTCCGCGGCCCGGAAGCCGGCGGCCGCGGCGGCCGCGGGACGCTCCAGCAGCGGCAGGTCCGGCCAGAGGATGGACAGGTTTGCGGCGAACCGCATCACGGCACGTGCGCTCGTCGGTGCTTCAGTCGAACGGACCGGCGGCCGGGCTCAGGCGACCGGGCTCAGGCGACCGGGCTCGGCATCCAGGCGCGCAGGAAGGCGACGGCCTGCTCAGCGGCCAGGTCCGGCGACGGGAAGGGCAGCATCTCCACGGACACCCAGTCGTCGTACCCGATGGCTGACAGCGCCTCGAAGAAGGGCCGGAAATCGATGTGGCCCTGGCCCGGCGCCCAGCGGTTGCTGTCTGCCACCTGGACGTAGCCGACGCGGTGCCCGGCGGCCAGGATGGACTCCTCCGGGTGTGCGTCCTCGATGTTCATGTGGAACGAGTCGGGCATCAGCTTGACGTTGGGATGGTCGACGCGGTCGACGATGGCGATGCCGTCGGGCAGCACGCTGTTGACGAAGTTGAGCTCGTAGCGGTTGACGGGCTCGATGACGAGGTTGATGCCGACGGTCGCCGCGTGGTCGCCCACGTCTCGGATGCCGTTCACGAAGCGGCCGATGGCCACTTCCGGTTCCTCGCCCTCCTCGATGCCGCCGCGCACGCGCCCGATGTTGACGCGCGTGGCACCCACCTCCACGGCCAGGTCCACGAGCCCCTTGAGGATGGTGGCCGCGCGCGTCCGCACCGCCAGGTCCGAGCTGCTCAGCCAAGCCTGCTGCTCGGCGAAGACGCGACCCGTGGAGATGGCCGGGATCCCCAGCCGGTGGTCCGCCAGGAGCTGCGCCACCTCTGCGGCATCGACGTCCTGCGGCCGACCCAGTGCCAGCTCGACGCCGTCGTAGCCCAGGCGCGCGACCTTGGGGATGGTGACGTCGAGTCGGTCGCGGAAGACCACGAACGATGAGGGGATCGCATCCTCCGGGGCGATGGCCAGGGAGAGTCTCACGGTGACACCTCGTGGTCGACCGGCGCGTCAGGGCGAGCCGGCCAGGTTGGTCCTCCGCACGTCAACGACGACCGGCCTGCGCCGGCCATGACCGACTCACCTCGACGCCCCCACCGGGCCGTGACAGCCCGTAGGCGTCAACTGGTCGACCGGTCATCCGGTGTATCATACGGGACGTCGGATCGTTCGTCCATCGCCCCGAGCGTGTGCCAGAGGAGCAGCCAGCATGAGTGACATCGAGCGCGTCGCCCAGGTCCTCCGTGACGCAGAGGCAGCCCGCACGGCCGTGGGACCCGTCTCCGACCTCGTGGAGGGCGGCCTGACGCTGGACATGGCACACGCCGTCTGCGAGTCCAACATCGCCCGCCGGGAGGCCGGCGGCGAGCGCATCGTCGGCTACAAGGTGGGCTTCACCAACCTTGCCGTGCGCGAGAAGATGGGCCTGCCGGATTCGACCTACGGCTACCTCATGGAGTCCATGGTCCTGGCCAGCGGCGGGACGCTGGACCTCTCCGAGGTCATCGCCCCCAAGATCGAGTCGGAGATCTGCGTGCGCCTCGGCCGTGACCTGGCCGGGCCGGGAGTCACGGCGGAAGACGTCCTGGAGGCCGCGGACGCCGTGCGAGCCTCCTTCGAGATCTGCGACGCCCGCATCATCGACTGGAAGTGCCCCTACCCGGACTTCCTGGCTGACAACGGCTTCTCCTCCCGCATCGTGCTGGGCGAGAGCGACTGGCGGCCCATCGGCGAGGTGGACATCCTGGCCGAATCGGTCGTCCTGGCCAAGGGCGGCGAGGCCTTCGCGGAGGGCCGCGGCGAGCTGGCCATGGGCAGTCCGGCCAAGGCCGTCGCCTGGCTGGCCAACAAGCTGGCCGATCGAGGAAAGGGTCTGATGGCAGGTCAGCTGGTCATGACGGGCACCCTGACGCCCATCACCCCGATCGAGCCTGGCTCCACCTACACTGCCACGTTCTCCACGCTGGGCCGGGTCGAGAAGACCTTCATCTGAGCGCCCGGACCTCCACGTCGACACCCACGCAGCGAGGCCAGAGATGACCGATCAGGCAGACACCCTCCCCGGGCGGGACACGCAGCTGGAGATGTACCGCCGCATGGTCCGCATCCGCCAGTTCGAGCTGGCGGCCACGGACATCTTCAAGCGCGGACAGCTGAAGGGCACCGTCCACACCTACATCGGCATGGAAGCTTCCGGCGTGGGCGTCTGCATGGCGCTCCGTGACGATGACCTCATCGCCGGGACCCACCGCAGCCACGGCCACAACATCGCCAAGGGCGCCAGCCTGCGGCTCATGATGGCGGAGCTGCTCGGCAAGGAGACGGGCTACTGCAAGGGACGCGGCGGCTCGATGCACATCGCCGCCTTCGAGACCGGCAGCCTGGGCGCCCTGGCCGTGGTCGCCAGCGGCATCCCCCTGGCCGTGGGAGCCGGCCTCGGCTTCAAGCTGCGGGGAGAGGACCGCGTGGCGGTGCCCTTCACCGGTGACGCCGGGGCCAACACGGGCAACTGGCACGAATCGCTGAACATGGCGGCGGCCTGGGAGCTGCCCGTCGTCTTCGTCCTGGAGAACAACCACTGGGGCGTCTCGACGCGCATCGAGGACATGGTCAAGGAGCCGGACTTCTCCAAGCGGGCGGCGGGCTACGGCATCCCCGGAGTGCGGGTGGACGGTTTCGACATCCTGGCCGTCTACGCCGCGGCTGCCGAGGCCGTGGCGCGTGCGCGGGCCGGCGGCGGCCCCACGCTTCTCGTCACGGAGACCTACCGCATGGACGGTCACTACGCCGGTGAGCCGGAGGTCTACCGAGACAAGGCAGAGGTCGCCGAATGGCGCGCCAAGGAGCCCATCGCGCGCTTCCGGCACGACCTGCTCGAGCGCGGCACGGCCACGGAGGCGGACCTCGACGGCATCGACGCCGAGGTCAAGGCGGACCTCGACGAGGGCATCGCCTTCGCCCGGGCCAGCTCGGAGCCCGACCCGGCCACGGCCCTCGACTACATCTACGCGTAAGGCAGGAGCGACGACGATGACGACCGAGGTTCGCGACTCCGTCTCGCTGGCCGGCAACGTGCCGGCCATGTCCCCCGACACGATCCGCCAGGTCCCCGAGGGCGTGCCTGCCAGGCTCCTGAGCTACCAGGAGGCCATCCGCGAGGCGCTGCGCGAGGAGATGCAGCGCGACCCGGCGGTCTTCCTCATGGGCGAGGACATCGCCAAGCACGGCGGTGCCTTCGGCGTGACCCGCACCCTCTTCGACGAGTTCGGCGCCGAGCGGGTCCGCAACACGCCCATCTCGGAGAACACCATCGTCGGTGCCGCCACCGGCGCCGCCCTGGTGGGCATGCGCCCCGTGGCGGAGATCATGTTCGTCGACTTCAGCGGCCTGGCCATGGACCAGATCGCCACGCAGGCGGCCAAGATCCGCTTCATGACCGGCGGCCAGTGCGCGGTGCCCTGGGTCCTGCGCATGCCGCAGGGCGGCGGCGCCGGCAAGTCCACGGCGGCCCAGCACAGCCAGAGCCTGGAGGTCTGGTTCGCCCACATCCCCGGCCTCAAGGTCGTGCTGCCGTCCACGCCGTACGACGCCAAGGGCCTCATGAAGGCCGCCATCCGCGACGACAACCCGGTCATCTTCCTGGAGCACAAGCTGCTCTACGCCTTCAAGGGCCTGGTGCCGGAAGAGGACTACGTGCTGCCCCTCGGCCAGTGCGACGTGAAGCGCGAGGGCACGGACGTCACCGTCGTGGCCTCCGGCTACATGGTCTGGCACGCCATGGTCGCCGCGCAGGCGCTGGAGCCAGAGGGCATCAGCGTGGAGGTCGTGGACGTGCGCACGGTCTCGCCACTGGACAAGGACACCATCGGCCGCTCCGTCCGCAAGACCGGCCGAGTCGTGGCCGTCGCGGAGGCCTGCGAGCAGTACGGGCCGGCCAACGAGTGGGCCATGGTGGCCGTGGAGCAGGCCTGGAGCCAGCTGCGCGGGCCGGTCATCCGGGTGGCCGGGCGCAACTCGCCCATCCCCTTCGCCAACAGCCTGGAGAACGGTGTCTGGCCCGGCACGCACGACGTCATCGACGCCATCCGGGCCTGCGTGTCCGGCCGCGCCCCTGGCGCCTGATCCCCCGGAGCGAAAGGAGCGCACCCATGGCCACAGAGGTCTTCATCTCCAAGATGACCGACTTCATGGAAGAGGGCACCATCGTCAGCTGGCTGGTCGCCGAGGGTGACCGGGTCGAGGAAGGCCAGCCCATCGTGGAGCTGGAGACGGACAAGGCCACCTCCGAGCTGGAGGCGCCCGCCAGCGGCTACATCGTGGGCATCCGGCCTGGCGTCGTGGCGGGAACGGTCCTGCCGGTCGGAGAGACCATCGCCTACATCGTGGACAGCCCCGACGAGGCCGTCGCGCCCCTGCCGCCGCTGTCGGCCGGCTGAGCCATGAGCCTCAGCGGACGGACGGCGGTCATCACGGGTGCCGCCAGTGGCATCGGCCGAGGAATCGCGGACCGGCTCCTCGACGAGGGCATGTCCGTGGCCCTCCTCGACATGGACCCGGGCATCTCGGACATCGCCGCCACCCTCACCACCTCGGACCGACGCGCCATCGGCATCGCCACGGACGTCACGAGCAGTGCCAGCGTGCGTGCCGCCTTCGAGCGCGCGGAGGAAGAGCTGGGCCCACCCTGGCTGCTGGTCAACAGCGCCGGCGTGCTGGCCTACGGTGCCACCGTGGACATGCCCGAGAGCGATTGGGACCGCGTCGTGGATGTCGACCTGAAAGGCGTCTTCCTCTGCTCGCAGGCGGCCCTGCGCAGCATGCTGCCGCGCGGCGGTGGGCGCATCGTGAACATCTCGTCCATCGCGGGACGCGTCGCCCGGCCCACCCAGATCGCCTACTGCGCGGCCAAGGCGGGCGCCGATCACTTCACGCGCTGCCTCGCCGTCGAGGTCGCCAGCGCCGGTGTCACCGTCAATTCGGTGGCGCCCGGCATGACCCGCTCGGTGATGCTCGAACGAGTCATCGCACGCGGAGGCAGCGAGGAGGATCTCCTGGCGTTGATCCCGGACGGACGGTTCGCCTTGCCGGAGGACCATGCCGCGCTCGTGGCCTGGCTGGCCAGCGATGCGGCCTCGCACGTCACCGGGCAGGTCATCGACGTCGATGGCGGCCAGTCGCTGTTCGCCCCCATCGTGCGGCGATCCGGACCGGCGCCGGCAGCCGCGAGCAGCGAGGAGTCACGAGCCGAGCTGAGGGATACCCGGCCGTTCGAAGAGGAGGAGGGATCGGTGACCGAGTCGAATGGTCGCCTGCAGGGCAAGCGAGCCTTCGTGACGGGGGCCGGCACGGGCATCGGACGGGCCGTGGCCGTGCGCTTCGCACGGGAAGGGGCCGAGGTCGGGCTCATCGGCCGCCGGGTGGAGCCGCTCGAGGAGACCGCCGCACTCATCCGCGCAGCCGGGGGCACTGCCCTCGTGACCCCCTGCGACGTCTCGAAGGAGGACCAGGTCGAACGGGCCGTGGCGTCCATCAAGGAGGCGTTCGGCGGCATCGACACCGTCGTCGGGGTGGCCGGCATCGAGCTCATGGGCGTCGGCGACGACCGCATCGACCGGCTCGAGATGTCCATCTGGCAGCAGACCATCGACGTCAACCTGACCGGCATGTTCCTGACCTGCAAGCACGGCACGCGGGCGCTCCTGGAGTCGGGCGGCGGGACCATCACCATCACCGGGTCACCCTGCGGTCAGCTGGGCTTCTGCAGCGACCAGGCTGCCTACAGCGCCAGCAAGTCCGGCACGCACGGCCTGGTGCGCGGCATGGCGGCTGACCTCGCCACCGAGAACATCCGCGTCAACTGCGTCATCCCGGGCTTCATCGCCACGCCGCTGACCGAGCAGGTCTTCGAGGACCCGGCCTGGCTCGGCTCGCTGGAGACGATGATCCCGATGCATCGGGCAGGTCAGCCGGACGAGGTGGCCACCATGTACGCCTGGCTGGCCTCGGACGAAAGCCTCATACGTGACCGGCGCCTTCTTCACCGTCGACGGCGGCGAGACCGCGGTCTGACGCCGCGGCCAGGCGACCGACCACGGTGGACCGGCATACTGGTACACCGGTTGACCACAGGCCGTGGGACCTGTCAGGATGCGTGGCACAACGGAGGCCTCGATTAGGCCCGGTCGCCAAGGGAAGCGCCGGACGGAACGTGGAGGGAGGGGCATGGTCTTGGGAGGCAGCCTCAGGCGCGGCCGAACAGCGCTGCAATCCGGGACGCACGCCAACGGGCGAGGGAACAGCGCATGGTAGCCGAGGGTATCAGCGTGCCGAGCGGCCAGGCGGACGACGTGCTCCGCCTGGAGGTTCGCTCCTGCTGGAAGGAATTCCCCGGCGTCCAGGCCCTGCGCGACGTCTCGACGGACGTGCGGCGTGGTGAGATCCACGCGCTCCTGGGCGAGAACGGCGCCGGCAAGTCCACGCTGGGCAAGGTCATCGGCGGGGTCTACCAGGCGGATGCCGGCGAGGTCCTGCTGGACGGCAACGTCCTTGGTCGCATCGATGAGCACACGGCCGCCCGCCTGGGTATCGCCATCGTGCACCAGGAGGGTTCGCTCGTCCCGCAGCTGACGGTGGCTGAGAACGTCTTCGCCGGCCACGCCCCCAAGCTCTCCTTCGGTCGGGTGGACCGCAAGGAATCGGCGCGCCGCACGCGGGCCCTGATGATGGACCTGGGCGTGGACATCGCCCCGGAAGCGCCGGTCTACTCGCTCTCCACCGCCCAGGCCCAGGTCGTCGAGATCGCCAAGGGCCTCTCGCACGAGCTGCGCCTGCTCGATCCTGGATGAGCCGACGGCATCGCTGACCCTGACCGAGACGGCCCGCCTCTTCGAGATCCTGCGACGGCTTCGGGACTCGGGCGTTTCCATCATCTACATCAGCCATCGGCTGGCGGAGATCTTCCAGCTCTGCGACCGCGTCACGGTCCTCAAGGACGGGGCGGTGACCGGCACGCGAGATCGTCTCGGCCACCACGCAGGACGAGCTCATCCGGCTGATGGTCGGACGCGACGTGCTCTTCCAGCGGGGTGACACGCGAGACGCCTGGTGAGGTCGTGCTGGAGGTCGAGCACCTCGCGTCCGCACCGGTCGTGCAGGACGTCTCCTTCCAGGTCCGCGCCGGCGAGCTGATCTGTCTCTCCGGGCTGGTGGGCTCGGGGCGCTCGGAGACCTGCCAGGCCATCTTCGGCGTCCGCCGTCGCGGGGGCGGAACGGTCCGCCTGAACGGCAAGGACGTCGACTTCGGCGGGCCCTGGGACGCCATCGCGGCCGGCATCGGGATGATGCCGGAGGACCGCAAGGTGGCCGGCCTGTTCCTGGGACACTCGGTCGCCCAGAACATCGCGGCGACGGTGCTGGGCAAGGTCTCCCGGAACGGCGTCCTCTCGCGGCAGGCCATGGAGGACATGGCCAAGCGCTACATCAGCGACCTGAACATCTCCACGCCATCGACCCAGCAGCTCCTGGAGAAGCTCTCCGGTGGCAACCAGCAGAAGGTGCTGCTGGCCAAGTGGCTGGCGCCGGAGCCACGCCTGCTCATCGTCGACGAGCCCACGCGCGGCGTGGACGTCGGCGCGCGGGCGGAGATCTACCCGGATCCTGGGGGATCTGAAGAAGCGGGGGCTGGCCATCGTGGTCGTGTCCTCTGACCTGCCTGAGGTGCTGACCCTGGCCGATCGCATCGTCGTCATGGCGTACGGTCACACGGTCGGCGAGCTCGATGGCGCCACTGCAACGGAGGAAGACGTGCTTCGCCTGGCAACCAAGATCACGGCCCAATCGACGGCGGTGGCGGCATGACGCAGAGCGCCGCGGGATCCTCCGGAGCCGTGCCCAGCACGCCGCACGCCCCGGCGCAGAAGCAGGACAGCCTGCTCTCGCGCATCCTCGTCACGCTCGCCGAGTCGCGCGAGCTGACCCTCTTCGTGCTCATCGTCATCCTCGTCGTGGCGATGACGGTCCTCTACCCCAACAACTTCCCGACCGAGTCGAACATCTCGGCCATCCTCCTCAACGCCGCCCAGAACGGCATCCTCGTGACGGGCATGATGCTGCTCTTCATCGCGGGCTTCTTCGACCTGTCGGTGGGCTCCATCCTGGCCCTCGCCGGCGTGTGGGCCGGGGTCGTCGTGGCCCAGTGGGGCTACCCGGCGCCGGTCGGCATCCTGGTCGGCTGCACGGTGGGCATCCTGGCCGGCGCCTTCAACGGCTTCCTCGTCACGAAGGTCGGGATCAACGCCCTCATCACGACGCTGGGCACCCTGGCCATCTTCCGCGGCCTGACCTACGTCACCGCCGGGACCGGCGTCACGCCCATCAGCGACGAGTTCAAGACCTATGGCCAGACCGACTTCCTGGGCCTCCAGTCGCCGTTCTGGGTCATGCTGGCCATCGTCCTGGTCATGGCCTGGGCGGTCTCCCGAACGGCCTTCTTCCGGCAGTACTACTTCATCGGCGGCAACGCCCGGGCGGCCCAGCTGTCCGGCATCCGGGTGTCGCGACTGACCTTCACGGCCTTCGTCCTCATGGGCTTCCTGGCCGGCGTGGCCGGCGTCCTGGGCGCGGCGCGCCTGAACAGCGCCGTCGTCTCGGCCGGCATCGGCGTGGAGCTCTCCGTCATCACGGCGGCCGTCCTGGGCGGTGCCAGCCTGCGCGGCGGCGAGGGCTCCATCATCGGCGGCGTCCTGGGCGTGCTCTTCATCGCCCTGGTCTCCAACGCCATGATCATCAACGGCATCGGCGTCTTCTGGCAGCCCATCGTCACGGGTACCGTGCTGCTGCTGGCCGTGTCACTCGACCGCTTCCGGCGCTCTCGCAGGGCCTGACCGCAGTACCGATGCGAGCACCACAGCGCTAACGCCAAGCAGAGAGAGGAGGGCGTATCGAGCAGGGTCCCCAGCCACCGCCGGCAACGGCAACTGAGCGAGAGCACGGAACACATTCGTGTGGAGGGATATCCCCTGTGAAGCGTTTTAGCCGCCTGGCGCTCCTCGTGAGCCTCGCCGTGGTCGCGACTGGCCTGCCCGCACAGGCGCAGGAATTGCAGTTTCGGCCCCGAGGATGCGACCGAGGTCTACTACTGGGTCTCCAACAAGGCCAACCTGCCGCTCTTCGTGCAGTACGACTACGTTGGCATGGAGAAGATCGCCAACGAGCTCGGCGTGCAGGTCCGCGTGGCCGGCCCGACCGACTTCGACCTGCCCGGCTTCATCGCCGCGGTCGACCAGGTCTGCGCACAGAAGCCCGCCGGCGTCTCCGTCGTGGGTGGCTGGGACCCGTCGCTGACCGAGTCCGTCAAGAAGTGCATCGAGGCCGGCGTGCCGACCGTCGTGGACGACGGCGACCTGCCTGACTCCGGCCGCCTCTCCTACATCGGCACCGACTGGACCGCCATCGGCGAGGCCCAGGCGAAGGCCATGATGGCTGCCCTGCCGGACGGCGGCAAGCTGGCCACCACCTCCATCATCAACGCCAACAACATGCGCGAAGGCGTCAAGGGCTTCGTCGACTACATCGACGCCTACGGCGAGGGCAAGTACGAGATCGTGGCCAACGAGGACGACGGCGGCGACTCCGCCAAGGCGGCCGAGGTGACCGCGGCCCTGCTGGCGGCACACCCGGACATCGCCGGTATCGCCGGCTTCGACTCCGAGTCCGGCGCCGGCATCTCGCTGGCCCTCCAGGAGGCTGGCAAGCAGCCCGGCGAGATCGTCGTCACGGCCATGGAGCAGACGCCCGACTTCTTCAACGCGGTCAAGGACGGCTGGGTCAACACGATCATCGTCCAGAACCGTGAGCTCTTCATCTACTACGCCATCAAGATGCTGTACGACTACAACCACAACGGCCTCAAGACGTCCGGCCTGACCGGCGCTGAGGGCGGCGTGCCGATCCCGCCGACCGTCGACACCGGCGTGCTCGCGGTCAACACGGACAACGTCGACAAGGTGCTCGCCACCTTCCAACAGTAGGGTCCTCCTCCTCCGAACGGCCCCCGGCTCGACGCCGGGGGCCGTTCTCTTTCAGCGACGCACATCCCGAGAGAGGCACATCGACATGACGACACGGATCCGATACCTGGGCGTGGCCGCCTACGAGATCGTGGGGCCCAGGCACCGCATCCTCATGGACCCCTTCCTGACGGGTAGCCTCACGGCACCCTGCGGGCCGGACGACCTGGAGACACCGGACGTCATCCTCGTCAGCCACCCGCCGGTCGACCACCTCGGCGACGCCGCCGAGATCGCCATCCGCACCGGTGCGCCGATCGTCTGCGGCAACGACAGCCGCATGGTGCTCCTGGAGCGCGGCGTGCCGCCCGAGCAGATCCGCCACACCATCTGGGGCATCAAGATCCTCATCGGCGAGGACCTCCTCATCCGGCCCGTCGAGTGCCGCCACTGGGCGGGCGCCCAGCTATCCAGGACGGCCGCTTCGTGCCCGGCTTCCCGCTGGCCTTCATCGTGGAGACGGAGCCGGGCGTGCGCGTCTACCACTTCGGGGACTCCACGGTCTTCGGGGACATGCGCTTCATCGGCCAGCTGCACCAGCCGACCGTGGGCCTGCTCGGCTGCAGCCAGCCCTACGAGCTGCTGCCCAAGGTCTACACCGGCGCGGGCCAGGTCGTCACCGGCGAGATGTCACCCCTGGAGGCCGCCATGGCAGCGGAGCTGCTTGGCGTCAAGTTCGCCGTCGCGAGCCACTACTACGACCCCGATCACGCTGACGTCCAGGAGTTCCTGGCCGAGGTGCCCAGGCAGGACACGACGGGGAAGCGGGTGCCCCTGGCCATGCGACCGAACGAGGTCCTCGTCATCGACGGCGAGGACTGGCGGCTCGAGAAGCCCTGAGGACCCGCGGCGCCCGGGGTGTCGTCCGGCAGACGGCACCCACCTCCTCAGCTGGCCGGCGGCTCATCCGCGGGCAGCGCCCGCAGGATCTCCTCGTTCGCGCGATCGATGGCCACGCCCATGGCTGCCCGGGCACCTGGGTCGTCGCCGGCCGCGATGGCGTCGATGACGGCCGCGGCGTCCGCAGCCTGGGCGTCCATGGCCTCCTTGGAGAGCGGCACCCGGGCCACCCAGAACTGCAGCAGCGAGCGGATCGTGGCTGCCGCGCCGGCCAGGACGTCGTTGTCGGCCACCTCCGTCACGGCGCGCAGGAAGGCCGCCTGGGCGGCCGCGAAGCGCACCGGGTCGCGGTGGGCGGCCTTCATGGCCGCGTGGAGGGCGCGCAGGTCGGCCATGTCGCGCTCGTCGCGGCGGACGGCCGCCAGGCCGGCCAGGATGACGTCGAGGTGCCGGCGCGCCTCCAGCAGGTCGGGCACGTGGCCGGCGCCCAGCACCAGGCCCCACTCGATCGACTCGGGCAGGATGTCCGCGTCCACGCGCTTGACGTAGGTCCCGTCCCCGAGGCGCACCTCGAGCAGGCCCAGCAGCGTCAGCGACTTGAGCGCCTCCCGGACGACGGAGCGGCCGACGCCCAGGGCCTCCGCCAGCTTGCGCTCAGGCGGCAGCCGGTCTCCGGGCTGGACGCGCCCGGAGAGCAGGTAGTCCAGCAGCTGCCGGCTGATGGAGATGGTCGTCCCCTCGCGCCGCGACAGGTCGAGCGGCTGCAGCGATCCGCCCGTCATGGCTCGCACCACGGCCGGCCGCGCGGCCGGGTCCTCCGCCGTCGACCGCCGACGTTCCTGCTCGTCAAGCGTCACCTGGAGCCGATCGGCAGCGCCTTCCATGTGGCCGACCATGGCCCGCCGCGCCGCGGCTGCATCGCCGGCCTCGATGGCCTCGAGGACGGCCTCGTGCTCGGCCCAGGTGGCGGGGCGGGTGCCGGGGGCGTAGGCGACGCGCTGGATCCAGACCTGGATGAGACTGCGGATGGACTTCATGATCTGGAAGAGGGGCTGGTTGCCCGTCGAGCGCGCGATCCCCAGGTGGAAGTCCACGTCGGCGCGGACGAACTCGTCGTTGTCCGTCGTCCGCTGCATGATCTCCACGCAGCGCCGCAGCTCCGCCAGGGCGGCTGCGTCACGGCGCTCCGCTGCCAGTCCGGCCAGCAGGATCTCCAGCTCTGCGCGCGCCTCCACGAGGTCCTGGGAACGCTTGGCCCCCAGCAGGAGCCCCCACTCGATGGCCAGCGGCAGCAGCGGGGAGTCCGTGCGCTTGAGGTAGGTGCCGTCACCCTGGCGGGCGTCAACGAGGCCCAGCACGGTCAGCGACTTGATGGCCTGGCGGACGTGGGAGCGGCCCACCCCGAGCGTCTCCGCAAGCTGCCGCTCCGAGGGCAGGCGCTCACCGGGCTTCACCTGTCCGGAGATGAGGTAGTCGAGCAGCCGCCGGGTGACCTCCGAGGAGATGGGTTCCGGGTTCCGCTGGACGACGGGCCCCAGATCGGGCAGCATGGCGGCCATTGTAAGCGCCTCGATCGGCTGCCTTGAACGGCCGCCGGGGCGGCGCGCGGCGACAGCCGCGCCGTCATCGGGCGGACGGACGCTGGTCACCATGTCAGCCCTCCCCCGCTCTGCCGCTCAACGATCGACAACGGCCTCTGCCACGGCGCGGATCCGCGCCACGCGATCCTCCCGTTCCCGAACGAAGCGCTCGATGCCGGCCAGGATCTGCTCGCGACCGAGGCCGGCCTCGTCCATGACCTCGTCGACGCTGCCGCCGGTGCGCCAGCGGTCGTCGCGGTCGGCGCACAGGGTGTACTCCTCGGCCACCGGGCCCGTGATCCAGTCGGACATGAGGCGCCGGGCGCCGTTCGTGACGGCCATGGCGTCCCAGCGGTCGGCCGCCGACATGGTCGCCTCCCGGTAGGCGGCGTCCTGGCGGCGGAAGAGCTGCGGGCTGATGGCGGCCACGATCTTGACGTTGAGCCCCGCCCGGTCCAGCTCGGGCAGGATGGCGACGACGTTGGCCGTGGGCACCGTGCCGCGCACGAAGACCGTGCCCATGCGCGGCTGCCCGTCGCGGAAGGGGCGCATGACGTAGGCCCCGCGCGCCGCCTCGAAGTGGGACGGGATGCCCAGCGCCTCGCGGTCGGGGATGGCGACCGGCGGGCGCGTCAGGTGCAGGGCCACGATGGGCACGTCCGTGGCCAGCGCGGCGCCCAGGACCACGGGCACCTCGTTGTGCTCCCAGGGATGGAGGTCGATGACCGCGCCTTCCGGGAAGAGCTGCGTGACGCCGGTCTCGAAGATGCCGAAGTGCGTCCGCGAGTCCTCCGCGGTCTCCGGGCCGGAGTGGCCGGCGATCCAGATGATCTTGCCCAGCTTGAGCTCGGAGTCCTGGGCCATCTGGGAGAAGAGGCGCAGCGGCCCGTACTTCAGGTAGGAGAAGGAGGCGTAGGTGGAGCAGGCGCCCCAGAAGCCGTCGAAGGCTTCGCGCGCATCCGGGCGCGAAGCTGACCGAGGCCATGCCGGCCAGGATGCCGGCGTTGGCCATCTCCGTGATCTCCTGGGGCAGGACCGCCCCGCGCGGGTTGGCGTCGCGCTCGTACCAGCCCCAGCCGGGCAGCTCGCCGAAGTCCTTGGCGAAGCCGGCCACGTTGGTGGATTCGGCGAGGTCCGCGGAGCAGGCCACGATGAGCGGCCGCCCGTGGCGCTGCTTGGCGTAGGCGTTGACCCAGGCGCCCCAGGTGCCCAGCGCGGCCCGGTTGGGCTGCATCTCGCCCGGCGCCTTGTAGAGCTCCGCGGGGTAGGAGCGGAAGTCCGTGATGACCGGGTCGCTGAAGATGGCGGCCGTGTCCCCGCCCAGCGTGCAGCCGGGGATGGCGTCCGGCACGGCAGCGGCCAGCTCCGCGAGGCGGTCGGACAGCCAGCGCACGGTGGCCTCGTCGCGGGTCAGCACGGAGAGCGCCAGCTGCAGGTTGGCGGCCGCCTGCGCCTGGCGCGCCGCCGCATCGGCGGGTGCCGCCTCGCCGGCGCCCTCGTAGGTCACGCCGTAGCGGGCCTGGAAGCCCTCGCGAGCGGCCCAGAAGGCCGGGCTGTTGAGGGCATGCGGGATGCCGTGGGAGGCGGCGTCCTGCTTGCCGTAGCCGCGACCCTTCTGCGTGCGGAACCAGGCCATCGTGGGCAGGCTCGCCGGGTTGTCACCGCGCGCCGCCTCCAGGGCCGTGCGCAGGACCGGCTCCCAGGCCATGCCGTCCGGCGTGCCCAGCGTGCGCCAGCCGTGCGAGCCGAACCAGTCCTCCGGCGTGCCGTAGACGACGGTGGATGCGGCGCGCGGGTCGATGCCGAAGTCGTTCCAGTCGACGAGGAAGACGAGGTTGCCGAGGCCCAGGCCCCAGGCGGAGTTGAGCGATCTCGTGGGTGACGCCGGGCGTCAGGCCGCCCTCCCCTTCCACGACGAAGACCTTGACCTCCGCGGCAACCGGCCATCTTGAGGGCCAGTGCCTCGCCGGCGGCGACGGGCATGCCGTGGCCGGAGGGGCCCGTGTTGGCCTTGAAGAGCAGGGTCTTGCCGGCCATCTCGGCGTGGCCGGGCAGGCCACCGCGGTGGCGGAAGGTCAGCAGGTCCTCCCAGGTGAGCGCCCAGCGACCATCATCCGGGAAGGCGAAGCGCTCGTCGCCGTCGAGCGCGTGGCGGGCACGCATGCCCTCGTTGAGGGTGGCCAGGATGGCGTAGACGAGCGGCACGGTGTGGCCGGCCGAGAGGACGAAGCGGTCGGAGAAGGTGCGCCAGGGCCGCAGCACGTCCCAGCGCATGGCGCCGCAGAGCAGGGTGCCCAGGACGAAGTGGACCTTGGAGCGGGAGCCGCCGGGATGGCCCGACTGGCGCTCGTTGAGGGTCAGGTCGATGAGCTCGTCGACGACGTCCTTGACGATCTCGTACCGTGCCGTCTCGCTGTCGTCGACCGCGAATCGACCCGAGCGGCAGCGTGCGTCCCGACGCGTCCATGCGTGACCCTCCGTCCATCGAGGCCGGCCCGATCCGCCGCGTGGGCTGGCGGCACCTGCTGTCGCCCGACCTGAAGGTGGCCAGTCTACTCCGATGGTTGACCGGTCATCCACTGACCGCGCCAACGAAGGTCCGCGCCAGGCTGGCAGCCCCGTCAGTCCCCGGCAGCCAGGAGCTCCCGGCCATGCCGACGACATCGTCCGAGGAGACCTTGTAGCGCCACAGCAGGTCGTTGACGTGACCGGTGTGGATGAAGTCGTCGGGATCGGTGCCGATGGCGCCCACGCGCTTGCCGATGCCGCGTGCCACGAGGGCCTCCGCCACCAGCGAGTGGAGCCCGCCGCTGATGCAGTGGTTCTCCAGCGTGATCATCGTCTCCACCTTGCCGGCCAGGTCGTAGACGAGGTCGCGGTCGAAGGGCTTGAGGCTGGGGTGGTGGTCCACCCGCACCCCGATGCCCAGCGCCTTGCAGCTTGTCCGCTGCGGCCAGGGCCGTGTGCAGCATGAAGCCGGTGGTCACGAGGCCCACGTCAGAGCCTTCATCGGAGACCGTCACGCCCTTGCCGACCTGGAAGCGGTAGTCCGAGCCGATGAGGTCGTCGGCCACCTCGCAGCGCACGATGCGCAGGTAGACCGGGCCCGGCGTCTCCACGGCGGCGCGCATGACCTGGCGCATCTCCGCGTTGCAGGAGGGCTCCAGGACCGTCAGGCGCGGAACGCGCAGCAGCGTGCCCAGCTCCTTGTCGCTCTGGTGCGTGGCGCCGGCCTTGCCCGTGAAGAGGCCCACGTAGGCGCCGATGAACTTCACGTTGAGGTTGCTGTAGGCCACGGTGACGTAGAGCTGGTCGAGCATGCGCCGGCTGAAGGCGTCGAAGGTGCAGGGGAAGGGGATGTAGCCCTCCTGGGAGAGGCCGGCCGCCATGCTCACCAGGTTCTGCTCGGCGATGCCGGACTTGACCAGCTTGCCGGGGTGGAAGTGCTCGAAGATGTGAAGGCCGGTGGACGAGCGCAGGTCGGCGTCGAGCGCCACGATCTTCGGGAACTCCGTGGCGAGGTCCGCCAGGGTGTATCCCATCTGGTAGCGCATCTCCGTGGTGACGTTCCGGTCGGGCAGCGTGAATTGAGCCATCGTCCGGGTCCTCCTACATCTGCCGATCGGTGATGACGTCCACGGCCTCGTGCAGCGGCGGGACGATCTCGGTCATGGCCTTGACGGCCTCGGGGAACTCGCGCGGGATGCCCAGGCGCTTGCCGTCGTGCTCCCAGAGCTCGTCGATCCAGAGGCCCGCCGCCTCCGCGTTGCGCGGGGCAGAGGTGTGCCAGTTGACGTTGTACTGGGCCTGGTCGACCTTCTTGCCCTTGACCGTGTTGAGGATGACGGCCGCCGGCTTGCCACGGCGCTGGGTGCCGATGACGTTGAAGAGGTCCACCAGCTCGGCCACGTCATGGCCGTTGCGGACGTCGTACACGGACAGGTTGAAGGCACGCAGCTTGTCGGCCAGCGGCTCCAGGCTCATGTCCTGGGCCAGGAAGCCCTTGGCGAAGACCTTGTTGTAGTCGATGACGAAGACGATGTTGTCCAGCTTGTAGTGGCCGGCCGCCATGAAGGCCTCCCAGACGGAGCCCTCGTTGCACTCGCCGTCGCCCATGAGCACGTAGATCATGCGGTCGCCGTGGTCCGGTCCACCGAAGCGCATGCCCAGCGAGCGCCCCACGGCCACGCCGGGGATCTGCCCCAGCGAGCCGCCGCTGACCTCGATGCCCGGCGTCTCCGTCGAGTCGGGGTGCGATTCGAGGCCGGAGCCCCACATGCCGTAGTACTTCAGCCGCTCCACCTCGAAGTAGTCGAAGAGGGCCATGACCGTGTACACCGCCGGGCAGGCGTGGCCCTTGGAGAGGTAGAAGACGTCGCGCATCGCCCAGCCCGGGTCGGACGCGTCGAAGCGCAGCACGTAGTTGAAGAGGACGGCCAGGAACTCCGACTCCGAGAAGCTGCCGCCCGGGTGCCCGAGGCCGGCACACGTCATCTGCCACGTCGTGTAGGTGCGGATGAGGTAGGCCAGCGTCTCCGTGTTGCGCAGCAGGTCCGCGTGGCCGGCATGGAAGGGCAGGCTGTCGATGCGCGTGCGAGTGTCCGCGCGCCACGGGGTCCACAGCTGGGCCACGTCGAGCGGGTCGAACTGGCCAGGCGGGATGGCGATGCGTGCGGGGAGCGGCGGCATCTGGGTCATGGGTGACCTCCCGGTGGCTGGACGGTAGGGTTGAGCGCCGGCGTCAGCGTGGCTTGAGCGCCACGGCCCGGCGGGCCGCGGCCACGATGTCGCTGACGGCCAGGCCGAGGAGTGCCAGGAGCTCCTCGTAGGGGCCCGTCGTGCCGAAACGGTCGGCGATGCCGACCCGCTCCACGGGCACGGGTCGCACCGCGGCCAGGGCCTCGATGACCGCGCCACCGAGGCCGCCGACGATGCTGTGCTCCTCCGCGGTCACCAGGGCGCCGGTCTCCCGCGCGGCCGTGATGATCGTGTCGCTGTCGAGGGGCTTGATGGTGTGCACCTCGATGACGCGCGCCTCGATGCCCTCGCCGGCCAGGGCCTCCGCGGCCTCCAGGCAGCGGCTGACCATGAGCCCCGTGCCCACCAGGGTCACGTCGCCGCCCGGCCGCAGGACCAGGGCCTTGCCGATCTGCGGGGCGTAGTCGTCCCCGTGGATGAGCGGCACCTCGTTGCGGTTGAGGCGCATGTAGACCGGGCCCGGCCAGGCGGCCACCTGGGGCAGCAGCCTGGCCACGGCCACCGTGTCCGTGGGCACCACGATGGTCATGTTCGGCAGCGAGCGCAGGATGGCGATGTCCGTGATGGCGTGGTGGGTGGGGCCGTCGAACGAATCGGACACGCCGCCGTAGGCGCCCATGAGCTTGACGGGCACCCCGCCGTAGCAGAGGTGCGTGCGCACCATCTCCAGGGCGCGGGTGGCGAAGAGGAAGGCGAAGGTGTTGGCGATGGCGACCTTGCCCGGTCAGGGCCACGCCGACGGCCACGTCGACGAGCGACTGCTCGGCGATGCCGACGTTGATGAAGCGCTCCGGGAAGGCCTCCGCGAAGCGGAACGAGAAGTCGGAGTTGGAGACGTCGGCGGAGAGGACGACGACGTCCTCACGGTCACGCCCGAGCTGCGACAAGCGCGTCGCCGTAGGCCGGGCGCATGGGGGCCAGCGTGGTCATGCCTCGGTCTCCTCTCCCAGCTCGGCCAGGGAGGCGCGCAGCTCGCGCATGGCCTGCTCGTACTGCTCTGGCGTGGGCACCATGCCGCCGTGCCAGCGATGGTCGTACTCCATGTAGCTCACGCCCCGACCCTTGGTCGTGCGGGCGATGATGACCGAGGGCCGCGCGTGGACCTCGTCGGCGCGATCGAGGGCGTCGAGCACCTCGCGCACGTTGTGGCCGTGGACCTCCTGGACGTGCCAGCCGAAGGAGCTCCACTTGTCCGCCAGCGGCTCGCTGGGCATGACGTCCGCGGTGGCGCCGGTCTGCTGGATGCCGTTGGCGTCCACGATGGCGGTCAGGTTGCCGAGGCGGTACTTGGCCGCGAACATGGCGCCCTCCCAGACGACGCCGGCGTCCAGCTCGCCGTCACCCAGGAGCACGTAGACGCGGCGCACGGGCGGCCATGGCCGAGGGGGCGCTGGCGGCCGACGGCTTGGGCACGCCCCGCGAGAGCGACCAGGCCATGCCGGCGCCCACGGCCACGCCGTGGCCCAGGGGTCCGGCGACCATCTCCACGCCGGGCAGCTTGAGGTCCGGGTGGCCCTCCAGGCGGGTCGGGAAGTGCCGGAAGGTCGAGAGCTCCTCGATCGGGATAGAAGCCGCGGCGCGCGAGCACCGCGTAGAGGATGGGCGCGGCGTGGCCCTTGGAGAGCAGGAAGCGGTCACGCTCCGGCCAGTCCGGCCGCGCCGGGTCGATGCGCAGCTGGTGGAAGTAGAGGGCGGACAGGATCTCCGCGGCCGAGTACGGGCCACCCAGGTGGCCGGTCCCGGTCCGGGTGACCATGTCCAGGACGTCCATCCGCAGGTGCTGGGCCTTCCTGGCCAGGTCGAGCGCGAGTGCGTCGGTGTGCTGGTGCATCTCTCCCTCTTGCGTGGGTCTCAGGTCGTGGATGGCCTTGCGGACCGCCGCCAGGGCCAGCTGCGGGCTGGCCAGGACGGGGACCGCCAGGGGTTCGTCGGCAAGTGCCTCAAGGACGCGGGCCATGGTGGCCTGGGCCAGGACGATGACGTCCGACTCTGGCTCCGCCTCCCGCAGGGCGGTCACGACGAGACGGTCGTGGAGCGCGGCGTCGCCGGCGAGGAGCGCTGGCAGCGCTCCGTCCACCATGCGCAGGCGCACCTCGATGGCCCGGCCGCTGCGCGCCGCCGTGGCCTCCAGGAGCTCCCGGGAGGGCGCCAGGGTCGTGGGTGCCGTGGCCACGACCGTGATGCGTCCGCCGATGCGCACGGCCTCCGCGGCCATGGGGTCGTCGATGGCGAAGAGGGGGATGGCGGCCCGGTCGCGGACGCGCGCCACGGCCCGCGAGACCGACGAGCAGGTCACCAGCGAGCGCCGCCGCGCCGATGGCATGGGCCACCCCGACGTGGTCGAGGAGGTGCGCGTCATCCTCCGGGTCGTCCTGGCCGCGCTGCTTGATACGCTCCAGCATGGGCTCGTCCAGGACGTGCAGCACGCGCACGCCGGGCAGCTCGTCCGCGCACCACGCCGCGAAGGCCCCGACCAGGCCCGGGATCGTATGGAGCAGCACGAGCGTGGGGGTCATGGGGCCTCTGCGTGGTCATCAGGCAATTGGTCGACCGGTCGTCCGCTTCAGCATACGCCACGTCGGCGGCTTGTGTCATCCTTCGCCCAGAGCCAGCCGGGACCGAGGGAGCCCCGGCGCCAAGGAGCGACATGCCGACCATCCGCATCAGCGCCGGTCCCGTCACGGTCTTCGCGAGCCTCGGCGACTCGCCGACCGCCAGGGCCGTGCTGGCCGCGCTGCCCATCACCGGCCGAGCCTCCACGTGGGGCGACGAGATCTACTTCGGCATCCCGGTCGATGCCGACGAGGAGCCCGGCGCATCAGCCGTCGTCGAGGTCGGCGACATCGCCTACTGGCCGCCCGGGTCAGCGCTCTGTCTCTTCTTCGGCCCGACACCTGCCTCGCGCGGCAACGAGATCCGAGCCGCCAGCGCCGTCAACACGGTCGGCCGGATCGAGGGCGATGCGACCGTCCTGCGCCAGGTGCGCGATGGCACGCCGGTTCGCGTCGAGCTGGTCGGCCGGGAGGACCCGCAGACGTCGGCTTGACCGGGTGCTCGCAAAGCCCAGTGGGCCGGCGGCGGCAGCCGTGGGCGGCGCCGCCTACCCGGCCTGGATGAGGAGGCTGGCCACTCCGGCCGGCGGCAGTTCCAACCTGTCCCCGGCGCCCTCGGTGATGACCCAGCTGGCGCCGCCGACACCGTCAGCGATGAGCATCGCCACCTCGAAGGGGCGCGCCGGGTCCGCCCCGACACGAACGGTGACCTGTCGGTTCTCCGCGCCGAGGTTGGCGACGAGCACCCTTGAGGCGCCGTGACTGTCCCGCACGGCCACGGCGTGGATGGGCGGTGCGCTCTCCACGGCCAGCAGCGCCATCCCGGAGAGCTCCGCCAGGGCCGCCATCACGCGGCCGACGGGCAGGATGGTCCCAGGCGCAGCGGGCATCTCCGGCAGGTCCTGGTGGCTGGCCGCCACGAGGCCGCCCCAGCCGGCCGCCTCGTGCAGGGTGAGGGCCGCGACGCCGGCCGAGGCGAAGGCGGCCACGCTGCCCAGGGTCCAGGCCGCGGCGAACTCGCCCACCTGGCGCGGGTCGTAGCGCCAGGGCAGGCCGCCGGGGGGCGGGGGCGGCTCCGGCCCGACGAGGTCCGGATTGAAGAGCGGCCGCAGGCTGACCGGTCCCACCACGACCGGCTTGCCGCCAGCCAGTGCGGAAGCCGTGCGCACGCCCGCGTCGAGCGCCTCGATGGTCTCCGCCATGCTGGCCTCGTCGAAGGCGTGGACCTGTGGGTTGGTGGGGAAGCAGACAGCGTCCACGAGGTCCCCGGGGACGCCACGCGACACGAGCTGGTAGAGGTAGGCCCGCGAGCCGCCCACGAACGGGGCGTCCAGGCCAGCCGAGCGCATCGCGGCACGGACGCGCTCCGCCAGCGCCGCCGTGGTCGTGTTGCCGGCCGGGTCGACCGCCATGAGCCTGGCCACGGGCGTGCCGCTCCCGGCGATGCGCGCCACGAGGCCGTCGATGGCCGGGTCGCTCGCGGAGCCGACGAGGAGCACATCCAACGCCGCGCCGGCGTCGGCGGCCGCGGCGGCGGCACGGTCGATCGCGTCGAGTGGCACCGTCGGATGCCGCGTCGATGCTCGCTCGCAGGTGCGCGAGCCCGAAGCTCGCGGACCGCGTCTGCTACGCGCGGGTCGGGGGCCAAGTCGGCCGGCGGCTGGCAGCTGCCGATGGACGGGAAGGTGGTGCCAGTGGCCGCGCCCAGCTCGACGACGGAGGCCTGAACCTGGCCACCGATGCCACCTGTCACCGCGGCGACCCGCCCAGCGGCAAGCGGGTGGCGGACCGTGACGACCTGCCGGATGACCGTGCCGGCTTCGACCTTGAAGGGGCGCGGCATCTCCAGTGGTCGGCTGAATGTCTTGTAGGACGCGTCCGTGAAGGCGCGCTGGTCCTCCGTCTCGAAGACATCGCCTTCGAAGCTGACGATGGTCTCGTGCGGGCTCCCGGCGTCATGGCGGATGGAGACCATGTTGCTGAAGGGCATGTACTGCGTGATGAGGTCCGGGAATCGGGCCTCCAGTGTCCCGAAGAGCGTCTCCACGGTGGTCGCCTGGCCAGCCAGGCGCGGCGGGTGCAGGACGCAGAGCCCGATGCGAGGCGTCATGAAGGCCGACCGGCAGAGGCCGTCGAACACGAAGCGGACCGTGCCGTCGCTGGCCCCGCTGATGGTCCCCTGCCAGGCCACGTCGATGCCGCCGGCCTCCCGCACGCATTCCGCGCGGAAGCGGACCTCGAAGGCGTCAGCGCCGATGTCGCCCTCGTAGGTGGTGAAGACGGGCTGGATGGTGGCCCAGCTGGGGTCGCGCACGGCCGCGTAGATCCCCCGCACCGTCTCCACGCCGGCCGCCGAGATCCAGCGCACCGTGCCGTCGACGATGGTGAGGGCGGCGCCGCCCGCCGTGACGTGGACGGGCGTCTTGGGATCCAGCGTTCGATGGGTGGACACCTTGACCTCCAAGTGGGCTACCGGTCGACCAGTCCATGATAGCGACGACGACACGCGGCGGTTGGCACGCGCGCGCCGACTACCTGACGCTACGCTGTCGCGATGGGGACTGACGCGCTGATCCTGGCCATCGACCAGGGCACCACCAACACCAAGGCCATCCTCGTCGACCGGCAGGGCGCCATCGTGAGCCAGGCAGCGCGGCCGATGGCCATCGAGTACCCGCAGCCGGGCTGGGTCCAGCAGGACGCGAGCGCGATCTGGCAGGCCGTCCGGGAGTGCGTCGACGAGTGCCTGACGGCTGCGGGCTCCCCTGCCCTGGCGGCCATCGGCATCTCCAACCAGCGTGAGACCGGCGTCGCCTGGGAGCGCGCCAGCGGCGCACCCATCGGCCCGGCGGTCACCTGGCAGTGCCGCCGCTCGGCAGAGCTCTGCGAGCGATTGCGCGCGGAGGGGCGGGCGCCGGAGATCACCGCCCGGACGGGCCTGCCCGTCGATCCCATGTTCACGGCCGGCAAGCTGCGCTGGCTGCTGGATGCGGCGCCGGACGGTCAGGCGCGGGCTGCCGCGGGCGAGCTCTGCGTCGGCACGGTGGACAGCTGGCTGCTGTGGAACCTCACGGGCGGCGCCAGGCATGGCACGGACGTCAGCAACGCCTCGCGGACGCAGCTCATGGACATCGGCGCCGGCGCCTGGGACACCGGCCTGTGCGAGGCCTTCGGCGTGCCGCTGGCGGCCCTGCCGCGAGATCCTGCCCTCGCGCGCTGTCTTCGGCGAGTCCGTGGCCATCGGGGTGCTGCCGGCCGGTGTGCCCATCGGCGCGCTGGTCGGCGATTCGCACGCGGCGCTCTTCGGCCAGGCCGGCTTCGAGCCCGGCTGCGTGAAGGCCACCTACGGCACGGGCAGCTCGCTGATGATGCCCACGCCGAGCGCGCCTGGAGGCGGCCGGCGGCCTTGCCTCGACCATCGCCTGGGGCCTCGATTCGATCGTCTACGCCCTCGAGGGCAACATCTACGTGACAGGGGCGGCCGTTCAGTGGGTGGCCGACTTCGCCGGCCTGGCCGGTCCTGGCGCCGTGGCCGAGCTGGCCGCCGGGTGCGAGACGACCGAGGGCGTCTATCTTGTGCCGGCCTTCGTGGGCCTGGGCGCGCCGCACTGGGACGACGCCGCGCGCGGGTTGGTGAGCGGCCTGACCCGGGGCTCCAGCCTGGCGCAGCTGTCGCGTGCGGCCGTCGAGTCGATCGCCTACCAGGTGCGCGACGTGTTCGACGTCATGCAGTCGGCCAGCGGCGGAGCCCTGCGGGTCCTGCTGGCCGATGGCGGCGTCACCCGCAACGCGCAACTCATGCAGTTCCAGGCGGACATCCTGGGCGTGCCCGTGCAGCGCAACAACACGCCGGAGCTCTCCGCCATGGGCGCCGCCTACCTGGCCGGCCTGGCCACCGGCGTGTGGTCCTCTACCGACGAGATCGCCGCCTTGCCGCGCTCCGTGGACCGCTTCGAGCCGCAGCTCCCGACCGCCGGGCGCGAGCGACTCTACGGTGGCTGGCAGGAAGCACTCGCCCGAGCCACGCTGCGGCCGACCTGAAGCTCTCGCGAGGACGCGCCCGTCAGCCCGCGACCAACTCATCCAGACCGACGAGCCGGATGCTCGTGTCTCGCGCTGCGGCCAGGCGCAACCCGTCCGTGAACCCCGACCGACTCACGAGCATGACCTGGGGTCGCGCATCGACCGTGGTCACCCTGCGGAGGGCGGGCAGCTTGAAGCGCTCGAACTCGCCCAGCACGCTGACGTCCATGGGCTTGCTGCGCCAGCGGACCTCGCCGATCATGACGACACGGCCCCGAGCCGTGCCGACGACGTCGATCTCCTCGTTGGTTCGCTCGCCAGACGCACGGTGCTCATCGAGTGCCGGACCCCACCGCGAACCGACACGGGTCACCCCGGCGAACCCCGTCCTGCGGACCCATCCTCGCGCGACCTCCTCGATGGTCGGCGCCAGGTGATCGGCCAACCGAGGGAGGACCTCGGCGCCCAGCACAGCTTCCGGTGACAGGCCCGCTTCGAGATCGGCCTGGAACGGGAAGACGAAGCGGAACCAGAAGCGCAGGAAACCATCATCGATCTCGTCTCGGCGATGGCGGCTGGAGCGGTCGGCGTAATGATCGGCATGCGAGCCTTGACGGGCCCGAGGTCTTCCAGCGTCCGGAGGTAACGTGCCAGGCGGGTTCGACGTCCACACCGGAGCGCGAGACGAGATCCCCCAGGGCCGAGGCCCGGACGAGAGCGCGGCGAGGATCGAGAAGTACGTGTGCGGCACCTCGAGCTCCTGGGCGAGGATGGTCTGGTTCGTCGAACAAGGGGCCGCGCGGGTCAAGACAGGCCGCCGCAAGGCGAGCCACGGGATCCTCCGGGGCCCGACACCACGTCGAGATACCGGGGCAGGCCGCCGCGATGGCGTAGGCCGTCAGGCACTTGCGCCGGGGAGCGCGCTCCAGCAGTGCCTGGCTGGCGATAGGTGAGAGGCCGTGCCGGGAGCGGACGCAACCGATCGATGGAGGGGCTCCCGCTCGGCGAGCAGCCTCTGCATCATGCCGACGTGGCTGCCGGCGATGATGAGCTTGAGCTCGACGAGGCCGCTTCCTCCTCGATGACCTTGAAGATGACCGACGGCAGGACCCGGTCCGCGGTCCAGAGGAAGGGAAACTCATCGATGACGGCGAGGCGCAGGCAGTCGCGCGCACGGCGATACGACAGACGGCGGAACGCTTCGACGTCCGGCAACGCCAGCCGCTCCCCGTCTGGACATCGCCGCTCGGCGAACCCGATGAGTTGTCCACGTGCCCGCGGTGCTCGCTACGAAGATGTCGGCCTCCCGCCCGTGAGCGAACGCGCGAAACAGCCAGGAGTTGCCCACGACGTCGGCGACCGACCAGCATCATGACGCGCCATTCGGAGTCATCCTCGAACCAGTCGGTGAGCGCCGCACGCTCCTCGGCCCGGTCGCGGAAGGCGCGGATGCTGGGGAACACATACGGCTCACTCACGGAGTCAGAATCTGACATGAACCCAAGTATGCTACTGCCGCTCATGTTGGTCTTCGCCTTTGCTCTTCGCGGTCTGCTTGACGCCGGCCTCTGGGGCCGCTATCCTTGTAATGTCCATGCGATACTGAATAGACATGCGGAGCCAGGGTGCGACGGAGACCTCCAAAGGAGGACGGCGCTACTCGGCGCCACCTGGAGAGGAGACAGCGCAGCAGGATGCAAGGGGTCGGCCACGCGACAGGCCCTTGAGCTGCGAAGTCGCGCCACGGAGGCCCGCCTGCGCGACCTGCGCATGGTCAACGGGGCCGGGCTGGGCCACATCGGGGGCGAGTTCTCCGCCCTGGACATCCTCACCGTGCTGTACCACGCGGTCCT
Source organism: uncultured Chloroflexia bacterium (assembly GCA_963766685.1). Classification (GTDB taxonomy): domain Bacteria; phylum Chloroflexota; class Limnocylindria; order Limnocylindrales; family CSP1-4; genus JAFMJV01. The sequence goes on from CAVYBJ010000024.1 coordinate 107,629, forward strand.
GCGCATCGACCCGCAGCGTCCGGACTGGCCGGAGCGCGACCGCTTCATCCTCAGCAAGGGCCACGCCGCAGCCGCGCTCTACGCCACGCTCGCGGGCGCCGGCTTCATCGACGTGGCGGAGCTGGACACCTGGCTGGCCCCGCTCTCCCGACTCAACGGTCACCCGGACCGCAAGAAGGTGCCGGGCGTGGAGACGAACACCGGCCCCCTGGGCCACGGCTTCCCGGTGGCCGTCGGCACGGCCCTGGCCGGCCAGATGGACGGTTCGAGTCGACGCACCTTCGTGCTCTGCGGCGACGGCGAGCTGCAGGAGGGCTCCATGTGGGAGGCAGCCATGGCCGGCGCGCACTTCGGCCTGGAGCGACTCTGCCTCATCGTCGATCGCAACGGGCTGCAGCAGGGTGACACCACGGAGCGCACGATGCGCCTCGATCCCCTCGCGGACCGCTTCACGGCCTTCGGCTGGGCGGTTCGGGAGGTGGACGGCCACGACCACGCGGCGCTGCTGGAGGCCTTCACCGCCCTGCCCGTCGAGGCCGGCAAGCCCAGCTGCCTGATCGCACACACCCACAAGGGACACGGCATCTCCTTCGCCACCGACCAGGTCGCGTGGCACCACCACGTGCCCACGCGCGGACGAGTACGAGCGCGCCCGGGCGGAGCTGGAGGCCCAGCTCGGATGCCGAGGCGCAGCTCGCGACGCTGGACGCCCAGCCGTCCGCGGCAGCGACCGGGCCCAGGCGGTGTCGGCATGACCATGTTCGAGGGCGCGCCGCGCCACGACTGCCGCGATGCCTTCGTGGACGCGCTGCTCGACCTTGCCCGCGACGACCCCCGTGTGGTGGCCGTCGTCAACGATTCGCTCGGCTCCACGAAGGTCACCAAGGTCGCCAAGGCCTTCCCGGAGCGCGTCATCAACGTCGGCATCGCCGAGCAGGACCTGGTCGGCGTCGGTGCCGGCCTGGCCAACGGCGGCAAGATCCCCTTCGTCTGTGCCGCCTCGCCCTTCCTGACGGGCCGGGCCCTCGAACAGATCAAGGTCGACGCCGCCTACAGCGGCGCCAACGTCAAGCTCGTGGGCGTCAGCAGCGGCGTGGCCTACGGGGAACTGGGGCCGACCCACCACTCCATCGAGGACGTGGCCTGGACGCGTGCCATCGACGGCCTGGTCGTCATCGTGCCGGCCGACCCGCTCGAGACGAGCCAGGCCATCCGGGCCGCCCATGCGCTATCAGGGCCCGGTCTTCGTGCGCACCAGCCGCATGCCCGTGCCGGACGTCCACCCGGCCGACTACGAGTTCCGCATCGGCCGGGCCGCCCTGCTGCGCGAGGGTGGCGACGTGACCCTCATCGCCAACGGCGTCATGGTCAGCCGTGCGCTGGAGGCGGCCAGCGCTGCTGGCCGCGGAGGGCATCGAGGCGCGCGTCCTGAACATGGCCACGGTCAGCCCCATCGACCGCGAGGCCATCGCGGCGGCCGCGCGCGAGACCCGCGGCATCGTGACGGCAGAGGAGCACATCGTCCGCGGCGGCCTCGGCGGGGCGGTGGCGGAGGTCGTCGTCACGGAGCACCCCGTGCCCATGCGCCTGCTGGGCTTCCCCGGCTTCGCCCCGACCGGCTCCATCGACTTCCTGCTCGAGTGGGCCGGCCTGACCGTCGATGGCATCGCCCGCGCCGCGCGCGAGATGCTGGAGCGCCTGACGTGGCCCGCATCGACGAGCTCCGCCTCATGACCCGCGTGGCTCGGCTCTACTACGACGACGGCGTCCGCCAGCCGGAGATCGCGCGGCGGCTGCGGCTCTCGCAGCCCAAGGTCTCGCGACTGCTCAAGCAGGCCCACGAGGAGGGCATCGTGCGCATCTCGGTGCGCGCCGCCGAGCGGCACCAACCCGGAGCTCGAGCGGGCCCTGGAGCGCGCTACGGCCTGCACCAGGTGGAGGTCGTGGACGTCTCCCGCGACGACGACGAGGCCGCATCGTCCGCGAGCTCGGCGCCGCCGCCGCCTACCACCTGGAGACGACGGTGCGCAGCGGGGACGTCATCGGCGTCTCGTCCTGGAGCGCCACGCTGCTGGCCATGGTGGACGCCATGCACCCGGTGGCCGGCGTGAGGGGCACGCAGGTGGTCCAGATCCTGGGCGGCGGCGGTGACCCGGCGGCCGAAGGCCATGCCACCCACCTCGTGCGTCGCATGGCGCACCTGCTCCACGGCGAGGGCACCTTCCTGCCCGCGCCCAGCAGCGTCGGCTCGCAAGGCGTCGCGGGACGTGCTCCTGGAGGATCCCTTCGTGCGGCGCGCCATGGCGCTCTTCGACGACCTCGACGTGGCCCTCGTGGGCATCGGCGGCCAGGAGCCCTCCGGCCTCCTCGCCAGCAGCGGCAACGTCTTCTCGCGCGAGGAGCTGCAGACCGTTCGCGCCGCCGGCGGCATCGGCGACATCGGCCTGCGCTTCCTGCGCGCGGACGGCGGACCGGTGCGCTCATCCCTGGACGAGCGCGTCATCGGCATCGAGCTCGCGCAGCTCAAGCGCGTGCCGCGCGCCATCGGCGTGGCCGGCGGGCCCGGCAAGACGACGGCCATCCGGGCGGCCCTGCTGGGTGGCTGGATCAACTGCCTCATCACGGACCGGTTCACCGGCGAGCGCCTGCTCGAGCTGAGCCCCCAGGCCGCCTCGTCCGCCCGGCTGACCGGCGCGGACAGCCAGTCCAGCCAGTCGCAAGGAGCGTCACCAACTCGCAGGAGCGGATCGTGGCATGAAGCGCAAGTTCAGTCCCGGTGTGGCCGTCGCCATCGGCGCCGTGGCCGTCTTCGTGGTCCTCGCCGTGCTCTTCGGCTTCACGGCCGTCTCCACCGAGAAGCAAGCCAGCCTCAACGTCCAGTTCGACCCGGTGACCTTCGTGGCCGAGTCCTGGGACGAGGTCCAGACCGTCATCACGGACGAGGCCGTGCCCCTGGCCGACGTGCTCAACCGCATCACGCCCGATGCCAACGGCAAGGCCACGACCGAAGCCCTGATCCCGGTGGCCGAGGAGCTGGGGCGCATCACGACCGGCAATGCCCACGTCTACCGCGTCAACGCCACGGGCACCGTGACCGACGTGGACACCGAGACCAGCAAGGGCACCCTGGGCCTGACCGTGGACGGCTACGACGGGCCCATCAAGGTGCGCGTCTACGTGGGCTCGCGCATCCCCAGCGACGAGTCGTCCATCCGCGACGCCACCGGCTTCATCGAGTTCGGCGACTTCCGCGAGCAGACCGAGTACGGCAAGGTCGCCGCGGAGATCAACAAGCAGGTCGTCGAGAACCTCGAGGCGCGTCGGACGTCGAGTCGCTGGTGGGCAAGCCCGTCTCCGTCACCGGCGCCTTCACGCTGCGCACCCAGAACCAGCCGTCGGTCGACGTCAGCCAGGTGTCCATCGTGCCCATCGAGATCGCGGCCCAATGACGGCGGCCGTGGAGACCCCGCCCCTCGCCGAGGCGCCGGCGGCCGCCGACGTGCCCATGCGCGCCGAGCACGTCACGAAGGTCTTCCCGGGCACGACGGCCCTCGACGACGTCACCTTCGACGTCCACGCCGGGCAGGTCAACGTGCTCGTGGGCGAGAACGGCGCCGGCAAGTCGACGCTCATGAAGATCCTGGCGGGCGTGGAGCAGCCGACCTCCGGCCGCGTGCTGATGGACGGCCAGCCGGTGGAGCTGCCCAGCGTCACCGCGGCCGCCAAGCACGGCGTGGGCATCATCTTCCAGGAGCTCAACCTCTGCGCCAACCTGTCGGTCCTGGACAACCTCTTCCTGGCCCAGGAGCTCGTGCGCGGCGGCGCCATCGACCGCAAGGCCGAGCGCCAGAAGGCCCGGGAGCTGCTGGCGCGCCTGGAGCAGGACATCGACCCGGACGAGCTGGTCAGCAACCTGCGCATCGGCCAGCAGCAGATCGTCGAGATCGCCAAGGCGCTCACCCACGACGTGCGTGTCCTCATCATGGACGAGCCCACCTCGGCCCTCTCGCAGGCGGAGGTGCAGGGGCTCTTCCGCATCATCCGCGACCTCAAGTCGCGAGGCGTGTCGATCGTCTACATCTCGCACAAGCTCGAGGAGCTGCTCCAGGTCGGCGACCGCATCACGGTCCTGCGCGACGGGCGCATCGTGGCCCACGCGGAGGCCGCCGACGTCGACGTGCCCTGGATCATCGAGCAGATGGTGGGCCGCTCCGCGGCCTCGCTCTTCACGCGCACCGAGCGACCAGCCGGGCGAGACCCTGCTGCGCGTCGTAGGACGTGACCCTGCCGCGCCTGGGCGGCGGCTTCCTGCTCGACCACGTCTCGCTGCGAGCTGCACGCGGGCGAGATCCTGGGGCTCTACGGCCTCATGGGCGCCGGCCGCACGGAGCTCATGGAGGTGCTGGCGGGCGTCCGCCCGGAGGCCAGCGGCGAGGTCTGGCTGGGCGAGCGTCGCCTGGACGACGCCAGCGTCGCCGACCGCATCGAGGCCGGCATCGTGCTCGTGCCGGAGGACCGCAAGACGGACGGCCTGGTGCCCACGCTCTCGGTGGCCCACAACATGGTGCTGGCCAGCCTGCGGCGCTACCTCAACCGCTTCTTCCTGTCGCGCAGCCAGGAGCGCACGGCGGTCGACGCAGATGATCGACGACCTCTCGGTCCGGGTCGCCAGCCCCGAGCGCCAACATCGGCTCGCTGTCCGGCGGCAACCAGCAGAAGGTCGTGGTGGCCAAGGGCCTCCTGACCGCCCCCAGGGTGCTGCTGCTCGACGAGCCGACGCGGGGCATCGACGTGGGCGCCAAGTCGGAGATCTTCCAGATCATGAACCGCCTCGCCGGCGAGGGCTACGCGATCCTCTTCGTCTCCTCGGAGCTCAAGGAGGTGATGGCCATGGCCGATCGCATCCTGGTGCTCTCGAAGGGCACCGTGGTGGCCGAGTTCGAGGGTGACCGGGCGACCGAGAAGGAGCTCGTGGATGCATCGGCCGTGGGGCACGGACCGGCTGGACCGTGGACCCCGCCACCGACAGCAGGGAGCAGCGACGACCGAGGTGAACCAGTGACAGCCAGCGCCCAGACCACCAGGACCCGCGGCATGACCCGGACCGAGGCGGCCCAGTTCCTGCTGCGGGGCCGTGCCCTCATCGCCCTCATCGTCCTGGTCGTCTTCTTCACGCTCGTCGAGAGCGCCTTCCTGACCGGCGCCAACATCGAGATCCTCATCAAGCAGACGGCCCTCAACGCGATCCTCGCCATCGGCATGACCTTCGTCATCCTGACCGGCGGCATCGACCTCTCCGTGGGCTCGATCGTGGGCCTCACCGCGCATCATCGCGGGGCTGCTCATCAACCAGGGCCTGGAGATCGGCGTCCTGGGCGTCGTCATCTACCCGCACACCTGGATGGTGATCGTCATCGCCCTGGCGGCGGCCACGCTCATGGGCGCCATCAACGGCTTCATCATCACCCGCTTCAACGTGGCGCCCTTCATCGCCACGCTGGGCATGCTGCTCGTGGCCCGCGGGCTGGCCGGGCTGCTCAACGGCGGCAAGACCTTCCCCAACCTGGTGGGCAAGGAGGAGCTGGGCAACACCGGCTTCCGCGAGCTGGGCACCGGCAAGCTCGCTGGGCATCGTGCCCTGGGCCATCGTCATCATGGTCATCTTCGCCGTGGTCGCCTGGTTCGTCACCACCCGGACGCCCTTCGGGCGGGCCGTCTACGCGGTGGGCGGCAACGAGCGCTCCGCGGAGCTCTCCGGCGTGCGCGTCAAGCGCACCAAGATGATCGTCTACATGATCAGCGCCTTCTGCGCCGGGACGGTGGGCCTCATCATCGCCTCGCAGCTGGTGGCCGCCCACCCCGCCACCGGCCAGTACTTCGAGCTCTACGCCATCGCGGCCGTGGTCCTGGGCGGCACCTCGCTGTCCGGCGGCCGCGGCACCATCGTGGGCACGGTCATCGGCGCCTTCGTCATCGGCGTCCTGACCGTACGGGCCTCGACCCTGATGGGCGTCTCCTCCTTCCTGGAGCTGATCATCACGGGCATCGTCATCGTGCTGGCGCTCATCATCGACCAGCTCCAGCAACGCGCCGACCGGCGGCTGGCCCTGCAGCAGCAGGCCGCCCAGGTCGGCGCCACCGGCGACTCTTCCACCTCGACATCCCGCGGCAGCTGAAAGGAGGGATCGACACAGAGACCAGCCAGTCGCACGCGTCGGCTCCCTGGTGCCGGCCTCACCGAGGCCACGGGGATCGACACTTCACCACCCAGGAGACTCATGGAGGACGGGATGAATCACAACAAGGGCATGCGCGGCCTGCTGATGGTGGCCGTCGTGGCTGCCGCGATCGGGTCGCAGGCCATGGTGGCCTCCGCCCAGGACAAGGGCATGATCTGCGTCATCGTGCCGCCGGTGGAGAACCCCTTCTTCGGCGCCATGCAGACCATCGCCGCCGACAAGGCCGAGGAGCTCGGCTACACGACCACGCGCCTCGTCCACGAGGACGACGCCAACAAGCAGCTCGAGCTGTTCGAGTCCTGCATCACCGATGGCGCCAAGGCCATCATCCTCGACAACGCCGGCGCTGACGCCACCGTGGCGGCCGTGCAGAAGGCCAAGGACGCGGGCATCCCCAGCTTCCTGGTCGACCGCGAGATCACGTCGGAAGGCGTGGCCGTCGCGCAGATCGTCTCCAACAACTACCAGGGCGCCACGATCCTGGCCGAGGAGTTCGCCTCCCTCATGGGCGAGGAAGGCACCTACATCGAGCTGACCGGCAAGGACACCGACACCAACGCGCACGTCCGCTCGCAGGGCTACCACGACGTCCTCGACGCCATCGACGGGCATGGAGATGGTCGCCCAGCAGACCGCCAACTGGAGCCAGGACGAGGGCTTCACGGTCGCCGAGTCCCTGCTCCAGCAGTACCCCGACGTCAAGGGCATCATCGCCGGCAACGACACCATGGCCCTGGGCGCCCAGGCCGCGGTCGAGGCCGCCGGCAAGCCGGAGATCATCGTCGTCGGCTTCGACGGCAGCGATGACGCCATCATGTCCATCAACGCAGGGCGAGCCTGAAGGCCACCTCGCTGCAGCCCGTCGCCGAGATGGCGATCCAGGCCGCGGTCCAGGCGGACGCCTACCTGGCGGCCGGCAGCACCACCGACCTGCCCGAGAAGCAGTCCATCGACATGGTGCTCATCACCCCGGACAACGCCTGCGACTACTACCAGTTCGCACCGGTGGAGGCCGGCACGTCGCCCAACTGCCAGTAGGCAGCCGAGCCTCGAACGATGGAGGGCGGAGGCCAGCGGCCGGCAACCCGGTAGCTGACTCGACACGCCGCGCACGGGCCGCGTGCGCCGACCCGACAGGGTCGGCCGCGCGGCCTTCGCGTGTCCCCGAGCCCCGCCTCGATCGGGTCCGCTGCCGCGCGCCGGTGATGCGCTGGTAGGGGAGCCTGGATTCGAACCAGGAACCAGTCGGATATAAGCCGACCGCTCTGACCGTTGAGCTACTCCCCCGCCGGGAGCGGCCATCGCCGTGCGGCGATGCTAGCACTCGCCGTGCCCTCAGCCGGGCCCGGGACCGGACTCGAACGTCAGCCGAGCAGCGGGCGCAGCACCTGGAAGATGACGACCAGCGCCAGGTACACGATGGGGATGCTGGCGAAGAGGCCGAGCACCGCCGACCAGCCTGACCGTCGGCGCTCCCCTGCCCTGCCGGTCGGCAGCTCCACCCACAGGTAGGTCAGGAGGCTGCCGCTGACGATGACGACGACCACGTAGATGACGGGGGCCACGGAGGCCCACTCGGCAGGCAGCACCCCTCGGGTAGCCAGCCAGTCCATGATGAGCAGCACGACGCCGCCGACGCCGGCCACGGCCACGTTGGCCAGCACGGCCCGCACCACCGGCGGAGGGGCGTTGCGGGCCTGGCGCCAGCGGATCTCGAGCTCGGAGCGCTGCCTGGCCGGGGGCCGGGGTGGCAGGTCGGGCGTGCCGTCCGTGCCCGCATCGCTCACGCGTCGCCGTCCCGGGGGCCGTGCAGGACGGTCAGCGACGGCCGCCGCGGCAGGTCGGCGGGGGTGTGCGCGGCCAGCTCCGCGACCCGTGCCACGAAGCGATCGAGCTCGTCCTCGCGGTTCCAGGCCCCGACGCTGACGCGGATGAGGTCGGCCTCTTCGTCCACGTCGGCGATGACCGATGCGCTCCGCGAGAGCTCCTCGGCAGCCTGCTCAGCGTCCCAGCCGGCGATCCGGAACGCCATCAGGGCCGCGTGGACGGACCGGCCGTTCGCCAGCTCCACGCCGTGGATGCTCGCGAGGCTCTCGGAGAGGCGCCGCGCCAGGCGACCGGTACGCGCCACCACCCAGGGCAGCTCCACGTACATGAGCAGCCAGCCGACGCTTCGGGCGAGGGCGAGCAGTGAGCCACGCGCGAAGCCACCGCTGCTGGCTCGCAGGCGGGCCGGCGCGTCCTCGCCCAGTGCCGGCGAGAGCCAGGCCAGCGCCAGACCCTCCGGTCCCAGCAGCCAGTGCCGGACATCGGCCACCACCGCGTCGGCGGCCAGCTCGACGACGTCGAGCGGCAGGGCGCCGACGCTCAGGCTGGCGTCCACCACGAGGTGGGCGCCGGCGCGGTGGACCACGGCTGCCACGGCCGCCGGGTCCTGCAGCCCGCCCAGCGGATCGACGTGTGGCATGACCACGAGCGCCACGTCCGTCCCAAGGATCTGCGGGACGGACGGGAGCCGGTCGACCGCACCGCCGACGGCGCGTGCGACGGACTCCACGGCCGCCGCCACGGGTTCCGCAAGGCCATCGACCAGGATGACTCGGAGCGGAAGCGGCGGTCCCGGCGGCGGCAGCGGCGGCCGCGGCCCCGACGGCTGCAGCGGTCCCGACGGCTGCGGCCCGACCTCATCGCCTCGCTCATCGGCGGCCAGCCTCGCCAGGGACTCGAGCGCGATGCCGCGAGTGGCCTCCGCCGCGCCGTGGGCCAGCACGACCTGCTCGAAGGGCGCCCGGATGGTGGCAGCCACGGCAGCACGCGCCTCCCACTCGCGCTGCTCCAGGTCATCCGCCCGGTCGGGGCCGACGCGCCCGATCCGCAGCTCCATCTCGTCCGACTCGTGGACGGCGGCCAGCGTCTCCGCCGGCAGCGGCCCGGCCACGTGCGTGGCGAGGTAGATGCCGGCCCCGGTGGCGGTGAGGACCTGGCGCAGGGCGCGAACGCGTTCGGCGTCCGCCAGGCCGCTGCTCACGGACGGACCGGGCAGCGGATGGCCGACCCACCAGGGCGAACGATCAGGCGGGACATGACGTCATCATCTCTCATGGCTGCCGGGCATCGTGGGTCAGGACGCCCGCACGGCCAGCGACCTGGAGGCGCTCGTGGAGCGCCGCCACCGTGCTCAGCCGGTCGATCTGGCTGGCCGGCTTGTCGTCACGAAGGCGAACGATGCGCGGGAAGCGCAGCGCGTAGCCGGAGACATGGCGCGCCGAGCGGTGCACGACATCGAAGGCGATCTCCACCACCACGGCCGGCTCGACCACGCGGTAGCGCCCGTGCCGGCTGATGGTGTGCCCCTCGAACCAGCGCGTCATCTTCGCGATCTCAGCGTCGGTGAGCCCCGAGTAGGCCTTGCCGACCGTCACCAGGGCGCCTTCCGCGGCGCCCGGTCGGTCGTCCAGGACAGCGAACGTGTAGTCGGAGAGCACGCCGTGGCGGCGCCCGTGACCGACCTCCACGCCGACGACGACGCAGTCGAGCGTCGTGAGCGGCTTCTTGAGCTTCAACCAGGCGTAGCCGCGTCGACCGGGCGCATAGGCCGACTCCGGATCCTTGACCATGAGGCCCTCGTTGCCACGAGCCTGCGCCTCGTCGAAGATGCGAGCCAGCCCAGCGGCGTCGGCGGCATCCACGAGAGCGGCCAGCCCGAAGCCGGGCGTGCGTTCCAGGCCCAGGGCCTCCAGGCGGGCGCGCCGCTGGCGCAGGGGCAGGAGCAGCAGCGGCTCGACCAGGCGCGGGAGGGGCATCGTCCGGACGGGCGCTGCTCCCGGGCACGGGCCGTCCGGTCGCCGGCGCCAGCGCCAGCGCATCGAAGGCCACGTAGATGACCGGCACCTGCGCCAGGATGGCTGTCCGATGGCGCCTTGCGGCCCAGCCGGGCCTGCAGCTCCAGGAACGGCAGGGCCGCGCCGTCCTGCCAGGCCAGGATCTCGCCATCGAGGATGCCGTCCCAGGGCAGTGGCTCGGCCGCCCGCACCACCTCCGGGAACTGGCCGGTCACGTCGTTGAGATCGCGGCTGTAGAGCCGCACCTGCCGGCCCTCCTTGTGGAGCTGGGCGCGGATGCCGTCGTACTTGTCCTCCACCCAGACCGGTGGGCGCATCCGCCGCAGCGCCTCCGCCTCGTCGGCGACGGGCGAGGCCAGCATCGAGGTGAGGGGATGGAAGAGCGTCAGACGCGCGCTCGCGAGGGCGTCGTGGCGAGCCAGGACGGCGGTACGGCCGATGTCCCCCGTGAGCATGCCGGCCCAGCGCACCTCGGCCAGGTCGCGCTCGAAGGCGGCCGCGAGGGCCGACTCCAGGTGCCCCGCGCGCAGGCCGATGCGCAGCTCGCCGCCCAGGATGGCCACCACGTAGCGCGCCGTCAGCGGGTCGCAGCGCCGCAGCAGCCTGGTCATGACCTCGCGCTTGGCGTCGTTGCCCCGAGCCGTCGCCACCGCCGCGTAGCCGTCCCGCACGTCCGCCAGGCGCAACGGCGGCGCGTCCTCCGGGGGCTCGTGTCCGGCCTCGGTGAAGACCTCGCCGACGGCCGTGCCCAGGTCGGAGGAGCGGTCGTAGGCCGCACGGAGCGCGCCCTCGCCCGCTCCGGCGACCTCCTGCACGATGGCCGTGATGGCCACCCAGCCCAGGCCGGTGGTGCGCTGCTGCCGCTCCGGGAAGGGTCGTCCGGAGAGGAAGACGGTGGCGGTGGCCAGGTCGGCGTCGTCCAGCGTACGCAGGTAGCCGGCGATCGATGGTCACCTTCTCCGAGGTCCTGGGCGTGGCGCGCACCCGCTCGGCGGTCTCCGCACAGCGCCGCATCGAGTCGGCGGCATCGATGGCTGCGAGGTCCGTGCCCATGCCGTCCATGCTGACGACAGCCAGCCTGCGCACGTGACCATGTCGACGCTCCTGGCTGCGCGCCGCACGCCCCGTGCCCCGAAGCGCACGCGCGCGCCGTAGCGACGTGAGCGTGGCGCGGCGACCGACAGCCACCCTGCGCGGGCACGACGGCCTCTCTGCACGGCGACGCGCGCACGGCAGCACGCCCGCGCTGAGGGTGTGGCGTGGAGTAGCATCGCTGGCCGATGCTGCTGGTCGACCGCTCGCGCGAATCCTGGCACCCGCCGACCATGGACGGGCGCGCGCGTCACCCTCCGCCATCACCGGGTCGACGACCTGCCGCACGTCCGCCGCTGGTATCGCGACCAGGAGCTGGCCCGGCTCACGCGCTACTCCGTGCTGCCCATGACCGACGACGAGGTCGACCGCTTCTTCCACGCCCGTCTCATGTCTCCCGAATCTGTCGCCTACGCCATCGACCTGCGGGAGCCCAGCCGCCTCGTCGGCCTGACGACCTTCAGCAACCTCGACCCGGACAACGGCAGCGTGCTCTTCCACATCACCATCGGCGAGCCGGACGCCTGGGGCCAGGGCTACGGCACGGAAGCCACCGGCCTCATGCTGCAGCTGGCCTTCGAGCGCATCGGCCTGCACCGCGTGAGCCTGTCCGTGTTCAGCTTCAACGAGCGGGCCATCCGCAGCTACCAGAAGTCGGGCTTCCGGCTGGAAGGGCGCGCCCGGGAAGCCATCCTTCGAAACGGCGAGCGGTTCGACGAGCTCAGCATGGGCATCCTGGCGCAGGAGTGGCGGGCGCGGGCAGTGGACGTGACGCCGTGAGCGGTCCCGCCAGCCGCCGCTTCGAGTACGCCCGGGACACGCTCGAGCTCAGCGACCTCGATCCCGATCCTCTCCGGCAGTTCCACGACTGGCTCATGGACGCCGCCGAGGCCGGCCACCTGGAGCCCAACGCCATGACGCTGGCCACGGCCGCGGCCGATGGCACGCCCTCGGCACGGATCGTGCTGCTGCGCGGCGTGGACGAGCGGGGCTTCACCTGGTACACGAACCAGACGTCGCTGAAGGGCCGCGACCTGGCCGCGAACCCGCAGGCTGCCCTCGTCTTCCACTGGGAGCGGCTGGAGCGGCAGGTCCGGGTCAGCGGCACCGTCTCCATCGTCCCGGATGACGAGTCAGCCGCCTACTTCGCCAGCCGGCCGCGCAAGAGCCAGCTGGCGGCGTGGGCCTCGCCGCAGAGCCAGCCACTCGACAGCCGGGTGGAGCTCGTCTCGGCCACGGAGCACTACGCCGTCCTCTATCCCGACGCGGTGCCCCGGCCGCCATTCTGGGGCGGCTACCGGTTGCGGCCGCAGTCGATCGAGTTCTGGCAGGGCCGACGCAGCCGCATGCACGACCGGTTCCTGTACGTGCCCGAGGAGCCGGCGCGGGGACGAGCAGGCGCGAGGCGTGAGCGTGAGCCGATGCGGCGGGCGACGCCGAGAGCGCTGGCTGGCGCATCGTCCGACTGGCGCCGTAGCTCGGGTGGCACCGCATGCGGACTGCGGCGGCCCGAGGGCGGGCTGGGGCTCGGATGGCGATACATCGAGCGGCGGCCGGCGCTCGGGCGACGGCGACATGCATCGCAGTCGCCCGGCGCCGTGGGCCGGGCGGAATCATCGAGCGCCCGGCGGTGGGCCGGGCGCTCGATGTGCTTGGGCGACCGAGGGTCGTCAGGCGGTGGCGGTGAAGCTCGCCGGCGTGGTCCAGGAGTGCAGCGTCCGGATGTACTGGGCGCGCTCGAAGGCGCCCGGGTCACCCACCTTGCCCTGGCTGGCGCTGCCGCGCAGCTGGCCGACCGATTGGTACTCGTTCTCGACCATCCAGGCGCGCATCTCCGCTTCGACGTCGGCGATCTTGCCGGGTCCGTCCCGCAGGAGCGCGGAGGCCATGGCCACCACGTCCGCCCCGACCATGAGGGCCTTGATGGCGTCCTGGCCGCTGTGGATGCCGGAGGTGGCGGCGAGGCCGACCTCCGGGCCCAGCTGCGGGCGGAGGATGGCCGTCCAGCGCATGGGCAGGCGCAGCTCCGTGGGGTGGCTGAGGCTCACCCGCGGCACCACGGCCAGCTCGTCGAGGTCGATGTCCGGCTGGTAGAAGCGGTTGAAGAGCACGAGGCCGTTGGCACCCGCCTCCACGGCCTTGCCGGCGAAGTTCGCCAGCGCCGTGTAGAAGGGGCTGAGCTTCACGGCCAGGGGCAGGTTGACGGCCGCGCGCACGGCCGCGATGAGCTCGAGGTCTTCCTCCTCGATGTCCACCGACGTGCGCGTGCGGTCGACGCTGATGCGGTAGAGGTTGAGCTCCAGGGCGTCCGCGCCGGCGTCGGCCATGAGCCGCGCGTAGCGCACCCAGCCGCCCACCGAGTTGGCATTGAGGCTGGCGATGACCGGGATCTGCGCCTTGCGCCTTGATGCGCTCGAGGGTGCGCAGGTAGCGGTCGCCTTCGCCGATGAAGGTCTCCACCTCCGGGAAGTAGTCGAGCGCCTCGGCGAAGCCCTCGGACCCCGCCTCGAGGGAGTTCGACAGCTCGATCTCCTCGTTCTCGATCTCCTCCTCGAAGAGCGAGGGCATGACGATGGCACCGGCCCCGGCGGCCTCGATGCGTGGCCGCCATGTCCGGGTCGCGGGTGAGCGGCGAGGCGGCCGCGATGACGGGCGATCGCAGTGGCAGCCCCAGGTATCGGGTGCTCAGATCGACGGTCACTGGAGGTCCCCCTTCCCGTTGCTGGCCTCAGCGCCGGCACCGTCGACGGGAGCTGCTGCCGGCTCATGCTCGAGGTGCGGGATGCTGCGTTCCACCTGGGCCAACTGGCTGTAGTAGCGCCAGCGCTCGTTCGCATCGGCCTGGGAGAGCTCGGCCAGCATGGCGGCTCGCTCTGGGTCGGTGCGCTGCAGGATGGCGAAGCGGGTCTCCGCCGGCCACGAAGTCCTTGATGGGCATCGAGGGTTCCTTGGAGTCCAGCTTGAAGGGCTGGCCCTCCGCCTCGCTGGGCTGGTAGCGGTAGAGCGGCCAGAAGCCGCTCTTGACGGCGTCGCGCTGGTGGCTCATCGAGGTCGACATGTCGATGCCGTGGGCGATGCAGGTGCTGTAGGCGATGATGAGCGAGGGTCCCGGCCACGCCTCCGCCTCCAGGATGGCCTTGTTGGTCTGGGCGTCGCTGGCACCCAGCGCGATCTGGGCGACGTAGACGTTGCCGTAGGCCCGCGCGATGGCGCCCAGGTCCTTGCGGCCCATGCCCTTGCCGGCGGCCGCGAACTTGGCCACCGCACCGCGCGGCGTGGCCTTGGAGGCCTGGCCGCCCGTGTTCGAGTAGACCTGCGTGTCGAGCACGAGGATGTTGACGTCACGGCCGGAGCTCAGCGCCTGGTCCAGGCCGCCGAAGCCGATGTCGTAGGCCCAGCCGTCACCGCCCATGATCCAGACGCCGGTGCGAACGAGGTCGCCCGAGAGCGCCAGCAGCGAACGGGCCTCAGCGGCCTGGTCGCCGCTGACGCCAGCCAGCTTCTCGCGCAGGGCAGCCACCAGCTCACGCTGGCGCGCGATGGCCGCCTCGCTGTCCTGGGCGTTCTCCAGCAGCTCGGTCACGAGCTCCTGGCCGATGTGGCCGACGAGCTTCCCGAGCAACGCCCGGGCCTGCTCGCGCTGGACGTCCAGCGCCAGGCGCATGCCCAGGCCGAACTCCGCGTTGTCCTCGAAGAGCGAGTTGTTCCAGGCCGGACCGCGACCCTCGGCGTTGACGGCCCACGGCGTGGTGGGCAGGTTGCCGCCGTAGATCGAGGAGCATCCGGTGGCGTTGGCGACGACCATGCGGTCGCCGAAGAGCTGGCTGACGAGCTTGACGTAGGGCGTCTCGCCGCAGCCCGAGCAGGCCCCCGAGAACTCGAAGAGCGGCTGCAGCACCTGCGAGCCCTTGATGGTGTCGCGCGGCAGCAGGCTGCGGTCGAGGTCGGGGATGGAGAGGAAGTGGTCCCAGCGCGTCCGCTCGAGGTCGCGGTGTTCCATGTAGGGCGCCATGTTGATGGCCTTGTGCCGGACCTCGGTCTTGTCCTTGGCCGGGCAGACATCCACGCAGACACCACAGCCGGTGCAGTCGTCCGGGGCCACCTGGATGGTGATGAGGTGGTCGGGCAGCTCGCGCGACTTGAACTCCTTGGAGGCGAAGTCGGCCGGGAAGCGCGCGGCCTCCGCGGCCGGGTAGACCTTCATGCGGATGGCGGCGTGCGGGCAGACGATGGCGCACTTGCCACAGTCGATGCAGATGGACTCGTCCCAGACGGGGATCTGCTGCGCGATGGCGCGCTTCTCCCACCGCGTGGTCGCGGTCGGGAAGGTGCCGTCCACCGGCATGGCGCTGACCGGCAGCAGGTCGCCCTGGCCGGCCATGATGCGCGCCGTGACGTCCTTCACGAAGTCGGGCGCGGCGTCAGGCACCAGCGCCGCCAACGTGGTGTCAGTCGCTGATGGCCCCGGCGGGCACCTTGTGGAGGCGTGCCAGCGAGAGGTCGATGGCGGCGTAGTTGCGCTGCACCACCTTCTCGCCGCGCTTGCCGTAGGTCTTCTCGACGAAGTACTTGATGGCGGCGATGGCCTCCGCCTCCGGCAGCACGCCGGAGAGCTTGAAGAAGCAGGGCTGCATCACGGTGTTGATGCGGTTGCCCATGCCCACCTCTTCGGCCACGGCGAAGGCATCGATGACGTAGAAGTCGATCTCCTTCTCGACGATCTGCTGCTGCACCTTGCCGGGCAGCTGCTCCCAGACCTCATCGGGGCCGTAGGGCGAGTTGAGGAGGAACGTGGCGCCCTTCCGGGCGCGGTCGAGGACCGGCATCTTGGCCAGCAGGCCGAACTGGTGGCAGGCCACGAAGTCCGCGGCGCCGATCTCGTAGGTGGAGCGGATCTCCTTGGGGCCGAAGCGCAGGTGCGAGACGGTCACCGCGCCCGACTTCTTGGAGTCGTACACGAAGTGGCCCTGGCTGAAGAGGTCCGTGCCCTCGCCGATGATCTTGACGGAGGCCTTGTTGGCGCCCACGGTGCCGTCCGAGCCGAGGCCGAAGAACATGGCCTGCACCTCGCCCTCCGGGCGTGGATGCACGAATGTGTGCTCGATGGGCAGGCTCAGGTTGGTGACGTCGTCGTAGATGCCGACCGTGAAGTGGCGCTTGGGCTTGTCCTTGGCGAGCTCGTCGAAGATGGGCTTGACCATCGACGGCGTGAACTCCTTGGAGGAGAGGCCGTAGCGACCGCCGATGATGCGCGGCATGGCGCCGAAGGGTGGCGTCTCGGTGTCCATGGCCTCGGTGATGGCGGCCACGGCTGCCAGGTAGAAGGGATCGCCGACGGCGCCCGGCTCCTTGCAGCGGTCGAGCACGGCGATGGACTTCACGGTGGACGGCAGGGCCGCCAGCAGCTCCTGGGCGGGGAAGGGCTGGAAGAGGCGGACCTGGACCATGCCCACCTTCTCGCCCTGGGCGACGAGCGTCTCCACCGTCTCCTGGGCGGCACCGGTGCCGGAGCCCATGATGAGGATGACACGCTCGGCATCCGGCGCGCCGCTGTAGGTCACCAGGTCGTAGTGGCGACCGGTGCGCTCGCCGAGCTCCACCATGACCTGCTTGACGATGCCGGGCACGGCGAGCATGTAGGGGTTGGCCGCCTCGCGCGCCTGGAAGAAGACGTCCGGGTTCTGGGCGGTGCCTCGCACCACCGGCGACTCCGGCGTCATGCCGCGGCCGCGGAAGGCCAGCACGTCCTCCTCGCGCACCAGCGCGCGCAGGTCGTCCTGGTCGAGGATGGCGATCTTGTCCACCTCGTGCGAGGTGCGGAAGCCATCGAAGAAGTGCAGGAAGGGGATGCGCGAGCGCAGCGTGGCCACGTGGGCCACGAGGGCCAGGTCGTGCACCTCCTGGACGGAGGCCGCGGCCAGCATCGCCCAGCCCGTGGAGCGGGCGGCCATGACGTCGCTGTGGTCGCCGAAGATCGAGAGGGCGTGGGTGGCGACGGTGCGGGCCGACACGTGGATGACCGACGGCGTCAGCTCGCCGGCGATCTTGAACATGTTGGGGAACATGAGCAGCAGGCCCTGCGAGGCCGTGAAGGTGCTGCCCAGGGCGCCCTTCTGGAGCGCGCCGTGGAGCGCGCCGGCGGCGCCGGCCTCCGACTGCATCTCCACGACGTCGGGGACGACGCCCCACAGGTTGGGCTTCTTGGCGGCAGCCCAGTCATCCGAGTGCTCGGCCATCGGCGAGGCCGGCGTGATGGGGTAGATGGAGATGACTTCGCTGAGCTGATACGCGATGCGGGCGGCGGCCTCGTTGCCATCGAGGCACTCCCATCTCTGGGCCATGTGCCGGGCCTCCTTGCAGTGCTTGCCTTGCGTCACCCGGTCTCATGGGTGGAGTCGGGTCAGGGTGGATCCCGCGGCCAAGGGGGCGGCCGCGGGGCTCCCACAGTGTGCGCAGCGGCTGGACCGGCCGTCAGGGCCATCAGGCCCCCCGTGGGGCGGGTGAGCAGTCACGTCGTGGAGGGCCGCGGCGCGCTAGGCTTGCGGCATACGAACCGCGGATGCGCGGCGGATGAGGAGGACAGGCATGCCACGTTCGATCCTGCGCGCACTGCTTCTGGCGTGCGCCACGCTCCTGCTCGGCGCCCTGCCGGCGCTGGCCCAGTCCGAGGAGCAGACGCTCCCCGGCCCGCGCGACGGCAGCGTCATGGTGGGCATCCAGAACGACGTGGCGCTGGCCGCCGGCGAGGAGACCGACGCCGTCTTCGTCGTGCAGGGCACGGCGCGCATCGAGGGCGCCGCGAAGGCCCTGGTGGCCGTCGATTCGGACGTCACCATCAGCGGTGCCGGCGCGTCCGTGGACAGCGTCCTCGTCATCGGCGGCACGCTGGACCTGGCCGACGGAGCGACGGTCAAGGACCTCGCCTACGCGGGCACCACGCCGACGATCGCACCGACGGCGACCGTCACGGGCAAGATCACGAACATCGAGTCGGACTTCGCTGACTTCGCCGCCTTCCTCGCTCGCGGCGCTGGCGGTCATCGCCTTCTTCGTCTTCATCGGCTGGCTGCTGGCGGTGCTCATCTCAGCCCTGCTGCTGGTCGCCTTCGGGACGGACCAGGCACGGCGGGCGGCCGCCAACATCGGCGGAGACGTGCTCAAGACCCTGGTCGTCGGCCTGCTCATGCTCATCGTGCCCTGGATCGTCATCGGCCTCCTGGCCGTCACCATCGTGGGCATCCCGCTGGCCATCGGCCTGGCCTTCATGTGGGGCTTCATCGCCTTCCTGGGCTACCTCGTGGTGGGCCTCTGGATCGGCGAGCGGATCCTGTCGCGCAGCCGCACGGGCAGCGCGACCCTACGGCGCCGCCGTCCTGGGCGTGCTCATCCTGATGCTCGTGAGCTGGATCCCGTTCGTCTCGACGATCGCCGCTGTGGTTCGGCCTGGGAGCGGTCACGCTGGCCGGCTGGCGCACGCTGCGTGCCGGCGGCACGCCACCCCAGGCAGACGGATGGGGCGGCCCCGCCGGACAGACCTGGCCGGTGCCTCCACCCTACGGACAGCCCGTCTACGGCCAGCCGCCGTACGGCCAGCCGGGCTATGGCCAGCCGGGCTATGGCCAGCCGCCGCTACGCACCGCCCCCGCCGCCGCAGGGCTACTGGCCGCCCCAGCAGGGTGGCCCGCCGGCCGGCTGGCCACAGGGCTGACGAGCCCGGCCTCCTGGGCTGACGAGGCGGGCTCGGCCGTCAGCCGACCCGCCTCCCGAGGCCCGCGGCGTCCACGATGATGGGCCGCAGGCCCTGCCGCAGGAACCAGGTCTCGCGACCCAGGAGCCGCTCCAGGTCGAGCAGCCGCAGCGTCGTCGTGGGCGCCTCGAGCAGCGCCTGGCGTGAGGCCAGGTCGACCTGGACGAGGGCCGTCAGGACGTAGGAGAGCGCCGTCGGGTCGTCGGTGGCCAGGAGGCGTCGTGCCGCCGCCATGAGCAGCTCGCGTCGCTGCTCCGGCGTCAGGTCGGCGGCGTCCCCTGCCGCGAGGAGCGGCTCGTCGAGGTCGAAGGGCAGCGACCCGTCCGCTCGGGCCAGGGCCTCGCCAGCGCCGCCCTGACCTCCGACGTCCGCGGCCCATGCGTCGTGCGACCGGTCGGGCGGGGCGGCCGTCGGCGTTGCCGGTCCCGGCATCGGGGTCGTCCACCTCGATCTCGAACTCGATCTCGATCTCCGGCCCCTCGTCATCGCCAAGCGGCTGGAGCAGGCGGAGGTACTCCAGGAACCGCTGGCCCACCCGCTCGGCGTGGCGCTGCGCCACGTCCGGGGAGCCCACGGGCTCATCGAGGATGCTGACCCGTCCCACGAGGTAGGGCTCGGAGACGGTGTCGACGGCCTCCAGCTGGAAGCGCTGCTGGCCGACCGTGAGGATGTCGAAGCGACCGTCCGGGTAGCGGCCGGCGCGACGGATGGCCGCCGTGGTGCCGACCTGCGCGATGGCACCACTCAACGGGCCGACCTCGCGCCCGCTCCGGAGCAGCACCACCCCGAAGGGCTCGCCGCGCGCGAGGCAGCGATCGACCATGCGGCGATAGCGCTCCTCGAAGATGTGGAGCGGCAGCGCCACGCCCGGGCAGAGCACGGAGCGCAGGGGGAAGAGCGGGATCCTCGTCACGCCACCATCATCCACCCCGGCGATCAGCCTCGCACCCGGCCGGCGGGCTCCCCGTGCACGGGCGCGCCCGACCGCGGCGATCCGCGTCAGCCGGGAGGACGCCCCGGCGTCAGTGCCCGCAGGCGCCGGGCGAGCCGGCCGACTCGGCGGTGCGGAAGCTGCTGCCGCAGCCGCAGCCGGCCACGGCGTTGGGGTTGTTGACCGTGAAGCCAGCGCCCATGAGCGTGTCCACGTAGTCGATCTGCGAGCCCTGCAGCAGGGCCGTGGACTGCGGGTCCACGTAGACGTTGATGCCGGAGGACCGGACCTTCACGTCCTCCGCCGTCGGCTGGTCCTCGAGCATCATGCCGTAGCGATACCCGCTGCAGCCGCCGCTGTAGACGTAGACGCGCAGGCCGATGTTGGGGTCCGCCTCCGCGCGGGTCAGCTCGGTGAGCTTGGCGACCGCGGCATCGGTCAGCGTCACGAGTGGCGTGGCCTCCGGCTCGAGCGTCGGGATGGGCTGGACGGCTGACTGCTGCGGCTCGATCATCGAGTCGGGACCTCCGGAGTCGACTGGGTGGCTGCCGGCGCGAGGAGCGCCGCGACCTAAATCCTACGTCCGCGCTAAGGATTAGGCAAGGGCGCCAGGACGGCGCGCTCCGCCGGTCAGGCCCGAGCGCATCTCCCGCAGGTCCCCCTGGCAGCCCGACGCGTTCCTCCAGCGGGAACGCCAGCGGCCTGACGGGGCGCGCCAGCCACTCCCCGGAACTCTTGACGTCCGACGCGTTCCTCCAGCGGGAACGCCAGCGGCCTGACGGGGCGCGCCAGCCACTCCCCGGCGCGTCCGCGGCCATTCGTACCCCTTGCGGGAACGCCAGCGGCACGAAGCGCGGCGAAGCACGCAGCGCACGGGACGCAGGGTGGCTCGCCCAGACGCCGAGGCACCGCGCGCGGATGGATCGACCGCGCTGCGCACCGGGAGTTCGACGGCCCGCGCCGCGCACCGGGACGATTGGGACGGCCCGCGCCGTACCCCGGGGTGATGGGTCGGCGCGTCCGGGAGGACCAATGTGCGGCGCATGTCGAGCGTCGCGGCGCGTCGCACCATCCTGCCAGGCCTGCTGGCGGTGGTCATCTGCCTCGTGAGCGCGGGCCAGGTCGCCTTCGCCGGGAGTCCCGTCGAGGGGCCGCGGCTCCGCACCGCCGGTGACGGGGTGCCGACCGACCAGGGTCCAGAGATGCTCCTGCCGCAGCGCGACACGGACGCTGAGCTGCTCGCCCTGCGACTGCTCAACTGCACGCGCACGGGCGGCTGGGTGCGCGTCGACGGCACCTGCAAGGGACGCGCCACGGGCACCTACTCGCCGTTCCTGCCGCCGCTCCGCCTGCACGACGGCATCAGCAGCCTGGTGTCGTTCGGCTGGGCCAGCGAGCTGCTGAAGGCCAAGGTCTGCGGCCACGTCATCCCGGGCCAGCCGGTCCTCCAGGTGCGCCTCGCGACCGCCGGCTTCCTGGACGCCTCCTTCGGCGAGAACGTGGGCTGCTGGTGGAGCGACATGCCGGCGCGCCAGGTCGTCATCACGGTCCATCGCCTCATGCAGGCCGAGAAGCCCTACGACGGCGGGCACTGGCAGCAACATGAAGAACCCCGGGTACCGCAGCGTGGGCATCGGCGTCGCCACGGTGGCGGGCCGGACCACCGTCGTCTTCGACTTCTACGGCGGCTGACGGGTCGCCCGGTCGCCGCTGGGTCAGCCCGGGGAGGACCCGCCCGCCGGCAGGTGCTCCACGATCGTGGCGATGCCCTGGCCGACCCCGATGCACATGGTGGCCAGGCCGTAGCGCCCGCCCCGCGCTCGCAGCTCGTGCACGAGCATCGTGGCCAGCCGGGCCCCGCTCATGCCCAGCGGATGACCCAGCGCGATGGCCCCGCCGTTGACGTTCACGCGCGATGGGTCGAGCTCCAGCTCTCGAAGACAGGCGACCGACTGGCTGGCGAAGGCCTCGTTGATCTCGACCAGGTCGAGGTCGGCGACCGTCAGGCCCGCCCGCTCGAGGGCCTTGCGGGTGGCCGGCACGGGACCCATGCCCATGACCGACGGGTCCACGCCCGCGACCGCGGTGCTCACGACCCGGGCCAGCGGCGCCAGGCCCAGCTGGCGCGCCCGGCCGGCCTCCACGAGCACGAGGGCCGCCGCCCCGTCGTTGATGCCCGAGGAGTTGCCCGCCGTCACGCTGCCGCCATCCTGGAAGGCCGGCTTCAGCGCCGCCAGGGCCTCCGCGGTGGTGTCCGCCCGGGGATGCTCGTCGCGGTCGACGACGAGGGGCGCCGCGCCGCGCTGCGGGATGCTCACGGGGACCAGCTGCTCAGCGAAGCGGCCGCTGGCGATGGCCTCCGCGGCACGCTGCTGGCTGGCCAGCGCGAAGGCGTCCTGGTCCTCCCGGCTGACGCCCCAGCGCTCCGCCACGAGCTCCGCGGTCTCGCCCAGCGGGATGGCCGGGTAGCGCTCGTCCAGGCGCGGGTTGACGAAGCGCCAGCCGAGCGTGGTGTCCGCGATCTGCGGCGCGCCGCGCTGGAAGGGCGCCTCCGCCTTGAGCTGGACGATGGGCGCTCGCGTCATCGACTCGACGCCGCCGGCCACCATGACATCCCCGTCGCCCACCATGATGGCGTGGGCGGCGCTGTTGACGGCCTGCAGGCCGGACCCGCAGAGGCGGTTGATGGTCTGGCCGGCCACCTCCACGGGCAGGCCCGCCAGCAGGGCCGCCATGCGCGCCACGTTGCGGTTGTCCTCGCCGGCGCCGTTGGCATTGCCCAGGATGACGTCGTCGATGAGGGCCGGGTCGAGGCCGCTGCGCTCGACGGCCGCGCCGACCACGAGGGCCGCCAGGTCGTCCGGGCGGACGGAGCGCAAGCGCGCCGCCGTGGCGGCCGATGGGCGTGCGCACGGCGCTCACGATCCAGGCTTCGCGGAGCGGGCGGTACAGGTCGCGGCTCACGCGCCCGATGCTAGCGCGCACGGGACGGCCCGCGGCGGCGGGACGCGGGACGGCGCCGCGGCGGCGGGACGCGGCACGGCGCCGCGGAGGCGGCCGCGGTCAGACGGTGGCCATCTGCCAGAGGAGGGTCGCCACGAGGTACTGGTCGCCCGTGGACGTGGCGGTCTCCTCGTGCAGGCTCCGGAGTCGCCGCGATGACGGCGCGCAGGCCGATCCGGTCGACCAGCTGGAAGGGCCCCAGCGGGAAGCCAGCCACGGCCCGCATGACCTCGTCGATGGCCGGCGGGGCGCCCAGCCCATCGGCCACGGCGCGGTAGGCCTCGTTGACGACGGCCAGCTCGATGCGCTCCACGATGTGCTCCGGCGCCAGCGGCGCGGCCAGCGGTCGCGCGACGTCCGGGACAGCCCGCCCGTCCGGGCCGTAGCGGTAGAAGCCGCGGCCCGTGGCACGACCCAGGCGCCCGGCGGCCACCAGCTCCCGCTGCAGCCGTGGCGAGGCGAAGCGCTCCTCGCCCCAGGTCTCGACGAGCGCGTCGCCGATGGCCAGGTCCACGTCCAGGCCGACCTCGTCGAGGGTTCGGAGCGGCCCGCGAGCGTAGCCGGCTGACTCGAGCGCCCCGTCGACGTCCGCCACGCTGGCCTGCCCCGCCTCCAGCATGCGCACGGCCTCGACGAAGAACGGACGGCCGACCCGCCGCGCGACGAGGGCCGCTGCGTCGAGTGGCTCGGCCGCACCGGCCGCGTCGGGCGCCGCTGCGCATGCGCGGCCGTCTCAGCCACGTACGGCCTCCGAGGCGCGCAGGAACTGCAGCATGGCCTGGTTGAACAGCGAGGGACGCTCGGCGGTCAGCGACATGGCCGACGCCCGGCGCCACGAAGAGGCTGGCCTCCGGCAGCTGGCGATGCAGGCGCACGGCCTGCTCCAGGGGCACCCACGGGTCGCGATCGCCGCAGGCGAGCAGGATCGGCAGCCGGGCCGCAGCAGCTCCTCCGGCCGCGGGTGGCGCTGCGCGAGGATGTCGTCGCGGACCGCCACGAGCAGCTTCCGCCAGGCGCCGTGGCCCTGGGTCGGGTCGTGGCGGCGCGCCAGCCTCGCGGCCCAGGCCGGGTCGTCTCGCTCCAGCCGCTCGGGGTCCATGAGGCGGCGGGCGACGCTGTTGCGCGGCTCGGGCTCCACGCCGACGGCTGCCAGCACGGCCGACCGGAGGCGCTCCGGGTGCAGGATGGCGAAGGCCAGCGCCGTGCCCGGCGCCCATCGAGAGGCCGGCCACGTGGAAGCGCTGCAGGCCCAGCCCGTCCGCGAAGGCCAGCAGGTCGTCGACGAGCATCGCGTGGCTCCAGCCCTGGTCGGTGTCCCAGCGCGTCCCGGCATGGCCGCGGGCGTCGGGCAGGTAGAGGGTGAAGTGCTGGCGCAGCAGGGGCCGCTGGGCGGCCCAGTCCTCCATCGCCGAGGAGGTCGCGGCATGCAGCAGGACGAGGGGCGGCCCCTGGCCCTCGGTCCGGTAGGCGATGCGCAGGCCGTTGGCCTCCAGCTCAGGCACGCGAACGTCGCCCGGGTGCGGGACGGGCGGTGGGGCGGGTGCGCGTCGAGGTCGAGGTGGCTGGCATGCGTGGCCCCGATGGTCGCACGTCCGAGGCGCTACCCTCACGACCCATGAGCAGCCAGCCTCCCGAGCTCCCCCAGCCACCGCACGAGGAGCTGCGCATCCGGCGCAGCGCGAAGCGGGCGCGCTACGACCGCCAGACCATCGAGGCCATCGTGGACGCCGCGCTCATCGCCCACGTGGGCACCGTGCGGGACGGTGCGCCCCTGGTCATCCCGATGCTCTGCCTTCGCGACGGCGACTGGCTGCTGCTCCACGGCTCACCGGCCGCCGGCACCTTCGTGCGCGGCCGCGACCAGGAGGTCTGCGTGACGCTGACCGTCCTCGACGGCCTGGTGCTGGCTCGCTCCGCCTTCCACCACTCGCTCAACTACCGCTCCGTCGTGGTCATCGGCAGGGCGGAGGTCGTGCGCGACGAGGATGAGCGGCGCCGTGCCCTGGAGGCGCTCATGGAACGGCTCGTGCCCGGGCGGCAGGCCACGCTCCGCCCGACCACCGATGCCGAGGTGCGCCAGACGGCGGTCCTGCGCGTCTCCCTGGAGAAGGCCTCCGCCAAGATGCGCAGCGGGCCTCCGGCAGATGACGAGGCCGACTACGACCTGCCCATCTGGGCCGGCCTGCTGCCGGTGACCACGACGTTCGGCACCCCGGAGCCGGACCCGCGCCTGGCGGCTGGCATCGAGGTCCCCGAGCACGTCCGGCGGCTGGCTGGCCGGCGACCCTGAACGAAGGCTCAGGCGGGCTTCGGCGCCTCGCCCGAGGGATCGGGCTCGGGCTCGGGGAGCGGGTGCGAGAGGACGTCCTGCTGGTCGGGGTGCCGTTCCAGCCAGCGGATCACGAATGGGCAGCGCGGGATGACGGCCAGGCCGCGCGCGCGGGCGTCGCCGATGACCCAGGCCACCAGCTGGCTGGAAACGCCCTGTCCCTCGAAGCCCTCCTGGACTTCGGTGTGCAGGAGCGCGACCCACGTCGCCGAGCGCTCGTAGCTCACGATGGCCGCCAGCGCGCCCCCCTGGCCGACGCGAGCCTCGTACCGCTGACGCGGCTCGACGTCCGCGAAGTCGAGGTTGGGTCGCTGCACCGGGATGTGGTCGGGTTCGCGCTTCGGTCGCGGGTCGCTCGCGGGCCCATCCTGGTCGTTCATCGGTCGGCCTCCGCCACAGCCTCGAGCTCGAAGAGGCGGGCCTGGAAGTCGCCGCGGGCCTGCGCTTCCCAGGCGCGGTCGTCCAGGAAGAGGCCGACGCGCATGAGCTCGTCGCCGCCACGCTCCAGCTCGTTGGCGCGGGCCAGGGCGTCGTCAGACCCAGGCCAGACCGTCACCCGGTAGCGCGCCGCGGCGTCCAGGCCACGCAGTCGCAGCCGGCCCGGACCGGGCACCGTGTGGGACAGCACGCGGTACCAGCCCACGATGGCCCGCCGGCCATCGTCCGAGACGACCATCCAGGCCGTCTCGTTGCCATCGCCCTCGAAGGGGCTGACGAGGCGCAGGAAGCGGCCGCCGTGCAGGAGCTCGCGACGCTCGCGGTACCAGTCCACCTGTTCCCGGACCCGGGCGCGCTCGTCCTCCGTGAGGCGGCGCGGGTCGAGCTCGTAGCCCAGGTTGCCGAAGAAGGCCACCGCGGCCCGCATGTCGAGCGAGGTCAGGCGACCGACCTGGTGGTTGGGCACGGCCGAGACGTGGGCGCCCATCGCGCTCGTCGGATAGACCAGCGAGGTGCCGTACTGGATGCGCAAGCGCTCGACCGCGTCGGTGTCGTCGCTCGTCCAGGCCTGCGGCGCGAAGGCCAGCAGGCCCGGGTCGAAGCGCCCGCCGCCGCTCGCGCAGGATTCGAAGAGGATGTCCGGGAAGCGCCGCGTCAGGCGGTCGTAGAGGTCGTAGACGCCCAGCACGTAGCGGTGGAAGAACTCACCCTGCTGCCCGGGCGGCAAGCTGGCGCCGTAGGGCTCCGTGATGATGCGGTTCATGTCCCACTTCACGTAGGCGATGGGGGCGCTGGCGAGGATCTGCCCGATGGCCTGTTCGAGGTGGTCGACGACCTGCGGGTTCGAGAGGTCCAGCACGAGCTGGTTGCGCAGCTCGGAGCGGGTCCGTCCCGGGATGCCCACCGCCCACTCGGGATGCGCTTCGAACAGCTGGCTGCGGGGATTGACCATCTCCGGCTCGATCCAGATGCCGAAGGCCAGGCCGAGATCGTTGACACGCTGCACGAGGGCAGGCAGCCCGGAGGGCAGCTTGCGGGCGTCGACCGTCCAGTCGCCCAGCGACGAGGTGTCGTCGTCGCGCCGGCCGAACCAGCCGTCGTCGAGGACGAAGAGCTCGACGCCCAGGTCCGCCGCAGCGGCGGCCATCTCCACGATGCGGTCCTCGTCGAAGTCGAAGTAGACGCCTTCCCAGCTGTTGAGGAGGACCGGGCGTGGGCGATCCCGCCAGTGGCCGCGCACGAGGCGCTCCCGGTAGAGCCGGTGGTACGTCTCCGACACCCCGCCCACGCCCGAATCGCTCCAGGCCAGCACGGCCTCCGGCGCCTGGAAGGACGAGCCGGGCAGGAGCTGCCAGCGGAGCGTCTCCGGGTCCAGGCCGAGGCGCGCGCGAGCGGTGCCGAAGGGGTCGACCTCCACCTCGGCCAGGAAGTTCCCCGAGTAGACCAGCGAGATGCCGATGGCCTCCCCGCTGGCCTCCGTCGTGGCCGGGCGTCGCAGCAGGAGGAAGGGGTTCTGGTAGTGGCTCGAGGTCCCATGCCGGCTGGCCAGGGCCCGTCGTCCGCGGATGAGCGGGGCCTCAGTGACGTGGCACTCGCGGCCCCAGGCGCCGGTGAGCTGGGCGAGGTGCCAGTCTGCGTCGGGCAGGTCCAGGCTGGCGCTCATGGCCGTCGTGAGTTCCACCGCCTGTTGGCCCTCGTTCATGACGCGCAGGCTGCGTACGATGAGCGGGCGATCGCGGTAGATGGTCAGGAGCAGGCGCACCACGAGTCCGGACGGTGTGTCCTCGAGGACGACCTCGACGCTGTCCGCCTCCGCGTCGTCCTCCACGTAGGTCGCCGGCAGCCCCTGCAGGGCTGGCTTGCCGGGCAGCAGACGGTGCTCGCGGTAGACGAGGTCGAGGATGTCACTGCCATCCGCGTGGCGGACCGCCAGTCCGGGGGCCCGGAGGTCGCCGCGACCGTTCGTGGGCACTTCCGTGCCGACCGGGTCGAGCACCTGGTTCTGCTGCGCGACGAAGGCACGGCGGATGAGGTGCCGGTAGTCCGTGCCGGCAGCCAGCGGCGCGCCGAAGTGGAGGTGGGCCAGCGTGCCCGTCTCGAGCACAGCCATCACGTGGCTGATGGCCGGGTTGTAGAGGTGCAGCTGGCGCCCCTCCGGGCGCCACTCGATGGGCATGGCCAGCGATCTCCTTGTGCGATGTGCGACGACCAGTTACGGTATGGGCGGTTCGGCCGGTCGAGCGCACGCGCCCCGATGGTACGACGTCCTCTTGGCGGCGCATCCACACACAAGTGCGGTCTCGATTACGATACGTGCCGTTTGGCATAGGCCGTGAAACACAAGGGGAACGATCCGTGAAGAAGACCATCGTGGCTGGCGCGCTTGTCCTGAGCCTCTTCGTCGTCGGCTGCAACAACGACAAGGCCACGCCCGCTCCCACCACCGAGGCCCAGGCCGTGGAGTCCATGGCAGCTGAGGCGCAGGGTGCGGCCGAGTCCCTCGCGGCCGAGGTCGAGGGTGCCGCGGAGTCCGCGGCTGCCGACGCCCAGGAAGCCGTCGAGTCCATGGCAGCTGAGGTCGTGGACGCCGTCGCGTCGCCGGCGGCCTGACGCCCGGCGAGCAACGCTCGAACGGAAGGCCGCCTGGGTGACCGGGCGGCCTTCGCGATTCCCGGGGGCGGCTGCCTAGATGGCGCGCATGCGGTTGCCGCGCTTCTCGTGGGTCAGCTCCGCCAGGCCGAGCGCCTCCAGCAGCGGCGGCAGGTACATGCCGAAGCGCCCGCGGTAGCCCTTGCGCAGCCCGTACCAGCCGCCGACCGGGTTGTCCGCGGCGCGCCCCCATGCCTCGACGCTGCCCGGCGGGCGGCTCCTTGCCCTCGTCTGTGGCACCCAGGTCCATCCAGTCACCGTGGGCCACGAGCATGGCGTGCAGGTCCTCGATGCAGCGCGCCTGGTAGGTGAGCCGGGTCGAGCCGACCTGACAGACGAGCACAGCTGGCTCCACCGTGTCGTCGCGAAACATCGTGTAGGTGGAGGATCCCGGTGCCGTCACCAGGGTCCAGGGATCATCGTGGGTGCCGCTGCCGGTCTTCGTCATGGCCATCGTCCTCCTGATGCGGGGGTGGCCGACAGCCTAGCTCCGGACGGCCCGCCCGTGAAGTGTCCCGCAGGGTGGGCTCAGCGCCAGTCGGGCTCGTAGGGGAAGCGGGCCAGCACCCAGTAGCCGCGGCCCGTCGCCGGGACCGGCATCCAGCGTGCCGCCCAGCGCCGCGACCTCGTCGCGCGCGGCCAGCAGTCCCGCCGTCGCCTGCATCGCGTCCCCGTCCTCGGTTCCCACGCCGTCATCGACGACCTCCACCTGGAGCTCGTCTGGCAGGTACCGCACGACGACATCCGACCGCTCGGCCTGGCTGTGATGGAGCGTGCTCATGAGCGCCTCGTGGACGACCCGGTAGGCCACCGCGTCGAGGTCCGGTGTGAGAGGCGCGGGCTCGCCCTCGACGCGGACGGCCACGCGCAGGCCGGCCTCGGTGACCGAGACGGCGAGGTAGTCCAGGTCGTCGAGGCCCGGACGCGGCTCGGGCAGCGGGCGTGCCATCAGGGGAGAGCAGCAACCCGGTCAAGCGCTGGGTCTCCTCCAGTGCCTCGGTCCCGGCGGCTTCGATGATGGCCAGTGACCGGCGCGCCTGCTCCGGCTCGGCCGTGAGCAGCCGTCGGGCGGTGCGCGACTGGAGCACGACGGCGCTCATGGAGCGCTCGATGACGTCGCGCAGCTCGCGGACGGTGTCGTCCCGGCCGACCGAATCGGGGACGCCGGCAGCCGGCCTCCCAGTCCAGCTGACCGACGAGGCGGTCGTCACCGCGCCCCACCCGCACGCTGCGCACGGCGAGGCCCAGCAGCCAGGCGCCGGCGAGGACGAACACCGGCCACGCCACGTCGCGCGCCTCGAGGCCCGGTCCGGGCGTGCGCACCACCGCCAGGCCCGCCAGGGCGCCGACACCCAGCGCGCCGACCTGCCCGGCGCGGCCGCCCGCCCAGGCGCCCGTCGAGTACACGGCCAGGACGACGCCGGCCAGGAGGCTCCAGGACGACGTCAGCGACAGTCGACCGGCCAGCCCGAGCGCCACGAAGGCGAGGCCCAGCGGCAGCAGCGGCAGGCGCCTGCGCAGCGCCAGCGAGAGCAGGAAGAGCACCCCGGTCCCGAGCACCACGCCCTCGTCCACGCGCAGGCCAGTGACGACCGGCTCGCCCGAGACGGGCTCAGCCGCGATGGCCGCCTCGATGAGGTACGCCATCGCGAGCAGGACCGCGATGACCGCGTCGAGGTGGGCCCGGAGACCACGGATCACGACCACGCCCGCAGGCTACCCCACGGGCGAACCGTCATGAGCGCCGTGATGCGAGGCCGCCGTGTCACGGCGACACCGGCGCCGACGGTCGGGCGCCGCGCTGGCACCGGCAGCGGCGGAGCAGTCAGACGCGAGCGCTGCCGTCCCAGTAGCGGTTGGCCAGCTGCCAGGCGTCCTTGCCGCACTGCGAGCCCATGAGCCTGCCGCGGAAGTCGTCAGCGGCGATGTGGATGCCGCCGTAGATGCGTGACAGGCCGGCCTGGTCGGCGGCGTCGTAGTAGGTCGCCCACTGGAGCTGCACGTCCTGGCTGGGCCCGGCCTCGAACTCCAGGTCGCCGGCCGGGATGGTCCAGGTGCCGAGGCCGCCGGGGAAGTACTCCGAGCCGGTCATGCGCCGTGAGCACCTCGGCCGCGGCGCGGCTGAAGGTGGAGTGGCCAGAGACGTAGGCGGGGAAGGCGGGCGTCACGAAGGTCGGCAGCTGGTAGGGCACCCACTCCACGGCCCGGATCCAGTCGACGCCGCCGATGCCGTTCTCGGGATCCTCCGGGTTGCCGGTCCAGGTGCGGATGGCGATCTCGCCGACGTGGTCGGCGAGCTGCTCGTGGCGCTGCCCGGGCGCGGAGGACTCCGCGGTGATGACCTCCACCAGGCCGTCCTCGAGGGGCAGGCCCTGCGGGATGGTAGGACGGGGCCGGCCGGGTCGCTCGACTGGCCCAGGCCGCCCATGTAGCGGATCATCGAGATGGGCCGCACGGTGTCGTAGTGGCCCTTGCAGCCCCAGGCCGCCACGGCCGCGTCGTGGACGGCACCGTTCAGGGCCAGGTACATCTTGACGTCCCACTCGAGCGGGTCCAGGGCCTCGCCCTGGCCGCCCAGCCGACGCTCGAAGCCGGGCGCGTCGGTGACGGCGTTGGCGATGGTGTTCCAGTGGCCGGGCGGGGTCTCGCTGTTCGGACCATCGGCCCAGAACTCCGCGAGGACCCTCGCGAAGTCGGCGCGGGGCACGACATCAGCCGCGTAGGGCTGGCCGGTGGCCGGGTTGAGGGCATGGCCGGAGCCGTCGTTGGTGCCCAGCGGGTTGGCACCCATGCACCGCCGGCGAGATGTCCACCATCTCCCCGTCACGCGGATCGAGCATGCTGCTGTCGCGGATGACACCGAGGGCGCCCTCCTTGTAGTCCGTGTCGCCGACCGGGTCGCCCAGCAAGGGCGGCGCGCCCGGGTCGATGGGCAGGCCGGGCTCACCGGACGGTGGCAGGGCGAACGCGGTCACGTTGCCCCAGTGCGTGGTCACGGCCTGCTGCGGCCCCACGGGCTGCGGGATGCCGTTCTGCGTGTAGGAGACCTCCAGGGCCAGCGGCTGCCAGCGGTTGGGGTCGTTCATGACCGTGCCCGGCAGCTCCACGATGAGCGGGTCGTTGACCGGCTCGATAGTTCGACTTGTAGTCCTTTCGCTCGAGGGAGCCGTCCTTGAGCGTGGTGCGGATGATCGTGTCGGCGATGCGGTTCCCGAGCGCCGCCGGCGAGGCGCCCCTCGTGCTGGCACGGGCGACGGGGTAGCACAGCGCGGTCATGAGACGGTCGAACTCGCGCGAGGCTCTGCTTGCCACCGGCGGCCCCCGCGTAGCGGTGGCTGAGGACCCGGTAGGCCGCGTAGCTGATGGTCTCGTCGCGGGCAGCCTGTACGGCGGCGGGGTCCTCCAGGACCACCTTCTCATCGACGAAGACGCCGTCCGCGAGCGGGTCGTAGGCCGCCCAGGCGTCCCACATCGCTGCGGAGGTGTGATAGAGGTTGCGCGCGTGGACCGTGGGGCGCGGCGTGTCGCGACGGATGGCGTCCAGCAGGGCCTCGTCCCAGAGGCGCGCCACGGAATGGCTGCGGTCGGCGGTGGGGATGCAGGCCGCCTTCGCTGGAGCGGCGCTCGCGGAGGCGGGCGAGGCCACGAGGCTGGCGGTCAGCGCGAGGGCGGCAAGGAGCCGCGCCCCCCAAGTGGTACCTGTCGGTGGCCTTGAACATGCATCACTCCTGCGTCACCCACGGTCACGAGAGGACCCGATGCTACTCCGGCCGGCGCCGCGGGGCGAGTGCGCCGGCTAGACTGGGCCGGTCATGAAGCGAACCGTGCAGGCGAGTCCTGGTGACCATCGTGGCTGCCCTGCTGCTCCTGCCGACGACAGCCTTGGCCGCCAAGCCATCCAGGGGCCAGCCCAGAGTCCCGACGTTCGTGGACGAGACCGCCAGCGCCGGCCTCGACCACCGCTACGACGGCGAGTACCAGTTCTTCACGGGCGGCGGCGTGGCCGTCCTCGATTGTGATGACGACGGCCTGCCGGACCTCTTCTTGGCCGGCGGAGCGGAACCGGCCGGCCTCTTCCGCAACGAGAGCCAGGTCGGCGGCGACCTCGCCTTCAGCCAGGTGCCCAGCGAGACGACCGACCTGACCGAGGTCACGGGCGCCTACCCGATCGACATCGACAGCGACGGCATCGGGGACCTGGTCGTCCTGCGACGCGGCGAGAACGTGCTGCTGCGTGGCGTCGGCGACTGCGCCTTCGAGCGCGCCAACGAGGCCCTGGGCTTCGACGGTGGAGACGGCTGGACGGTCTCCTTCAGCGCCAAGTGGGATCCCGGCGCCACGCTGCCGACGCTGGCCCTGGGCGACTACCTCGACCATCGTCGAGTACCCGAAGGTGCCCGACTGCGCCGGCGTGGCCGTGCACCGGCCGGCCGCCGACGGCCAGGGCTACGCGGCGCCCGAACCGCTCCTGCCGGCGTGGTGCCCGCTGTCGATCCTCTTCAGCGACTGGGACCGCTCGGGGCGGCGGGACCTGCGCGTCAGCAACGACCGCCAGTACTACCCGCGCCAGGAGGGCGAGGAGCAGCTCTGGCGGGTCGAGCCGGGCCAGGCGCCCGCCGCCTGGACGCGGGAGGAGGGCTGGCAGCGGGTCCAGCTGGAGGGCATGAGCATCGCCAGTGATGACGTCACCGGTGACGGCTTTCCCGAGTACTACCTCTCCAGCATGGCCGACAACAAGCTCATGACCCTGGTCGACGGGCCCGACCGCCCGGACTTCAGCAACATCGCGCTCGACCGCGGCGTGACCGTCGCGCAGCCCGTTCGCCGGGGGCGAGCGCCTCCCTTCGACCTCCTGGCATGCCGAGTTCGACGACGTCAACAACGACGGCCTCCTCGACCTGTACGTGGCCAAGGGCAACGTGGAGGCCATGCCCGACCACGCCATGAAGGACCCCAGCGAGCTCTTCCTGGGTCGGGCAGACGGCACCTTCGAGCGGGCCGCGAAGGCCGCCGGCATCCTGCACTTCGACCGCACGCGGGGTGCCGCCCTCACCGACCTCAACCTGGACGGCCTGCTCGACCTGGTGGAGGTCAACCGGCGGGAGCCGGTGCGCCTCTGGCGCAACGTCGGCGCCGGGACGGCCGAGAAGCCCAGGGCCATGGGGCACTGGCTATCGGTGGAGCTGGAGCAGCCGGCACCCAACCGGGACGCCATCGGCGCCTGGATCGAGGTCGAGCACGACGGGCAGACGTCCGACGCGCGAGGTGACCATCGGTGGCGGGCACGCTGGCGGCCAACTGGGCCCTGTCCACTTCGGCCTGGGCGCGTCGGACACGGCTCGCCTGCGCGTCACCTGGCCGGACGGCGAGGTGGGGGCCTGGATGGACGTGGCGGCCGACCAGCGGCTGCGCATCGAGCGGGGCAGCGACCAGCCGGTCGATGCTGCCCGACCCGGAGGGACGACCATGACCACGGCGCGCCTGGAGACCGTCGAGCTGCCCGACTTCGGCATGCCCAGCGCATGCCGCTGCTGCCGGATGGGCTCTACGCGTCACGCACGGAGCGAGCGCGGGCACGCGCCGCCGAACGCGGCTACGACAGCCTCGTCGTCTACGCCGACCGCGAGCACAGCGCCAACCTGAGCCACCTGACCGGCTTCGACCCGCGCTTCGAGGAGGCTCTCTTCATCCTGGCCGCGGCGCGTGACGAAGACCCGCTCATCCTCGTCGGCAACGAGTGCCTGGGGCTGGCGCGGAATGCCGCTCTGCCCATGCGGGTGGAGCTCTTCCAGGACCTCAGCCTGCCCGGCCAGCCCCGCGACCGCTCACGGACGCTGGCCGAGATCCTCGGCCTCGGAGGGCATCGGTCCGCGGGCTCGCGTCGGCGTCGCCGGCTGGAAGCCGTTCGCCGATCGGAGCCTGCTTGAAGTGCCCGCCTACCTGGTTGACGCGCTGCGGGCGGCCGTGGGCCCGGGCGGCCTCGTGGAGAACGCCAACGATCTCTTCGTCGACGCGGCGGACGGTCTCCGGGCCGTCAACGAGGTCGAGCAGCTGGCTGCCTTCGAGTGGGCGGCCTGCCAGACCTCGGAGGGTGTCAAGCGCATCCTGTACGGCCTGCGGCCGGGCATGACCGAGCACGAGGCCGCCCGCCTCGCCGGCTGGAGCGGCGATCCCCTCTCCTGCCACTTCATGCTGTCGGCAGGTCCGCGCGCGTCGCTGGGCATGCTCAGCCCGACGCGACCGCGTCATCGAGCGGGGCGACCGCTTCACGACCGCCTTCGGCATCTGGGGCGCGCTGGACTGCCGCGCCGGCTTCGTCGTGGAGGAGGCCGCGGAGCTGCCGGCCGGCATCGCCGACTACGTGGAGCGGCTCGTGGCGCCCTACTTCCTGGCCGTCGCTGAGTGGCTGGAGGCCCTCCACGTGGGCCAGACCGGCGGCGCCCTGGCGGACATCATCGACCGCCACCTGGGCGACCCCTTCTTCGGCATCTTCCTCAACCCGGGGCACCTGCTGGGGCTCGACGAGTGGGTGAACTCGCCGGTGGCGCGCGGCTCCACGATCGAGCTGCGCTCGGGCATGGCGCTCCAGGTGGACGTCATCCCGGCCACCGGCACGGACTACTTCACCTCCAACATCGAGGGTGGCCTGGCCGTCGCGGATGAGGCCCTGCGGGCCGAGCTTCGCGGCGCGATACCCGGAGGCCTGGGGGCGCATCGAGGCCCGGCGCGGCTTCATGCGCGAGGCCCTCGGCATCGACCTGCACCCGGACGTGCTGCCCTTCTCCAACCTGCCCGCCTCCCTGCCGCCGTTCCTGCTGCGGCCGGACCGGGTGCTCGTGCGGAAAGTATCTAGACCCGTCTAGCACATTCCTTGACAACGCCCTGCTCAGGGTGCGGTAATCTCGCCTCGGAGGACAGAGGCGCCCCGGCCCCGGGGTGAGGTGTCCCCATGGAGGTGGGAGCGTTTCCCCATCCCACACAAGGAGGAGGACCGCGGATGCGGAATCTCAAGAAGGGCACGACTGCCCTGCTGACGCTGACCGTCGTTGGCGCAGGCGTGCTGGCCAACGCGGGCTTCGTCGCCGCCCAGGATGACGAGCTCATCGTGGGTGTCTCCTGGAACAACTTCCAGGAAGAGCGCTGGGCGCGAGACGACGAGCCGGCGATCAAGGCGGCGCTCGAGGCGGCAGGTGCCTCGTACATCAGCACCGACGCGGCTTCCGATGCGGCGCAGCAGCTGGCTGACGTCGAGCAGCTCATCACGCAGGGCGCCGATGCGCTCATCATCCTCGCCCAGGACGGCACCGCCATCCTGCCGGCGGTCCAGTCGGCGCTCGACCAGGGCATCCCGGTCATCGCCTATGACCGCCTCATCGAGGACCCGGGCGCCCTCTACCTGACCTTCGACAACATCGGCGTCGGGCGCATCATGGCTGAGATCATCTACGGCCTCGTCCCGTCCGGCAACTACGCCATCATCAAGGGCAACCAGGCCGACGCCAACGCGGACTTCCTGCGCGCCGGCATGGAAGAGGTCATCGGCGAGGCCGTCGCCGCGGGTGACATCGTCATCCAGTGCGAGACCTACACCGACAACTGGGATGCCGGCCAACGCCCAGTCCAACATGGAGCAGTGCCTGACCTCGACCAACAACGAGATCGACGCGGTCCTCTCCGAGAACGACGGCATGGCCGGCGGCGTCGTCGCGGCGCTCGATGCCCAGGGCATGGCTGGCACCATCCCGGTGTCCGGGCAGGACGGCGACAAGGCCGCTCTGAACCGCGTCGCCCTCGGCACGCAGACCGTCTCCGTCTGGAAGGACTCCCGCAACCTGGGCAAGGCAGCCGGTGAGGCGGCCGTGGCCCTGGCGAGCGGCACCGCCCTCGCGGACATCCCGGGCGTCGTGCAGTTCACGAGCCCCGGCGGCAACGACATGACCTCCATCTTCCTGGATCCCACGCCGGTGACCCAGGAGAACCTGCAGGTCGTGATCGACGGCAACGTCATCAGCCAGGAAGAGCTCTGCCAGGGCGTCGAGGCCGGCGCTGTGGCAGCCTGCCCGTAGGCGACCCAGACACGTCACTGACGTGAACCCTGCGCCCCGTGTCGCGGTCCAGCCGCGGCACGGGGCGCTGACACATCCGGCTCCAGCCAGGAGTCCCCGACGATGAGCGAACCCGCAGCCGCCGCCAACAGCCCGGCCACCACCAGTCGCCGTGGCGTGACCGGGTTGCTGCGTACCCTGGAGATCGACACCCGACTGCTGGGCATGATCATCGCCCTCGCGGTCATCTGGATCGGCTTCGACCTGGCCTCGGGCGGCCTGTTCCTGAGCTCGCGCAACCTCTGGAACCTGTCCGTCCAGACATCCGCCGTGGCCGTCATGGCCACCGGCATGGTGCTCATCATCGTCTCGCGGAACATCGACCTCTCGGTCGGCTCGGTGGCGGGCGTGGTGGGCATGTCCATCGCGCTCTTCCAGGTGCGCCTCATCCCGGACGCGCTCGGCCTCGGCCTCGAGCAGCCCTACACCTGGATCCTGACCGTGGTCTTCGGGCTGCTGCTGGGCGGGGCCATCGGGGCGCTGCAGGGCGGGCTCGTGGCCTACGTGGGCATCCCCTCCTTCATCGTCACGCTCGGCGGCCTGCTCGTCTGGCGCAGCGTGACGTTCCAACTGGCTGCCGGGCAGACGATCGCTCCGCTGGACACCACCTTCCAGCTCCTCGGTGGCGGGCCCCAGGGTTCGGTCGGCGAGATGGCCAGCTGGGTCATCGGCCTCATCGCCTGCATCGGCATCGTCTACGCCATGATCACGGGCCGTCGACGGCGGCAGCGCTACGGATTCCCGGTCCGCCCCACGTGGGCCGCTGTCGGTCTCATCATCGTGGGCTGCGTCGCCATCCTGGGAGCCGTGGCCATCGCCAACAGCTATCCCTGGCCGGAGCGGCTCGGCAGCGCAGTACGCGGCCGCGCACGACATCCCCATCCCCGAGGGCGGGCTGTTCATCCCGACGGGCATCGCCAACCCGGCGCTCATCATGGTCGGGGTGGCCATCCTCATGACCGTCCTGGCCAACCGTCGGCGCTTCGGGCGATACGTGTACGCCATCGGCGGCAACCCGGAGGCGGCAGAGCTGTCCGGCATCAACACGCGCCGCACCATCATGTGGACCTTCGTCATCATGGGTGTGCTGGCCGCCGTGAGCGCCATCATCCTGACGGCACGCCAGAACTCCGCCACCAACGGTTTGGGCACCGGCGCGGAGCTCCAGGTCATCGCGGCAGCCGTCATCGGAGGCACCTCGTTCGCCGGCGGCATCGGCACCATCGCGGGCGCGGTGCTGGGCGCCCTGGTCATGCAGTCCCTGGTGTCAGGCATGCAGCTGCTGCGCTACTCGAACGCCGAGGTCGACATCGTCGTCGGCATCGTGCTGGTCATCGCGGTCGGCATCGACACCATCGTGCGGAGGCGGTCCCATGGCTGAGGCACCCAAGACGATCGCGCCGCCGATGGCAGAGGCTGCGGCAGCCTCGCTGGACCGGTCGACCGTGCCGCTGGTCGAGATGCGCGACATCCGCGTCTCCTTCGGCGGCGTCCACGCCGTGGACCATGTCACGGTGGACCTCTTCGCGGGCGAGGTGGTCGGGCTGGTGGGCGGCAACGGCGCCGGCAAGTCCACGCTCATGAAGGCGCTCTCGGGAGCGCATCCCCAGGACGGCGGTGAGATCTACGTCAACGGGGAGCTGGCCCACATCGGCAACCCCCGGGACGCCAAGACCTACGGCATCGAGACCATCTACCAGACCCTGGCCCTGGCCGACAACGTGGATGCGGCCGCCAACATCTTCCTGGGCCGGGAGCTCGTGACGCGCTTCGGCTCCCTGAACGACGCCGCCATGGAGTCGGCGACCCGCGAGGTGATGGGGCGGCTCAATCCGCGCTTCAAGAACCTCAAGTCCCCGGTGAAGTCGCTCTCCGGCGGCCAGCGTCAGTCGGTGGCCATCGCCCGCGCCGTCCACTTCAACGCCAAGATCCTCATCATGGACGAGCCGACCGCGGCCCTGGGCCCGGCGGAGACGGCGCAGGTCCGTGACCTCGTCGTCCAGCTGAAGAGCGAGGGCATCGGCATCTTCCTCATCAGCCACGACATCCACGACGTCTTCGACCTCTCGGACCGCATCAGCGTCATGCTCCAGGGCAAGCTCGTGGGGACCGTCAACAAGGACGACGTGACCAAGGACGACGTGCTGGGCATGATCATCCTGGGCAAGACCCCCGAGAGCCTGGCCGAGCGGGAGCGCGCCGCGCTGCACTGACCTCCGAAGGACGACAGGCCGCGCGCGAGGGGCGCGGTCGGGACTCCGTGCGTCCGGTGGCCGTCAGCCCTCCCGGCGGGAGGCGATCCAGGCGCCGGCCAGGACGAGGACCACGCCCGCCAAGGCGATGGGCGCCACGGTCTCGCCCAGCACGACGATGCCGAGCGCGACCGCCACGAGCGGCAGGAAGTAGATGGCGATCGAGGCCCGCGTGGCACCCACGCGCCCGGCCAGCGTGGCCATGAGCACGATGGCGGCACCGGTGCCCAGGGCTCCCAGCGGGACCATCGCCAGCGCGGCCTCCCAGGACCACGTCGAGTCGCCCAGCTCCCAGAGGCCCAGCGGCAGCACCAGCAGCAGGGCCACCAGCTGCGCCCGCAGCACCACCGGGGGTGAGCCGTACTTCTGCTGGAGCGGAACGGCCAGGTTCGTGGCCAGGCCGTAGAAGGTGACCGCGAAGAGGGCCACGAGAGCGCCGATGGCCGTGTCCGCGCTGGCCTGCAGCTCCGGCAGGAAGACCAGCACGATGCCGGCGAAGCCGATGGCGATGCCCAGCATCTGGCGCCAGCCGGGCAGGCGGCGCAGCAGGTAGGCGGCCCAGGCTGCAGCGAAGATGGGCATGGCCCCGTTGATCATGCCGGCCACGCTGGAGGCGATCCACTGCTGGGCGATCGGGAAGAGCGTCAGCGGGATGGCCATCCAGACCGTGCCCAGGAGGGCGATGCGGCCCCAGTCCTCGCGGTCCACCGGCTGGCGTGCCTGCCGAAAGAGCGCCAGCGTCGCCGTGCCCAGGCCGATGCGCGCCAGGGTCACGACGCCCGGCGCGAACGAGCGCAGGCCGATCTCCATGAACAGGAAGGACGAGCCCCAGATGACGGCGATGACGGCGAGGATGCCCCAGTCCTCCAGCGTGTAGGCGTGCACGCTGGTGCCATGCGCGGTGGCAGGCAGGCTGGAACGCGTCCGCGTCATCGGGGAGACCATCGGGGCATCGTAGCGGGTAGGCTGGATGAGCGGGCGGCTCTGTCCGCTGCATCGCACCACGGTCGCTCACGCCGGGAGACGCCATGGACACCTGGACGTTCTACGCCATCACGCACGCTGACCACGTCGTCCTCAACCCGACGTCCGTGGCCCGGCTCGACGAGCTCGTCGGCCTGCTGGACCTGCCGCCTGCGCCACGCGTGCTGGATATCGGCTGTGGGACCGGCGAGCTGCTCGTGAGGCTTGCCGAGGCGTGCGGCGCCGCCGCCGGGCAGGTGGCCAGGGGCACCGGGTTCCGGGGCGTCGGTGTGGACGCCTCGCCGCAGTTCATGGCCCGCTGCCGCGACTCCGCGGAGCGCCGCGTCCCTGGAGCTGCGCTCGAGCTGCTCCTGATGGACGGAGCCGACTACGAGGCCGAGCCCGGGTCCTTCGACCTGGCCTGCTGCCTGGGCGCGAGCTGGGTCTTCGGCGGTCACCGCGGGACGCTCCGGGCCCTGGCCCGCGCCACGCGACCCGGCGGCCAGGTCCTGGTCGGCGAGCCCTTCTGGCGGGCCGAGCCAGCCGCGGAGTACCTGGCCTGGTCGGGCATGGGGGCCGAGCGATTTCGCCAGCCACGCGGGGAACGTCGCCATCGGCGAGTCGGAGGGGCTGGTGCCACTGCTGGCGTGGGTCAGCAGCGCCGAGGAGTGGGATCGCTACGAGACCCTGCAGTGGCGCGCCGCGGCCCGGTACGCGGTGGCATCCCCGGACGACCCGGACGTGCCGGAGCTGCTCGAGCGCATGGCGCGGGCGCGTCACGAGTACCTGACCTGGGGGCGGGACACGCTGGGCTGGGCGCTGTACCTCTTCCGCCGACCGGCGGAGGCGCCGGGAGCCTGACGCCTCAGGCAGCGCCCGTGACTGTGGACGACCCTGGTCCCGAGGCTTCGACCGCGGACGTGTGCTCGGTGGCCTGCAGCCGCCAGAGGTGAGCGTAGAGGCCGTCGAGCCCGAGCAGCTCCTCGTGGCTGCCCAGCTCCAGGAGCCAGCCGTCGTCCAGCACGGCGATGCGGTCGGCGCGGCGGATGGTCGACAGTCGGTGTGCCACGACGATCGTGGTGCGACCCACCATGAGCCGTGCCAGGGCCTCCTGGACGAGTCGTTCCGACTCGTTGTCCAGCGAGCTCGTGGCCTCGTCGAGGATGAGGATCGGCGCGTCCTTGAGGATGGCCCGGGCGATGGCCACCCGCTGACGCTGGCCGCCGGAGAGGCGCGTGCCGCGGTCGCCCAGGACGGTGTCGTAGCCATCGGGCAGGGCCTCGATGAAGTCGTGGGCGTTGGCCGCGCGGGCGGCCGCCACCATCTCCTCCTGCGTGGCCTCCAGGCGCCCGTAGCGGATGTTCTCGGCCACGCTGCCGCCGAAGACGGTGGCCTCCTGGGGCACCAGGGAGATGGACGCGCGCAGGCTGTGCAGGCCGACCTCGCGCACGTCGTGACCGTCGACCAGGAGCCGCCCCTCGGTGACGTCCCAGAGCCGCGGGATGAGATTGCAGAGGCTCGTCTTGCCCGCGCCGGAGGGGCCGACCACGGCCAGCACCTCGCCGGGGGCGATGTCCAGGTCGATGTCACGGAGCACGGCCTGCTCTGCACCGTAGCCGAAGCTGACACGCTCGAAGGTGAGGTGGCCGGCCACGGGATGCAGGTCGGGCGCACCGGGCACCTCGCGGATGGTGGGCCGCTCGTCGATGATCTCGAAGACGCGGGCCACGGCCCCGGCGCCCTCCTGGAACTGGCCGTAGATACCGGCGATGGAGCTGAGGCTGGTGCCGATGGCGATGCCGTAGAGCAGGAAGGCGGTCAGCGAGCCGAGCGTCAGGCTGCCCTCGATGACCAGCCGGCCCGTGTACCAGAGGATGACGATGAGCGTCCCGAAGCCGAGCACCGTCATCATCGCGGCGAAGAGCCCGCGAGCCGTGACGAGCCGCGTGGCGGTGCCCACCACGCCGCGCAGCTCCTGGTCGTAGCGGTGCCGCTCCCAGCGCTCGCGGCCGAAGGACTTCACGACGCGGATGCCGCTGAGGGCCTCCTCCGCGGTGGTCGTGCTGGCCGCGATGGCGTCCTGGACCTGGGTGCTGAGACGGCGCAGCGGCCGGGCGAAGACCATGGCCACGATGACGAGGGCCGGCGCCAGCGCCAGGATGACGAGCAGGAGCGTCGGGCTGAGCAGGAAGAGGATGACGATGGCGCCCACGAGGCTGAGCAGGGATGAGAGCAGCGAGGTGAGGGTCTGGGTGAGCATCGTGCGCACCTGCGTGACGTCGCTGGAGAGGCGCGAGATGAGCTCCCCGACGCGGCGGCGCACGTAGAAGTCGAGCTCCAGCGAGACGAGCCGGTCGAAGACCTGGGCGCGCAGGCGGGCCACGATGCGCTCGCCCATGACCCCCAGGGCCCAGGTCTGCGTGAAGGTGGTGGCCGCCAGCACGAGCGTCAGTGCTGCGAGGACAAGGACCAGCTGGTCGAGGCCGCCGGCATCACCGGCGCTCACGACCTCGCCCACGAAGCCACCGATGACGAGCGGCAGCAGCAGCCCCGCGACCGTGCCGATGACGAGGGCCACGACGGCGATGGCGAACAGGCCAAGGTGCGGGCGCAGGTAGCCGAAGAGGCGGCGCCAGGGCACGCCGGTCAGCCTGACCGGGCGGTCCTCGGCCGGGGGCGCCGTCGGGCGCTACTCGTCGGCGGCGCGCCATCGGTCGGCCGTCGTCGTCCTCCCCGGCGCGCCGACCGCCCGAACGGGGAGTGCTGGCTAAGGCTCAGGGGGCGGCTCCAGGCCGGGGTCACAGAACGCTTCCGAGCCACCGATGAAGCCGCCCACGGGCACCTTCTTCGTCTCCTCGGCCTGGTTGAAGGCCGTCACGGCGTACTCCCAGCGGACCATGGTGCCAGGCACCCCCTTGATCACCGGGACGTCGATGGAGCGCGTCACCTTGGTGTGCTGCGGCCGGTAGGTCTTGGTGTCGGGCGGCAGCTCCTTCACGAGCTCCCAGGGTCCGTTGGTGATGGTGCAGTCGACCTCGAACCAGCTGCGCCGGGCGTAGACGCGGAAGCCGTCCTCGTTGTCCGAGCGGTCCTTCCAGACGATGGCGCCATCGAGCGGGTCTGGAGCGTAGACGGGCGGCCAGCCGCGGTCGACGACCTCACCCTTGGGGGCCGGGGGCTCCGGCGGCTGGAGCGGGTCAAGGTAGAGGACGCGCGCATTCCGGGCGCGGTCTACCGAGCGCTCATCGCACTCGGCCGGCACGGGCAGGCGGCCCACCTGCGACGCCACGTGGCCGGCAGAGTCCACGACCTCGATGGCCAGCGAGACGGGCACACACTCGGTGGCGTCCCTCGTGATGGCCTGCCGTGCGCGAGGCAGCCAGGGGGCGTTGACGGCCGGTGGCGCCGTCGTGGGATCCCAGGTGAAGGAGACGGAGGCATCGCGGCTGCTGCCGATCCAGCGGCAGGGGGTGCCTGGAACCTTGCCGAGGTTGGCACCCTGCGGCGGGCTGCACAGGGCCAGCTGTCGCCAGGTCGACCGCGGGCGGAACGACGTCAAGTCGGCGCTCGAGATCGGACGCGGCCAGGCCGGGTAGTAGGCGCGAAAGCGCACCTGGGTGACCTCGGCGGCATCGCGCACGCGGGCCACGAGCGTGATGGGTCGGCCGTAGGCCACGTGGGAGGCGTGTTCCGGGGTCTTGCCCCTCCAGGACGCACGCGGCCGGCCAGCGTCCTCGCTGATCTCGGTGGATGTCAGCGGGCCAGTCCACCAGTCGAAGCCCTCGTAGGCGAGGGCGCCGACGAGCGGCTCGGGCGAGACGGGCGTGCCACCCAGGATCTCGCCGGTGGGCGTCACCGTCGCGTCCCGCAGGATCATGGCGAAGAGGTCCCGCTCTGTCGGGTCTGCCTCCGGGCAGGCAGGTCCTTCCCCGGGCGCAAGGGTGGTGCCGTAGCGTCCCAGGTACTCGTTGGGCCCCACCGCGTACTGCTCCAGTTCGGGGTCCACGTCCAGGAGCGATGGCTCGACCTCCGAGAGATGCCCCAACACGGCCGTGTACTCGCCGTCGCCGCGGGCCAGGCGGACGGCCACCATGCCGCCCAGCGAGGCCGAGGCCCCGGTCGCGCAGCCGGCGAAGACGAGCTCGCCGCCGAAGAGCGGCCGGACGATGGTGCCTGGGTCGCTGGCGGCCTCGGCCTCTGGCGCCGCTGCTGCGTCGGGTGCCGCCGCGGCGTCGAGTGCCTGCGTCACCACGAGCGGCGCGAACTCGAGCCCGTAGCCGTCCGGCGAATCGGCCTCGTAGGCGGCCGTGATGGCGCGATCGGCATCGATCTGGAAGGGCACGGTCGCGGGCAGGTCCACGGGCCGTCGCTCGAAGCGGAAGGCGGGTCGGAGCGGACCGGGGTTGGCAGAGGTGACGAGGCTGCCGGTGAGGGGCACACCGGCGTCCGCGAAGGAGACGGGCTGGGACTCCGTCAGGAACCAGCCGCCCCTCCCCTGCTCGTTCCAGGCGGGCGTGCGCTGCACCTGGAACCGCGAGGCCGACGCGGTCGGTCCAGCCGCTGTTGCCGGCCGTGCCGAGCGGCTGGCCGGTGCTGACGACGTCGCCCGCTCGCACCGGCAGGCGCCCCGGCGAGAGGTGCAGGTAGAGCCCGGAGGTGCCGTCGCCGTGGTCGATGAGCACGAAGTCGACCTCGCGCCAGCAGTCCGGGCGCGGTCCGTCGCCGGGTTCCTGGCAGCGGCCGCCCCGCACGCCGCCTCGCGTGGCGATGACGGTCCCGCCGCGTGAAGCCACGACCGGGAAGGGCGCGCTGCCATCCGCCGCCGTG
This sequence comes from uncultured Chloroflexia bacterium, assembly GCA_963766685.1. Taxonomy (GTDB): domain Bacteria; phylum Chloroflexota; class Limnocylindria; order Limnocylindrales; family CSP1-4; genus JAFMJV01. The sequence continues at coordinate 152,046 of CAVYBJ010000024.1, forward strand.
AAGTGGAAGGCGTACTGCTCATCAGGGCCTCGGAAGGCGCCATCGCCATTGCCCTGGGCCACGAGCAGCGATGTGCCGGCCGGCGCGGGCAGGTAATAGGTGGGCGCTTCGTCGGCCCATGCGGCTGAGGCGGCTGCCCCGGCGAGCCCGGCCGCAGCGATGAGGGCCGAGAGGATGACCACGATCGGCCTGGGCGCATGCCTGTCCATCACTGACCTCCTGTCATGTGGCTACACGGTAGCGCGCTTCCCCTCCGGCGGCCCGGAGGCGAGCTGCCGCAGTCCTGCTGACCCTCGCTGCCGCCCCTTCCGTCGTCCCGGCTCGATCGTCCGGCGTGATCGTCCCGCCCCCGATGCCCAACGACCGACGGGGAGATCCTGGGACCGCGCGCGCTCCGGGGTTCAGGTCGACGGGTCGCTGCCTGACCCCGCAAGGTGCCGCAGGCGGGGCACCGCGGCGCGGGCGGCCGCCGAATCGCGCATCGGCAGGCTGGTGCGGCGGATGCCGTCGTAGGCATAGAGCGCCCCGGCCACGGCCGATGCGGTGGGCACCAGCACGGCCTCGCCCATGCCCTTGGCGCCGTAGGGCCCTTCCGGCTGGGGCTCCTCCACGAGGATGACCTCCACGGGCGGCATGCCGGCCGCAGGGATGATGCCCAGCGACTTGAGGGTGTCCGTCTCCAGTCGGGCGTCCTTCGTGACGAAGGCCTCCGAGAGCGTGTGGCCGAGGCCCATGTGCACGCCGCCCACGACCTGGCCTTCCAGCATGAGCGGGTCGAGCGCCTTGCCCACGTCGTGGGCAGCGATGACCTTCTCGATGCGGCCCTCGTCGTCCAGGATGACGACCTGCGTCGCCCAGCCATAGCCGAAGTGCGTGATGGGTTCCTCCACGTCTGCTCCGAGCTTCGTCGTCCAGTCGATGACGATGTCGGCGCGGAACTCCTGGCCGGCCAGCTCGTCCAGGGCGCAGCCGCGCGTGGCGAGCTCGTCCCGAAGCGCCGCGCAGGCCTTCAGGACCGCCTGGCCGCCCAGCATGGTGGCCCGTGACGCCGTCGTGATGCCCGTGTCCAGCTCGTGGCTGGTGTCCACGGTGACCGTGATGCGCTCCGGGTCCAGGCCCAGCTCCGCCGCCGCCATCTGGCGGAAGACCGTGTGGGTGCCCTGCCCCATCTCCGTCCAGGAGTGGAAGAGCGTCAGGCGCCCCTGCCCCTCCGGCCGAAGCACGGCTCGGCCGTACTCCTTGAGGCCGTTGCCGATGCCGGTGTTCTTGGCCCCGCAGGCGATGCCGGCATAGCGCGCCGCGCGGTACTGGTCGCGAACGGCCAGCAGCGTGTCCTTCAGGCCCACGCCCGGGCCGAGCTTCTGCCCGGTCCCGAAGCGATCGCCCTCCGCGAGCGCGTTGCGCCAGCGGATCTCCCAGCCATCGATGCCCACCCGCTCCGCGAGGCGGTCGAGGAGCGATTCCATGGCGAAGTTGGCCTGGTTGGCGCCGAAGCCGCGCATGGCCCCGGAGGGCGGGTTGTTGGTGTAGACGGCGCGCGCCTCGACGTCCACGTTGGGCACGGCGTAGGCGCTGCAGGCGTGGCCGGCGGCGCGCTCCAGCACCTTGCCGCCGACGCTGGCGTAGGCGCCGTTGTCGCCGACCATGCGCGCCTTGACGGCCACCAGGCGCCCGTCGGCGTCGGAGGCGACCGTGTAGTCCATCCAGAAGGCGTGGCGCTTCACGGAGAAGCGCAGCGACTCCGCCCGCGAGAGCGCCAGCAGGACCGGACGGCCCGTCCGCAGCGCCAGCAGCGCGGCGTGCCCCTGGACGTTGAGGTCCTCCTTGCCGCCGAAGGCGCCGCCCGTGGCCACCTGGGTGACCAGCACCTCCTGCGGCGCCAGGCCCAGGAAGGAGGCGATCTGGCGCCGGTCCTCCCAGGCGCCCTGGCCCTGCGAGAGGACGTGCAGCCGCAGGCCGCCCGACGCCGCGCCCGGGGCCGTGCCACGGGGGGCTTCGAGACCGCCGGCCACCGCGCCCGATGACGCGCCGGGGGCGGCGCCGTCCTGCGGCACGGCCAGGCTCGACTCCGGCTCCAGGTAGGCGTGCTCGATGGAAGCCGTGGTGAAGGTGTCCGAGACGACGTGGGCCGCGCCCGCGATGGCCGCCTCCACGTCCCCACGCCTGAGCACCGACAGCGAGAGGACGTTGCCGCCCTCGTGGAGAGCCGGCGCCCCGTCGGCCATGGCCGCGAAGGGGTCGGTCAGCGGCTCCTGGACCTCGTACTCCACCTCGATGAGCGCCGCGGCCGCCCGGGCCTGGCGCCGCGTCTCGGCGGCCACGGCGGCCAGCACGTCGCCCACGTAGCGCGTCGTCTCGCCCACCGCGACGAGCTGGTTCCAATCGTCGTGGAGGAGGCCCTGGTTGCGCTTGCCGGGCACGTCGGCGGCCGTCAGCGACGGCCACCACGCCGGGCGCCGCGAGGGCGCGCGAGATGTCGATACGCGTGACGAGGGCGCGCGGGTGGTCGGAGAAGCGCAGCGCGCCGTGGAGCATGCCGGGCACCACGTGGTCGGCCACGTACTCCTGGAGCCCGAGCACCTGCTCACGCCCGCGGTACCTGGGGGCGCGAGCGCCGATGCGGTCGCCGGCCTCCAGCACCGGCCGGGGGCCACCCTGGCGGGCAGCCGCGACCTGCTCGATGGCGTCCACGATGGAGAGGTAGCCCGTGCAGCGGCAGAGGTTGCCGGCCAGCGCCTTCGTGATGGCCTCACGCTCGGGGTGCGCCTCCTTGCGCAGCAGGGCCTCTGACTTCATGACGATGCCCGGCGTGCAGTAGCCGCATTGGGACGCCCCGGTGGCCGTGAAGGCATCCGCCCACAGGTCGCGGATGTCCGCGTCCAGCCCCTCCAGCGTCTCCACCTGTCGGCCGGCGACGCGCTCGGCCGGCTGGGCGCAGGAGACCACGGCCCGGCCATCGACGATGACGGTGCAGGCGCCGCAGGACCCTTCCGGGGCGCAGCCGTCCTTCATGGAGCGGAGACCGAGCTGGTCGCGCAGCAGCTCGAGCAGGGACGTGCCCGGCTCGATGGTCACGGAGCGCGTGACGCCGTTGAGGTCGAAGTCCACCTGTCCTGCCTATTCGTTCGTGATGCGGGGCCATCTGGCCCTAGCAAGACTCTATCCTCAAGTCACAGCGTAGGAATCGCTGATCCGACGGGATCGTGCCGCTCGAACCGTTCGGCACGGACCCTTCGGACCCGTCCCGACCCGGCTCGATCCGCCGGGCCGTCGCGATGGGAGCCTGGACGAACCCTTGGAGCTTCGGAGGATGTGATGCGACGGCTGGGACTCGAGCGCGACGTGGTGGACCCTGATGTGTATCGGCGGACCGTGGAGCGCTTCCGCGAGGCCGGCATCGTCATGCCCACCTTCGCCCAGCTGGCCGACCCCTCCACCATCCCGGTCGGCATCGCGGCCGAGGTTCGCGACGTCGAACCCGATGCTCCCCACCCGCGAAACCTCTTCCGCGCCCACTGGTACAACGGCTGGGGCTCCCCGGACCCGCTGGGCCTTCCCGAGCACGTCGTCCTGCCGTCGGAGCTGACCGGCGTGGCCTCGCCCATCGTCGTGCTCCTGGGCGACCGCTTCCCCATGATCCACTCGCACAAGGTCATCGCCGCCTACGGCTGCCTCGCGCCGCGCATCGTGACCGGCCAGTTCGACCCCACCAGCCAGCGTGCCGTGTGGCCCTCCACGGGCAACTACTGCCGTGGTGGCGTGGCCATCAGCCGCATCATGCTGAGCCACGGCGTGGCGGTGCTGCCGGAGGGCATGAGCCAGGAACGCTTCGATTGGCTGATGGCCTGGGTGGCGGACCCCTCGGACATCATCCGCACGCCCGGCACGGAGTCCAACGTCAAGGAGATCTACGACAAGTGCGCCGAGCTTGACCGCGATCCCGACACCGTCATCTTCAACCAGTTCTCGGAGTTCGGGAACCACATCGCCCACTACGAGATCACCGGTCGCGCCATCGAGCATGTCTTCGAGTCGCTCTACGAGCAGGATCCCAGCCTGCGCCTGGCCGCCTTCACCTCCGCCACCGGCTCGGCCGGCACCATCGGCGCCGGGGACTACCTCAAGGATCGCCACGGCTCGCTGACGGTGGCCGTGGAGGCCCTGGAGTGCCCCACCCTGCTCCGCAACGGCTACGGCGAGCACAACATCCAGGGCATCGGCGACAAGCACGTGCCGCTCATCCACAACGTCATGGCCACGGACATCGTGGCCGACGTCAGCGACCGGGCCACGGACGGTCTCTTCCTCCTCTTCAACACGGACGCCGGGCGGGCCCACCTGCGCGACCGCATGGGCGTGCCCGAGGCCACCATCGCGGCCCTCGCCTCCTTCGGCTTCTCGTCCATCTGCAACGTCCTGGCGGCCATCAAGGTCGCGAAGCAGCAGCAGCTCGGTCCGCGCGACGTCATCGCCACGGTGGCCACGGACGGCGCGGAGATGTACGCCTCGGAGGTCGGCCGCCTCACGGCGCGCGACTTCCCGGGCGGCTTCGACGCCGCGGCAGCGGGCGAGGTCCGCGCCGCCTTCCTGGACGCCATCGACACGTCGGACATGCTCGAATGCGGTCGCGAGGAGCGCGACCGCATCTTCAACCTGGGCTACTACACCTGGGTGGAGCAGCAGGGCGTGCCGCTCGATGAGTTCGAGGCCCGCCGCAGCGCCGACTTCTGGGCCGAGACCCGCCAGATCGTGCAGCAGTGGGACGCCATGATCGCGACCTTCAATGCCGAGGTCGCCGCGTGACCCTGGCCGGGCCGGCCAGCCAGCCGGCGAGCCGGCTGGTCTGCGGGGGCTGCGGCGCGGAGGCGGCTGGGCAGCCCTTCGCGGCACGCTGCCCGGCAGCTGCCGAGGGCGATGACACCGACCACGTCCTGCGACGCGTCCTGGACCCGGGAGCCATCGACCGGCACCCGGACCCGGACCCCAACCCCTTCGTGCGCTACCGCACGCGTCTCCACTCCTGGCACGTGGCACGCGCGGCCGGCTGGAGCGACGAGCGCTTCGTGGCGCTCGTGCGCGAGCTCGACGAGGCCGTCGCAGCCGTGGACGGCCACGGCTTCCGGGCCACGCCCGTGGTGCGCTCTCCCAGCCTGGACCGGCAGCTCGGCTTCAGCCCGCAGGGCGGCCTGTGGGTCAAGGACGAGACCGGCAACGTCTCCGGCTCGCACAAGGCGCGGCACCTGATGGGGGTCATGCTCGGCCTTCGCGTGGCTGAGGACCTCGGCCTGGCGGACCCCGCCGCCCCGCTGGCCATCGCCAGCTGCGGCAACGCGGCCCTGGCGGCGGCCGTCGTGGCCCGCGCGGCCCGGCGTCGCCTGCTCGTCTTCGTGCCGCCGAGCGCTGAGGCCCCGGTCGTGGAGCGCCTCCGCAGCCTGGGCGCGGAGATCGAGGTCTGCGAGCGCCAGCCGGGACAGGCCGGCGACCCCACCTACCACCGGCTCCTGGCGGCCATCGCGGCCGGCGCCGTGCCCTTCACCGTCCAGGGCAACCTCAACGGCCACACCATCGAGGGTGGCGCCACCCTCGGCTGGGAGCTCATCGACCAGCTGCCGGACCGCGCCTCCGGCCTCGACCGACTCATCGTCCACGTCGGCGGGGGCGCCTTCGCCGCCGCACAGGCGCTGGCCTTCGAGGACGCCCACTCGGCCGGGCTCATCGACCGCCTGCCGCGAATGGACACCGTCCAGACCCAGGGCGGCTTCCCGCTGGCACGGGCCCATGCCCTCGTGCTCGACCGCCTGGGCGTGGCGGCCGGGGAGGTCGTCCCGGCCGATGCGGTGGAGGCCGGCCTGCGCGATATCGCGGCCCACCGCTCCGACTACATGTGGCCGTGGGAGACCGAGCCCCACAGCCTCGCGCATGGCATCCTCGATGACGAGACGTACGACTGGCTGGCCGTCGTGCGTGCCATGCTGCTGACCGGCGGTCGCTGCGTCGTGGTGGACGAAGCCACGATCGAGTCCGCCAACCAGCTGGCGCGCCCGGACCTCGGCATCGATGCCGACCACACGGGCACGGCCGGCCTGGCCGGCCTCATGTCGCTCACTCGCGACGGCCTCGTCGAAGCCGATGAGACCGTGGCCGTGATCTTCAGCGGCGTCCGACGCTCGTCGGGCGCCGGCAGCACCGCCGCCGGCGACACCGATGCCGGCGCACCAGCCCCCCACAGGGAGGAGTAAGGACCCCGTGAGAAGCTTCAAGGGCCGCGACATCCTGTCGCTGCGCGACATGACGCGTGACGAGTACTTCCGCATCTTCCAGGTCGCCGACGACCTGGCGCCCATCGCGCGGGACCGACGCAACACGGACCTGCTGGCCAACAAGACGCTGCTGACGGCCTTCTACCAGCCCAGCACGCGCACGCGCCTCTCCACGGAAGCCGCCATGCATCGCCTGGGCGGCCACGTGCTGGGCTTCTCCGACGCCAAGATGACCCGCGCCGGCGACTTCTACATGGAGTCCCTCAAGGACACCTTCCACATGCTGGAGTACTACGGCGACGTCATCGCCATCCGGCACTACCAGCAGGGTGCGCCGGCAGAGGCCGCCCAGTGGTCGTCGGTGCCCGTCATCAACTGCGGTGACGGCTGGGGCGAGCATCCCACCCAGGTGCTCACGGACCTCTACACCATCTGGAAGGAGAAGGGCACGCTGGACGGCCTGACGCTCCTCCTCGTGGGCGACATGCGCATGCGCACGATGCACTCGCTGCTCTACGCCATGAGCCAGTTCGACATGAAGGCCCTCCTGGTGGGCCCCAAGGACATGGGCCTGCTGCCGGAGTTCAAGGCGGAGCTGGACGCCCGGGCCACCTTCTACGAGGAGGTCAAGGACGTCCGCGATGTCATCGACCAGGCTGACGTCATCTACATGGAGCCCGTCGTCCAGGCCGACTACACGCAGTCGCGCGTGGACTCCAAGGACGCCGAGAAGGGCCTCACGCCCAAGCAGTACGTGGTGAACCTGAAGCTCCTGGCGGAGAAGGCCAAGCGCGATGCCTTCGTGCTCCACAGCCTGCCGCGCATGGACGAGCTGACGCCCGACGTGGACGAGTCCCGCTGGGGCCGCTACTGGATCGAGGCCTTCAACGGCGTGGTCATGCGCATGAGCCTGCTCTCGCTCATCCTCGGCGCGGCCGAGTAACCCCCGCCCGTCGCGCGCTGCTGGCGCCAGCCACGTGTGCTGGCGCCAGCACCAGCGCCGGCGCCATCGGTGCGCGCCGGCGCCCGACCGTTCCACACGAGGAGGATACCCCGATGCAGACCGGACTCCGCGGTCGAGACCTCATCGACCTGTCGGATTGGACCAACGAGGAGATCGAGACCGCGCTGGACGTGGCCTTCGACCTGAAGCGCAAGCGGGCCCTGGGCGAGGCCCACCCCTACCTGCGCGACCGCGTCCTCTCCATGCTCTTCTTCTTCTCCAGCACCCGCACGCGCGCCTCGTTCGAGGCCGGCATGGCCCAGCTGGGCGGGCACGCCATGTTCATCGAGAGCCGCACCACGCAGATCGCGCACGGTGACACGGCCACCGAGATCGGCGAGATCCTGGGTCGCTACAGCGACGGCCTCGCCATCCGCCACGTCACCTTCGGCGAGGGCAACCAGTACATCCGCGACGTGGCCGCCGCCAGCCGGGTGCCCGTGCTGAACATGCAGTGCGAGGTCTACCACCCCTTCCAGACGCTGGCCGACCTGATGACCATCATCGAGAAGAAGGGCAAGCTGCGCGGCCAGTCGATCACGGTCAGCTGGGCCTACGCGGCCAGCTACCAGAAGCCCATCAGCGTGCCGCAGTCGCTCATCCTGGCGGCCACCCGCTTCGGCATGAACGTCAAGCTCGTGCACCCGCCGGAGTTCCAGCTCATGCCGGAGATCGTGGCCCAGGCAGAGGCCAATGCCGCGCGGTCCGGCGGCTCGCTGGAGAAGCTGGACGACTTCGACGCCGGCTTCGAGGAGGCCGACGTCGTCTACGCCAAGTCCTGGGGCGCGCCGCTGCTGGGCGTCTCGGACGAGGAAGGCGCCAAGATCGCGAAGCAGTACACCGACTGGATCTCCGACGAGCGGCGCATGGCGCTCACCCGCGACGACGCCATCTGGATGCACCCGCTGCCGGCGGACCGCAACGTGGAGGTCGCGGACGCGGTCATCGACGGCCCCAAGTCGGCGGCCTTCGACGAGGCCGAGAACCGGCTCCACGCCCAGAAGGCGGTCATGGCCCTGACGATGGGCTGAACGGTCCAGGGCGCAAAGGCGTGTCGAAGCGCAGGGTCAGACGGAGAGGATGGCGACGAGACGCCGACCGCCTCCAGCCTCGACCAGCACCGTCAGCTCGTCGGCATCGCCCGTCAGGATCGCCGCGGGGGTCCCGGACAGGGCCTCCGCGGCGACGATGGCATCGATCGCGTCCGCAAAGCCGGTCCGGCCGAGTCGCTCGCCCGCTTGGCGTGCGACGTCCGTCGTCGTCGGGGTGTACTGCTCGATCCAGCGCAGGGCGCGGTCCGTTCCGGAGAGCCCTGGCGCTCCGGACTGCTCATGCCGAGCCCCCGCGCGCGGCCGTCACGGCGGCGGCCGACCGGCGGATGTCGTCCCGCAGGCTCCGGGCAGCCGCGGCCGGGTCCTCCGAGCCGAGGATGGAGCGGGAGGCATTGATGAGCAGGCCCCGCCCGCGGGCGTCGAGGCCCGCGGACACGACCGACGCCACGTCCCCGCCCTGGGCACCGACGCCCGGCACGAGGAACGGCATGTCCGGGCAGAGCTCGCGGGCCCGGCGCAGCTCCGCGGGGTACGTGGCGCCCATGACGAGCATGCAGTTGCCGGCCTGCGTTCCAGGCGTCGCGGACGCGCGGTCGCCACGACCTCCCAGAGCGGGACGCCGTCCACGCGAGGTCCTGAAGCTCACCCGGCGCCGGGGTTGCTCGTGCGGCAGAGCACGATGGCCGCCTTGTCCGCGCGCTCCAGGAACGGCCGCAGCGCCTCCGCCCCGAGGTACGGATGCAGGGTCACGGCGTCGAACCCGAGCCCGTCGAGCAGGCCGGTCACGTAGCCGGCATTGGTGGAGTCGATGTCCGCCCGCTTGGCGTCGGCGATGGTGAAGATCGCCGGGTCCACCTCGCGCAGGTAGGCCAGCGTCTCTGCCAGCTCATCCCAGCCGGCCGCCCCGCGTGCCTCGTAGAAGGCCAGGTTGGGCTTGTAGGCCGCCACCCACGGGTGTGTCTGGTCGATGATCCAGCGACCAAAGGCCAGCTGCGGGCGGGGCTCACCCCGGAAGCGCGGAGGCAGCCGGTCGATCGCGCAGTCGAGCCCGACGCAGAGGAGCGAGTCGGTCGCCGCCATGCGAGCCTCCAGGCGCTGCAGCGCTGCGCCCCTCACGGCGTCCAGCCATGAGGATCGGCCATCCAGGTCCGCACGATCGCCGCGCCGCGGTCATCCAGGCGTCCCGACGAGACGGCCTCGCCGAGGACGGTCTCGAAGGTGGTGAGGACCACGAGCTCGACCGAGGCGTCCGCGAACGCCTGCAGCGCCTCCGGGAAGCCGTAGGTGATGATGGCCAGGCACGCGGGCACGCTGGCCCCGGCCTCGCGCAGTGCCTCGACCGCCGCAAGGCTGGAGCCGCCCGTGGTGACCATGTCCTCCACGAGCGCCACCCGGCGTCCGGCGACCTCGCCACCCTCGATGCGGCGGCCGAGCCCGTGGTCCTTGGCGGCCTTGCGCACGAAGACCGACGGCCGGCCCGGTGGCGAAGGCCAGCGCGCTGCTGTGGGGGATACCGGCGCTCTCCACTCCGGCGATCACGAGGTCGCCGTCGGCGTCCTGCCCGGGATCGGCGTGCAGCTCCGCCTCGAAGGCCTCGATGACCACCCGCCAGGGCGTGGGCTGCGAGATGAGCCGACGGTTGTCCACGTAGACCGGCGAGCGCAGCCCCGACTTGAACGTGACCGGCGCGACGGGGGTGAGCGTGATGGTGCCGGCCTCGAGCAGCGCGCGGGCCACCTGGGCAGCACGCTGGCTCACCCGCATGGCGGGACCGTCCTGGAGTCACGTCACTCGCCCCTTCCGAGCCTCGCGCAGGATGAGCGCGCCGGCCAGCGGGCCCCGGAACACGAGCGCCGAATAGATCATGGCCGCCCGTGCACCGGCGTGCTGGAAGGCCAGCAGGTCCCTGCCGTCGAGGATGCCACCGCAGGCCACGATATCGAGGTCGACCCGGGCGTCTGCGACGATCGCCGAGATGCGCCGCACGGTGTCGAGCGCGAGCGGTCGGAGGCCGGCTCCGGAGAGGCCCGCGCTACCGCCATCCGTGGGCGCGGGGCGGGCCCACGTGTTGGTGGCCACGATGGCACGCACCCCGGCCGCGAGCATGCCCTGATCAGCGTCTGCAGTTGCTCATCGGAGAGGTCAGGCCCGACCTTGACCCAGAGCGGCAGGCGCGTCACCGTGGCGAGGGCGCCGCAGAGCCGCTCGGCCAGCTCGCCCGACTGCGTGCCCGCGCGGGTCGTCCTCCGTGTTGGGGCAGGAGAGGTTCAGCGTCAGCCACGCCGGACCGGCCGCAGTGTCTCGGAAGGCCTCCGCGAAGAACGCCCGCGGCCTCGCGGATCTCGCGCTCGCTCTCGGCGAGGTCAGTGAGGCCGGGGCTGACGGCGAGGTTCACGCCCCAGGTCGGCGGCAGGGCGTCCGCGTGCGTTCGCAGATGCGCGGCCGCAGCACGTGCGCCAGGGTTGCGCAGCCCGATGCGGTTCTGCATGGACGCGCGCGGCGGGGTCCCTCCAGACCACGCGGCCCGGGTTGCCGGGCCGCGCGTGCCGCGTGTAGGAGCCGAACTCCACGGCGCCCACGAGCGCCGGCAGGACGTGCCAGCCGGCGACCACGTTGCGCCGCCGCGTCGACAGCTGCCAGCGCAGCGTCCTCGCTGGCGAAACCCTCGCCCTTGACGAGACCGGCGGCGATGACGATGGGGTGCGGCAGTCGACACCCCGCCGACATCCGTGGGCTGGTCCGGGAAGGCTGCCCGGTTGGCCAGTCTCGCCAGCGGCCCGATGAAGGCGAGGTCGTCGGCACGCCGCAGCAGGGCCAGCGTTCGATCGTGCGCGACCTGCGCGTCGCTGCGACGGATCATCGCCGCGGCAGGCCGCCAGGCGAGCTCGTAGAGGGTCAGGACCATCGCAGGACGTGTCCCGCGCCCTGCTGGGCGTGCACGCTCTCGCCGTCGAAGGCGACGGTCGCCGCGGATGCGCACCTCGCGCACTCGGCCTCGCACGCGCATGCCTGCGAACGGCGACCAGCCCGGGCTCGTCAGCAGGGCGCTCGTCCTCGATGACCCAGGAGGCGGCGGTGTCGATGAGCGGTGAACGTCTCGGCCGGGGCCCGCAGGCCGAAGATGCGCTGCGGAGCGGTGGCCACCAGCTCCACGAGGCGCTCCTCCGACAGGCGACCCTCGTGCGCCGCCAACACCAGCAGGGGCAGCGTCGTCTCGAGGCCGGGCAGGCCGTAGGGCGGCGAGGCGCCCTCCTTCTCGGCCCGCGTGTGCGGCGCGTGGTCGCTCTCCACGACGTCCACGGTGCCGTCCGCGACGGCCTCCCAGAGGGCTGCCACGTCCGCGTCCGTCTTGAGCGCCGGTTTGACGAGGCCGTAGGGGCCCAGGCGCGCGGCGTCCGCTCGCCGTCAGGTAGAGGTGGTGCGGGGTCACGCCCACGCTGATGGGCAGGCCATCGCGCTTGGCCTCGCGCAGCATGGCCATCTCCGGCGCGCTGCTGACGTGGCAGAAGTGGACGCGCACGCGCAGCTCCCGCACCAGGGCCAGCAGCGCCTCCAGCGTGGCACCCTCAGCGTGGACGGCGACGGGCCTCGCGCTGGCTGCCTGCCAGGCGACCAGGTGGCGCCTCCGCTCGGCCTGCTCGGCCAGGAGCAGGTCGCCGGTGGTCTGGTCGCAGTACATCTTGAGGCCCACGGCGCCCGGCCGCGGCGCCCGCGTACTCGCTCCCGTCGGCCTGCTGGTCGGCGCCCACGTAGAGGCCGACGTCGCAGCGCGCCCGCGCCGTGACGCGATCCGGCCTTGGCCGCCAGCCGCGCCGCGGTGGTCGTGGTCGGCGGCGTGTTGGGCATGTCCAGCACGGCCCAGTAGCCGCCCGCCAGGGCCGCCGCCGTCTCTCGCTCGACGGTCGCCTTGTGCGACCAGTCGAGATCGCGAAGGTGCACGTGCGGATCGAGCGCGCCCGGGGATCCGCAGCAGGGTCACCCCGCGGCGCCCAGGACCGCGGCCAGCAGGGCCATGCGCACGTACATGCCGTTCTGCATCTGGTGGAAGTAGACGCTGCGGGGGTCGTCGTCGAGGATGGCGTGGTCGGCCTCCGTGCCCATCTCGTGCTTGCGCGGCAGCGGGTGCATGAGGATGGCGTCGTCGGGCGCGGCGGCCAGGACCTCCAGGGGTCATGATGAAGCGCGAGGCGATGGCCTCGTACTCGTCCGGGTCGGTGAAGCGCTCCTGCTGGACCCGCGTCCAGTAGATGACGTCGCTGCGGCCGATGACCTCGTCAAGCGAGTCGTGCTCGTTGACCTCGACGCCGCGCGAGCGGGCGAACTCGATGACCGAGGCCGGCGCGCGCAGGATGGTCGGGCGACACGAGTTCGAGGCGAAGGTCGGCTGCCCCGTAGATGGCCAGGAGCTTGGACAGCGAATGGACAGTGCGGCCGTTGACCAGGTCGCCCACCAGGGTGACCGTCAGACCGTCGGCGCGGCGCTTGAAGTCCATGATGGTGAAGAGGTCCAGGAGGGCCTGGGTGGGGTGCTCACCGATGCCGTCACCGCCGCTGATGACGACGGGGTGCGTGCCGAGGCGCGTGGCCAGCTGGTCGAGCGCCCGGGCAGCCTCGTAGGAGGAGCGCACCTCGGGATGGCGCAGGACCACGACATCCGCGTAGGCGCCCACCGCGCGGACGGTGTCGGCCAGGTTCTCACCCTTGTAGACGGAGGAGAAGTGCACGCCTCCGCTGGTGGCGATGACCTCGCCGCCGAGGCGCTGCATGGCCGCCTGGAAGGACATGTCCGTCCGGGTGCTGGCCTCGTAGAAGAGCGTGGCCATGATCTTGCGCTGGCAGAGCGCCAGGACGGACTTGTCACCATCTCGGACGCGCGAGCGGAGCGAGGCCGCCAGGTCGAAGAGGCGGTCGAGATCGGGCCGAGCGAACTGCTCGACCGACACGATGTGCCGGCCCGTGAAGTCACCGCCGATGGGCCGGGGGACGTAGTCCCGGGCTGCGGCAGGCACGGGGACATCCGGGTCGCTGGACATGACGCTCCTCCCGAGGGCACGGACGGGTGGGTTGTGGACGGCCAGGGCGAGTGTAGCCCGTGGTGACAGGACGCACCACCCGTGCGGCGGATCCGCGATGTCCGGGTGGCCGCGGCGGATCCGCGATGTCCTTGTGGCGGCGGCGGACTCGCGACTCCGAGTGGCGGATCGGAGCGTGGCGCGCCCGACCCACGGGCGGACGTCAGACGCGCATGATCCGTGCCAGCTCCGGGTAGAGGGTGGCCGAGGTGGCCACGATGGGGCCGCCCGTCCAGAGCGCGTCGCCGGCCAGGAAGTCGTTGACACGCCCGCCGGCTGCCTCCACGAGCGCCACGCCGGCCAGGCCGTCCCACGAGTTGAGGTGCGCCTCCAGGTAGCCGATGAGACGACCGGCGGCGACATAGGCCAGCGAAAGGGCGCCCGACCCCTCGCGGTAGTAGACGACGCCCCGACGCAGGAGCGGCTCGAAGTAGTCGAGGATGCGGTCGGCACTGATGCGCGGAGACATGCCGATGCAGAGGAGGCCGTCGTTCAAGCCGGTACTGCCGCTGACGTGGATGGGGCGGCCGTTGAGCGTGGCGCCGTGGTCGCGCCAGCCCCGGAAGACCTCCTCGCGGGCGGGCGCTGCCAGGAAGCCCATCTCGATGCGGCCCTCGTGGACGTAGCCGATCGACACGCACCACGAGGTCAGGTCGCTGACGAAGGGCTGCGTGCCGTCGATGGGATCGACGACCCAGATCCCCGCAGCGCCCTTGACGTCCGCCCGGCCCGACTCCTCGCCCAGGAAGGCGTCGCCGGGGAAGCGCTCGGCCAGTCGAGTGCGGATGAGCCTCTCGACCTCGACGTCTGCCTCGCTGACCACGTCCTGGGTGCCCTTGGAGCGGACGGCGATCGTCTCGCGACGCCGGAAGTAGGACAAGCGCCAGCGCGCCGGCCTCCTCGATGAGCGCGCTGCCGAACGCGAATCGGTCAGCCAGGGCCGAGTCGCTGCCGGCTGCTCCAGTCATGGGAGATCGCTCCTCTCGGGGTGCTGTGGCTCGAGTCGGGTCCTCAGGTCGTCCACCGAGTATGCCGGACACGAGCACCGTCACGGCCGACTAGAGTTGAGGGCGACCATGAACATCTTCGTGTTGACCACCGGGCGCAGCGGGTCGGTGACCTTCGCCGAGGCCTGCCGGCACGCCACCAACTACACGACCGGCCACGAGACGCGCGTGGGGCTCGTGGGCGCGGATCGGCTGGCCTACCCGGACGGCCACATCGAGGTGGACGACCGGCTGGCCTGGCTGCTCGGTCGCCTGGAGGACGCCTATGGCGGCAACGCCTTCTACGTCCACCTGCGCCGAGACGAGTACGCCACCGCCGCGAGTCGCATGCGGCGCTGGAACAAGCCGCTCATGCGGGCGTATCGCAACGGCATCCTCTGGGACGTGGACCCGGGCATCAGCCGGCTGGACGTGGCTCGCGACCTCAACCTCACGGTCGAGCGCAACATCGAGCTCTTCCTGCGCGACAAGCCCCAGACCATGCGCATCGAGATCGAGACGGCCCGGCAGTCCTTCCCGGAGTTCTGGAAGCGCATCGGGGCACAGGGCGACCTGGAGGCCGCCCTGGATGAGCTGCATCTCCACCATCACGCCGGGACCGAGCGGCGCCCCACCCCTCGGCCGGGGGCCACGCGGCGTTGGCAGGCGCTCATCCCGGCGCGCCTGCGCCGCCCGCGCCCCTGAGCGTCGGCGGCCGCCCGCCCATGGCCAGCCAGCCCCTGGAACGCTTCCGGCGCACCGTGGTCAGCCGGACCGTGGGTCTCTTCGCGCACGCCGACGACCCCATGGCCAACACCATGGACTACCCCGGCGACCCCGGCCTCTTCGGCCCGGAGGCCATCTCCTGGGAGATCATGGGTGACGTCTCCGGCTTCATCGGCGGCATCCGCGCCCTCCTCATCCAGGCCGCCCATCCGGAGGTGGTGGCTGGCGTGGCCGACCACTCCCGGTATCGGGAGGATCCGCTGGGCCGGCTCTCCCGGACATCGGCGTACGTCACGGCGACCTCCTACGGCGCCATGCCGGAGGTCGAGCAGGCTGTCCGCATCGTGCGGGCGGCCCATCGGCGCGTGACGGGGGTCTCGCATCGAGGCATCCCCTACCGGGCGGACGATCCACAGCTGGCGGCCTGGGTCCACAACTCGTTGACGGACTCGTTCCTCGTCTGCAACCAGGTCTATGGCGCCCGACGACTGAGCACCAGGGAGGCGGACCGCTTCGTCCGGGAGCAGGCTCGCATCGGTCGACTCCTGGATGCCGAGGCTCTCCCCGAGACGGCGGCCGAGCTGTCGCGCTGGATCGCCGAGCACCCCTCGGTGGCGCCGTCCCCGGGCATGCGCGAGGCCGTCGACTTCTTGCGTGACCCACCCCTCGATCCGGCCGTCAAGCTCGCCTACCAGGTGCTCGCCAGCGCCGCCATCGCCACCATCCCGCCGCGCATCCGTCACGCTCTGGGCCTGAAGCCCCGACCGGGCGCCGTCTACGTGGGCCATGCCTCGATGGCTGCCATGCGCTGGGCCCTGGGCTCCTCGCCACGCTGGCGGCAGGCCCTGTTGCGCGTCGACGCACCCGTCCCCGAGCACCGCTTCAAGCAGAAGCGTCCCTTCGAGACACTGGAGCAGAGATGACGCTGACTTCCGCCCTCTTCGCCGCGCTCGAGCGCATCAACGAGCGCCCGGCACTCTACTCGACGATCCACCGCGGATGCCTTGTGGACGTCACCGGACATCTCCGAGATGCTGCTGCGCTTCCATCTCGACGGCGAGGTGGACGTGGCGTCGCGGCGGACCGACTTCATCGAGGCCTCGGCCGACTGGATGGTGTCCACATTCGACCTGGGACCGGGCCGCCGCGTCCTCGACCTCGGCTGCGGACCGGGGCTCTACACCAACCGGCTGGCTCGCAGCGGGGCCGCCGTGACGGGCGTGGACTTCTCGGCCCGGTCCATCGAGCACGCCCGGGCGGACGCCGAGCGGGAGGGCCTGGCGGTCGACCACGTGCTGGGCGACTACCTGGCCATCGACCTCGAGCCGGGCGTCGACCTGGCCATGGTGATCATGTGCGACTACTGCGCCCTGAGCCCGTCGCAGCGTGGGCGTCTGCTGGAACGGGTCGGCGAGATCCTGGCGCCGGGCGGCGCCTTCCTCTTCGACGTCTACTCGCTGGCCGCCTTCGAGACCTGGGAGGAGCAGGTCGCCTACGGCCCCGGGCTCATGGACGGGTTCTGGTCGGCGCAGCCCTACTACGGCTTCCTGAACACCTTCCGCTACGAGGCGGAGCGCGTCGTACTGGAGAAGTACACGATCGTGGAGCCGGGCGAGACCCGCGAGTACCTCAACTGGTTCCAGCACTACGACGTGGCCAGCCTGACCGCGGAGGTGGAGGCCGCCGGCCTGCGCGTGGCCGCGGTGCACGGCGACGTCGCCGGGGCCGTCTTCGACGCCGAGGCCCCGGAGTTCGCCGTGGTCGCCGGGCGGACCTGAGCGAGGGCTCGCGACTTCGACTGCCCGGGCGCTCGACCATGGTCGGTGCGGCACGGGTCGGTCCTTTCTGGACGGTCCGAATCGCCCTAGCCGCCGGTGCGGGCTGGCGCCAGAGTGCCGCGCATGAACAGCCTCGAGCGTATCCGGGCCCACGTTGCGGGCCAGCCCGTGGACCGGCTGCCGGTCCAGCCCCTCATCATGCAGTTCGCTGCCCGGCAGGCGGGCATCCACTACAACGACTACGTCACCGATGCGCGGCGCCTGGCGGAGGCCCAGATGCGCATGGCCGACGACTTCGGCATCGACTGCCTGATGACCTGCTCGGACCCTGCACGGGAGCTCATCGACATCGCCGGCGACGGGTCCGTGGAGTGGGCCGACTCCGGCCCAGCCATCGTCGAATCGAGGGCGGCCCTGGTGGACACGTCGCGCCTGGCGCGACTGCGCATCCCCGATCCGATGGCCCCGGGTCGCATGCGCGAGCGGGTCGAGTCGATCGGGATCATGCGCGAAGAGGCCGGGCCCGGAGCATCCATCGTGGGCTGGGTGGAGGGCCCCCTGGCCCTGGCAGCGGAGATGCGCGGCCTGTCTGCGCTGATGATGGACACCTACGACGACCCGGGGTTCCTGGACGACCTCTTCGCCTTCACCTCGTCGGTGGGCATGGCCTACTGGAAGCCGCAGGTGGAGGCGGGAGCAGACACCATCGGCATGAGTGACGCAGCGGCCTCGATGATGAGCCTCCAGCATTACCAGCGGTTCGTCTACCCGGCACAGCGGCGGGTGGTCGAGGACATCAAGGCCGTGCGGCCGGACATCATCGTGCGCATCCACATGTGCGGGGCGACCGACCACCTGCTGGGGACGATGAAGGACCTCCCGGCGGACATCTGGGAGCTCGACTACCCCGTGGACCTGGCCCACGCCCGCGACGTCCTGGGCCCTGACCGCATCATCCTGGGCAATGTCTCCACCGTGGCAGAGATGCTCACCGGCACGCCGGAAGAGGTGTACGCGGCCGCCGCGGATTGCCACCGCCTCTGTGGTCCACGGCACATCGTGGGCACCGGCTGCGAGGTCTCACCGGAGACCCCGCCGCAGAGCGTCCGCGCGCTCGTGGACTACGCGAGGGATCACGCGCCCTGATGCTCGACGTGCACCAGCAGCGAGCCGACGCTGCAGAGCGGCCGGATGGGCCGGATGGGCCGGACGAGCTGCCGGCCGTGACGCTCTCCCTGCCGGTCCGGGTGCTTCTCGTCGGCGTCGGCACGACATCGCTGGCCCTGGGCGTCGCCGGCATCGTCCTGCCGGTGCTGCCCACGACGCCCTTCCTGCTGGTGGCGGCCGCCTGCTACGCACGATCCTCGACGCGCCTCTACGCGTGGCTGGTGGGCCAGCCGTCGCTGGGGCGTATCGTGTCCGAATGGCGTCGCTCACGTTCCCTGCCACCCGGCGTGAAGCCGCGCGCGCTGCTCGTCGTGGCCCTGACCTTCGCGGTCTCCATCGTTGTGGTGGACACCCTGGTCCTACAGCTGTTCCTCGGCGCCGTGGGCATCATCCTGGGAGCGTTCCTGTGGCGGATCCCAGCGGTGCGATCCGCTTGAGGTCCTCGGCGGGCGACCGCCAGGCGCAGCCGTGGGCCGCGGTCTGGTCGTGCGGATGACGGATCAGCTCCTACCCGGGGACGTCGATCCCTTCGAGGAGGCCCTGGCAGCTGCCATCGCGGCGCTGCCCGAGCCGTTCCGTCAGGAGCTCGACAGCGTCGCCATCGTCGTCCAGGATGAGCCGGACGCCGCCCAGCTCCAGAGCGTCGGCGCGCGTGGCCTCTTCGGCCTGTACCAGGGCGTGCCGCGCACCGCCTACGGGGCCGACCGCATGCCCATCGCAAGCAAGATCACGCTCTTTCGGGGCCCACTGATGCGCGCCCACCGGAGCCGGGACGCCCTCATGCAGGGCGTCCGCGAGACGCTCGAACACGAGGTCGCCCATCATCTCGGGATCAGCGACGCCAGGCTCCGCGAGATCCAGGGAAGACCGCCCGGCTGACGGCCGCGGAGTGACGGGCCAGGAGGGCGGGCTCAGGAGTGGCGGGCCGCGCTCAGCGTTGCCTCACTGCAGCGTGTCCGCGGGGCGGACCCCCAGGGTGACGTCCTTCTGCAGCGTCCGGCTGCCACGGCGGACGGTCAGGTCGATGACGTCGCCCGGTTCGTGCCCCAGGAGGGCGACGTCGAGCTGGTGCGTGGCATCGATGGGCTGACCGTCGATGGCCACGATGATGTCGCCATCCCGGAGGCCCGCCTTGTCGGCCGGGCCGCCACCGATGACGCCCGGCTGGCTGGCCGCCGCGTCACCCTGGACCAGGACCCCGCTGCTCACGGGGAGGTCCTCGTCCTTGGCCAGCTGGGCATCGACCTCGGTGAAGAAGATGCCGATGTACGGTCGGCGGATGGGGTCGCCCGCCAGCACCTGCGTGACGATGGGCTTGGCCATGTCGATGGGGATGGCGAAGCCGATGCCCTGGGATCCGCCGGCCATGGCCGTGTTGATGCCGATGACGCTGCCATCTCCGGCCAGCAGCGGACCGCCGGAGTTGCCGGGGTTGATGGCCGCGTCGTGCTGGATCAGGTGCCGCAGCGACTCCGGTGCCTGGATGCCGGCCGCGTCGCCCACGACGATCTCCCGCTCCAGCGCACTGATGATGCCCGCGGTCACGCTGCCGGGCAGGTCACCCTCCGGGTTCCCGATGGCCACCGCCGGCTCGCCCACCTCCACGCTCGAGGAGTCCCCGAGCCTCGCAGCCGGCAGGCCGGTGGCGCGGATCCTCAGGAGTGCCAGGTCGGTGAGCGTGTCGACACCCTCGAGCTGGCCCTTGAACGAGCGTCCGTCCTCCAGGTAGACCGTGAGTGACCCGCCATCGCCGACGACGTGCCGGTTGGTGAGGATCAGGCCGTCCGGGTCGACGATGACCCCGGAACCGGCGCCCATGGCCGAGAAGTCCGCGGACCCTGGGTCACCGCTGGCGCCGATGACGATGGCCACCACGGCCGGTCCCACCTCCCTGGCGATCTCACTGACCGGTCGGTCAGCGCCCTCCGAGGCAGCGCTGACATCCTCCGTGCCGCCCGCGGTGGTCGCCAGGGTCGTGACCGCGTGCGAGGCAGCTCGAATGACCGGCGCAGCATCGGGGTTGGCGGAGGTCGTGGCCGTGCCGGCCGTCAGGGCGCCGGCCCCGAGGGCGCCGCCCGCGAGAGCGGACATCACGCAGAGTGCCAGCACTGCCGCAAGCCCGACGTGACGCGGTGACCGGGGCGGGCGCAGACCGGGCGCTGGTCCCGGTCCGTGATGCGCGATGGGCCAGCGGGGGTCACCGGCCGGGCGACCTGCGGAGGGGAAGTGGGCCATCAGGGTCTGCCTCGTCTTGCGTGTCGTAGGTGCCCGAGACGCGAGCACCATCTGCCTGGCCGCCTCGGACGAGTCTTGTCCATGGACCTTGTATCACGCCGAGGTGAGAAGTCGATGACCGGGAGATGAAGTTCCCGACAGGTAGCCGTGGCGACGCATCCGCGATCAGGACACCGAATGCCAGCCGGCGAGCCATGATGTGGTGGTCGTGCCGACCGATCGGACCTGCCGGATCTGGCCGATCCATCGCCATCGAGAGGAGCAGGCGGACTCGACCTGCGAAGGGAGCACCATGACAGACCAGCACCGACCGACATCGCCACGGAGGGCTCGCAGCCGACGCGCACCGATGGCTGCCCTCCTCATCATGGCAGCGGCGGGTATCGCCAGCGCCGGCGTCACCGCAGCCGCGGAGCCGGCTGCCGAGCCCATCCCGCTGACGCCGCTCACTGGGCTCACGGCGCTGGAGGCCACGGTCAGCATCGCTGTCGACGGTACCGTGAACGACAAGCCGACCCAGGGTGACCTGTCGGCCCAGCTGACGAGCACCGCGGAGGGCGCCAGCCGCATCGACGTGACCGGAAGCCTGCTCGGCGATGTCGTGGCCCAGGTCGGCGGCTCGGCGGTCAAGCTCTTCCGTCCCAAGATGGTGAGCGTCTACGCCGTGCCGGAGGGCACGTACGTGGTGCTCGACGCCCTCTTCGACGTCTGCATCAAGCCCGAGGATTCGCAGGCCACCGAGGCGTTGGAGCAGCTCAGTCCACAGGCACTCATGGACATCCTGACGGGCAGTGACGTGGCACGGGGCACCTTCGTGGGGGACGAGACCCTGAACGACATGCCCGTGAAGCACTACGTCATCGACGGCGTCGACTTCCTGGCTGCGGCACGGTCCAGCAGCGACCCGAACGTCAACCTCTTCGCCAGTTCGTTGGACGGCGCCGCGGACGCGGACCTCTACGTGTCGGCCGAGGGCGGCTACCCCGTGGCCTACCGCGGCGGCTTCAGCGGCCGGTTCGAGCCGCTCAAGTTCGAAGGCGACCTGACCGTGCAGATCGACCTGACCAGCGTCAACGGCGATGCCGAGGTTGCGCTGCCCGGCTCCTGCGATCGCGCCATCCCGGCCTGAGTCCGCGCCTGCGGAACGACCGCGGAGCGCTACACGGGGGAAGGACCAACCGATGACGGGTGACGGACCGGCAGGACCGGCCTCCATGGATGGATCGGGACGGGGCCGCTGGCTCGGCCTGGCCATGCTCAGCCTTGGCGTCTCGATGATCATCGTGGACGCCACCATCGTGAACGTCTCGGTGCCCGCCATCATCCGCGACCTCGGGCTCACGGCCACGCAGGCGGAGTGGATCAACACCAGCTACGCGCTGGTCTTCGCCGCGCTCCTGATCACGCTCGGCCGTCTCGGCGACCAGCGTGGCCGGCGGGGGATGTACCTGGTCGGGCTCGTGGTCTTCCTCATCGCATCGGTCATCGCGGGAGCCTCGACGAGCGGCACGATGCTCATCGGCGCACGGCTCCTGCAGGGCGTGGGCGGAGCGATGATCCTGCCTGCCACCCAGTCCATCCTCAACACCAACTTCCGCGGCCGGGACCGGGCCATCGCCTTCGGCATCTGGGGTGCCGTGATCGGCGGCATGGCTGCGGTAGGCCCACTCCTGGGCGGCTGGCTGACGACCAACCTGTCCTGGCGCTGGTCGTTCTTCATCAACATCCCGGTCGGCCTCGTGGCCATCCTGGGCACGCTGCGCTATATCCGGGAGTCGCGCGACGAGCACGCCCGGGCGGGCTTCGACCTGCCCGGCTTCCTGCTCATCACGTTCGGCCTGGGCGCCTTCATCTTCGGCCTCATCGAGGGCAACACCTACGGCTGGTGGACGCCCAAGCAGCCCTTCGAGGTGGCCGGCTGGACGTGGCCGCTGGAGAACGTCTCCATCGTCCCCTTCGCCATCGGCTTCGGCGTCCTGGCGCTGGGCCTCTTCGCCTGGGTCGAGCTGCGACGGGAGCGCCAGGGCAAGTTCTTCCTCTTCGACTTCGACCTGTGGCGTTTCCCGGCCTTCCGCTACGGCAACCTGGCCGGGACCATCGTCTCGCTGGGCGAGTTCGGATTGCTCTTCGTCCTGCCCCTGTTCCTCCAGGCCGCGCTCGGCCTCTCGGCCTTCGAGACCGGCCTCATCTTCCTGTCGCTGGCCGTGGGGGCCTTCTTCGCGGCACCCGTGGCCGCCTCGCTGGCGCGCCGCTACGGGCCGCGCCGCACGGTCAGCCTGGGCATGGCCCTGGAGGCGGCTGGCATCCTGGCCACCACGCTGCTGCTGAGCACCACGGTGACCGGCCTCCATCTCGTCATCCCGCTCTTCGTCTACGGCGTGGGCGTCGGTCTCGCCACGGCGCAGCTGACGAGCGTCACGCTTTCCGACATCCCGATGCAGAAGTCCGGGCTGGCCTCTGGCGCCAACTCGACGATGCGCCAGGTGGGCTCAGCGCTGGGCATCGCCATCCTGGGGACGATCCTCATCGTGAGCCTTGGCAACGGAGTGCGCAGCAAGCTGGCCGACGTCCAAGGGCTGCCGCCGGCAGCCGTGGAGGGCATCGCCAGCGCCATGGAATCTTCGGCGGGCCAGGCCCTCACGGGCTTTCGCGATGAGCCCGGCTCGGAGGTGCTCGTGCCGGCTCTCGACAGCGCCTTCGAGGAGGCCGCCCGACTGACGGGCTTCTCCGCCTTCCTCTTCGTGATGCTGGGACTCGGCTTCAGCATCCTGCTGCCGGAGACGCGGCCGGCCGAGCAGCTCGCCGAGAGCTCCGCTGAGTCGGATGCCTCGGCGGCGACCTGAGCCGGGCGTGCATGATGTGCGCCTGACGATGGCCGTCGACGGGAAGGAGTGACGCGCATGCCGACGCCGGATGGGTCTGCCAGCGGGCTGGAGCGCCCGGCGGGCGCGGAGGCGGCCGCAGGGCCCGGCCTGCGCACGGCCCTGGCGAGTGGTCCGCTGGCGGCCCTCGCGACCGTCGTGCTGGTGCTCATCGGCATCCTGGCCCTCAAGGAGACGGCCGCCCTCGTCGTGCCGGTCATGTTCGGCCTCTTCCTGGCGCTCGTGGCCGCGCCGCTCGTGGGTTCCATCGAGCGGCGGGGGGTCGGGCACCCGCTGGCGCTCACCATCGCCGTATCGCTGCTGGTCGTGGTGGTGCTGGCCGTGGCCGGCATCATCGCCTTCTCCGTGGCCGAACTGGTGGCCAGGTACCCCGGGCTACGAGGATCGCCTTACGACGCTCGTCGAGGAGGCCCGGGCTGCCCTCGCCCAGTTCGGCATCGTGGCCGATCCGGCGGGGCTTCCGACGCTGGCTTCCCCTGGGGCACTCCTGGCACTCGTCCGCCCGGTGGCCTCGGCCGTCTCCAATGCCACGCTGGCCATCTTCATCCTGGCCGCGACGATGGTCTTCGCCCTGGCCGGCGCGACCTCGCTTCGCGAGCGCGCCGCGGCAGCCTTCGGCCTGGACCACGCCATCTTCGAGGGCGTCCAGCGCTTCGGCGTGGACCTGCGGCGCTACCTCATCGTGCGCGCCCAACTGGGCCTCTTCGCCGCGGTCCTCGTCTTCATCCTGCTGCTGGTCCTGCACGTACCCCTGCCCGCGCTGTGGGCCTTCATGACCTTCGCGGCTGCCTTCATCCCCACCGTGGGCACGATCGTCGCCCTCGTGCCGCCCACCATCCTTGCCCTGCTGGAAGGCAGTGTCGTGACGGCCGCGCTGGTCGTGGGCGGGTATGCCCTCATCAACGTCGCCCAGGATTACCTGCTGCAGCCGCGCATGATGGGAACCGAGCTGAACCTGAGCCCGCTGGTGGTATTCCTCTCGGTCGTCGTGTGGGCCTGGATCCTGGGCGCCTCCGGTGCGCTCCTGGCCGTGCCCCTGACGGTGGGCCTGGTCGCCATCCTGGATGCCTCACCCTCCACGAGAGCCGTGGCAGCGCTCCTGCGCGACCGCGTCGACATGCCCCCGGGTCTCGTCGACACGCCGGAGGAGGTGACCGATGTCGCCGACGAGAAGGCGGCCTGAGGGCACCAGCACTCGGCGCGATCCCTCACCACCGCTGGCTGAGGTGGCACATGGCGGGCGGCTGTGGCGGCGGACGACCGCAGTGGCCACCCGCCGCCGTATCGATCAGGGGCGCCCGATCACGACGGGAACCTGATCGACTCGAAGACGCGCAGGACCTCGGCAGCGCCGTCCCCCCACAGGGGCCAGGCGTCGATGAGCACACGCTGCCCATCGACATCGAGGACCGCGATGCGCTGGTGGAACCCGGAGCTGGGGCCAGCGCTATCCGGTCGGAGCGTGCCGGAGTCCCACGTCCACTGGGGCAGCCACGGGTCGCTGTCGCACTGTGAGACATCGATGACGTTGTCGAGATCGAAGACCTTCGCGGGGCGATCGCCGAAGGTCATGTCAGTGACCGGGCCGGCCATGAAGCCCGGCAGCTTCGTGAGTGCAGCCGTGAGGTCCTCCACGCCGGGGCCGACCGGTGGATCGATGACGCCCAGCGAGGAGTGGCAGGGATCGATGTAGACATCCTCCGGGATGTAGAGCGTGATGTAGCCGACGCCCCGGCCCGGCTCCTGCCAGCCCAACTCGACATGGCCGGCGTCGTTCCGCTGCACCGTCCAGTGCGAGGGCAGGTCCACGCTGAAGGGCACCGGGAACGGACCCCCGATGGACCTGGTCGAGGGGCTGTCGGCGGCCGGCGAGAGCGACGGCGCGGGAGCGGTCGCCAGGATGGCGCTCGAGTCCGCGCGTGCTGGCGTCGGCACCCGGATGGCCAGGCCGGTCGGTTGGTCGGCCTGAATGACCTCGGCCCGCAGGATCTGGTCCTGGGCCGGGAGGGAGAGATAGGCAGCACCGTCCGGGGCGATAGCCACGAACAGCGGTCCGTCGTCGACGCCCGTGCCCTCGACGCCGAACTGGCTCCGCAGGACGCCGTCCGAGCCGTAGACCTGCACGCGCCCGGCATCCGTCACGTACACGTTGCCCTCGGCATCCACGTCCACGTCATTGGGGCCCGTGAACTGGCCGGGCAGGCGCCCGGAGCTTCCGACCCACCAGCGCAGGCTGCCGTCCGACGTCCACGACTGCAGCCGGTCGTTGCCGAAGTCGGCGTTGTAGATGGTGCCATCGGCGCCGAGTGCGATGAAGCCCGTGTACGACATCTGGCCCGGGTTCGATTCCGGCCCTCCGATCGTCGAGAGGTACTCGCCATCGGGGCGGAAGCGCTGGATCTCGTTGCGGTCATCGTCCACGACGAAGACGGACCCGTCTGGGCCGATGTCGACCCCGATCGGGTTCAGGAACTGCCCAGGGCCGGGTCCCCAGCCGCCCCACGTGCCGAGGACGGTGCCCTCGCTGTCAACGTGCTGGACCAGGTCGTTGACGGTGTCCGCGACGTAGATCGTGCCGTCGGCCGCGACGGCGAGCCCCCCGATGGACTTCAGCGCCGGGTCCGATGGAGCCAGCTGGAAGTCGAACCGACCGGGCTCTCGCCCGGTGCCCCCGAAGCGGCGTAGCTCGTGGCCGTCCGGGTCGAGGATGACGATCTCGTTGGTCCCGCCGGAGATGACGTAGAGGTTCCCGTCCGGGCCGATGTCCCCCAGGATCGGCTCGTCCAGGTCAGTCCTCGGATCGTCGCTCCAGGCATCGTCGCGCTGGAGCGTCGGCACCAGGATGCCGGAGTGAAGGTCAGGGGGCTCGGTCGGGCGCAGGACCCGGGAGCCGATGACCGCGAGGCCGGTCGCCAGGCTCGCCGCCAGGAGGCCGACCACGAGCAGGAGGATGAGCCGCACCGGCGGTGCGACGGTCGTGCGAGCGCTGAGGAGGGTCATAGGGAGCCACCTTTCCAGGCTGGCCCAGGCACGTCGCTGGCCGACGCCGTCGATCCGCCGCATGGTCTCGTCGAGGTAGCCGGGCGATCGGGCTCCTGCTTCCGCCACGAGCCAGTCGTCGAGGAAGCGCTCGAAGGTGTCGCGTTCGGGCATGCGGTTCATGCGAGGCGTCCTTCCAGGGACTCGGCGCGCCCCCTGGCGTCCGCGTCCAGGGCGGCACGCAGGGTGCCCACTGCCCGATGGAGCCGTGATCTGGCGGTCCCCGCCGGCATGTCCATGGCAGCGGCGACATCGGTCAGCGACAGGCCCAGGTAGTGATGCAGGACGATGACCGCGCGCTGCTCGGGTGGCAGGCGTCGGAACGCCCGCTCGAGCGCCTCGCGGTCCGCCACGGCCGGGGCATGGTCGCCGGCGGCCGGGTGATGGATCTCGGTGAGGCTGACCTCGATCGGCCGAGAACGGGCGCGCCGCATCTCGTCGAGGCAGGCTCGAACGAGCAGGCGGCGCATCCAGGCGTCGAAGCGATCGGATCGCGGAGCGTGGGCAGGTCGCGCCAGGCGCGGATGAGTGCCTCCTGGACGGCGTCCTTGGCACGCTCGGGGTCTCGGGTGATGAGGCGTGCCACGCCGTCGAGACGGGTGATCGAGGCGGCCGCGAGCCGTGAGAAGGCGTCGCGATCGCCCCCCTGTGCCCGTACCACGATGTCCCGTTCCACGGTGTCACCCGCGCTGCGGCGCGACTGGTGCCGCGCTCACTTTCAATGGCGCACGGAGACGTCCGTTCGTCTCCAGATTCGCAGAGAAACTGTAACCAACGTGGTAAGGGTTCTCGTGGAGTGGGCGGTGCGGGCCGCGCGAGGGGACTGAGACGCGCTACCCTCGAGCCAGAGGAGGACTGCATGTCAGACGTGGTGCGCATCGCCGATGTCCTGGCCGGGCGGACGCCGGTCGGAAGCAACGTGATCGTCCAGGGCTGGGTGCGCACGCGGCGCGACTCCAAGGCTGGGCTGTCCTTCGTCCACGTCCACGACGGCTCCTGCTTCGATGCCCTCCAGGTGGTGGCCGCGACGTCGCTCGCGAACTACGAATCGGACGTGCTGCGCCTGACGGCTGGCTGTGCCGTCACGGTCCGCGGGACGCTGGCACCCTCACAGGGACAGGGCCAGTCCGTGGAGCTGCAGGCAGAGTCGGTCGAGGTCGTGGGCTGGGTGGACGACCCGGACACCTATCCCATCTCACCCAAGCGGCACAGCTTCGAGTACCTGCGCGAGGTGGCGCACCTGCGGCCGCGCACCAACACCATCGGTGCCGTGGCGCGCGTGCGGCACAGCCTGGCCATGGCCATCCACGGCTTCTTCCACGAGCGTGGCTTCCACTGGATCCACACGCCGATCGTCACCGCCAGCGACGCGGAGGGTGCCGGCGAGCTCTTCCGCGTCTCCACCCTGGACCTGGCCAACCTGCCGCACACGGCGGACGGCGCGGTCGACTTCTCACAGGACTTCTTCGGCAAGCCCGCCTTCCTGACCGTGTCGGGCCAGCTCAACGTCGAGACCTTCTGCCTGGCCATGTCGAAGGTCTACACCTTCGGGCCCACCTTCCGTGCCGAGAACTCCAACACCAGCCGCCACCTCTCGGAGTTCTGGATGGTCGAGCCGGAGATCGCCTTCGCCGACCTCTCTGACAACGCCGACCTGGCCGAGGACCTCTTGAAGGCGGTCTTCCGCGTGCTGCTCGATGAGCGTCCCGACGATATGGCCTTCTTCGCCGAGCGCATCGACAGGGAGGCCGTGACGCGCCTTGAAGCCCTGGTGGCGTCGGAATTCGTGCGCATGTCGTACACCGAGGCCGTCGAGGCACTCGAGCGGTCCGGCCGCGCCTGGGAATTCCCGGTCGGCTGGGGCCTGGCCCTGCAGGCCGAGCACGAGCGGTATCTCTGCGAGGAGTACGCCAAGCGGCCCGTGGTAGTCACGGACTACCCGACGTCGATCAAGGCCTTCTACATGCGGCTGAACGACGATGGGCGCACGGTGGCAGCCATGGACGTGCTGGCGCCCGGTATCGGCGAGATCGTGGGCGGCAGCCAGCGCGAGGAGCGCCTGGACGTGCTGGACCGGCGCATCGTCGAGATGGGCCTCGACCCGGCGCCCTACTGGTGGTACCGCGACCTGCGCCGATACGGGACGGTGCCCCACGCGGGCTTCGGCCTCGGCTTCGACCGACTGGTGGCCTACGCCACGGGCATGGCCAACATCCGCGACGTCATCCCCTTCCCGCGCACGCCCGGCAGCGCCGACTTCTAGGGACCGCCGGTGGCTCAGCCCACAGAGATGACGGGCACGTCGTAGGCGTCGAAGAGTGGGTCGGCAGTCAGGATGGTCAGCCGTTCGACCTGCGCCTGGGCCACGAGGAGCCGGTCGAACGGATCGCGGTGATGTGGTGGAAGGTTCGCGACCTGGAGAGTGTGCGTATGCTCCACGGCCAGGCCGGCCACGCCCGTCCGCTGCATCCGCGAGGGGACATAGGCATCAGGGGGCTCCGGAAGAGTCAGGCGGCCGGCGGACCACTTGAAGGCGATCTCCCAGGAGCTGGCTGCCGAGAGCAGTAGCCGGGTGCGGCTGCTCGCGAGCTCGGCGAGGAGGCTCGTATGGATGCGAGACGGGTCAGCCAGCATCCACAGCCAGACGTGGGTGTCCAGCAGGTAGGTCACCGCTCGAAATCGTCGAGCAGAGGATCCGGGAGTGGGTCGTCGAAGTCGTCCGGGACGACCAGCATGCCGGCATCGAAGCCGACCTCACGCCCACCACCCGTGTCGAAGCGCACGAGTCGCGCCGCTGGCCGGCCGCCACTCGTGATGATCGATCTCTTCACCGGCGGCCACGCGCCGAAGCAAACGCGAGAGATGGGTCTTCGCCTCATGGACGCCGACTTCGGTCATGTCCCGGATTGTTGAATGGAGAGCAGACTTAGTCAAGGACTTAGTCAATGACCTGGTCATGCCGGCGAGACATCGAGCCCAGCGCTCAGGGGCTGATGACCTCTACCCGTCCCAGCCCTCCGCTCGACCCCAGAGCCAGTCGTCACCCGAAGCGACGACGCTGACCCACGGCGAGGCGACAGCGGCCGGGAAGATGCCCTCGGCGGTGAGATCGCCGGAGGACAGCATCCGGTGGACACTGCCATCCACAGCGACGCGGGCGAGCGTGGAGCCCAGGTTCACGCTATCGCGGTCGGCGGAGACCGTGACGAAGAGATCGCCGCCGGGCGCCACGCTGACCGGGCTCGCCCCGCCGTTCCCGGGGCCCGGTCGGATGGTTGCGCCGTCCAGGTCCACGTCCGTGTCCCACAGGGCTGGATCGCGCAGCTGCTCGAGATCGAGTACGACCGACGCCTTCAGCTGCCCGTCATCGCCGGGCACGAAGCGCACGATGCCGGTGGTCCAGTCGCCAACATCGTCGGCCAGGGTGGTACGCAGGGCGAGGAAGGAGTCACCACTCGGTTCCGGCGTGAAGTTCGAGTACCAGACCCCTTTGTCCGAGAACGCCTCCGTGAGCGAGTAGCCGCCGCGGACCTGAGCGCCGTCAGGGCGGACCTTGTGCCACTCGGTGTCCGCGGAGGCCGTCGCTGCGGTGGTCGCGGCCAGCAGCAGGGCCATGCCGACGCTGGTCGCGGAGTGGATCGGCCTGGCCGCGCAGGCCAGGAGCGGCGCCCGCGCCACGCGGACGACGGCGAATGACCTCATGACGGTGCTCTCCCTTTCGCGAGCCTGGACTGGGTGGCCCGAGCGGGAATCGCCGCGGAAGGGGCTCAGGGTGGCTCGCTGAGAGTGAGTCGCTCGAGAGGCCTGGAATCCTTCGCGGTTCGCGGCCAGGCCGAGGAGGCAATCCGGTGGCGGACTCAGCCGCGAAGGAGCCGGCGGAGCAGGCCGACGAACCCCAGGGCGGCGCCAGTCAGGACGACGTGGCGCCAGGCCCAGCCTCGGCCGCCGGGGTCGTCAGCACCGGGCACCAGGAGGCTTCCGTCCGCCGGTCGAACGCGCACGAGGGGCACCCAGGAGACGCAGCCCAGGATCCGCTCGTCGGTCGAGGTGGCCGGGAGGCAGCCGATCATGAGCCCCGGCACGGCCATGGAGCGGCAGAGCGGCGGGATGATGCGCGCCCTGACGTCCGGGTCACGGACCTCCTCGGCCAGGGCGGCGAACGGCGGCCGGCCCGGCAGGCGCAGAGAGACGCGCGGGTCGACGAGCATGTTGCGGTACCACTGGGTGCGCGGCCCGTAGCCCGCCAGCACCCAGGCGGCGCCGTCCATGACGATGTAGCCCAGGGGCGTGTCCCGCCGCAGCCCGGACGTGCGACCGATGGTGGTCACGAGGCACTGCCAGCCACCCAGCGGACCACCCAGCCAGGTGGCCAGCCCGGCTCGATGGAGCGGCACCACGAACCAGCGGTTGGCGTAGCGGAAGGCGACTTGGCTGGCCCGCGATGCCACCCCGGCGGCACCGCCCAGGGCAGGCGGCTCGGTCATCGCCCCGGCGGGCGCCGGCGCGCTGCCTGGATCGCGCATCAGCCCCCCGCCGCCCATGGCCGGCCTCTCCGCGCCCACTTCAGTTGCCCAGGGCTCGCAGCGGCGCGGGCACGTGCCCGGCGCGCTCGACGACACCCACGCGCGCCCGGTCGCGCACGGCCATGACGGGCGCGCGGCCGAGCAGGCCGCCCCAGTCGACCCAATCGCCGGGAGCGGCTCCCGGCACGGGCACCAGGCGGCAGGCCGTGGTCTTGTCGTTGATGATGCCGATGGCGGCCTCGTCGGCGATGATCGCCGCCAGCGTCTGCGCGCTCGTGTCGCCGGGCAGGGCGATCATGTCGAGGCCCACCGAGCAGACCGCCGTGAGTGCTTCCAGCTTCTCCAGGACGAGATGTCCCTCGGCCGCAGCCGAGGCGAAGTTGGCGTCCTCGCTGACCGGGATGAAGGCGCCGGACAGGCCGCCCGCACGGCTGGTGGCCATGGCGCCGCCCTTCTTGACGGCGTCGTTCAGCATGGCCAGCGCCACCGTCGTGCCGGGCAGCCCCACGCGCTCGACGCCGATGAGCTCCAGGATCTCGGCCACGCTATCGCCTGGCAGGCTGGTCGGCGCCAGCGAGATGTCCACCACGCCGAAGGCCATCTCCAGCCGCCGTGCCACCTCTCGGCCCACGTGCTCACCGACCCGGGTGATCTTGAAGACGGTGCGCTTGATCTCTTCCGCGACGTCGTGCATGGGCGCGCCGGGCGGCAGGCGCCGCAGCGCGTTGGCCACGACGCCGGGTCCGGAGATGCCTACCGAGATGGCCGCGTCGCCCTCGCCGAAACCGTGGAAGGCGCCCGCCATGAAGGGGTTGTCTGGCACGGCGTTGGCGAAGACGACGAGCTTGGCACAGCCGATGCCGGAGGCGGCCGCGGTCCGCTCGGCGGTCTCGCGGATGACCTCGCCCATGAGGCGCACGGCATCCATGTTGATGCCCGCGCCGGTGGTGGCGATGTTGACCGAGGCGCAGACGCGCCCCGTCTCAGCCAGCGCCGCGGGCAGGGCAGCCATGAGTTCCTCGTCGATGCGCGAGGCGCGCTTCTCCACGAGCGCGGAGAGCCCGCCGATGAAGTCCACGCCGACGGCGTCAGCGGCCTCGTCCATGGCCCGCGCGAGGTCCAGGATGAGCTCCCGGTCGGGGCGCTCTGCGACCCAGGCGATGGGCGTCACCGAGACGCGCCGGTTGACGATGGGCACGCCCGTCTCCGCGGCCACGGCGTCGGTGACGGCCACCAGCCCAGCCGCAGTCGTGGTCACACGCTGGACGAGATCCTCCGGCGTGCGGCAGCCGCGCAGGTCGATGCCCAGCGTCACGGTGCGGATGTCCAGGTGGTCGCGCCCGACCATGCCGACGGACTCGAGGATCTCGTCCATGCCCAGCGAGCCGCGGGCCATCTGCTGTCCTCCTGTTGTGGCGTGATGACGGCCGCCGCGGGGCGGCAGCGGTCCGGGACCTCAGATGCGGTGCATGGCCTCGTAGACCGAGTAGAGGCGCACGGAGATCTCCATGCCGATCTCGTCGCCGACGCGGGCCAGCCCCTCGGCCAGGGCGTCGTAGCCGGCCGTGCCGCGCATGTCCACGACCAGCACCATGACGAAGACGCCGGCCAGGATGGTCTGCGAGAGGTCCGTGATGTTGCCGCGCTGGCGGGCGATCTCGCTCGCCACGCTGGCGATGATGCCGGGCTTGTCGATGCCCTCGACGGTGATGACGACCAGGTCGGCAGCGGCCTCGGTCGCGGCCCGGCGCGATTCCTCGCCCGCGAAGCGGACCCGGTTGCGGCGCAGGTACTCCAGGGCGGACGGCGCCAGGGTCCAGCCTTCCTCCACGTGGAGGGCGCCGTCGCGCACGAACTGGGCCACGTTGTCGGAGGTGATCAGTCGCACCCGTGCTCCTCCCCTGTCTGGCGGCCGCTCCACCGCGTCGCTGCAGACGATAGCGCCCCGCGGCGTCAGCGGATCTCGAGTGGCTCCGGTCGCTGGAAGCCGTGCCAGGTGCCGGCCGCCTCGGCCGCCGCAGCTTGCCGCGCGCCGCCAGCCTGAGCCGCCGCCGCAGTCGCCGCGGACTGCCTTGCGGCCAGCTCGGCCAGAGCTTCGCGGAGGAGCACTGCGCCCGGCATGCCAGCGACGAGGTAGCGCCAGACCCGGTAGGCCCGTGGTCGAGACACACAGCGCGCATGCGGCGACGGCGGCCGTCATCATGGGGACATGAGCACGTTCGACGAGAAGGCCCAGGACTGGGACACCCCCGAGCGGCGCGACCGGGCACGCGCCATCGCCGACATCATCCGGGCCCACGTGCCGCTGTCGCGGTCCATGCGCGCCATCGACATCGGGGCCGGCACCGGGCTGCTGGGGCTGGAGCTGGCGGCGGAGGTGGGCAGCATGGTCCTGGCCGAACCGTCGGCGGGCATGCTGGCGGTCGCCCGCGAGAAGCTGGCCGCCGACGGGCCTGGCAACGTGACGGCCATCCCCTTCGACATCGAGGCCGGCCCTCCAGACGGCGCCCCCTTCGACCTGGCCGTCTCGCTGCTGGTGCTCCATCACGTGGCGGACACGCGGCGGCCCTGCGGTCGATCCACGACCTGCTGGCGCCGGGCGGCCGTATCGCCCTCCTCGACCTGGACGCCGAGGACGGCACCTTCCACGAGGACCCGGAGGGCATCCATCACCACGGCTTCGAGCAGGCAGCCCTGCGGGCGACGGCGAGTTCGGTCGGCTTCCGCGACACGGAGACCCGCATCGTCTCCGAGATCGAGCGTGACGGCCGCCCATACCCGCTCTTCCTGCTCACCGCCCAGCGTGACTGACCGCCCGGAGCCCGGCGGGCCGAACGCGCGCACGTGACCGACACGCTGGCGCCGACCTCGGCCACCGCGCTGCTGCGCCTGCCGGAGTTCCGCGCCCTTCTGGGCGCCCGGGGCCTGGCGGCCCTGGGCATGTCGGCCATCGCCACGGTGGTGGCCTTCCAGACGTACGAGATCACGGGCGAGCCCCTGGCCCTGGGCCTGCTGGGCCTCGTGGAGGCCATCCCCGCCCTCGGCCTGATGCTCTTCGGCGGGCACGTCGCCGACCGGCGCGACCGCCGCTCCATCATCATCGTGACGGGCAGCGTCCTGGTGGCCGGCACGCTGGCCCTGACCCTCCTGTCCCTCGAACCGTCGACGCTGGGCCTGGCCGGGATCCTGGCCGTGGTCTTCCTCATCGGCGTGGCGGCAGGCTTCGAGCGGCCGGCCCTGACGGCCTTCGAGGCCCAGGTCATCCCCATCGAGCACGCCACCCGCGGCGCCTCCTGGACGGGCAGCATGTGGACGGGCGGCGCCATCATCGGACCGGCCGCGGCCGGCCTGGCCATCGCCTTCCTGGGCATCCCGGCCACCTACGGCGTCCTGACGGTGCTGATGGCCATCGCCGTGTGGCTCGTGACGCGCATCGGCCGCAAGCCCATGCCCCAGCCGGATGCCGGCGAGAGCACGCTGGAGAGCCTGGCCAGCGGCGTCCGCTACGTCGTGAAGAACCAGGTGCTGCTGGCCTCCATGGCCCTGGACCTCTTCGCCGTCTTCTTCGGCGGCGCCATCGCGCTGCTGCCCGTCTTCGCCAGCGACATCCTGGGCGTCGGCCCCATCGGCCTCGGCCTGCTGCGGACGGCGCCATCGGTGGGCGCCCTGCTGGCCATGCTGGCCACGGCGCGCATCCCGCCCAAGCGGCGAGCCGGCCCCGTCTTCCTCGTCTGCGTCGCCATCTTCGGCGTCTCCATGCTGGTCTTCGGCCTGTCCACGACCTTCGCGCTCTCGATGGCGGCCCTCTTCGTGGCCGGGCTGGCGGACGGGGTCAGCGTCGTCATCCGCATCGTCATCGTGCGCGTCGAGTCGCCGGAGGCCATGCGCGGCCGCATCGCCTCGGTCAACCACGTCTTCATCGGCGCCTCCAACGAGCTGGGCGCCTTCGAGAGCGGCGTGGCCGCCACCCTGCTCGGCGTCGTGCCCAGCGTCATCGCCGGCGGCCTCGTGACCCTGGGCATCGTGGCGGTCGTGGCCTGGCTGGCGCCGGAGCTGCGCCGCCTGGACCTGGGCCGGCGCATGATCGAGGGGCCAGGTGCGCAGCCCATGGCCGTGGCCGCCGAGGAGGTCTCGCTCGTCTCCGGGGCCGGCCCGGTCCCGGGACCGTGACCGTGCCGGGAACGGCGCCGAGCCGCTCACTGAGACCCGCCAGCGCCGGATCGCGCCCGGCACATCGCAGCGCTAGTCTGGCGCCGGCCTGAACGTCCGGCCGCGCCACCACGAGGAGTCGCTCGCATGCCCACCCCATCCGTCTCCGATGCCGTCCGCACCGCCAACGCCGCGCTGACCGCCAGCCTGCCCTTCGACGACAGCGCGGACTTCGAGGACGCCCAGCGCGGCTTCATCGGCCGCCTGGACCCCTGCCTCGTCACGGCCGCCGATGGGCGCGTCGTCTGGGACAACGAGTCGTACCGCGCCTTCCTGGAGGGGCCCGCACCGGAGAGCGTGAACCCCAGCCTCTGGCGCCAGTCCATCCTGAACGCCATCGATGGCCTCTTCGAGGTCGTGCCCGGCATCTACCAGGTACGCGGCCTGGACCTCTCCAACATCACGTTCGTCGAAGGTGACAGCGGCGTCCTCGTCATCGACCCGCTCATCAGCGTCGAGACGGCCGCGGCCGCCCTGGCCCTCTACCGCAAGCACCGCGGGGACCGGCCGGTGGTGGGGGTCATCTACACGCACAGCCACGTCGACCACTTCGGCGGCGTCAAGGGCGTCACGAGCCAGGCGGACGTGGACGCCGGCCGCTGCCCTGTCATGGCGCCCGAGGGCTTCATGGAGCATGCCGTGGCCGAGAACGTCTACGCCGGGCCGGCCATGACCCGCCGAGCCGGCTACATGTACGGCGCGGCGCTGGCCCGGGGGCCGTACGGCCAGGTCGGCGCCGGGCTGGGCCAGACGACCTCGATGGGCACGCCATCGCTCATCGCGCCCACGGACAGCATCACGGCCACCGGCGAGACGCGCACGATCGACGGCATCCGCATGGAGTTCCAGCTCACGCCGGGCACGGAGGCGCCGGCCGAGATGAACGTCCTGTTCCCGGACCACAGCGCGCTGTGCATGGCGGAGAACACCACGCACGTCCTCCACAACATCCTGACCATCCGCGGCGCCCTGGTGCGGGATGCGCGGGTCTGGTCGCGCTACATCAGCGAGTCCATCGACCGCTTCGGGCAGCGCATGGACGTCGTCTTCGCCTCCCACCACTGGCCGACCTGGGGCCGCGAGCGGGCCATCGAGTACCTCTCGCTGCAGCGGGACCTGTACGCCTACCTCCACGACCAGACGCTGCGCCTCCTCAACCGGGGCCTGGTCGGCAGCGAGATCGCAGAGGTCATGCAGCTGCCGCCGGCGCTCGAGCAGGCCTGGCATGCGCGCGGCTACTACGGCTCGGTCAGCCACAACGTGAAGGCCATCTACCAGCGCTACATGGGCTGGTACGACGGCAACCCCGCGCACCTCTGGGAGCACCCGCCGGTCGAGAAGGCCCAGCGCTACGTGGCCGCCATGGGCGGCGCCGAGGCGGTGCTGGCCCAGGCGCACGAGGCCGTCGACGGCCGGCGACTTCCGCTGGGCGGTCGAGATCCTGAACCACCTCATCTTCGCCGAGCCCGCGCTGGAGGCCGCCCAGGCGCTCCAGGCGGACGCCTTCGAGCAGCTCGGCTTCGGCTCGGAGAACGGCACCTGGCGCTCGGCCTACCTGGCCGCTGCCACCGAGCTGCGCGAGGGCGCCTTCGGGACGCCGACGTACCGTCTCCGCGGACATGATGGCCGCGCTCTCACCGGAGCAGGTCTTCGACGCCATCGCCGTCCGCGTCGATGGGCCGCGCGCCTGGGACGTGCGCCTGTCGGTCGGCGTCGCGCTGGCGGACACCGGGGCCTCGCTACCGGCTGGACCTGCGCAACGGGGTCCTCGTGCATCGCGCCGCGCCGGTCGACGGGAGCCGACCTGGTCATCCGCACCACCCGCGCTGCCCTGCCGGGCATCCTGGCCGGCAGCCTGGAGGGCGCCACGCTCGACGGTGACCGTTCCGTCATCGAGCGCCTCATGGGCGTCCTCGAGGCGCCCGACCCGGACTTCGCCATCGTCACGCCCTGAGGTCGGCCGGCTCAGGGCTCACGCCGCGAAGGCTGGCCGACCCCGATCGTGAGCGGCCCCTCAGCGGGCCGCGACGGGCACCTCGGAGACCAACGACGCGGCCCGGGACAGCGCCTCCTCCGCGCCTCGCACGAGGCGGGCGACGATGTCCGCGGCGGTCTCGACCGACCCGATGGCACCCACGCCCTGGCCGGATGCCATGGCGTCGTCGAGCGGCTGACCTGGGCCACGTTCGTCGCCCGGCACGAGAGCCGCCGAAGCGTCGAAGCGGACGGTCCCGTCCAGCGGCGCCTCCACGAGGCGCTGCTTCCAATCGTCGCCCAGGGAGGCCTCCACGCTGGCCAGGAAGCGCGTGCCGATGTTGGCGCCGGCCGCGCCGAAGAGCAGCACGGCCGCCAGGCCTCGCCCATCGGTGATGCCTCCGGCCGCCACGACCGGCAGTGGCGACAGCGCGTCGGCGACCTGGGGCACGAGGACCGAGCCGCCGATGCGTCCTCCGAAGCCCCCGACCCCACCGGCCTCCGCGCCCTGGGCGATGATGATGTCGGCGCCCTCGTCGGCAGCCAGGCGGGCCTGCTCGACCGTCTGGACCTGCGTGATGACGAGCGCGCCGCTGTCGTGGATGCGCGACACGAAGTCACCGGGCAGGCCCTGTGCGACGGAGATGGCGCGCGGCCCGGCCGCCAGCGCGCAGTCCAGGCACTCCGGATGGAGCTGCAGCCACGGCTTGGTGAAGTTCACGATGAAGGGTCGCGAGGTCAGCTCGCGGACGGCCTGCAGCTCCGCTCGAAGATCCTCCGGGGACCGCTTGGCGGCACCGATCGTGCCGATGGCACCCGCGTTGGACACGGCCGCGGCCAGGGCGGCCCCACTCCCGAACGTGCCCATCCCGGCCTGGATGATGGGATGCTCGATGTCCAGCAGACTCGAGGAGCGGAGTGCGCAGCATGAATCGACCTCCGAGGGGGATGAGGGCAGGCGAATGGTGACAGCCGGCGAGCGCGCTTGACAATCCCGAGAGTGGACTGAGGAGGCCGGGCGCCCTGGGCCCCACCTGCCCCGTGCGACCTCCAGGCGCCGTCGGCGGGGCGGGCGTAGCATCGCTCTGCAGACGCTTCAGACCGGCAACACAGGGGGGATGTGCCATGACGTCCTCGACCCTCGCGGCGACCGCGCGCTGGACGGCGGCGGTCCGCGCGATGGAGACCGCCAAGGAGGATCGGCTCTTCGAGGATCCCTGGGCCGCTGAGCCTGGCGGGCCTGGAGGGCCGCGCCTGGATCGAGGCACGCTCGCCGGAGAGCGTCCTGCCCCTCGTGATGCGCACCCGCTATTTCGACGACTGGCTGGCAGTCGGCGTCATCGCTCGAACCCGCGCTTCGCCAGGTCGTGCGTCCTGGGCGCCGGCCTGGACACGCGCGCGTGGCGGCTCGCCTGGCCCCAGGACACGCATCCTCTTCGAACTCGATCGGGCGGGGGTCCTGGCACAGAAGGCGCGAGGTGCTCGCGAGCGGCTGGCGTCGCGGCCCGTTGTGAGCGACGAGCGGTCGAGGTCGGACCTGGCGAGCCGATTGGCTCAGCCGCTCTGCGCACGGGGCGGGCTTCGAGGCCCGACGACCGGCCAGCCCGGTGGCTCCTCGAAGGGCATCCTCTTCTACCTGCCCAGCGATCGACGTCGTGCGCATCCTGGACGCGGTCACGGCCAGAGCGCGGCGACCGGCAGCCGCCTCGGCTTCGACATCGTCAACGGAGCGGTCCTGACCTCTCCCTATACGAAGCCCTGGGTGGATATGCAGGCCGCTGCCGGGGCCCCGTGGCTGGGCACGCTGGAGGACCCGGTCGGCTTCCTGGCGAGGCGCGGGTGGGCGGCCAGCCTCGAGCCAGGCCGGACAGCCCGATGCCAGCTACGGCCGATGGACCCTGCCCGTGGTCCCGGTCGACGCTGCCGGACTTCCCCCACTACTGGTTCGTGACCGCCCTCCGCGAACGCTGACGACTGCCGAGCCGCGAGATCAGTCGATGGGCACGATGAGGCGACGATGGGCGTGCTCGATGAGGTCCACGTCCACTCCATAGGCCTCGCGCACGTGCTCCGCGGTCAGGACGGACTCGGCATCGCCTGCTGCGATGACACTGGTGTCGTGCTGCCGGCCGACGACGCTGGCAGGGTCCACGCTGAGCCGTGCGGGGCTGGCAGCGACACGGCGTGTGCCTCCGGCGGAGCCTCCCTCAGTCGCTGGGCACGAGCAGGCGCCGCTGCCCATGCTCGACGACGTCCACGCCCACGCCATAGGCCTCCTGGACGTTGGCTGGCGTCAGGACCGCCAGCGGGTCGCCCGAGGCGATGACGCTGGTGGCGTGATCTCGGCGGCCGGCCGTCGTCGGGTCGACACCCTCCAGCACGGCCAGCTTGCGCAGCAGCACGACCGCGTCCGCGTAGGCGAAGGCCTGGTTCGGCTCGTGGATGGTCATGAGCACGGTGACGTCCTGGCTGCGCGCCAGGTGGCGGATCGTCTCGAGCACGCGGACCTGGTTGCGCAGGTCGAGGTAGGTCGTGGGCTCGTCGAGCAGGAGCACGCGCGGCTCCTGGGCAAGGGCGCGCGCGATCATGACCAGCTGGCGCTCACCACCGGACAGACGCGTGACCGGCTGCTGCTCGAGGTGGCGGATGCCGAAGCGGTCCATCACGTCGCGGCAGACCCGGACGTCGGACTCGCGCGGGGAGGCGAAGGTCGAGACGTAGGGCATGCGCCCGGTGAGCAGGATGTCCAGCACCGAGAAGGGGAACGTCGTGCGCTGCCCCTGGGCCACGCTCGCCACAAGGCGCGACAGCTGCGCCTGGCTCATGGCCCCGATGTCACGCCCGGCCACTCGCACGCCACCCCCGGTGGCCGGCAGCAGCTTGCCGATGATGCGCAGCAGCGTCGTCTTGCCGCAGCCGTTGGGACCCAGCATGGCCAGCACCTCGCCGCGGTGCACGCCGAAGGAGACATCGAGCAGGACCGGCGACCCACCGTAGCCGGCTGACACGTGCTCGACGTCCAGGATGACCTCGCGCGCGGCCTGCCCGCCATCCGGCAACGACGAGGACGTGACGGCTGGTCGCTCCGATGCCAGCGTCTGCCCTGGCGTCGTCGGTGGCATGGCGCTCACTCCCAGCCGCTCGACTTGGTGGCGCGCAGCAGCAGCCAGAAGAAGGGCGCGCCGATGAGGGTGGTGATGATCGAGAGCGGGATCTCGTAGCCGAAGGCGGCCCGCGCGAGGTCGTCCACGAGGACCAGGTAGGTGGCCCCGAGCGCCGCCGACAGCGGCAGCAGCGTGCGGTGGTCCGGCCCGGCGATCATGCGGACCATGTGCGGGATGATGAGCCCCACGAGGGCCACGATGCCGGCGATGGAGACCGAGACGGCCGAGACGAGCGCGGCGCAGACGATGAAGACGGCCTTGTAGCGCTCCACGTTCATGCCCGCCGAGCGCGCCTCGTCGTCTCCGAGGGCCAGCACGTTGAGCCGCCAGCGCAGCGCGATCATGACGACCGTACCGGCGATGATGAGGAACCAGGCGCCCGCCAGCGACGACCAGGTCACGGCGTTGAAGCTGCCCATGATCCAGCGCACGATCGACTGCAGCGACCGCTCGTGGGCGCTCATCTGCACGATGGAGAGCAGCGCCGTGAAGATGGCCGAGGTGATGACGCCCGAGAGGATGAGCGAGACGATGGGCACCTTCCCGCCCGTCCGGGCCATCGTGTAGGCGATGCCCATGGCCAGCAGGCCGAAGACGAAGGCGGAGAGCTGCACGGGCAGCCAGGTGACCGCGGCGATGGCCAGCGCCGCCCCGAAGGCAGCGCCGGACGCCAGTCCCAGGATGTAGGGGTCCACCAGCGGATTGCGCAGCACGCCCTGGAGCGCCGCCCCGGAGACCGAGATGGCCATGCCCACGAGCATGGCCGAGATGACGCGCGGCAGGCGGATGTCGAAGAGCACGGTGTAGACCGTGTCCCCGTAGTCCGCGCTGCCCACGATCCGTGACCAGATGACCCCGACGACGTCCGCCACCGCCAGGCCGTAGGTGCCCAGCAGCATGGAGAAGAGGAAGGCCGGGATGGGCGAGAGCGCGACGGCCCAGATGGCGACGGTCCGCCAGGACCCGGACAGGCCGCGCTCGGCCAGCAGCGTGGCCGGAAGGCGGCGGACCGTCATCGCCGGCGCCGGGTCAGCCGGCCGGCTGGTAGTCGGGGTAGGTAACGCCGTACATGGCCTGGAAGAAGGCGTCGTACTCGGAGGTCAGGTCGATGTCCGCGAAGGCCTCGGGGTTGATGTCCTTGGCGATCTTGAGCGTGGCGATCGGCTGGCGACCGGTCATGAAGTCGTACAGGAAGGGGTCGTCGAGCTCGAAGACGTTGCCCTCCTTGACGGCCGTCAGGTTCGCCCACGGGGCGAAGTCGAAGCCGGCCACCTGGGCGCCATCGAGGATGTGCTGCGGGTCGATCTCGGGGTTGAACCACAGGTAGATGGCATCGGGATCGAGCTGCGCGATGGTCTCCATGGAGAGCACCGGGTGCTCCGTGGACGCGGCCTCGTCGTCCCACTGCGAGATGACGTTGACGCCTCCGGCTGCCTCGATGAGCTCGTTGGCGGTGGACTGCGTGCCGGCCGTGCCGAAGACGTCGCCCCACATCCAGTAGACGCTGGGGCGCTCCTCCACCGGGATGGCGGAGGAGATGCCCGTGATCTTCTCCATCTCGGCTGCGATCTGGGCCACGACCTCATCGCCTCTCGCGGGGTCGCCCAGGATGGCCGCCATGTCCGCGGTCAGCTTGGTGAGGTCATCGAAGGCATCGAGGAAGACACCGTAGACCGGCACGCCCAGGCTGCCCTCGATGGCTGCCGTGTCCTTGTCGTCGATGTCCGCCGACCAGAGCACCACGAGGTCCGGGTCGGCCGCCGCCAGGGACTCCAGGTCGACGGCGCCGTCCTTGGTGGCCACGCGCGGCATCGTGGCGTAGTCGGCGTCGACGGCGTTGAAGAAGGCCTCCTTGAAGGTGGGCTGCCAGATGTCCCCGATGCCGGAGATGTGATCCGCACCGCCCACGGCATAGAACGTGTTCATGGCGTTCTCGACAAGGAAGACGACACGGTCCGTGCCCACCGGGACGTCCATCGTCTTGCCCCGGAAGTCGGTCAGGCTGACCGTCTCCCCGGTCGCGCTCATCCTGCGCGACGACGAGCCCGGGTAGCGCGGCCACCAGTGCCATGGCTGCGGCCGGAGAAGACGCCGGCGGGCGGCCGCCCTGCGGTCGCTCATGATCGACATGTGTGCTCACTCCACTTCTGGATCCACCGCCACGGCCGGCAGCGCCGGGACGTGGCGGAGACCCACGACTACAGTAGTCGCGTCATCTCGTTGATGCAACGAGATGCGTTTGCGTCGCCAGCGACCTAGCCCGGTGGCGCCGGAGGCACCGGCGCGGGCGGCTCGCCGGCGTCCGGCCAGACGTTCAGGTCCACGATCTGCGGCGCCCCGTGGCTCCGCTCCGCCACGGTGAAGCGCCCGGCATGCTCGGCGTGCGGGTCGCGGATGACGATGCCGAACGTCTCCATGAGACGGTCCGGCGTGAGCACGTCGCGACCGGGCCCCAGGGCCACGACGCGCCGCGCCAGCAGCAGCACCTGGTCGTACTCGATGGCCTCGCCGATGTCATGGGTGGCCGTCACGAGGGCGGCACCCCGGCG
Source organism: uncultured Chloroflexia bacterium (assembly GCA_963766685.1). GTDB lineage: Bacteria > Chloroflexota > Limnocylindria > Limnocylindrales > CSP1-4 > JAFMJV01. Next base: position 194,665 of record CAVYBJ010000024.1, read on the forward strand.
CAGCTCGCCGGCGAAGGCGTCCAGGTAGCGCTCGCGGCCGCCGGCATCCAGCCCGGCGTTGGGCTCGTCGAGCAGGATGAGGTCGGCCCGGCGTGCCAGCACCTGGGCGAGGTAGACGCGCTGACGCTGCCCGCCGGACAGGGACCGGAGCGGTGTCCTGGCCAGCTCAGCCACACCCATGGTGTCCATGGCCCAGGCCACGAGATCGTGGTCGGCCGACGTGGTGCGGCCCAGCAGCCCCAGGCTCGGGAAGCGCGCCATGCGCACCACGTCGATGGCCCGCAGGGGCAGCACGAAGCCGGAGGCGTGGAACTGGGCCAGGTAGCCGACCCTCGCCGGGTGAGGCTCCGGGGTCGGCACCCAGCACGGCCAGCTCGCCGCCCAGGCTGGGCTGCAGCCCGACGAGGGTCTTGAGCAGCGTGGACTTGCCTGAGCCGTTGGTGCCCACCAGCGCAAGCGAGGCGCCCGGAGCCACGCGTACGTCGATCGCGCCCACGACGACGTCACCGCGGTAACCCACGGCCAGGCCGCGCGCCACGATGACATCGCCCGCCGAGGCGAGCCGCTTGCGAGGCTCATCGGTGTGCCTCTGCCGCATCCGGCTCCGACGGAGCGTGGCGACCCGGCCGGGGGCCTCGAGTCGCGCCAGCTCGAGTAGAGGAAGACCACGAAGAAGATGGCCACCGCGACGAGCACCATCGAGGCACCCGCAGACAGGTCGAACCAGTAGCTGATGAGCAGCCCGAGGTACGAGCTGACGGCGCCGATGACGCAGCCGATGAGCATCATCGTGGCGATGCGGTGCGCCAGCAGGGCGCCCGCCGCGGCCGGCGCCAGGAGCATGCCGAAGACGAGCAGCGTGCCCACGGCCTGGAAGCTGACGACCACGGTCAGGGCGATGAGGACGAGCATGACCGCGTGGTAGCGGCGCGCGGAGAAGCCGGCCACGTCGGCCTGCTCGGGGTCGAAGGCCAGCAGCAGGAATGGGCGAGCGCAGACGGCCGCAACGGCCGTCACGCCGATCGTCGCCAGCGCCAGGATCCCGATCGAATCCCAGCTGGTGCCCAGGATCTGCCCGAACAGGATGGCCACCAGGTCGCCGGCGAAGGAGCTCGAGCGCGAGACGATGACCACGCCCAGCGCCAGCATGCCCACGAAGAGCAGGCCGATGGCCGTGTCCGACGAGAGGCGCGAGCGGCGCGTGATGAGCGCGACGCCGCCGATCATGGCCAGAGCGCCCACCGTCGCGCCGACCAGGCCCGGGGCGCCGATGAGCAGGGCTGCGGCGATGCCCGGCAGCACGCCGTGCGCCAGGGCGTCACCGATGAAGGCGAGGCCGCGCAGGACCACGAAGGTGCCCACGACCGCGCAGGAGATGGAGACCAGCACGCCTGCCAGCAGGGCGCGCAGCATGAAGCCGTTGTCCAGGAACGGGTCGATGAGCGGACCCACGAGGCCTCCAGCGGCCGTCAGCGTCGCCGGGTCGGCGTCACGGTCGGCCGAGGATGGCAGCGCGCGGGCTGCCGGGCTGCCCGGAGGTCGCTCCAGGCCTGTCACGAGAGGGCCTCCGCGACGGTTTCGGCGATGCCGGAATGAAGGTGAAGTACGAGCCATCGTCCGGCAGGCGATGGCTTGGCAGCTCCACGACGGCCGCCCCGGTCTCGCTGGCGATCGAATCCGCCACGGAACGCGGCGTGCCGGCCTCGGCGAAGATGACGCTCACACCCGCGTCGCGGATCTGCTCGGCGAGCTCAGCCATGGCCCGAGCGGAGACCTCACCCTGCGAGGACAGGCCGGGGATGACGGCGCCGACCAGCTCGAGGTCGTAGCGGGCCGCGAAGTAGCCCATCGACTCGTGGCCGGTGACCAGCTTGCGAGCCTCGGCCGGGATGACCGCCAGGCGGTCGCGGACCTCCTCGTCCAGCGACTCCAGGCGCGCCACGAGGTCGGCCTCGCGGTCGCTGACGTCGACCCCCAGCTCGCCGATGACCGGTGCCAGCGCTTGGACGACCGCGATCATGGAGACGGGGTCCACCCAGAAGTGGGGGTCCTCGGCGCCGTGGTCGGCCCCCTCCTCGGCGCAGGCTGCCTCGGGCGGCCGCGGCGCGTGCTGTCCGTAGCGGCTGGCCTCGCTCGGCCCTCGCGCAGCTCCCGGACGTCGATGTGGTCGGTGGCCTCGAAGACGCGGATGCCCTCCGCCTCAGCCTGGCCGAGCGCATCCTGCAGGCCCTCCTCGAGACCAAGGCCGTTGGCCACCACGAGGTCGGCTGCGTACACCGCCTCGAGGTCCTGGGCCGAGGGCGACCACTCGTGCGGGTCGACACCGTTGGCCATGAGGACCGTCACGCTCGCCCGGTCGTCGACGAGGTCCTGGACCACGGACCCCAGGACCGAGGTGGTGACCACGATGTCCAGGCCTCCCCGGCGGCCTCGGACTGGGCGGCTGCCGGTCCGACCGGCGCCGCGACAGGGCGAGGCTAGCCAGGGCGACCAGGCGCGCAGAGCTGCCCCGAGCGATATCGAGTCTCATGGACGGCGCGGGCATGACGTCACTCCGGGAGTGCTCGCTACGGGAGGCGACAGCGGGGACAGCGGCCGTAGAGCTCGAGCCGGTGGGAGTCGACCAGCCAGCCCGTACGCCGCTGGACGTCCTCCAGGGCGAGACCGACCTCCTCGATCTCAGTGACACGGCCGCAGCCTGAGCAGACGATGTGATGGTGATGGCCGGCCGGCTCACAGGGCACGTAGGCGTGCTCGCCGGTGGGCAGGTCGAGGCGCTCCAGCATGCTGAGCTCGGTGAAGAGGTCCAGGGCGCGGAAGACCGTGGCCCGGCCGATGTCCAACCGGCGTGCCCTGGCGTCATCGAGGAGGTCCGCCGCGGAGAAGTGACCTTCGCGGGCGACGATGAGCTCAGCGACCGCGCGTCGTGGCTCGGTCAGTCGGTACCCGGCCCGGTCGAGAGCTGCCACGAGCGGCTCGATGCCGGTCGCTGCGATGGATCGTCGACACTGCCTTGACTGAGACCATGTCTCATATCGTACACGGCATCTGCGAGGCGCCGCGGCGCGCCGGACCTCGACCTACCCGACCTCCGGGAACTCGTAGCCGATCTGCTTCTGCACGGCGGCGATCTGGGCGAACGCGCCGCGCAGCAGGTCACGCTGCGTCGGGCCGAGGCGCGCGAGCTGGACGCTGCTGGTCGGCGGGCGGCCGGCCCGCAGGTTGCCGCCAGCTGGGCCTGCAGCCGCAGCGCACGAGGAAGTCGTAGACGGCCGCGATCTCGTCGCGGTTGGCCGACGGCAGCAGGTCGGCCGGCGGCCAGGGCATCGATGCGCTCCAGCGTGTGCGTCTGGGCGATGCGGTGGCGCGCCGCGTACACGCGCGCGAAGGTCACGATGGGCATGAGCGCGTCCTTGAGGTCGATCTCGCCGGCGTGCTCGGCGGCCCCGCCCAGGTAGATGTTGCCGGGCAGCCGCGTCGGCGGCCTGAAGGTCAGGGCGTTGCGCGTGAGCTGGTAGAGGACGGCCGGCTCCTGCGGCAGGGTGGCGTGGATGTGCTCGCGCAGCTCGTGGGCCAGGGCCGACTCGCCGTGGACGACGCGGAAGTCGAGGAGGACGCTGAGGTCGGCGATGTCCTGGGGCTCGGCTCGCCGCAGCCAGGTGTCCACGAGCGAGCGCCAGCCCGGCAGCGACCGGCACCAGCTCGGGTTGCTGGCCATGACCTTGCCCCGGCAGAAGGGATAGCCGGCCTGCTGCCAGGCCGTCGCTGACCCGCGAGCCCGAGGCGCAGGAAGTAGTCGGCCAGCCGGTCGGCGTCCGCGCCGTCCGGGCGCGGCGAAGATGATGCCGTTGTCCTGGTCGGCTGAGCAGGGTCAGCTCCCCGCGGCCCTGGCTGCCCATGGCCACGAAGGCGAAGGGCGCCGGCGGTGCGCCCGAGCTCCTCGATGGCCAGCTCGATGAGCCGCACGGTGGTGGCGTCGGCGACGGACGTGAGCATGTCGGTGATGTGGCGCGGGCGGGCGCTGCTGTCCATGAGGCTGCCCGCCAGCGGGACGGCGCGCTCGCGGCAGCGTGCCACGTCCTCCGGCGTGCCCGCGCGGGCGATCTCGCGCAGCAGGACGATGGGGCCGTAGCGCGGGAACTGGATGAGGGCGCGGTGGTCGATGACGCTGACGATGGCGCCCGCGGCGTCCTCGACCGCCAGGTGGCGGACCCCGTGCTCCTCCATGCGCATGAGGGCCTCGTAGACGAGCGCGCTCTCCGGCGATGCGCAGGAGCGGCGCGCTCATCACGAGGTGGACCGGGTCGTCGCCGGCGCGGCCCTCGGCCATCGCGCGGGCGCGCAGGTCGTGGTCGGTGACGATGCCGATGATGGCCCCGATCTCGCTGGCCACCAGCGCCGCCGTGGCATGGCGCTCGGTCATCCGCCGGGCCACCTCGCCGATGGCGGTCTCCAGGCCGACCGCGACGGCCTCCTGCGCGAGGGCGGCGATGGGCTCGTGGAGGAACAGCAGCGAGGCCTGCAGCCGCTCGATGAGGGCGTCGCGCCCGGCCGCCTCCTTGCGCGCCGCGGTCACGTCGACCAGCAACCCGTCGACGTAGAGCGGCCGTGCCCTGCTCGTCGCGCACGAGCGCGGCCGAGAGCGAGAGGTCAGCGTGGACCGTCCGGCGTCTCGCTCCGCAGCACGTGGTCGCGGACCTCGCCCGTCCGCGAGCAGCGTCTCGAGGAACCGCTCGAACTCCGCGGCGTCGGCGAAGAGGTCGGCCAGCGCCGGCTGCGTCGCCATCCGGCTCGGCGACCCGCCGAGCAGATCCGCGCGCCGCCGGGTTGAGGTCCAGGAAGACACCGCGGCGCGAGGCCAGCGCCCGGAAGACGCCGGCCGGCGCAGCGCGGCGGCGAGCGCCATCGTCGCCCGCCGCGGCGTGCAGCCGGGCGAGTCCCGGGCCAGCAGGATGGAGCCGGGCTGGCCGTCGAACACGATGGGGTTGAGCGCCAGGACGCACTCCACGATGCGTGCCGTCGTGCGCGGGCCAGGCAGCCCTCGCGTGCCTCGCCCAGGGCGTCGGGCTCCGCCGGAGCCCGCGTCCAGGGCCTGCCAATGGCGTCGTTCCGGCTCGCGGGGCAGGAGGTCGGCCAGCTCCAGGAACTCCAGCTGGCGCGGCGTGTAGCCCAGCATGTCCAGGAACGTGGGGTTGGCGTAGCGGCAGCGGCCGTCGAGCACCAGCAGGGTGCCCTCGGTGGTGGCCTCGACGAGCGCGTGGTAGCGCTCGGTGGATTCGCGCAGGTCCTCCACGACCTCCTGGCGTCCGCGCTCGATGCGCAGGCTCTGCTGGAGGACGAAGAGCAGCAGCAGCACGATGGCCGCCGAGATGAGCCAGGGCGGCCGCGATCAGGTTCTGCTCGAGGCGGCCGATCTCGGCCGCACGTCGTCGATGTAGATGCCCGTGCCGATGATCCAGCCCCAGGGCTCGAAGCCCTTGACGTAGGACTCCTTGGGCTCCAGGCGCTCGGGGTCGTCCTGCCACTGCCAGACGTAGTCGACGTAGCCCTGGCCCTCGCGCTGCACCAGGTCGGCGAACTCCACGAAGATGGGCACCCCGCGCGGGTCGCTGAAGCCGGCCAGGTCCTGGCCGTTCAGGTCCGTGCGGTACGGGTGCATGACCATGCGCGGCTCCATGTCCTGGAAGCCAGAAGTAGTCCTTGCCCTGCGGGCCATAGCGCAGCTGCTCGATGAGCGCGGCGGCCGCGCGCCTGCGCCTCGCTCGCGCGTCAGCCGGCCCGCTGCTCGTCGCGTTGGTAGGCGGCCAGGATGCTCCAGGCGGAGTTGGTCAGCTCGCGGATCATCTCGCGCTTGCGCTCGAGGAGCGTCCGCTCGAAGGACGGCAGGATGAGGCCCCAGATGGCGGCGAGGAAGAGCAGCCATGGCGCCAGCGTCGGGCAGGAGGATGCGCAGCATGAACGAGCGGCGCCGGAAGCGGCGCGGCGCGCCCGGCCGGGCGACGCGGCAGGCGCCGTGCGGCGGGGCACCTGCGGCGCGCGCGTCGGCCGCCGAAGCGCGTGACCGGCGAAGAGGGCCGCGCGGAAGCGCTGCCAGTCGTCGCGCGGGCATGTCGATGCCGGGCAGGCGGCTGCCCATGCCGTTGGCGCCGTGGAAGTCCGTCCCGGCGCTGACCAGCAGGCCGTGCCGCTGCGCCAGCTCGCCGGAGCGCGCTCGCTGTTCGCCGCCGTGAACGGCTCGTAGAGGGCCTCGATGCCGTCGAGCCCCATGGCCTTAGGCGCGCCACCAGCGCCTCGAGCCGCGACGGGGTCCGGCTCGTAGCACGAGCGGATGGGCCAGGAAGGCGCGCCCGCCGGCGCGGTGGAGCAGCGCGATGGCGTCGCCGATGGCGAGGCTGCCGTGTGGGCGGCGCTGCGGGCTGGACTGCCGTGCGGCCGGTCCGCGGGCCGGCGGCTGCCGGCCTTGCGCAGCGATCCCGGCGATGCTGTGCACGTCCAGGCTGCGCGCCTGGCGCAGGGACACCAGCGTGGCGCCAGTCGGGGTGGTCGGGGTCGAAGCCGTAGGCCAGCAGGTGCAGCTCGCGGCCGTCGAGCTGCGTGGTCAGCTCGACGCCCGGGATGCGAGGCGATGCCGTGCCGCTCGAGGGCGGCCGCGAAGCGGGCCAGGCCCTCCACCGTGTCGTGGTCGGTCAGCGCGGCGTAGCGCACGCCCGCCGGCTGCCAGGCGTCGCTGCCAGCGCCTCCGGCGTCTGCTCGCCGTCGCTGAAGATGGAGTGGCAGTGGAAGTTGACGTGCGGGGCGTCGCCGCCGTGCGCGGGTGCCGCGCGTGCTCCGTGCCGGGTACGAGCCAGGGGCTCGCCGTGACTCCGGCGCCACGCTCTGGCCGTCAGCCTGGCGCCCGCTGGCCCCGTCATGTCCTCCTACGCCTCGCGGCGCTTCTGGGTCAGCAGCGAGACCACGACCAGCGTGAGGAAGCTCAGCGGGATGGAGATGATGCCCGGGTTGCTGAGCGGGAAGGGCGCATCCAGCGGGATCCAGCCCGTAGAGCGCGAACAGGTCCGGCGAGAGCGCGATGAGCGCCAGCGACGAGACGATGCCCACGAAGATCGAGGCCGTGATGCCCTTGCGCGGTGGTCCGCTTCCAGAACAGCAGCATGACGATGGCCGGCAGGTTGGCCGAGGCCGCCACGGCGAAGGCCAGGCCCACCAGGAAGGTCACGTTCACGCCCTTGAAGCAGGATGCCCAGCACGATGGCGACGCCGCCGACGACGAAGGCGGAGATCTTGCCGGCCCGCACCTTCTGGCGGTCGTCCATCCTGAACCGGAAGAAGCGGTCGAAGAGGTCGTGGGCCACGGCGCCGGAGGCGGCCACGATCAGCCCGCTGACGGTGCCCAGGACGGTCGCGAAGGCGATGGCCGAGATGATGGCGAAGAGGAGCTCGCCGAAGGATCGCGCCAGCAGCGGCGCCGACATGTTGCTGTCGGCCGGGTTGACCACGCCGTTGATCATGGCGCCCAGGCCCATGAACAGGGTCAGGATGTAGAAGAACCCGATGGCGGCGATGGCCACGATCGTGGACTTGCGCGCGCTGGCCGGGTTGGGCACGGTGTAGTAGCGGATGAGGATGTGGGGCAGGGCGGCCGTGCCCAGGAACAGCGCCAGCATCAGCGACAGGAAGTCGAGCCGCTCCAGGGGCGTGCCCTCCACCTTGAACTTCAGCCCGGGCCGCATGACCTTGTCGCCGGACACGTCGGTCCAGTAGTAGACGGTGACCTTCTCGCCGGAGTCGGTCGTGACGACTGCTGCCTTCCAGAGCCGCACGACGGTCGTCCTTGTCGGTCATGGTGGCCAGGAAGTCGATCGGGCGAGGATGCTGCCGGTCTCGACCGTCAGCCTCGCCGTTCACGCGCTCGAGGTTGCCGACCTGGCGCAGCTTGTTGTCGTCGGAGGCCGGGCGCCGTTGATCCACTTCCGCCGTCGCATGGTCTCGACCGCACTGGGTCTCGTCGAGCGACCACGGCCGTCCTCGCCTCGCTGGACCTGCCACCACGACGTGCCGCCCTCGTTCGCCAGCTGGACGAAGACGAGGCCGGCCTTGACCTCCTGCTCCTCGACCACCTGCCAGCCCGGCTCCGTCGACCATCGAGGCCGTCGGCCGGTCCGCGTCGCCGGCCAGCTGCTGCGTACTCGTAGAACGGCACCGTGCCGCCCTGGTCCGGCTCGGTGGTGAAGCCGCGCACGCAGACCGCGACCACCAGGATGGTCGAGAAGATGATGAGCAGGCCGCCCTTGAGGAACTGCACGTAGGTGGTGGAGGCCATGCCGGCGGTGGCCACGATGGTGATGACGATGGCGCCCGACCATGATGACGCCCCAGGCGTGGGGCATGCCCAGCAGCGGCTCGACCAGCACGCCCGCGCCGACCATCTGCGGGATCAGGTAGCAGACCGAGACGACCAGCGTGCTGATGGCGGCGGCGAGCTTGATGCCGCGCGAGTTGTACTTCGAGTCGACGGCGTCGGTGAAGGTGTACTTGCCCAGCCGCTTGAGGGGCTCGGCCACGACGAAGAGGGCCACGATCCAGCCGGCCAGGTAGCCGATGGAGTACAGGAAGCCGTCGTAGCCGGCCGTGGCGATCATGCCGCAGATGCCCAGGAACGAGGCGGCGGAGAGGTAGTCGCCGGCGAAGGCGATGCCGTTGACGCCCCAGTGGATCTGGCCGCCGGCCGCGTAGTAGCCGCTGGAGGTCTGGGCCTTGCGGCCGAGGTAGAAGGACAGGCCGACGACGAAGACGACGAAGGCGAGGAAGATGAAGATGGCCATCGACTACGCCTCGTCGCTGCGCGGGGCCCGAGCCTCGGTCGGGCGTCATCCGCCGGTCGCGGCGTCAGCGCCGGTCGAGGCCTCCGAGGTCCAGCGCGAGCTCCTCCTCCTTGCGGCTGGCACATCACGTTGTAGATGAGCGCCTGGACGAGCGCCAGGACGATGAGGCCCATGCCGTAGACGGTGGCCAGGTTCAGGCCGGCCACGACGATGGTCCCCATCATCTCCGGGCTGAGGAGGTTGATGGCCACGAAGCCGGCGTAGAAGACCGTGTAGAAGAGGAACATCCAGATGCCCAGGCGGGCCTTGTACGGCGCTGCCGGGTCCCTGCCCGAGGGTGTGGCCGGTTCGTGCAGCATCGGGTCTCCCTCCCTCGGCGTCAGCTTTCGCGGAGTGTCAGCGATTCGTGACGGCGGCGAACGGGTCTTCCGGCACGGGCGGATGGGCCGGACGGCATCCCTCGGGTGGCGTGCGCGTGGATCGCTACGGGCCGTCCCTGGCCAGCCTTCGACCCGGCGGCCCACGACCTCCTCGACTCCGGCCTGGACGACGGGCCGCGCGTCGGGGCCCACCCACGAGCGGAGGGGATCGGTCTCGTCGAGCGCGCGGCTGCACGGCCAGCGCCCTGACGGTCGTCGCTACACTCGGTCGAGCAGTCGCATCGTCAGGGGGAGCACATGAGCGGCAGGGCCCTCTTCATCGGCGGACCGGGCACCATCAGCCGGGGCGCCATCGGGGAGCTGGTGGAGGCGGGCTGGGACGTCACCGTGCTGACCCACCCCAAGGACCCCGTCCCGGACCTGGGAGCCCGCTTCCTGTGGGGTGACCGGGACGACGCGGCCACCTTGCGCACCGCCCGCGACGAGGTGCGCCCGGACGTCGTCATCGACACCTGCTGCTACACCACCAGGCAGGTGACCCAGGCGCTTGACGCCTTCTCGGCCCCCGGCCGGCAGTACGTCTTCGTCAGCACGGTCGATGTCTTCGGCTATCCCCTCTCGCGTCTGCCGGTGCGCGAATCGGACGAGCATCGCGAACCGAACTCGCCCTATGCCCTCGCCAAGCGCGACTGTGAGGCGCTCGTGAACGCCGCCGGCGCCGCCGGCCGCGTGGCCGTGACGATCATCCGGCCGGGCTACTCGATGGGGCCCCGCTTCGTCATCGGCTTCTTCTCGCGGCAGGGTGGCCGCACGATGCTGCGACGCCTCCAGCAGGGCAAGCCCATCGTCGTGCCCGGCGACGGCGCCACGCTCTTCCAGCCCGGCACCGGCGTCGACGCCGGGCGCCTCATGGCGCGGGTCGTGGGCGAGCCGCGAGCCCACGGTGGCGTCTTCACGTGCGCCGGGCCACAGGTCATCAGCCACGATGCCTACGTGGAGGCCATGGCGGCCGTGGTCGGCGTCGCGCCGCGGCTGGTGCACGTGCCCGTCGAGCTCATCCTCACCCTCGACCCGGCCGAGGTGGACGCCACCATCCTCGACGCGGACGGCTCCATCCTGCCGGTCCTGACGCGCTTCGACCTCGCCTACAGCAGCGACGCCATCCTGGAGCTGGGTGGCCCATTCGAGCCGCGGGTCTCGCCGCAGGAGGCCATCGCCTCGCACCTGGCCTGGCTGGACGAGCAAGGCTGGCCGGACACGACGGAGGGTCCGGACGACCGCTTGATCCGCCACTTCGAGCGGGCCCGCCGGCGTTCCTGGCGCCGCTCGAGTGACCGCCGGAGGCTGGCGCACGGCTCGGAGCGTCGTTGCCTTCGGCGATCCGCCGGGTCGATCGCGAGGTGCTGCGCGGTTCGTCGGCAAGGCTCGGGAGCGCGAGACAAGGAGGCCCATGATGGCCAGCGACATCACCCCTGACATCGTCGAACGTGCCCTCGCGGACGGCGGCGGAATCCTGCGGCTCGAGGCAGCCTGGGTGGCCCGCGAATGGACGCAGCCCGGTCGACGCCTGGGCCTCCCGGAAGAGCGCGTCGTGGTCGGTGAGCGAGGCTGGAGCTGCGAGCGATGGCTCGGGTCGACGACGACGGCTGACCATCGCATCGGCCCGGACGACGAGGGCCTCAGCTACGTGGCGCTCGAGGGCGGCCAGCGCATCACGCTTCGCGACGCGGTGCGCCAGGTACCGGAGGCCATCATGGGCGCCGAGTACGCCGCCAGCCATCATGGCCTCGAGCGGCTGGCCAAGACCTTCGACGTGGATTTGCGCGTGCCGTTCCACCTGCATCCACGGCAGCGGCATGCCTCACTGGTCGGGCGCAACCAGAAGGACGAGGCCTACTGGTACCCACCGGGCGTGGACATGGGGCCGCACCCGGAGTCGTTCTTTGGCCTGCACACCTCGACCATCGAGCCACAGAACCACGAGCGGCTGATGCCGTACCTCATCGATTGGGACAGTGACCGCATCCTGGAGCAGTCACGGGCGTTCTTCCCGACCGCCGAGGGCGGCTTCCACATCCCCTCGGGCGTGCTGCACGCGCCCGGGACCGCGCTCACCTTCGAGCTGCAGGAAGACTCGGACGTCCTGCTCATGTTCCAGGCGCTCAACGCCGGCAAGATCGTCTCGCGGGACCTGATGTTCAAGGATGTGCGACCGGAGGACCGTGAGAGGTACGGGGAGCGCTACCTGCTTGAGACGGTCGACTGGGAAGCCAACTGCGACCCGTACTTCTACGAGAACCACCACCTGGGATCCTGCCCCGTCGACGGCGCCCGGCAGCCCGGCGGCGAGGAGCACTGGCTCTTCTACGGCTCCCTGAAGTTCAGCGGGAAGAAGCTCACCGTCGCCCCGGGGCAGACGTACTCGTCCACCGAACGCGGGGTCTACAACCTCCTGGCCTGGCGCGGGAAGGGCACCTTCGCGGGCCTGACCGTCGACTCGAGCGACCCGACGTCGGACGAGCTCCTGGTAAGCCACGATCGAGCCGTGCGGCCGATCGAGGTCGTGAACACGGGTGACGAAGAGATGGTCATCGTCAAGTTCTTCGGGCCGGACATCAACTCCGACGTGCCGATGATCGCGCGCCACCCCGCCACCTGAGGGCTTCGGGCCAGACTGGCTGGGCGCGCCGGCAGTCTGCGCGCGGTGGCCCGCGTGAGACCGACCGTCAGCTTCGCTCGTCCGGAGACTCGAGCGCGATCTCGACCATGGCGAAGTCCGCGAGAAGCGGCAGCCTGAGCTCCACGGCGTCGTCCACCGCGCGGAAGGCCAGCGCCGCCCGGTCCGGCAGCAGGGCGACGCCACGCACCGAGCGACCGTCCAGGCGAATGCGGATGTCGAGGTCGTGGACCGGGATGTTCGGGCAGTTCCTGCTGGTAGTTGATGACGTTCAGCACGAAGCGGTCACGGTCCGCCTGGAAGAAGAGCGTGGCCTCCACCGACTTGGGCGCCTCCGTCTCCACCCAGAATGGGCGGCTGGCCAGCGAGCGCACGAGGTTCACGAGCACCGCCTGTTGCGTGTCGTGCTGCCAGCTCTCGATGACGCCGGCGCAGTAGATGACCTGGCCCTGCCCGTAGCGGTGCCGCACCACCGCGGGGCTGGACGTGGCGACCCCGGGCGGGTCCGTGAGCATGGCCGCGTAGCGCGCCTCCGTGGGGTGCGTCCAGGGCAGCGTCACGGTGGCCAGCACCTCCGTGTCCGGGTGCGCCGTGACGAGCAGCTGCGTGTCGTACAGCGTCACCGGGACGGCCGGCGAGAAGCCCGGGAAGAGATCGTCGCGGATGCCTGACGGGGCCACGTAGGTGACCGTCTCTGCCGTCTCGCCCGCGTAGGAGACCCCGAAGACGTCCGCCAGCGCGAAGTCGGCCAGCCGCTCGCCTTCGCGGGTGATGAGCGAGGTGTGCTTGCTGGCCAGCAGGCTCCCGCCGGCGGCCACGAAGGCGCGCAGCGCTGCCACCTCGTCCTCGCCCAGGCAGGCGGCGTTGGGCAGCACGATGACCTGCCAGTCGGACAGGTGGTGAAGGTCACGGCGCGTCACGACGCCGAAGGGCAGGTGCGCCTGGATGAGCGTGCGCGCCAGCGAGATGGCCGCGTTGCGGTGGGCGGTGGGCGTCGTGGGCTGCTTCCAGCAGTCGTCGAACGTGTAGCCAGCCGCGGCCACGTCCTGGCCACTCTCGGTGAGGTCCACGTTCGAGTCGAAGCTGTAGTAGATGCCCACGTCCTGGCAGAAGCGCCCGCCGACCTCGCGGCTCGTAGCGGGCGAGGTCCGCGTAGACGCGTCCCGCCAGGTCGTAGTTCGACGTGTGCACGGTGCCCACGGGGTCGATGGCGTCGATGAGCACCATGGCGCCGTGGTTCATGAGCGCGGAAAACGCCGTCAGGCGCAGGTGGTCCTCCGTGCGCGTGATGACGTGCTCGTGGACCGTCGGCCAGGCCCACACGTTGATGTGCTCGAAGGGCTTGCGTGGTGGAGAGGCTGTAGAACTGCTTGGCGAAGAACGAGAGCCCGTAGCGCTCGCCGTACAGGTCGGCGGAGAGCCAGTCGGTGACGCTCGCCAGCTCGACCGACCCCCGGCCGACCAGCCGGCGTGGAAGGCCAGCGACTGATGGGCCACCGAGAGGTGCGGCTTGGCACGCCGGAAGGTGTCCGTCACGAGCTGCCCGAACTCCGCCATCCAGGCCTGGCGCTTGCGCTGGAAGCCGACCCAGGCCGGGTCCGCCCAGTCGATGACGCGCGGGATCTCCCCGCCGACCTCGCGGCGGTAGCGCTCCCGGCAGGAGGCGCAGTAGCAGACCGTGGGCCAGAAGGTCATGTCCGGCCAGACGCCCTCGAACTCGTAGCCGGCGCAGATCTCCTCGATCTGGGCCACCACGAAGTCGCGGTAGCCCGGATGGTTGGGGCAGGTCGTGCTGAAACGCCGCGGCCGCCCCGTCGAGCTGATGACGACCTTCTTGGCCTCGCCGTTGGCGTCCACGATGCGCGCCTCGGGGTGCCGGTCCCAGTACCAGTCGGCGAAGATCATCACGTAGTAGATGACGACGTCGATGCCGCGCGCGTGCAGGGCGTCGATGGTGGCGCCGAGCACGTCTCGGCCATGGTGCCCGGCGTGCATCTCGCCGACGGCCGTGGGGTAGTTGCAGAGTCCCGTGTGCGTGTTGGCGAAGACCGTGGCCGCCGTGGAGCCGAGGCGCACCACGCAGTCGGCGAAGTGCTCCGGGTCGTAGCGGGAGAGGAAGTCGGGGTGCCAGTCGTCGATGTGGAAGTCGAGCAGGTTGCGCCGCAGCGAACGCTCGTACCAGGGCCGCGGCGGCTCCTCGGACGCGGTCGAACGTCACGTGCCGCTCAGTCGGCCGCGCAGAGCTTCAGCCACCAGTCGCCGGGGGCCGGCGTCGTGAGGTCGCCCGTCGGCCAGGTCGGCGGGCTGAGCCTCACCGCTCAGCGGCGCTGACCCAGGTGCCGGAGAGGCCGGGCTGGAGCTGCTCCAGCCGGAGCGTGACCTCGCGGTCCTCGGGCACGTAGACGAGGGCCAGGTCGCCCTCCGCGCTGCGCGAGGCGGCGACGTGCCGATGGCCGCCCGGCTGCTCCGCCACCAGCTCCGGGGCGGGCACCAGCCGCCACCAGTCGACTGAGCTCCGAAGAGGGCCGCCAGGTGGCGCACCTGCTCCGCGCCGTCCAGGTGCAGGGCCTCCCGCCAGGGCTTCGCCACGCCCGTGGTGGGGTGGTTCTCCGGGACCGTGGTGCCGTCGTCCCAGCCCCACACGCCGTGCCCGCCGTAGGTCACGCCCGCCGTGGGCGAGACGAGCAGCGACCAGGCCAGGCGTCTGCGAACGTCGTCCGCCGTGAAGCGCCGCTGGCTCTGGTAGCCGATGTGGTCCTCGTAGGGCGGCTCCAGGTTGACGATGGGCCGCGGCCGCAGGGCCTGCCAGCCGCTGGCCGGCGGGCCCTCCGTGAGCCAGCGCACCGTGGCATCGTCGTCGCCGTGACCGCTCTGGTAGCCGATGTAGTCGAGCCAGTCCTCGGCGTCGAAGTCCGGCGCGAACCAGCTCATGCCGTTGGGGTGGAGGGTCACGGGCGCGTGGTCCACGTCCCCGAAGACGGCCCGGCCGATGCGCTGCCAGCGCCCCGCCTTGTCACCGGTGTAGGGCGCGTCGCCGGGCAGGAACCAGGCCACCGGGTAGGCGTCCCAGCGGGCCACCATGTGGCGCGCCAGGAGGATGGCCTGGTCCTCCGGCAGCCAGTAGCCGGGGTTGGTGAGGTTGACGGCCTCGTCCGCGCACCATTCGGCCGCCCAGAGCAGCGTGGGGATCCCCAGCAGGCCGGCGCGGGCGAGGGCCTCCACCTTGCCGTCGAGCCGCTGGAAGAAGGCCGGGTCGAGGACGATCCGGTCGGTCCCGGAGAACGCCTTGCGTCCGTCGCGGTCGCCGTCCACGGCGGCCAGGAACTGGGTGGCCACCCACTGCACGGCCGTGAAGTGCCTGGCCCGGTCCGCGTCTCGAGGTAGAGCTGCCACTCCGCGTCGTCGGAGCGCATCGGGCCGTTCCAGCACGTGTCGGCCAGCCAGAGGAAGGGCGTGCCGTCGAGGTGCTCGAAGTGCCGACCGTTGGCGGCCACTCGCACCGGGCCGTGGCGATCGAAGGGCGTCTGGCCCACCGCCGCGGTCGCGACGAGTTCCAGGGGCTGGCCGTGCAGGCCGCCGTCGGCCGCATCGCTGCAGGTCGTCAGGCCGGTCCACGTGCCCGGCTCGTCCGGCGCGAAGCGCACGCGCCAGGTGTCACCGCCGTCCCAGAAGCCGTAGACCCGCCGCTGGCGGCCGGAGGGTGCCGTGAACGTCGCGCGCAGCTCGCACTCCTGGAGCGCGTTCTCACGAACGACCGACGAGCGCAGCACGAACTCGGCCGGGTGCCAGAGTGGAGACTCGACCAAGGAGGCGACCCCTTCCTATCCCTTGACGGCGCCGGTCGTCAGGCCGGCGACGAAGTACCGCTGCAGCAGCAGGTAGACCACCATGACCGGGATGATGGACATGAAGATGGCCGCGTTCATCTCCACGTAGTTGTTGCCGAACTGGCCCTTGAAGTTCTGCAGCGAGAGCGGCACCGTCCACATGTCCTGCCGCTGCAGGATGACCAGCGCGATGCCGAACTCGTTCCAGGTGGACACGAAGTCAAGGACGAAGAGGGCCGCCAGCGCCGGCAGCGAGAGCGGGATGATGACCCGCCGGAAGATGCCCCAGGCGGAGGCGCCGTCCATGCGGGCGGCCTCGTCCAACTCGCGCGGGATGGCCTTGAAGTAGGCCGTCAGCAGGAACACCTGGAAGGGCACGCCGAAGGCGACGTAGGGCAGCAGGATGCCCGCGTACTGGTTGATGAGACCCAGGTTCAGCACCAGCCGGAAGAGCGGGGCCAGGGCCACCTGCACCGGGATCATGGCGCCCATGACGATGACGGCCAGGAAGACCTTCCCGAGCGGAACCTTCAAGCGCGTCAGCGCGAAGGCTGCCAGCGCCGAGATGAAGATGCCCAGGGGCACCTTGATGAACGTGATGATGACGCTGTTGCGGATGGTGGTGGCGAGGTCACCCCGCTCCCAGGCCTTCGTGAAGTTCTCCCAGGCGATCTCCGTGGGCAGGCCGAAGGCGCCGGTGTTGATGAGGTCGGGCTTCGACTTGAGGGCCGTCAGCAGGATGAAGAAGACCGGCGTCACCCACACGACGGCGATGACGAGGAGCGTGATCCAGAGGACCACCTTGACCGGGTCGCTGCGGGCGATGCGTTCCCTCATGCGTCGTCCCTCCGCCCCATCCAGATGTAGTAGGGGATGACGATGACCAGGGTCACGGCCAGCAGCACCATGGCCACGGCCATGCCGTTGCCGTAGTCATGCAGGCCGAATGACTGCGTGTAGGACCACAGCGCCAGCACCTGCGTGGACTGGGCTGGGCCGCCCAGGGTCATGCCGTACACCAGGTCGAAGACCTTCAGCGAGCTGATGATCGAGAGGACCGTGACGACCACGAACGTGGGCATGAGCGCCGGGAAGGTCACGGCGCGGAAGACCTGCCGCCGGTTGGCACCGTCCACGCGGGCCGCCTCCCTGAGCTCCGTGGGCACGTTCTGGAGGCCGGCCAGGAAGAGGACCATGGCGGCACCGGTCGCCTGCCAGGAGTAGGCCACGAGGATGCTGAACAGCGCGATGTCCGGGTCGCCGAGCCAGTCCTGGATGAGCCACTCCAGGCCGAGGGCCTCCATGGCGGCGTTCACCAGGCCGAAGATGGGGTTGTACATCCACGACCACATGGTGGCCACGGCGATCGAAGCGATGACGGCCGGCAGGTAGAGCGCCGCCCGGAAGGCGTTGCGGCCGCGCAGCTTCTGGTCCAGCGCCACGGCGAACGCCAGGCCGATGGCCGTCGGGATGATGAGCGAAAGGGTCACCCAGATGAGGCTGTTCTGGACCGCGCGCCAGAACACCGGATCCTGGGTGAAGATCTGGACGTAGTTCTCGAGGCCGACCCAGTTGCGATCGGCGGAGACCCCGTCCCAGTCGAAGAAGCTCAGCCAGAGCCCGTCGACCATGGGGTAGAGGGCGAAGACGGCATAGATGACGAGCGCCGGCAGCAGGAACGGGAGCGACGAGAATCGTCGCATCGCCGACTCGTGCCAGCCGGGTGCGAGACGGCGTGGATGTCCTTGTGGTGGCGGATGCGCTCATGGGCACGTCTCGCAGCGGATGCGACGGCCCCCGACGATGGTTCGCCGGGGGCCGTCCTTCAAGCCGGAGGGCTGACTAGCGGTTGTCGATGAAGGCCTGCAGCTGAGCCGCGGCCTCGTTGGGATCGATGTCGCCGGTCAGGACGCCGTCCTGGATGCGCCAGGACTCGGTGTTGACGTCCAGCGGGAAGGCCTGGTCACCGGGTTCGTAGACCTCGGTGGCGGCGTTGAAGATGTCGACCCACTCGGCATCGAGCGGCCGGGCGTCGTCGCCGTAGGTGGCGTTCACGTTGACGGGGATGGAGCCGAAGCTGCCGATGTTCGCCTGCTGCACCTCATCGGAGGAGAAGTAGTCAAGGAACGCGACGGCGTTGTCCAGCTGCTCGGTGCTGGCGGAGGGATAGAGCATCTCGGCGAAGAAGTAGAGGCGATCGGTGCCGGTCGGGAAGGGGAAGATCCCGTAGTTCTCGAGTATCCTGCCCGGCATCCACGAGCTGGTTCACCATCCAGTCGCCCTCGAGCATCATCGCGGCGTCACCGCCGAAGATCTGCATGTTCGAGTCCTGGTAGCCGATGCCCATGAAGTTCTCGCCCAGGTAGCCCTTGTCCTTCCAGGCGGCCAGCTCGTTGAAGGCCTCCGTGGCGCAGGGCTCCTCAGTCCAGTTGCCCTCGAGGAACTTCAGCGAGTCGTGCGTCTCAGCGCCGCACTTGGTCTCCAGCAGGCTGTCCAGCAGGCGCATGAGGTGCCAGTGGTCCTTGCCGCCGAAGGCGAAGGGGATGATGCCGGCCGCGACGAGCTTGTCGTTGGCGGCGAGGAGTTCTTCGTAGGTCTTGGGCTCTTCCGTGATGCCCGCCTGCTCGAAGAGGTCCTTGCGGTAGTAGACGACCATGCCGTGGTTGGTGTACGGCACGCCATACATGTGATCGCCGTAGTGCGTCTTGGCCAGCGCGGGAGCCGTGAACCGCTCGTTCCAGCCCTTCTCCGCGTAGTAATCCTCGAGCGGGGCGGCAAGGCCCAGGGCGATGAACTCACCGGCCAGGCCGAGGCCCGCCCAGTTGAACCAGATGTCCGGCTCCTCGGACGTGCCCGCCGCGACGCGCAGGGCGTCCTTGTGCTCGTCGGTGCCGCGCGTCTCGATGACGACGTCGATACCGGGGTTGGCGGCCTCGAAGTCAGCCTCGACCTGGTTCCACGTGTTCAGCACGGTGTCGCCGAACGACGACAGGATCCAGACACGGAGCTCCTGCTTGTCCTGTGCCTGTGCAGCCGGGACGATCAAGCGCGCCAAGCAGGGCGCCGGTCATCAGGACCCGGAGTGCTCGCTTCATCAAGTGGTCTCCTCTACCTTTCCGATGAACGACCTGGTGCGTGGCTTGGGGATGCGTGGCTCGCGTCTCCCTCCTTTCCTGACCGGTCCCAGTCCACCGGACGGCGTTCCCAAGGGCTGTCACCGACCTGGGCCCCCAGGCCGACCCTACCGCGGCGATGGCGCGATCATCGAATCTGGAAAACTTCCCACTGATGAGAGGCCTCCCATGGCACCGTAGCACGGGCCGCTGCGGGCCGTCAATCCTGGTGGCAGACTGGTCGACCAGTAAGTGGGCACGGGTCGTGCCGGAAGGAGAGCACAGGATGGTGGAGGTCGACGCAGACACCGCGACGGTCGGGGCGCCCGGGACCCCCACGGCGTCCGTGGAGCGGTGGGGCATCTTCGAGTGGTCGATGGCGGTCGCCAACGACGGTGACGAGGACGCCACGCTGTCCGCCTCGTTCCAACACGGGGTGCGCAGCGTGACCGTGGCCGGCTTCCACGATGGTGCGGGCACCTACCGAGTGCGCTTCATGCCGGACGCGGTCGGCGAGTGGCGCTACCGGGCTCAGCAGCCGATCGCGCGGAGCTGGACGGATGCGCCGGCTCCTTCACGTGCACGCAGCCCGCGCCCGCGAACCACGGTCCGGTGGGGGTCAGCGGCACGTTCCACTTCGCCTACGCCGACGGCACTCCGTATCAGCCCTTCGGGACCACCTGCTACGCCTGGAACCACCAGCCGGCCGAGCTGCGCAGTCAGACGCTCGATTCGCTCCGGGATGGCCCCTTCAACAAACTGCGCATGTGCGTCTTTCCCAAGCGCTACATCTACAACGCGGACGAGCCCGAACTCCACGCCTTCGCGCGTGGCGACGACGGCAGCCTCGACTTCGATCGCTTCGAGCCCGCCTTCTTCCAGGCGCTGGAGGCACGCATCAGCGAGCTCCAGGCCCTGGGCATCGAGGCTGACCTCATCCTCTTCCACCCCTACGACACCTGGGGCTACCAGGAGATGACGGCCGAACAGGACGAGCGCTACCTGCGGCATCTCGTTGCCCGCGTGGCCGCCTTCCGCAATGTCTGGTGGTCGGTCGCCAACGAGTTCGACCTCATGGCCAAGCCGCCCGAGCGCTGGCCGCGCTTCCTCGGAGATCCTCGCCGAGGCCGACCCCTACCGGCACCTGACCTCGATCCACAACGCCGATCGCATGTTCGACCACGGCCATCCGGGCATCACGCACGTCTCGATCCAGTCGTGGGACGTGAAGCGCACGAGGGAATGGCGCGAGCGCTTCGGCAAGCCCGTCGTCAACGACGAGCCGGAGTACGAAGGCGACGTGCCACTGCCGTGGGGCAACATCAGCGCCCGTGAGCTCGTGCACCGCTACTGGGTCACGCTCTCAACGGCGGCTATGCCGGCCACGGTGAGACCTACCTCGACGACCGCGACATCCTCTGGTGGTCCAAGGGTGGCCGACTGAAGGGTGAGAGCCCGGACCGCATCGCCTTCCTGCGGCGCCTCCTGGAGGAGGCCGGCGGCTCGCTGGAGCCGCTCGAGCCCTCCTGGGTCTGGACGCGCGTGTCCGCCGCACGCGCGGGCGACACGTGGCTCTACTACTTCGGGGAGCACCAGCCCCGCCGCTGGACCTACGGCCTGCCGACCGAGGAGGGGGACTACGCGGTCGACCTGGTCGATCCCTGGGAGATGACCGTCGAAGCCATCCCCATCGCTGCCGCGCCGCCCCTGACCGGGCTACCGGGCAGCCACGAGGAGCATCCTGCCGCCTTCAGCGTGGACCTGCCCGGTCGTCCCTACCTGGCCATCCGGATCCGGAGGCTGTAGGCCGGTCCGTCCGATGGGGACCGAAGGATGGAGAGTCCCACTTGGTGGCTGATACGCTTTCGGCCACGCCATCCAGGCGGGTCAAGTGGAGGTACGACGTGCGCATCAGCCATCCAGGGCTCCCCCGGGTCGTGGCGTTGACGGCCGCGCTGCTCATCACGATCTCGGGGCAGGTCCTGGCAGCCGGTTCGACCACCCCGGACGAGGCCATCCGCGAGTACATGGCGGGGATCGCGGCAGCCGACGCCGGCCGCATCCTCGACGCCAGCGCGATCGACGAGATGGCCGATGGCCACCGCTTCGCGGAGTCCGTGGATCGCCTCCAAGCCTTCATGCCGCACCTGATGCTGGCGCCGGCCGAGTACCCCTTCTACGTGGAGGTCAACCGGGCCCAGCGTGCCGACGAGATCATGGGCCAGGTGCTGATGCTCGCCTACGGCCTCCTCTCAGGCGAGACGATCGATGGAAGCCCGATCGTGCCCGTCGACCGGGCGTGGGCGGAGGGCTTCGTGGCGCAGGTCGACCCGGCGCGCCTGGCCGGCATCGAGGTCCTGGACGCGCGTTTCCCGCACCCCGATCTCGGGACCGACGAGCGATACCTGAAGACGGCCGCCACGATGGCTGCGAACCAGGGCGCAGATGAGCTCACCGAACGCCTGGTGCTCTTCACCTTCGAAGGCCAGACCTACTCGCTGGGCTTCACGCTGCTCCGGTACGGGGACGCCTGGCTGGTCTCCTCCCAGTCCTCGCCCATCGGCGGCACGAGCCCGATCGGCACGGCGACACCGATGAGCGTCGAGGAGTACGTGGACGTAACGTCCATCTCGGAATGAGCTGGCCCGGCGCCGCTCTGGCCGCCGGGCCAGCTCGACGCCATGCGACTGCCGACAGAGAAGGAGGGTCCAGTGAAGGCCATCGTCCAGGACCGCTACGGTCCCCTCCAGGACGTCCTGCAGCTCCGGAACATGGAGACCCCGTCACCGGCCGCAGGCCAGGTCCTGGTTCGTGTCCAGGCGGCCTCGGTGCACATCGGCGATTGCCATGTCATCCGTGGGGTGCCCAAGCTCTTCCGACCTCTGTACGGCCTGCGCCGTCCCAAGGCGCCCACACCGGGCACGGACATGGCCGGGGTCGTGGAAGCGGTGGGGGCAGGGGTGACGCTGTTCCAGCCGGGCGAGACCGTGCTGGGCTGGGGCTCCGGCGCCTTCGCGACGCATGCCATCGCGGCTGACCAGGCACTGGCCCACAAGCCTGAGGCCCTGACGTTCGAGGAAGCCTCTGCCCTGGGCGTCTCAGCCATGACCGCCCTCCAGGGGCTCCGCGATCACGGTCGCCTGCAGGCAGGCCAGCACGTCCTCATCGTGGGCGCCTCGGGGGGCGTGGGCACCTTCGCCGTGCAGATCGCCAAGGCTCTGGGCGCGGAGGTGACCGGCGTGTGCAGCACGCGCAACGTGGACCTCGTGCGCTCGCTGGGTGCCGACCACGTCATCGACTACAGCGTCGAGGACTTCACGCAGGGCGGGCCTCGCTACGACCTCATCTTCGACAACGTGGGCAGCCACTCGCTCTCGGCCACCCGCAGGGCACTCAAGACCACGCGGCACACTGCTCTCCAACGGCTCGCCCGTGGGTGGCTGGGTCGGCGGTCTCAGCCACGTCGTCAAGGCCGGCGTCGCTTCGACGGTCGTGCGCCAGCAGGGCAGACCGTTCGTCTCGACGCCCCGGCCGGACGATCTCTCCGAGTTACTGGCGATGGTGGAGGCCGGCCAGCTGCGGCCCGTCATCGACCGCACCTACCGATTGGCCGAGACGGCAGCGGCCATCGCCTACGTCGCGGAGGGTCACAACCGGGGCACCACGGTCATCACCATGACGGACGACCGATAGGGCACGATCCCACACCCCGTCAGCAGCACGACGCCACGCGGGAACGCCAGGGCTCGGAACAGCCAAGCCGTCAGGTCCTCGAGCCGCCGCACCATCTGCGCCCGTGCTCACCTCGCCGTCGCAGACGACCGCTCCACGCCGCGTGATGCCCATCCGGATGGGGAACGGCGGGACGGCGGCCCCGATCGGTGTGATGGCGGGCCCGAGTGCGCAGCTGCCATCGCAAACCTTGGCCTAACCGCGGATGCCCTGTCGCCGGCTCGCTCACTCCCGCCCGGGGTCCGGTCAGCCGGCCGCGGGCGTCATGCGGCCGATGGCCAGCTCAGCGATGGCGGCTGCCTGCGACTGGATCTGCTCGGGCCCCGCGTCATCCGTCGCCGTCATGGCCAGGACCATGACCGAGAACAGCCGCCCGCCCCCGGCGTCCACGAAGACCGTACCCAGGTCCGGCCAGAACACGGCCGCGCGGTCGGCGATGGTGAGGTCGGTCGTGGAGCCGGAGCGAAGCGCGCCCAGCGTGCCATCGGTGAAGGCCAGGCCCACCAGGCTGATCTCGTCGGCGATGTCCGTCTGGTAGGTGCAACCGCCGGACCCATCTGGCTCGGCCGTGGTGAACGTGCCGCCCCTGATGCCGCCCAGCTCGTCCAGGCTGACGATGGCGCACGGATCGCCCACGAACTCGATGGCCGGTCCGGTGGCCTCCTCGGGCAGGGTGGCGGTGACGGGTCCGGTCGCCAGGAGGGCCTCCGCGAGCGCGGTCGCCGCCGCGAGCGGATCGGTCACCCCGGCCTCTGGCATCACGTTGACCATGAGTGCGCCACCGTCCTCGAGGGCGACCAGGACCGTCGGCGGCATGCCGCTCTCGACGTCCCCGGGGCTAGCCAGGGCAGCCAGGCCGGCGATCGAGACGTCCTCGGCCTCCGGGAAGGCGAACCGCGCCACGTCGAGCGACATCTCCGGGGTCAGGGCCGCCATGGCGACCGTGGTGTCGCCCGCCATGTACTGCAGTAGAGGTTGGAGAGGGAGTCGTCACCGATGACCTCGAGCCCCAGGGCAGCCGATGCCGCGGCGTCGTCCGCCAGCAGACAGGCCGGCCGAAAGGCGACCCCGTCGGACTGGGCCAGCCGCCGCCGGCGCAAGGAGCGTCACCAGGAGGATCGACAGGCACAGCTGCCGCCAGCCATGAGTGAGCCTGGACATGGATGGACCTCCGTCTGCCCCCAGGGTCTCGGCGAGCGCCGATGGCCGGCGGTATAGCACACGCCGTGCTCGGCACACAAGCCGCCAGCGTCGAGTCGGGCCGCTCGAGGAGGCGCGCCCCAGGCCCGGGCCCTTTCGCCCGGGCTGCCGAGCCCGGTCGGGGCCTAGCCGCCCAGGACCGGCAGGCCGATGTCCGCTCGGCGAGGGAACGATGGCACGGCCTCTGCGGCCGTGACCGCGTGGCTGCCGGCCAGGACGCCGTAGGCAGCGGCATCGACCGGCGCCGCCCCCAGCGCCAGCGCGACCGCGAAGGCCCCGTTGAAGGCGTCCCCGGCCCCCGTGGTCTCGACGACGGTCCGGACGGGCGCAGCGAGGTGGACGGGGGCCACCCCGCGACTGCCGACGAGCGCGCCGTCCTGCCCGAGCGTCAGCACGACCACGGCCGGCGTGAGGCCGGTGAGCGCCTCGAGGAGCCGTCCCGCCTCGGCATCCCCGGGAAGTCCCGTGATGCAGGCGGCCTCCTGCCGATTGGGCACCAGGTGGTCGGCGTCCCGCAGCAGCGTGCTGGGCAGCGCGGCCGCAGGAGCTGGGTTGAGGACCACCGTCCGCCCCAGGGATCGGCCCAGGGCGCAGGCTCGCTCGGCCGCCGCACGGGGGATCTCCAGGCTCACCAGCAGCACGTCCGCGGCGTCGATGGAGGGCTCGAAGCGGTCCACGTCGCCGACCTCGAGCTCCTCGAGCGCCCCCGGCACGATGAGGATGCGGTTCTCGCCGCTGGCCTCCACGATGACGGCACCCACCATCGTGGAGGCGTCCGTCGCCCGGACGGCGGTGGCATCGACGCCCTCCTCCGCCCAGAGGCGACGCGCCGCGTGCCCGTAGGCATCGTCGCCGACCGCGGTGAGCAGCGCCACGTCAGCCCCCAGCCGTGCCGCCGCGATGGCCTGGTTGGAGGCTTTGCCGCCGTGGCTGATGCGGAACGAACGGCCCACGACGGTCTCGCCCGCGACGGGCAGACGCTCTGCCTGGAAGGTCAGCCCGACCCCGTAGCCACCGACCACCGCCACCCGGGGGCGGTCGACTCGCGGGCGGTCCACGCGTGGGGGGTCCACGCGCGCCTCAGTGCCCCTGGGACGGGAGCTACTCGCCCGGGTGCAGGTACCGGAAGGCGAAGGCCGCCGCGGCGCCGGCCGCGAGCTCCGCCACGAGGTAGATCCAGATGTTGCCCCAGGCGAAGATGTTCATGATCGAGCCGCCGACCGCCACGGCCGGGTTGAAGGCGCCGCCCGAGACGGACCCGACGGCATAGGCGCCGGCCACCACGGTGAAGCCGATGGCGAAGCCGTAGAACGAGTTGCCCTCGGTGCCCTTGGCCGTGGCCACGTTGAGCACGACGTACACGAGGGCGAACGTGAAGAGGAACTCGGCCAGCAGGGCGGGCACGAGGTCCAGCGAGCCGTTCAGCGCCTCAGCCGGCATGGCCGGCTTCATGATCGTCACGGCGATGGCGGCCACGATGCCGGCTGCGACCTGGACGACCCAGTAGCCGACGGCGTCGTTGATGGTCACCTTGCCCCGCAGCAGCACGCCCAGCGTGACGGCCGGGTTGTAGTGACCGCCGGAGATGTGGCCGCCGGCGAAGATCATCACCGCCAGCACGGTACCGATGGCCAGACCCGCCATGGCTCCCGCTCCCGGGTCGATGACCGCCATGCCGACGGTGAAGACGAGGAAGAACGTCCCGATGAACTCGACGACGAGCTTACGGGGGTCCAGTGTCATGCCTTGATGCTCCTTCCCTGCAGGTCTCGGCGCGGGCGCCAGCCAGCGCCCCGGGCGCACTCTAGTGCGGCGCCATTATGGGCTGTTTGGAGTCGCGAGGTCCCGGCACCGGGTCGGGAGTCAGCGCCGCACGACGGATGGCGACGGGCCGGCGTGGGTGACGCCGGCCCGCGTGCTCGTGCGACCTGAAGGTCACTCGGGAGTGGACGCCTGCAGGATGCCGACGGCGCCGCGACCCACGAAGTTGAAGGCGTGGGTGACCATCGCGTACATGCCGTCCTCCTGGGGGCTGAACTCGATGATGGCGCCCTGCGCCGGCGAGAGGTCCACCGCCTGGCTGCCCCAGCCCTCGGCGTTGCCGCGAGCCAGCTCGATGCCCTCCTTGATGACGGTGTCGAAGATGGTGCCCACGACGTGGTACGAGGAGTCGATGCTGGGACCGGCGTCAAGGATGAAGACCCGCACGCGACCCTTGGTGGGCACGCTGATGGGATTCTCCTTGTACTGGTTGGCGACCCCGTTGAAGACGACGAAATCGGGCGCGGGCGCGCCGGAGCTGGCCTTGGCGAAGTCGACGGGCTGGCCCTGCGCGCCCGAGGTACCACTCGCTCTGCACGAAGGCGAGCTCCTTGTCCACCGGCTCGAACCCGGACTTGGGCTCCACGATGAGCATGCCGTACATGCCGTTGGCGATGTGCAGCAGCGTCGGCTGCGTGCCGCAGTGGTACATCCAGACGCCCGCGTAGTCGGCCGTGAACTCGTAGGTGAAGGTCTCGCCAGGCTTGATCTCGACCATCTGGTGATCCATGGCCGTCTGGCTGGCGTGGAAGTCGATGGAGTGGCTCATGGCGGTCTGGTTGGTGAGGTGTACGCGGACGGTGTCGCCCAGGTGGACGCGGATGGTCGGGCGCGGGCACGCTGCCGCCGAAGGTCCAGACGCTCACGACGTAGCCGGGCGCCACGGTCATCATGCGATCGACGATGGGCAGGTCGATGTCGTGCTCGGTGCCCTCCAGCACGGCCGGCGCCGTGGGGTCGAAGAGCGTGTAGGGCGGGGCGTTCGGATCGGGCGCCGGCAAGGCGCCCCGGAGCCGCGCAGCCGCTGGGGCCATGGGTGCCATGGACGGGTCCGCGCCCGGCGCCACCAGGGAGAGCGGACCACCTGCCACACCGGCCGCCAGGACAGCGGCCATGGCCACGGCGACGAGCCTGGGCCTCCTGATCGAGTCCTTCATCCGGGAACGCTCCTTCCTGGGCCTTCCAGCCCATCCAAGACCGGGCCGCCCGTGAATCGGGTGGCCACCTCCGCGAGGGACTGGCGCGCCAGCGCGGCCACGAAGCCCTCCTGGGCCTCCATCCACGCCGGGTGGACGGCGCACGGGCGGTCGCGCCGACAGGCCCGCGTCTCGAGCACGCAGTGCGTGCTGATGGTCGGCCCCTCGACCGCTTCGATGCAGTCGAGGAGCGAGAGCCCGGCGGCCGGCCGGGCAAGGCGGTAGCCGCCCCGTTGGCCGCTGACGGAGTCGACCACGCTGGCGCGGGCCAGGTCCCCCAGGATCTGGGGCAGGAAGCGCACGGGGATGTCCATGGCCTCGGCGATGACCCGGCTCGGCACTGGCTCTCCGTGCCCGGCAGAGGCGAGGTGCAGGCACGCGCGAATGGCGTAGTCCGCCCGTCTCGTGAGCGCCAACCGCATGCTGTGACCTCCTGACGATCGCACCCGCGTGCGAATGGTAAGTATCATGACCAACTTACTTATGTTTGTCAACGGCGTGGCACTCCTCGCCCCGCCCGTTGACCTCGAAACGGCCACGGCGATCGGGATGACGACCAGACGATCGAGGCAGCCCGGCTCGTGGGGCTGCCGACGGCCTCGCCTCGCTGACCTGAGCCCTACGCTCCGCCGACGGGAGGTGCCTCGCTGCTGGCGCGAGCTCCGTCGCCGCCACCGACCTCCCGCCGGAAGGCCTTGACCGCCTCCGTCACGGAGGGATAGAGGTGCCCCTGATCGATGGTGTCCAGGAGTCCGTAGCGCACGATGGCGTCACGCACGCTCGTCTGAAGCTCCGCGAAGGCGAGGTGGATGCCGGCGGAGTTGAGCTCGAGGTCCAGGTCCACGAGCATGGAGCCCGCCGTCGTGTCGATGTCCGTGATGGGCTCAGCCGCCACGAGCACCCACAGCGGCGCTGGGCTGGCCTCCTTCACCAGTGACCGGATGCGGTCACGGAAGAGGTTGGCGTTGGCGAAGAAGAGGGGCGCAGACCAGCGCACGATGAGCAGGCCCGGCACCCGCTCGGCATCCGGATAGTGCCGAACATCGTGGTAGCCAGGCACGCCCGGAGGCTTGCCCAGGACCGTCGAGTACGGCGACCAGGCCCGCTTGAAGATGTAGATGACGGACAGGGCGACCGCGACCACGATCCCCTGGAGCACGCCCAGGAGGGCTACGCCCAGGGCACACGCGACCGCCAGCGCGAACTCGGTGCGACGGACGTGGTAGAGGCGGCGCAGCTCGGCGACATCGAAGAGGCTGATGGACGCGGTGATGACCACCGCGGCGAGCACCGGCTGGGGCATGGCCTGGACGAGACCGGGCACGAACACGAGCATCAGGAGCACCAGGCCGGCCGCGACCAGCCCGGTGAGCTGCGTCTTGCCCCCGGACTGGAATGACACGGCCGTCCGCGAGCCACTGGTGCTGACCGGGAAGCCGGAGAAGAGGCCGGCCGCCAGGTTGGCGGAGCCGATGCCGACCAGCTCCTGGTTGCCGTCCACGTCGTATCCGGCGCGGGCCGCGAAGCCACCGGAGACCGAGATGGTGTCACCGATGGCCACCAGCGAGATGCCCACCGCCGAGGCGAACAGCAGTGCCATGTCCGCGGGCTCCACGGCCGGGAAGGACGGTACGGGGAACCCCTGCGGCAGCACGCCGATGACCGAGACGCCGCGGCCCGCCAGGTCCAGGAGCATGGAGAGCACGATGGCACTGACCACCGCCACGAGGATGCCCGGCGTGCGCGGCGAGACCCGCTTGAGGCCCAGGATGATGGCCAGGCTCAGGAGTCCGATGCCCAGCGCCCAGGGGTTCGTCAGGCCGTCGGCGACACCCTCGAGGAAGGCCACGGTCTCCGCCACGAGGCCGTCGGCGTCCGTCGAGAAGCCGAACAGCTTGGGCAGCTGCCCGATGAAGATGACGACCGCGAGGCCAGCCAGGTACCCGGTGCGCACGGGATTGGAGAGCAGGTCCGCGACGAAGCCGAGCTTCCCGAAGCCCGCTCCGACCGTGATCAGTCCGACGAGGAGCGCCAGCATCCCGGCCAGGGCGATGGCCGTGTCCGTGTCCCCCGCCGCCAAGGGCAGGATGGTCGCCGCGATCATGGGACCCAGGGATGAGTCCGGACCCAGGACCAGGATCGGCGAGGGACCCACGAGTGCGTAGGCGACCAGGCAGATGACGGTGGTATACAGCCCCGTGATGGCGGGCAGCCCGGCCAGCTCCGCGTAGGCCATCCCCTGGGGCACCAGGAGCGTCACGAGCACGATGCCCGCGATCAGGTCACGTGACAGCCAGGCACGCTCGTAGGTCCGCATGGCGCGCAGGCCCGGCACCCAGTGCTCGACGCGCATCCGCGTGCTGGTCGCGGCCACCTCAACCCTCCCTGCCCTGCCGGAGTCCGGCAGCATCAGGGTGACACGCCGGCCGACCGCTCGCCGGCCGGCCGCGGGGCTCCGTCAGCGTCCGGGCAGATGCCGGCGCCCGCTCGATGAGCCCTCTGACTCAGCGTGGGTCGATGGTCAGGCGTCCTCCAGGCGCTGCCGGAGGGTCGCCAGCTGCTGGGCGAGCGCAGCCGGGAGCCGCTCGCCGAAGCGCGCGTAGTGCTCCTCGAACTGGGGCATCTCCGCGAGGATGGCCGGGGCGTCCACGCGCAGCAGCTCCTCGAGGTCACCCTCGCGGATCTCCAGGCCGGTGGTGTCGAGGTCCTCGGGCGATGGCAGCAAGCCGATGGGGGTCTCGCGCGCCTCGACCTCGCCGTCGCAGCGGCGGAAGATCCACTCGATGACCCGGCTGTTCTCGCCGAAGCCCGGCCACAGGAAGTGGCCGTCCTCGCCGCGACGGAACCAGTTGACGTAGTAGATGCGGGGCAGCTTGTCCGGCGTCGTGGCACGGCCCACGTCCAACCAGTGCGCCCAGTAGTCGGCCATGTTGTAGCCGCAGAAGGGCAGCATGCCGAAGGGGTCGAAGCGCAGCTTGCCGAGTTCACCGAAGGCGGCAGCCGTCATCTCCGAGCTCATCGATCGAGCCCATGAAGACCCCGTTCTCCCAGTCGAAGCTTTCACGCACGAGGGGCACGATGCCGGCCCGGCGGCCACCGAACATGATGGCGTCGATGGGCACGCCGGCCGGGTCCTCCCACTCCGGCGCGATGGAAGGCGCCTGGCGAGCCGCGACGGTGAAGCGGGCATTGGCGTGAGCAGCCGGACGACCCTCGCCCGACGTCCAGTCTTTGCCCGTCCAGTCGATCGCGTGGTCAGGCGGCACGTCCGTCATGCCCTCCCACCAGACGTCGCCATCGTCGGTCAGGCCCACGTTGGTGAAGATGGCGTTGCCGTGAAGCGTGCGCATGGCGTTCAGGTTGGTCTTCTCGCTCGTGCCTGGTGCGACACCGAAGAAGCCAGCCTCCGGGTTGATGGCGTAAAGACGGCCGTCGTCGCCGAAGCGCATCCAGCAGATGTCATCGCCGATGGTCTCCACCTTCCAGCCCGGCAGCGTAGGCACGAGCATGGCCAGGTTGGTCTTGCCGCAGGCGGAGGGGAAGGCGCCACCGAGGTACTTCACGCGACCGTCGGGTGCGGTGACCTTGATGATGAGCATGTGCTCGGCCAGCCAGCCCTCGTCGCGCGCGATGGCGGACGCGATGCGCAGGGCATAACACTTCTTACCCAGCAGTGCATTGCCCCCGTAGCCGGAGCCATAGGACCAGATCTCGCGGTCCTCGGGGAAGTGGACGATGTACTTGCGCTCCGGATCGCACGGCCAGGGCACGTCCTCGGCACCGGGTGCCAGCGGCGCACCGATGGAGTGGAGGCAGGGCACATAGTCGCCCGTCGCCCGGATGGCGTCCAGGGCCGCCGTGCCCATGCGGGTCATGATGCGCATGTTGACCACGACATACGGGGAGTCGGTGATCTGCACACCGAGTCGGCTGATGGGCGAGCCGATGGGCCCCATCGAGAAGGGGATGACATACATGATGCGGCCCCGCATGGAGCCGCGGAACAGCTCGGTGAGCGTGGCCCGCATCTCATCCGGGTCGTGCCAGTTGTTGGTCGGCCCGGCATCCATGGGGTCGCGCGAGCAGATGAAGGTGCGGTCCTCGACACGGGCGACGTCACTCGGGTCGGAGCGCGCCAGGAAGCTGTTGGGCCGCTTCGCAGGGTCCAGCGCGGTGAAGGTGCCGGCCTCGGCGAGCTCGCGACAGAGCGCCTCGTACTCCTGATCAGAGCCGTCGCACCAGTGGACGCTCAGCGGCTCCGTGAGGGCTTCGATCTCCGCGACCCATCGCTGCAGGTCCGCTTCCGAGCGACCCGTTCCCATCGACCCCGTGCGCGCGGGGTCCAGCGCTTGACCCGATGATGCTCATCGCCGCCTCCTGAAAGGGATTCCTGCCCGTACCTCGCCTGCGGTGCAGGGTTGGTGGACCATAGACGTGCAGGATTTCAGAGCGGGCGGGCCAACCGTCCCATCATCGGGGTGCCATTTCGCACGGTGCGCTGGGGAGAGGCTGGCCGGAGGGCAGCTACTGCACGACCTCGAACGTGGCGACCATGCCCTGCTCGAAGTGGCCGGGGATGTGGCAGGCCAACTGATACGTGCCCGGCTCGGTGATGGTCCAGGTCATCTCCGCCGTCGCACCAGGCGCGATGTCCTCGACCTCGGACTCCACCCCGTCCGCCGACAGGGGGACATCGTCATCGCCAGCCTTCTCCAGGACCATCTCGTGCATCTGCGCACCGTTGTTCGTGACCGTGAACGTGATCGGCTCACCGGCCTTGACCGTGGTCGGGCTGATGGCCACCGAGAAGTCGGCCAGGGTGACGCCCAGGGTCTGGGACCCCGAGACGGCATCGTCGCCGGACTCGGGTGCCATCGGCGCGGCGGGCGCCATCTCCTCGACCGCGATGCGTGTCCCGGTCCCGGTGCCCGGACCCATCTGGCCGGTGGAGGTGCCGTCCGGGCTCGTGACGTCGATCGTGAAGGCCGCCGTCAAGGTCTGGCCGTCCGGAGCCACTTCGAAGGTGGCCCGGATCGTGTCGTGACCGATCGAGCCGGTGTCATCGAAGGCCCCGTACTGGACGAAGGTCAGGGCTCCCGTGTTCGGCCCGGTCGGCACCCAGGACCCGACCCCGACCGTGCCCGGGATCGCCTGCATGTAGGTGCCATCGGCGTGGAAGATCGATCTCGGCCGGGGCATTGGCCGGGTCATCACCGTCGACCCTGAGCTCCCAGGCACCGACGACCGGGCTATCCGCCGTGAGCAGCGGCGTGTCGTCCTTCGCCACGGTGGCGGAGCCCAGGCCGCCGATCGCCAGGACACTCACAGCCAAGATCGAACGTGCGGCCGACGGTCGGCGCATGGGATGCCTCCTCAGGGATGACCCCGGAGGGCAGATCTGGACGCCTGCCGGTCCGCTTGTGGGGTCGTCACCGTGCTCCTGATTTGCGCACCTGTCAAGTGGCGCACCACAACCAGGCCTGATGGCACTGGCGACTCCATCGATGACATGCGTCAGAACGAGGTGCATACTCCCCGGCACGCACTGGGTCGGTGTCGCCGCCTTCAGGCCTCGGACGCACTTCCCGCAAGGAGTCGATATGCCCAGGATCGTCATCACGCACGCGGTCGTCGACATCGAGCGATGGCTGGCGGGCAAGGCGGAGCGCGCCGCCACCATCTCGGCGTACGCCACGGAGGTGACCGACTACGTGGCCATGGACGGCAGCAACACCATCGCCGTCACGGCCAACGTCCATGACCTCGCGGGGGCACAGGCCATGATGGCCTCGCCGTCACCCGAGGATGCGGCGGCCATGGAGCGGCACGGCGTTCTGCCTCCCCTCACCGCGTACATCGAGCGCTAGTCCGGGCGCGACAGGCCGGATGATCGGGCGGCTGACGCCCGCGGAGCGCGATCCAGGAGGAAAGGAAGAGAACCCTCATGACCAAGGTGATCGTCCAGCACCACGTGGCCGACTACGACCACTGGTACGGCGTGTTCAGGGAGCACGAGGCCACCCGCCGGCAGCACGGAGCGACCGGCCACGCCATCTATCGCGTCGTGACCGACCCCAACACGATCGTCGTCGTGAACGACTTCGCGAGCATCGATGGCGTCCATGCCTTCATGGCGGACCCGTCGCTGCCGGCCGCCATGGAGCGTGGCGGGGTCGATGGCCCACCGCAGATGTGGATCGTGGAAGAAGCGGATTCGGCGCGCTACTAGCCGGCGACCGAAGACCGGATCGCCGGACCGATGGGTATCCCCGGTCGTCCACGCTGCTCGGTCGGGGTCCACAGAGGAGGAGTGAGCGATGGCAGGAATCCAGGCAGGTACGTTCGACCGACCCGATGAGACCAGGACCCCGAACAGGATGCTCGTCGAGGTCGTGCGTCTCGGCGCGGTGACCACCGCGCGCATCACCTTCCAGCCAGGCTGGCGCTGGTCCGAGAGCGTCCAGTCCGTGGTCGGCACCGACTCGTGCCAGGTTCGGCATGTCGGCACGATCGTGAGCGGCCGGCTGCACGTCGTCCACGAGGACGGCAGCGAGGTCGAGGCTGGACCCGGCGGGGTCTACGTCATCGAACCAGGCCACGACGCCTGGGTAGTCGGAACGGAGGCCGTCGTGGCCTACGAGTTCGAGAGTGCCGAGGCCTTCGCCAAGGGCTAGGACCCCGTCCGCGCGGTGAGACGAAGCGGCCAGGCGGAGCGTGGCCGCTTCTGATCTTCCGGCTTCACAGCACATCGCAATGCCGTGCACAATGGCAGCGCGCCCGCGAGGGCATGGGAGCGGGGGGCTTCCAGCAGAGCGAGGCGCCCAGCGTGGTGGCCCCTGTCGGTCGCATACGGCCAGGGGCACAGCGTGCGCTGGGCGACACACGGACGGTGAGAAGGAGGCTCGGATTGCTACCCCCCGACTACGTGTCCCAGCGTTCCGTCGTCTCCGCACAGAACGCCCATCAGGAACGGCACCTTGACCACGTGCGCGGCCTGCGTGAGCGCATGGCTGGGAGGGTCGTCTCCAAGGTGGACGCCGGCTGGGGCCGCGCTCGTCTGGCCTGGAACCTCGCGGCCGACCAGCGGCCACCGCTCATCGCCTACCCCGAAAGCGTCGCTGACGTCGTCGAGCTGGTCGCCTTTGCCCGTGCCCGTGGGCTGCGCCTGGCACCCCAGGGAACGGGCCATGGCGCGGTGCCGCTGGGTCCCATCGAGGATGGCGTCCTGGTGACGACGTCTCGACTTCGCGAGGTGACCATCGACCCGTCCCAACGGCGCGCCCGCGTGGGCGCTGGCGTGACCTGGGGAGAGGTCCAGTCGGCTGCCGCCGAGCATGGCCTGGCCGGGCTGGCGGGGTCGTCCCCCAACGTCGGCGTGGTCGGCTACACCCTGGGTGGCGGACTTGGCTGGCTGGCACGCCGCCACGGCCTGGCCTGCAACAGCGTCCTCGCCATCGACGTGGTGACCGCGGACGGCCGCGCGCTACGGGTGGACCATGAGCACGAGCCGGACCTCTTCTGGGCCCTTCGGGGTGGTGGCGGCAGTTTCGCCATCGTGACGGCGCTCGAGTTCGCCCTGTATCCCGTGCGCGAGCTCTACGCCGGCGCGCTGTTCTGGCCCCAGGAGCGTGCTGCCGACGTCCTTCCGGCCTGGCGGGCGTGGGCTGCCGCGGCCCCCGACGCCGTCACCTCGGTCGGCCGCATCCTGAACGTGCCCCAGAACCCCGAGATGCCCGAACGGCTGCGGGGCCGCTCGTTCGTCCTCGTCGAGGCGGCCTGCCTCGCCACGGAGGCCGACGGTCTTGAGCTGTTGCGCCCGCTGCGGGCCCTTGAGCCGCAGATCGACACGTTCGCGATGCTGCCACCGACCGCGCTCGGCGACCTGCACATGGACCCGGTCGGCCCGGTGCCGGCCTTCATCGACGGCTGGCTGCTGGCCGACCTCCCGCCGGCCGCCATGGACGCCTTTGTCCGCACGGCGGGCAGCGGCTCGAGATCGCCGCTGCTCTCGGTCGAGCTACGACACCTGGGCGCCGAGCTCGCCGATGCGGCCTCCGACCACGGCGTCATGGCATCGCTCGAGGCCGAGTTCGCCGCGGCGACCTACAGCGTGGTCCCGGACACCGACCAGGCCATGGCGGTGGGGCGGCACGCCGCCATGCTGCGGGCGGCGCTCGCATCGTGGGAGGCGGAGCGCAACTACCCCAACTTCGCCGAGCGTTCCTTCGACCTGGGCGACCTCTTCTCGCCCGACGCCTGCCAGCGGCTCAGCCAGGTCAAGGCGCAGTACGACCCCGGGAACCTCATCCTGGCGACCCATCCAGTCCCGGTCCCGGTCGCGTAGGCGGCCCGAGACCAACCGGCACCTCCGCGAACACGAGCGCCTCCGCATCTGCGCCGTAGG
This sequence comes from uncultured Chloroflexia bacterium, assembly GCA_963766685.1. GTDB lineage: Bacteria > Chloroflexota > Limnocylindria > Limnocylindrales > CSP1-4 > JAFMJV01. The sequence goes on from CAVYBJ010000024.1 coordinate 229,837, forward strand.
GACCGCGTGCCAGCGGCATGCCGTCCACACCCATCGCCAGCGAGCGGCCGATGCACGACCAGCCGGCCCAAGCACCGGCCGTGATGGGCCCCACGGAGCTGACGCCGACGACGGCCATGCCGAACTCGCCCGCCAGGCGCCCGTAGTGCTCGAGCCACTCGGCGCCGTACGGTTGGGCTGCCTGGTCGTGGCCGGGCGGGACGGCCCAGGCGCAGGGTGACAGGACGATCCGACAGCCCATCAGCCCGAGCGCCCGGCCGACAGCGTCGTGGGGCGACAGCGCGTCCGCGCAGATCATCAGGCCGACCCGACCGAACGGCGTGTCCACGGCGCGCAGCCGATCGCCGCGTGCGTAGAGGTCGCCGGTGACTTCGAACAGCTCGTGGATCTTGCGGTGGTGGATGAGGACCTCGCCACGGGGATCCACCAGCAGCGCGGCGTTGTAGAGCCGGTCGTCGGCACGTTCGACCAAGCCGCCGCAGACGTAGAGTCCGTGGCGTCGCGCCAAGTCCCGGTAGAGGGCGGCCGTGTCTCCGTCCGGGACGGCAGATGCCAACCCGCGGGCGGACGGGTCGGCCCAGCCGATGTCCGCTGCCTCAGGGAGAACCACGATCCGGGCGCCGCCCGCGGCCGCGGCGCGGATGGCCTCCCTGACCCGCGCCAGGTTCTCCATCTTGTGACCCGGGGCGACCGCGATCTGTGCGAGCGCGACCCTCACGGACCCAGACACCGCCTCCACCTCCCCTGTCCCTGTTTCGCCCGAGCGAACCCCCGCCCAGGAGGTCGCGGCGCCACCACGGTAGCGTCTACGATGTCCGCCACACGGGCGAACGCGGGCGAGCGACGAGGAAGGCGAGCATGGTCGAAGGTCGGTGGGCGGACCTGGGTCTCCGGGCGCGAGCTTTTCGTGTCGCCCACGCAATCTTCTCGATCATCCAGCTGGCTGCCCTGGCCCACGTCTGGTGGTCCGCTTTCACGCGCCGTCGTAGCCGCATCCTGACCACGAGCGCGGCGGCGCTGCTCCTCGAAGGCGTCGCCCTTGCGATCGGGCGCGGGAACTGCCCATTCGGTCCACTCCAGGCGCGGCTCGGCGACCCAGTGCCGCTGTTCGAGCTGGTCCTGCCCGAGCGCGCCGCGAAGGCGGCCATCCCGGCCCTCTTCGTCGTGGCCGTGACGGGACTGGCGGGCGTCCTGCTGCGGCCCCCGCTGGATGGGCGTCGCAGCCGCTGATCCGGGCGGCATGGCAGACCGACCAGGTGCCGGTGGGCCGCGCTGCCGGTGATGGTGTTGCACGGCGCGGCACAAGCGTCGTCCGAGACGACCGGCAACCCTTCATCAGGGTCGGAGCGCCCGCCTCCGCCGCTGCCCGTATCGTCAGGCGGCACGAACAGCCGGGGAACGCCGTTCAAGGTCGGTGCGGCCAGCCGACACGACGACCTTCTTGGGATCCTTCGACACTTGTGCCGCCAGACGGCACAAGAAGGGGAGATCGGGGCGCGTCGAGGGGGCGTCGACCGCACCGCGCCGCACCGCGCTGCACTGACGCACCGCGCTGCACTGCCGTACCGCGCCGCACTTCGACGCGTCGTCAGGCGCCTATCAGACGCCCGGGCCGCCGGCCACCGGCATCGTGGTGCGCTCGTGATGGCGCACCGTGGCGTGCGGATCGTCGCCGCGGTGGCTGCACGGATCGACGTGGATCAGGGCGGTGTCCAGACGTCGCACCTCGTGGAGGAGCGCGTGACGGACCTCCTCGGCGATGGCGTGACCCTCGGCCACCGTCTGGTCGCAGTCGACGGTGATGGTCAGGGAGGCCTCCAGCGCGTGGCCGGCCCAGCGGAGACGGACGGGACCAAGGCCCTCCACGCCGGGCACGGCCCGCGCCACGTCCTCGACCTGGTCGACGAGCTCGGGCTCCACGGCATCCATGAGACGCCCCAGCATCTGCGACGTCGCCTGCTTGAGGACCACGAGGATGACCGCGGTGATGAGCAGGCCCACGAGGGGATCGGCGAGCGGATAGCCTGCCGCCACGCCGAGCGCACCGACCACGACGGCCAGCGACGTGAGGCCATCGGTGCGGGCGTGGTAGCCGTCCGCCACGAGGGCAGCCGAGCCGATCTGGCGTCCCACGCGGATGCGGTAGAGCGCCACGAGCTCGTTGCCCACCAGACCGATGATGCCAGCCACGATGACGGCTGGGATGTTGGTGACCGGCTGGGGCGAGAGGAGCCGGTCGATGGACTCCCACCCGGCGAGGAGCGCTGAGGCCAGGATCATGAGCAACACGAAGAGACCAGCCAGGTCTTCTGCCCGTCGGTAGCCGAAGGTGTAACGCCGGGTCGCGGCCCGCGAGCCGATGGCGAAGGCGACCCAGAGCGGGATGGCCGTCAGGGCGTCGCTGAAGTTGTGGACGGTGTCGGCGAGCAGGGCGACCGAGCTGGACATGAACACGACGACGAGCTGAAGCGCCGCAGTCAGGCCGAGGGCCAGGAGCGAGACCTTGAGAGCGCGGATGCCACGGGCGTCGCTCGTCAACGCCTCATCCAGCACGTCGCCCGGGTCGTGGCTGTGCCCGACGATCCTGTCCAGCAGGCGTGCCAGAGGACCCGCGTGGGCGTGCTCGTGCTCGGGCCCGTGGTCGTGGTCGTGATCGTGATCGTGGTCGGAGTGCGTCATCAGCCCACCGCCAGCCTATCGCGGTCCTTCCGGCGCGGAGCGTCCGATGGACACGTGAGTGCCATGCTACCGCCGGCGACCCCGGGTGGGCGGCAGGCTCCGTCGAGCATGGCCCGCTGCCGGGGCGTCGGATACGAAGGGAGTGACAGGGCAGGTGGTCGGGGGGCAGGATGGGCCGTCGGTCCGCCGACGCATGCTGGCCGACAGCGTGGCCATCGTCCTGTCGCTGTTCGCCTTCGGCATGGTCTTCGGGCTGGCCGCGCGCGAGGCCGGCTTCTCCATCGTCGAGGCCCTGGCGATGAGCCTCGTCGCCTACTCGGGTGCGGCCCAGTTCGCCGCGGTCGGCCTCGTCGCGGGCGGCGTGCCGTGGCTGGGCATCATCGTCCTGACGGCGCTGCTCAACGCGCGCCACATGCTGTACGCGGCCTCGCTGGCTCCCTGGTTCTCCGGGACCACGCGGCGTCGGCGTGCAGCCGCGGCCCACTTCCTGACCGACGAGGTCTTCGCGCTCACCATGCCCGGCGTCCGCATCCTGGGTCGGCTGGACCTGCCGAGCTACGCGCTCGCCGCCGCGCTGACCGTCACGCCATGGGTGGCCGCGACCGCCATCGGGTTCGCGGGCGGACAGCTGCTGCCCGACCCGCTCAGCCTGGGGCTGGACATCGTGTTCCCGGCCGCCATGGCCGGCCTCGCGGTGGCGCTCGTGACGGACCGCCGCTCGCTCGTGGCCGCGGTGGCCGGCGCATCCATCGGCCTCGCCCTGGCGCTCGCCATCCAGCCGGCCATCGGGGTCATCGCCGGAGGCATGGCCGGCCCGCTCATCGCCATGATCATCCCGGACGCCCGCGAGCAGGACCGGCCGGCAGACCCAGACCCGCTGCAGTCGCCGGCCGCGGAGCCGGGACCATGAGCCTGGAGCTGGTCGCGCTCGCGGTACTCATGGGCGCCGTCACGTATCCGTCGCGCGCGCTGCCGCTGCTGCTGCCCGGCATCGAGCACCTGCCGGACAGCGTGCATGCCTACCTGCGGCTGATCGGGCCGGCCATCCTGGCATCGCTGGCGGCCGTCAACGCCCTGCTGATCACGACCCCGGACGGCACGACCCAGCTGCACCTGGGTATCGAAGCGCTCGCCGTGCTGGTGTGCGTCGCGGTGGTGGCCTGGCGACGGAACCTGCTGCTCGGGCTTCTGGCGGCGATGGTGCTCGTGGCCGTGGCCCGTGCCACGGGACTGACGGGGTAGCGCATCCAGGCGTGCCGGCGCATCCTGCGACCGGCGGGTGCGCGATGATGGGGCCGCACGGCAGGCGCCCCGGACGGGAGTGCTGCCGCGAGAGCACAAGGCCAGCAGCGACGAGGGGTGTGATCGATGTCAACGGTGACTCCGGGCCTCGTGTGCGCCCACCACCACCTGTACTCCGCGCTGGCCCGCGGCATGCCCGCCCCGCCCCGCACGCCGACCGACTTCGGCGAGATCCTGGAGCTCATCTGGTGGCGCCTGGACGCGGCCCTGGACCTGGAGATGATCCGCTGGTCGGCCATGCTGGGCGCGCTGGAGGCCCTGGAGAACGGCACCACCGCCATCGTCGACCACCACGAGTCGCCCAACGCCATCGAGGGCAGCCTGGACGTCATCGCGGAGGCCTGCGCAGAGGTCGGGGTCCGCTCACTCGTGGCGTATGGCATCACGGATCGGCACGGTCCGGACGGCGCCCGCCGCGGCTTGGCGGAGAACGAGCGCTTCATCCGCGCCGGTGGCCAGGGCCTGGTCGGCATCCACGCCGCGTTCACGTGCTCCGACGCCTCGCTGGAGGCGGCCGCCGGCCTGGCCGCGGACCTGGGTGTGGGCGTCCACGTCCACGTCTGCGAAGGCACCGGAGACCTGGATGCGCCGCGCCGCCTGGCGGGCCTCACGCGGGACGACTGGCTGCTCGCCCACTGTGTCCACCTGCCCTCGGACCACGAACTGGCGGGTACGATCCTCCACAATCCCATGTCCAACCTCAACAACGCGGTCGGCTACGCGGAACCTGCCCGCTTCCGGAACCCCGTGGCGCTGGGTACGGACGGCATCGGCGGCAACGTCCTGGAGGCGTTCCGCCTGGCCTACGTCCTGCAGCGCTCGGTGGACGTGACCGCCAGCCCAGAGACGGCGTGGTCGTGGCTCGCCAACGGCTGGCAGCTGGTGCCTGAGGCGCGCGAGGACGAGGTCACCTGGTCGTACGACCCCATGGACCCCTGGCACATCGCCTTCACCCCGGGCATCCGCCCGCTGCACATCCGCGTGGCCGGCGAGGTCGTCCTGCAGGACGGCCGACCCACCCGCGTAGATCCCGACGAGATCCGGGCCAAGGCCCGGGAACAGGCCGCCCGACTGCACGCCCGACTCTAGGCAGCCGACCGGCGCCCGGCCTCCGGCGCCACGACGCACGACGGAGCACCCCATGTCCGACCGCTTCCAGCCCCTCTCGATGGAGCAGCTCACCGACTGGGCCTTCACGGAGCTCGAGCGGCGTGGCTCCGTCTTCGGCGTGCCCCGCGCATCGGTCTTCACGCCCCGCCGTGACCATCCCTTTCGGCGGTCCGAGTACGGGGTGGAGCTGGAGACGCCCTGGGGCGTGGCCGCCGGCCCGCAGACGCAGATGGCCCAGAACATCGTCACTGCCTGGCTGGCTGGCGCCCGGCTCATCGAGCTCAAGACGATCCAGACGCTCGACGAGCTGGAGGTCAACAAGCCCTGCATCGACGTCACGGACGAGGGCTACAACGTCGAGTGGTCGCAGGAGCTGAAGGTCCACCAGTCCTTCGACGAGTACCTGCGCGCCTGGGTGCTCGTGCACGCCCTCCATCGAGCGCTGGGCTTTCCGGGCGAGCGGCCCGGCGTCATCTTCAACATGAGCGTCGGCTACGACCTGGCGGGCGTCCAGCGGCCCAACGTGACCTGGTACCTGGACGCGATGGCCGACGCATCAGCGTGGCTCCCTGCCTACGTGGACATCGTGGCGCGGCGTTTCCCGGCGGTGCACGAGGTCGACATCCCGGCTCGCATCTCGGACACGGTGACCCTCTCGACGATGCACGGCTGCCCGCCGGACGAGATCGAGCGCATCTCGCGCTACCTCATCGACGAGCGAGGGCTGCACACGTCGGTCAAGTGCAACCCCACCCTGCTCGGCGCGGAGCGCGTGCGCGGCATCATCAACGAGGACCTGGGCTGGTCGGATGTGCCCATCCCGGACGAAGCCTTCGGGCATGACCTTCGCTACGCGGACGCAGTGCCGATGTTCCGGCGGCTGCAGGCGGCCGCCGGGGAGCGCGACCTGGTCTTCGGCCTGAAGCTCTCCAACACCCTGGAGGTGCGCAACTGGCGCGGCGTCTTCGAGCGCGACGCGACGATGTACATGTCCGGTCGCGCCCTGCACGCCGTGACCGTCAACCTGGCTGCCACCCTGGCCGACGAGTTCGCCGGAGAGCTGCCCCTCTCCTTCGCGGGTGGTGCCGACGCCTTCAACACGCCCCACCTCCTGGCTGGCGGGTTGCGTACGGTGACGGTCTGCTCCGACCTGCTCAAGACGGGCGGCTACCTGCGCCTGCTGCAGTACCCCGAGCGCGTGGTGGCGGCCTTCGGGGCCGTGGGCGCTCGCGACATCGACGACTTCGTCCTCCGGACGGCCCAGGCAGAAGGCGCGGCCAACGACTCCCTCGCGGAGGCCGGGCGCGCCAACCTGCGTCGCTACGCGGAGGTGGTCCGCCATGACCCGCGCTACCGGAGGGAGACCTACCGCACGGATCGCTCCAAGACGCTCCGCGTGCTCGGGCTGTTCGATTGCATCGCGCCACCCTGCCTGGACGAATGCCCCGTGGACCAGGCCGTGCCGCGCTACATGGCCGCCGTGCGGTCAGGCGACCTGGCCGAGGCCGTGCGGGTGACCCGCCTGGACAATCCCCTGCCCGCCATCCTGGGTCGTGTCTGCGACCACCTCTGCGAATTGACCTGCATCCGCACGCATCTCGATGAGCCGCTGGCGATCCGACAGATCAAGCGCTTCATCACCGAGCAGGAAGCGGCGGTCGCGGTCGCGACCGGGACACCTGGCGACCAGGGCGATCGCGTGGCCATCATCGGCGCCGGGCCCGCCGGGCTGGCCGCGGCCGAGTGGCTGGCGCGGGCCGGCCTCGGCGTCACCATCTTCGAGGCACAGCCCTACCCAGGCGGCATGGTGGGCGGGGCCATCCCAGCCTACCGCTTGCCGCAGGCCAGTATCGACCAGGACCTGGCCGTGCTGGAGCGGCTGGGCGTGGAGATCCGCTACGGCCAGCGCGCCGGTCTCGACATCACCGTGCAGGGGCTGCGCGGCCAGGGCTACGCGGCCATCCTGGTCGCGGTCGGCGCCCAGCGCGGCAAGCGCCTGGGCCTTCCCGGCGAGGATGCCGACGGCGTCCTGGATGGCGTGGACTTCCTGCGCGGCGTCCGTGAGGGTCGCCCGGCGACGATCGGCCCGCGGGTCGGCGTCATCGGCGCCGGCGACACGGCCATGGACTGCGCACGTTCGGCCGTACGCGTCGGCGCGACCGACGTGCAGGTCATCTACCGCCGCACGGTGGACCAGATGCCCGCCGACCGCGAGGAGATCCACGAGCTGCGTGCGGAGGGCATCCAGATCCTCGAGCTGACCCGCCCGCTCGGCCTGCAGGTCACGGACGGGCGACTCACGGGCCTGACATGCTCGCGAACGGAGTACGGGGGCGAGCGCGACTCGGCCGGTCGCAAGGTGCCCGTCGACGTGCCCGGCTCCGAGTTCGATGTCGGCCTTGACACCCTCATCCTGGCCATCAGCCAGGCGCCCGTGCTGGATCTCTTCGGCGACGAGCAGCCGCGCCTGACACCGGAGGGCTATCTCGCCACCCATCCGCTGACTTTGGCGACCTCCATCCCCGATGTCTACGCGGCGGGCGACGTGTCCGCCCACGGGCCTGCCTCCATCGTCCGGGCGGCCGCTGACGGCAAGCGCGCGGCGCGCGCCATCGCGGAGGTGCTGGGGGTCGGGGCCGACCTTCCGGCCGGCAGCGCTCCATACCGGCTCGACCCGGGACTGGATGCCCATGCCTTGACCGTTCGACGCGCGCAGCGCGAGTACCGCGTACCGGTCCGCACCACGAGCTCGGGCGACCGCGCCGGCTTCGACGAGACGGTCCTGGGCTACACGACGGAGGAGGCCTCGCGAGAGGCGAGCCGGTGCCTCGACTGCGATGTCCTGTGCAGCCTCTGCGTGGGGGTCTGCCCCAACCTCGCCCTCGTGACATATGAGACGGCGCCGGCACGCTGGCAGCTGCCGGCAGTCGTGGTGCAGGGCGGCACCGTGCATGTCGACGGCGACGCTGGCACCGCAGCGGCGTTCGCCGTCGAGCAACGCTACCAGGTGGCGGTCCTCACCGACCTCTGCAACGAGTGCGGCACCTGCGTCACCGCCTGTCCGACCGCGGGTCGGCCGTACGTGGACAAGCCACGCCTCTACCTCGATCGGGAGGACTTCGAGGCGCAGGATGGCAACGCCTTCAGGCTCCATGCCAGCGACCACGTCGAGGGTCGCTTCGACGGCGCCAGCCATCATCTGGAGGTCGGTCACGGCAAGGACGAGGGCCGGCTGATCTACCGCGCTCCCGGCCTGCACGTGGTCCTGGACCAGGCGACCTTCAAGGTCCTGGAGGCCACCACGAACGGCATCACGCCAGTGGGCAGTGCCAGCACCGATGGGGCGCGCTCCCTGGAGCCCGCCGCTGTCATGGCCACCCTGCTGTCGGGGATCTCCGGATTCCTCGTGCACCTGCCCACGGCCGGTTCGCCGGACGGAGGCGGAACACGCATCCCGGCACCCGCCCTGGCGTAGTGGGCACGGCCGACCGCGAACGATCCCGGCAGGCGCGCCCGAGCTTCGCCGAGAAGGTCTGGATCCCCGTCAACGGGCTGCCTCAGGGGATGTTCATCACGGGTCGTCACTCGGATGGTCCGGTGCTGCTCTTCCTGCATGGTGGGCCGGGCATGCCCGAGTACTGGCTCACCCGGCGCTACCCCATCGGCCTGGAGAGGCACTTCATCGTCGCCTGGTGGGAACAGCGCGGCGCGGGACTCTCGTTCCGTCGCGGCATCCCCGCCGAGACCATGACACTGGATCAGTTCGTCGCCGACACGCTCGAGGTCACGGACTACCTCCGTCGGCGCTTCGGCAGGGATCGCATCTACCTGATGGGGCATTCCTGGGGAAGCTATGTCGGCATCCAGGTGGCGGCCCGCGAGCCTGCTCGGTTCCATGCCTACATCGGCGTGGCCCAGATCAGCCACCAGATCCGATCGGAGCGACTGAGTCACGAGTACCTGCTCGAACGCTACCGGGAACGCGGCGACCGGGGCATGGTCCGCCGGCTGGAGAACGTGCCGCTCCCTCTGACGGTCCCCTTGCCGGCCGCCTACGACGCGGTGCGGGACAAGGCCATGCACCAGCTCGGCGTAGGCACCACGCGAGACATGCGGTCCGTCGTGAGCGGGCTCTTCCTGCCCTCCTGGAGGTTCCCGGAGTACACCCTGCGCGAGAAGTTCGGCCTGTGGCGCGGGAAGCGCTTCTCGAGGCGGTCCACCCTGTGGGACCAGATGCTGGCCACCGACCTGACCAGCCAGGTGACGCACCTGGACATCCCGGCCTACTTCCTGCACGGCATCCACGACCGGACCGTCTCGTACGCGCTGGCCCGGGCCTATGCCACGTCCCTGGTGGCGCCCCTGGTGGGCTTCTACTCATTCGACGATTCGGCTCACAGTCCCATGTTCGAGGAGCCGGACCGAACGCTGAGGATCCTGGCTGAGGATGTCCTGAAGAACACCACGGGGCTCGCGGACGCGAACCCGGCGCAGCCGTCGCGTCTCGATCGGACCGCGGCTACATGAGACCCGGGTCGCGCCGGCTGGAGCCGCTCAGGATGACGGCTGGCCGACCCAGGCCTGGACGTCGAGCAGCGCCTGCTGGCTGACGTTGATGAGGCCATCCTGCGGCCGGTCAAGGTCGATGACAAGGGTCAGGACGACCCCGAGCGCCACGACCATGACCAGGGCGCTCAGGACGCTGCGGTGGCGCTTGAGGCCCGCGTTGTAGCCGACCATGCCCAGCGAGAGGGCCGACCCGACCAGCAGGAGGAGCACCACGGTCTCAGGCACGCGAGCGTAGAGACCAGCGACGATGCGCGATTCGTTGACGGCGACGACCTCTGACAGGGAATCACCGAACGCCGAGACGAGGTCGGGGCTGTGGCCGGATCGGGCCACCGCGGCGTTGATGGACCACATCTGGGCATGCAGCGCCACGGAGCGCTGGATGTTCTCCTGGACCGTCGACGGGTCGTCCACGATGCGCAGGTCGAGGTACTCGCGCATCAGCGCCTTCATGGCCTCGGCATCGGCCTCGGGCAGGTAGTCGGCCTGCAGGTACGCGGTGCCGATGGCATTGGCCTCAGCCAGCACCAGGCCGCGCCGCGTATCGAACCGGTCTGACGCCATGCCCATGGTGACCGCGAGCAGGAAGGCCATGAGCGCGAGGATGGCGCCGACGAGCATCTCCGTGGGGCCTTCCTGCTCGCCAGGCTGACGGTCCTGCCACCAGCGGCCAAGGCGGAAGCCGGCTTCGTAGCAGGCGAGGGTGAGGATGGCGAAAAGGATGAAGACCAGCGGCGTCGGGATGGGGTCCAGGAGCTGGTCGGACATCGCCTCTACATGCTAGCCGCCACCGACGGGCGCCGGGACTGGCAGGTGCGGCACTCATCGCCTTCCGTGGGCTTCCCGCGCCCCGTACCTCTCAGCTACGGCCGTCCCCCCCGCGGGGGATGCCCATCCCCCTGCTCCTGCCAGTACTACTCAGCAGCACGGCGACGGATGCCGCCGGGCATCGGCACCGCCACTGCAGGGAGAACGTTGCAGCTCAAGACGTGGGTCCGCGATCACGGCCGTGGCGCCATCCACCGCCCGTCCAGGGTCGATGGCCTGCTGGCGCTGGGTCTCGTCTCGTATGCCGTCGTCTACGCCTCGTGGCTGATCCTGCGCTGGGGCGGCGAAGACCTCCAGGTCGCCATCGCCGATGCCATCTACCTTCCCCTCGGCGCCCTCGTCGTGGTCATCGCGCTGCGAGCCGCGCGGAGCGCTCGTCATCCGCGCGTGTCCCGCGCCTGGCGTCTCTTCGCCGCCGCCTTCGTGGCCTATGCCCTGGCGGACCTCGCCTGGTTCGTCATCGAGGTCGTCCAGGGCCGCGTCGTGCCCACGCCGTCCATCGCCGACCTCGGATACCTGGCCTTCTACCCGCTCATGGTCCTGGGGCTGCTGGCGCTGCCACGCGAAAGCCAGGGGACCGACCGCACGCGCCTGCTCGACCTGGCCATCGTGTGCACGGCCTCCCTGGCCAGCGTGTGGTGGCTGGTGGTCGGCCCGGTGGCCGCGTCGATCGGCAGCGATACCGTGGCCGGGCTCGTGGCCGTCGCCTACCCGGCCGGAGACCTGCTCGTCATGTTCGCCCTGGCGACCGCCATGTTCGGACGCATCCGGAGCGTGAGCCCGGCGACCTTGGTGCTGCTGGGCGTCGGGCTCGCCTGCAACATGGTGGCCGACCTGACCTACGCACGCCTGGCCCTGGAGGGCACCTATCCCAGCGGTGGCTGGCTCGACGTGGCCTACACCACCGGCTGGCTGGCGCTTGGCTTCGCCGGGCTCGTCCAGATCCAGACCTCGCGCGGAAGCGGCCAGTCGACCAGCACGGCCCACCTGCGACCCATCCCTGCCCTGCCCTATCTCGCGACCGCGCTGGTGTTCGGCCTTCTCTGGGCGTCGGTGGCGGGAGGCAGCGCCGACCAGCACGTCCTCCTCGCCGGAGCCATCTGCGTGACGGCGATGGTCAGTCTGCGCCAGTTCCTCACGGCCCGGCAGAACACGCGGCTGCTGGCGCAGCGCCTCCACAGCGAGGAGCGCTTCCACGAGATCCTGCGCAACGCCTCGGACGCCGTCGTCGTGGTGGACCGGGGTGGCGTCATCACCTACGCCACGCCATCGACACCGGCACTCATGGCCGACGCGCCGCACGATCCCGTGAGCCGCGCCATCACCGCCGTCGTCCGGCCTGAGGATGCGCCGCTCCTTCGCGAGCTGCTGCGCACCGCGGAACAGCGGACAGGCAGCAGCGGGACGATCGCCTGCCGATCCGCATCGACTCCACCGCGCGACCTGGAGGTCGGCGTCGTGAACCTGCTCGCGAACGAGCTCGTGGCCGGGCTGGTCGTCACGCTCCGCGACGTCACCGATCGCCTCGCCTTCGAAGGCGAGCTGCGCACCCGGGCCCTGCAGGATCCCTCACCAGCCTCGCGAACCGGGCCCTCTTCAACGACCGGCTGGAGCAGGCGCTGCGCCGTGCGCGCCGCCGCCGTACTCGCCCGGCCGTCCTGTTCCTGGACCTGGACACCTTCAAGTCCGTCAACGACACGCTGGGGCACACGGCTGGCGATGAGGTCCTCCTGGAGGTCGCCCGCCGCCTGCGGACCGTGCTGCGGCCAGAGGACACGGCCGCGCGGCTGGGTGGCGATGAGTTCGGTGTCCTCGTGGAGGACACGACCGACGCGAGCGAAGCGGTCGGCGTCGCCGAGCGCATCCACCATGCCCTGGCGGGACCGTTCGCCATCGGCGGCCGGGAACTGGCCATCTCGGCCTCCATCGGCATCGTGCGCAGCGAATCGCGGGACGACGACCATGTCTCCCTGCTGCGCAACGCCGACATCGCCATGTACGAGGCCAAGCGCGAGGCGCGGGGCGGCCACCAGGTCTTCGCGCCGCACATGTACGAGGAGACGGTCGACCGCGTCCGGCTGGAGGCCGACATGCGTGTAGCCCTGGACGCGGGCCAGCTGGAGGTCGTCTACCAGACCCTCGTGGACCTCGCCCACGACCGCATCGTGGGCGTGGAGGCGCTGCTCCGTTGGCACCACCCCACGCGGGGGCTGCTCATGCCCACGCTGTTCATCCCGGTGGCGGAGGCCTGCGGCGAGATCGGCCGCATCGGCCAGTGGGTCCTGGAGCAGACCTGCCTACGCGTCGGCGAATGGAACCGTCGCCTGCCGGACCAGCCCCTGCGCGCCAACGTCAACGTCTCGTTGCGCCAGCTGCAGCCGTCCTTCGTGGAGCAGGTGTCCGACGTCCTGGAGCGCACCGGCTTCCCGCCCGAGCTGCTCGTGCTCGAGCTCACCGAATCCGTGTTCGCCGAAGGATCGGAGGGGCTGGGCAGCATCCTTGCGGAGTTGCGCGCGCGCGGCGTCCGCATCGCCATCGACGATTTCGGGACCGGCTACTCGTCGCTCGGCTATCTGCGGGACCTGCCCGTGGACGAACTGAAGATCGACCGCTCCTTCATCTCGCGCATGGCAGGCCAGGTCGACCACGGCCTGGTGGCCACCATCATCAAGCTCGGACGCGAGCTGGAGCTGGGAACCGTGGCGGAGGGCATCGAGTCCCCCGAGCAGCTGGCGCTGCTGCGCGAGCTCGGCTGCGACCTCGGGCAGGGCTTCCTGCTGGGCCTCCCGGGCTCGCCTGGAGACCTGGACCTCGAGCACCAGCCGTCGTGGCCGGCCGCGAGCATGGGCGGAGGGCTCGTCTCCGCCGCCTGAGATGCCGCGCGGACGTCAGTGGACGCGTGCCTGGAGACCCAGCCAGAACGGCTCGCGGAGTTCGGCCTTGAGCACCTTGCCGGTGCCGCCCTTGGGCAGGGCCTCCCGGAAGTGGAACTCGCGCGGCACTTTGAACCTGGCCAGCTCCTTCTTGCAGTGGGTCTTCAGCTCGTTGGCCGTGGCGGTGGCGCCCGGCTTGAGCACCACGATGGCCACCGGCGCCTCGCCGAAGCGCTCGTCCGGCGCGGCCACGACAGCACACTCCAGCACCGCCGGGTGAGCCGCCAGCGCGTTCTCCACGTCCACCGATGAGATGTTCTCGCCACCCCGGATGATGACGTCCTTGGAACGGTCCTTGATGGAGACGTAGCCGGCTTCATCGAGCGTGGCCATGTCGCCCGTGTGCAGCCAGCCGTCCTGGACGGCGGCCGCGGTCCCGTCGGGGTCGCGGTAGTAGCCCTGCATGACGGTGTTGCCGCGGACCACGATCTCGCCGATCTGCTCGCCGTCCGGCCGGATGTCCGCGCCACCGGATGCCACGACCCGCATGGAGACACCCGGGATCGGCCAGCCCGTCATGGCCTGGCGCTCGAGCCGGCGCTCCGGCGACTCCTTCGGCGAGAGCACCCCTCGCGGCTGTGCGAGCGTGAGGATGGGGCTGGTCTCCGTGAGGCCGTAGCCGACGATGGCCTGGACCCCGAACTCCTGCTCCAGCGAGCGGATGAGCGCGGGGGATGAGGGCGAGCCGCCAACGATGAGCTGCCGCAGGCTGGAAAGGTCGAAGGTGGGGCGCTCGTGGTGGTGCAGCACGGCGTTGAAGATGGCGGGTACGCCCAGCAGGCGTGTCACGCGGTGCTGCTGCACGAGCTGCATGAGCGCCACCGGGTCGAAGCGCCGGAGCATGACGTGCCGTCCCCCGATGAGCGTCACGAAGTGCGGTACGCCCCAGCCGTTGACGTGGAACATGGGCACCACGTGGAGCACGACGTCGTCCTCGGTGAAGCCGAGGGCGACCTGGGCGTGCAGCGCGTGCAGGTACAGCGCCCGATGGCTCAGCGCGACGCCCTTGGGCAAGCCGGTCGTCCCGCTCGTGTAGAACAGCTCGGCGGTGGCGTTCTCGTCGACCTGCGGATGTCGCGGCTCGGCGGACCCGCCGGCGATGAGGGCCTCGTAGTCGTCCGTGGCCACCCCGCCGCGCTCGCCCTCCATGACCACGAACCGGGGACGCCTCGTCAACTGCGGTGCCATGGCCTCCACCAGCGGCGTGAAGTCGCGATGGAAGAAGACGAGGCGCGAACCGGCATGCTCCAGGATGTAGGCGATCTCGTGCGCCGTGAGGCGGATGTTGATGGGATTGAGGACCGCGCCTGCCTCGAGCACCCCGTAGTAGCCCTCCAGCAGGTGGTGGGTGTTGTACGTGACGAACGAGACACGGTCACCCGGCTGGACCCCGAGGTCCACGAGTGCATTGGCGAGGCGGTGCGTGCGCCCGGCCCAGGCCCGATAGGTCAGGCTGGTGTCCCCGTCGACGACGCCGATCTTGTCGCCGAAGTACGTGGCAGCGCGGTCGCGGAAGTCGAGGACGGACAGGGGAACGAACACCGGACACCTCCTGGCGCATGGCTCGAATGCCGATGCGCCCAGTGTCGCGCAGTGCCGACCGCGATGTGAGGCGCGGATCGCCCGCACGCCCCTCACGATGCCGGGGCGCTGATCAAGGCGGGCAGACCGCGAGGCTACGGCTCCAGCTCGGCCAGGAACCCGGACGGTGAGCGCACCGGGATCCGTGGCGCCAGGGTCGTGAGGTGGACGTCACCAGAGACCAGCAGCGCACGCTCGGCTGCGGCCAGCGCGATGAGGTACTCGTCACCAGGGTCGTCACAGTGGACGGGCGAGGCTCCGGCTGGGTCCGCGACCAGCTCGGCCTGACGGGCCAGCCAAGCCACGAAGGCATCGGCGTCAGCGGGCGGCACCAGCCTCGCCAGCTTCGGGTAGGCCAGGGCGCGCCGAACCTCAGCCAGGAGCAGCGGCGAGACGACGAGGTCGAAGGCGCCTGCCTGCCACGCTGCGATGATGCGCGCCGGTGCGCCACGCGGGGACAGGATCGCCGAGATGAGCACGTTGGCGTCGAGGACGACGCGCATGGCCCCCTCAGCCGCGCGAGCGGTGCTGGGCCTCCGTCGCCAGGGCGAGCGCATCCGCCTCGTCGAGGTCGTTCATCGCCCAGAGCCGGTCCAGCAGTTCAAGGCCCAGGTCTCGTCGCAGTGCCTCTTCGATGACGTCGCTGTCTCCCTTGCCCAGGCGCGCCGCTCTGATCCTGACCGAGCGCAGCACCAGCGGGTCGATGGTCAGCGTCGTCCGCACCTTCGTCATCTCGGCATCATAGCATCATGATGTGCCACAGGAACCCGGATACCCCGTCCAACGTGGCGCCGATGTATCCATTTCCGGGCCTGCCTCGTCATTCAGGGCAGAGCGGACCGACGATGGATGCGTCCGACACAGGCTCGAAGGGAGCAGCAGCATGACCACACAGACACAGCAGAAGCCCAACTGGTTCGCCGCCAGCCGCCTCGGTCAGTTCATGGCCTCCGGCGCCGGACGCATCGTCCGCATCGTCGCGGGCGTCGCCCTCATCGCCGGCGGACTCCTGGCGGTCGGAGGCCCGGCAGGCATCATCATGGCGGCCATCGGGCTCGTGCCGCTCCTGGCCGGCGCCTTCGACGTGTGCGTCTTCAGCGCCCTCTTCGGTGGACCGCTTTCGGGCACGGCCATCCGGGCCATCAGCCGACGATAGGCAGGGGGATCGGTCATCGCCACGCAGTCGCTAGCAGCCTCGAACGTGGGTGCCACCGACTTCGGGAGCGCACTGGAGGCAGAGCTGCCGCGGTTGGCGAGGTTGGCGATCCACCTGACGCGCGATCCCGTCCTGGCCGAGGACCTGGCCCAGGAGGCTGCCCTCCGAGCGTGGTCGCGCCGCCGGCAGCTCCGCGACGGCGCGCCGGTGGGACCGTGGCTCAACCGGATCCTCGTCAACCTGGTCATCGATCGCTCGCGCACTCACCGCGACCAGCTCACCGTGGCCGACGTCGAGGACCGCTGGCATGACGACGACTACACGGTCGATCCCGAACGGGTCCTCGCGCGGGCGGAGCTGCGCGAGGACCTGGAGGACGGCCTCGTGCGTCTGCCGGCCGGCTACCGGGTGGTGGTCGTCCTCCACGACGCTGTGGGCTGGCCCGTGGTGGAGATCGCGGAGGCGCTGCGGATCGGTCTGCCGGCCGCCAAGCAGCGGCTCCGACGGGGAAGGATGATGCTCGTGAGCGCACTCGCCGAGGATGACCCCAAGCGTGCCGCCAGCCTGGCCCAGCCAGTGCGCTGCTGGCAGGCGCGGCGTCACATCTCCTCGTACCTGGACGGGGAGCTTGACCTCACGACGCGCGACGCCGTCGAGGGGCACCTGGCCACCTGCCCGACCTGTCCGCCCCTGTACGCCGGACTCGTCGGCGTGCGCGACATCCTCGGCGGGCTGCGCGACCCGGACAGCGTGGTCGAGGAGGGCATCGCGACCCGCATCACCGCGCGCCTGGGCCGCGCGCCGCGGAGTCAGCCGTGAGCGGTGGCGGGCCGAGGCTCACCCGGGCGGCACTGCGGCAGTGGCTGCCGGTACTGGCGCGGCGGACCCCGCACCTCCTGTCGGCGTACCTGCTCCCCGGTCGCGTACCGGCCTCGATCCGCGAGGCGACGATGCTCGGTGTCACCTCCGTCAACCGCTGTCGTGCCTGCGCGAGCGTCCACGAGCGCTGGGGACGTGCCGCCGGCCTGCCGGTGCACGACCCGGCGGGGTTCAGCCGGGGCGATGCGGCCGCCTATGCCTATGGGCAGGCGCTGGCCCTCGGAGGCCCTTGCTCCGCGAGCCCGCCAGCCGACCTGGCCCCGCGCCACCGCCGGGAGCTGGAGGCGGCGGGGGCCCTGATGCAGCTCGCCAACCTGGCCGGGAACCGCTTCCTGCCGGAGCGCCGCGGCGAGCCGCGAACACAGATCGGGGGTGCCCTGACCGCGAGCGCCTACGACGCCGCCATGCGCGCCGCCGATCGTGCCGGGCTCCGACGTGCCCGCCAGCGATTGCTCGCGGGCGCACGAGGCGACGTGCTGGAGATCGGCATCGGCACGGGGCTCAACCTGTCCGCCTATCCGCCAGACGCAGATGTCCACGCCATCGACCCGAGCGAGCACGCCCTGGCACTGGCGCAGCAGCGTGCCGACCGCCTGGGCCGACCGATCAGCCTGCGTTCGGGCGACGCGGCCGCCCTGCCCTACCCGGACGACTCGTTCGACAGCCGTGGTCGGGACGTTCGTGCTCTGCTCGGTGGGTGATGTGGCGGCCACGCTGGGGGAAGGCCGCCGCGTGCTCCGGCCAGGCGGCACCTTTCGCTTCCTGGAGCACACGCGCGCTGACCACGCGGGTCTGGCACGGTTCCAGTCTTGCCTCGCGCCGGCGTGGGCGTGGGCCTTCGGCGGCTGTCGGCTCGACCACGACCTGCGGGCCTCACTGGAGTCGGCCGGGCTGCACGTCATCGAGGCGCGCAGCCGGGCAGGCGGCGTCCTGCAGGAGGTCGTCGCGGGACCGACCTGATCGCCGAGGTCGGCGACGGTGTAGCCTGACGCTCCGCGCTGCGACCGAGGCTCGCCGGGTCGTCGCCTCAACCATCACGCTAGTCACGCAGGTCCGAGGATTCCGTCACGTGCCCAACATCCTCCAGAGTCTCCCCATCGGCGAGCGGGTCGGCATCGCCTTCTCCGGTGGGCTCGATACGAGCGCGGCCCTCCACTGGATGCGCCAGCGCGGCTCGATCCCGTACGCCTACACCGCGCACCTGGGCCAGCCGGACGAGGACGACTACGAGTCCATCCCGCGCAAAGCCCTGACCTACGGCGCCGAGAAGGCCCGCCTCATCGAGTGCCGCCCGCAGCTGGTGGCGGAGGGCATCGCCGCGCTGCAGACCGGCGCCTTCCACATCTGGACCGCCGGGCAGCTCTACTTCAACACGACGCCGCTTGGGCGTGCGGTCACGGGCACGATGCTCGTGGCGGCCATGAAGGAGGACGGCGTCGACATCTGGGGTGACGGCAGCACCTACAAAGGCAACGACATCGAGCGGTTCTACCGCTACGGCCTGCTCGTCAACCCCCAGCTGCGCATCTACAAGCCCTGGCTGGACCAGCACTTCATCGACCAGCTGGGCGGCCGCGCGGAGATGTCCGCCTACCTGGAGGGCGCCGGTCTCGAGTACCGCATGAGCGCGGACAAGGCCTACTCCACCGACTCCAACATCCTGGGCGCCACGCACGAGGCCAAGGATCTGGAGTTCCTCGACCGGGGCGTGTCGATCGTCAACCCCATCATGGGCGTGGCCTCCTGGCGGTCAGACGTGGTCATCGAGCCGGAGACCGTGAGCGTCCGCTTCGAGGATGGTGAGCCGGTGGCGCTCAACGGTCGATCATTCGACACGGCCCTGGAACTCTTCAGCGAGGCCAACGCCATCGGCGGCCGCCATGGCCTGGGCGTCTCGGACCAGATCGAGAACCGCATCATCGAGGCCAAGAGCCGCGGCATCTACGAGGCTCCCGGCATGGCCCTGCTCCACGTCGCCTACGAGCGCCTCGTGACGGGCATCCACAACGAGGACACCATCGACCAGTACCGCAGCAACGGGCGCCGCCTGGGCCGGCTCCTCTACCAGGGCCGCTGGTTCGACCCGCAGGCGCTCATGCTGCGCGAGACCGCACAGCGCTGGGTGGCGCGGGTGGTCACGGGCGAGGTGACCCTCGAGCTGCGGCGCGGCAACGACTACTCCATCCTGGACACCACGAGCCCCAACCTCACCTATCACCCGGAGCGGCTCACCATGGAGAAGGGCGATGAGGTCTTCTTCACGCCGCTCGACCGCATCGGCCAGCTCACCATGCGCAACCTGGACATCGCGGACACGCGCGAGAAGATCCGCGTCTACCACCAGGTCGGCCTGATGGGCACCGGCCGCGAGGGCGGCCTTCCGCTGCTCCCGGCAGCCACCCCGGAGCCCGGCACCGACCCCGGGGCCTGACCACGGCCGAGGACTCGATCAGCGCACGACCGGGACGCGGCGTTCACCGGCCAGACGACGTTGACGAAGAGCTGCGGTCATCAGCAGTGCCGCCGGTCGACGAGACGAGCGCCGGGATCCACTTGGTCCAGTGCCGCGGTCGGCGCGACTCCAGGGACGCAGTGATGGAAACCTGCGCCGCCCTTCCGATGTGGCGCCGGCTCCAGACGCGACCTCAGGCCCGGACGATCTCGAGTCCCGGGACGTCCACGTAGTCCTCATCCTGGGTCACGAGTGGGATGTGCAGCGCCATCGCCGTGGCCGCGATCCATGAATTGTTGACTGGCATGCGCAGCCCACGGTCACGCAGGTTGATGCGCAACCGCGCCCACTGGCTCGCGACGTCGTCATCGATCGGCAGTGGGTCGATCGCGAGGGCGAGGGTCAAGGTCCCGAGACGCCGATCGCGAGTGTCGAGGTCAGGAGCCGCCAGGACGCCGGCCCGCAACTCGCCGATAGTGATGACCGACACGAGCAGGCGGTCGGGCAGGACGTCCCTCCGCAGCGGTCGCCCCGTCTCGCGAGCGATGAAGACACTCGTGTCGACGAGACCGTCCGTCACGGCTCGCCAAGCTCATCCGTGGTGTCCGGTGCCAGCTCCCGAAGCACCTCCCGGAGCGCAGGGTCGGCCTGGCAAGCGGCGATCCGCCGGAGGAACTCGTCCCGGGCCATGGAACGGGGCCGCCGCTCGACGGCCTGGAGGACCGCCACGGGTCGGCCGTCCACGGTGACGGTGATCGATTCCCCCGCATCGACGCGGTCCAGCAGCGCCCGCGTGTTGTTGCGGAGCTCGCGAGACGCAACGGTGACCATGCGACGAACGTAGCATACATGCGACACCCGTGCCAAGAGCAGGGACCTCCCGAAGATGGAACGGGACGAGGATCGTCACCACACATGTGAGTGAAGGGCTCGCTGTGGCTCGAGCCCTCGTCCCGGAACGACGGGCGATAGTGTGTGAGGGGCATGGACCCGGACCTCGTGACCATGGCACAGCAGGGCGATCAGGACGCCTTCGAGGTGCTTGCGACCCTCGCTCATCCTCGTCTCTATCGCGTCGCGCTCGGCGTGCTCGGCGAGGCCGGCGCCGCCGACGACGCGACCCAGCAGGCGCTCATCGAGATGTGGCGCGCTCTTCCTCGCCTGCGTGACGCGGACAAGTTCGAGGGCTGGTCCTATCGACTGCTCGTACGCGCCTGCTACGCGGAGGCCAAGCGACGCCCCAAGTGGCTGCCCGAGTCGGCCATCGGAGAGGCCCACGTACCCGTCGCCCGCGATGCCTACCTCGACGTCGTCCGGCGTGACCAGTTGGAGCGGGGCATGCGACGGCTCTGCGTCGAGCATCGGGCGGTCATCGTGCTCCGCTACATGCTCGACCTGCCGCCCGAGCAGGTCGCCGATGCCCTTGACCTGACGGTGGGTACGGTCGGCTCCCGCCTGAACCGTGCCCTGTCTGCCCTCCGGGCGGCACTCGATGCCGACGCCCGGCCCGCCACCCCCCTGACCACGCCGACCACGCCGAGGACCAGCCCATGAACCACGAGACACTCGGCCTGGCCGCCGGTGCCCTGCTGCGCGACAGCGATCGCCCGGCGGCCGACCCGCGGCGCAGCATCCAGAACGTGATGGCGGAGGTCCGTGTCACCCCTCAACGCTCGCGCTCGTGGTGGGGGCGGTCACTGCGCGGCGCGGGTTGCCCCCACGCGGGACCCCCGGTCCGCCGGGCCGCAGGAGCGTGCGAGCAACGTCACGAACGGCCGCCTCTCGGGACCAACAGCCGCACAGACAGAGGGGACAACGACGATGCTCAGTGCCTTCAGGCTTCCTCGTGGCTGGGGTCAGCGTCGCCCTGGTCAGTGTCTTCTTCGTCTCCGGAGCCCTGGGGCCTTCTGGTCCGCAGGTGCCGGGGGCCGCTGCGCCGGCCTCGCCGGGCGCCCCGTCATCGACCTCGCCTGAAGCTCAGGCTATCGGCTGGACGACCGAGCGCGTGGCGCTCACCGCCGACGACTTCAGGCTCGATGTCAACGACCTCGAGTTCGGGGTCGACGTGCAGCCGACTCGCATGCACATCGGAATCCGGGAGACAGCAACTACTGGACACTCGAGGTCGAGTGGACCGAGCATGATGTCGAGCAGCGGCTCAACATGTACTTCGGCTCCGACGGCACCGACTGGTGGGTCGACGAGATCCGCACCTACGACGGCTACGACCCGGGCGAATGGGTGTTCGCCTACGGGCCCTTCTTCCAGACGCCGCTCGGCGAGGCCTACGAGGGTGACATCCAGGTCGACCTGCTGGGCATCGGGCGACCGGACGACCGCGAGAACATGGTGCCAGCCGTGCTGTCGTTCACCGGCATGCGCCTCGCGGTCTCGCCGGGGACCGAGGACCTGGGGCTGGGGCTCGGCGAGACGACGCCCGCAGCGTCCCCGACCGCCGCCCAGAAACGCCAAGCGAAGAAGGACGCCGCGGTCGAGCGGGCGCTCTTCGCCGCCTTCCGTCAACCTGCGGACGGCCCTGCCATCTGCCACACGGTCGAGGAGGCGCGTGCGCTCGCCGAGGAGGTCCTTGCGGAGCAGGGGGCGACGGGATGGACGGTCGAGCTCAGCTCGAGCCTCCATGAGGATGGCTGTGGCACCATCGGCCTCGGCGAGGACCGCGACGTCATCATCCTCACCGGGATGCACCCTGAGGTCAGGGCGGTCATCGAGGAGTTCAGCGCGTACTCCCTCAGTGAGTGCCTGGACGAGACCACCGCGGTCGACACGCTGACCGCGCAGGCTGAACGAGATCGGTCGCACGGACTTCAGCGTCCGGGTGAGCTCCATGCTCGGCGGCCCGAGCGACCAGATGGAGGAGATCAGGCGCACGCCGACGCCGGCTGCGTGTTCTACGTCGCCGCGGGCGCGGAAGCCGATGGCACGCCGATCTACGGACTCCACGGCGAGTGATCAGCCGGACAGGGCCTTGAACGGATCCTCGACGCGGATGCCGTCATAGTCGGTGGCGTCGTCAAGGTCCTCGGAAAGGACCACGGCGCAGCCGAGCGCCCGACCAGCCTCCAGGATGGAGGCATCCCAGTAGGAGATGCCGAAGCGCTGCCGGGTCGCCAGCGCTGCTCGCATCACCTCGACGGTCATGGCCAGCACCGGGAAGCGGCGCCAGGATTCGATCAGGCCAGCCGCCTGGTCATGGGTGATGGCATCGGGCCGACTGGCCCGTGTTGCCTGGACGTAGAACTCCTGGAGCACCTGGACCGACAAGCCGACGTCACCGGCGTCAAGGATCTCGTTCGCCCGCACGGCCTTGTGGCGCTCCACCTGGTCCCGGGAGATGGCGTACAGCAGGACGTTGGTGTCAACGAAGCGCACGGTCGTGGACCTCGTCCCGTGTCAGTCGGTCCGCCGCCCGGAAGTGCGTGATCTCTGACTGGATGCGACGTTGCTGTGCTTCCAGCCGTGCGAACTCGGCCCCCGTGCCGGAGAGGGAGCGCAGGTAGGCGGACACCATGCCACTGACTGACCGACCCTCCTCAGCCGCCCGGATACGAGCAGCGCGGTAGACCTCATCGGGGACGGAGACGGTGATGTTCTTCACGAGTCCACGCTAACACAGTCTCACAGTAACTGTGAGTCACAGTTCCATGGCTGAGCCGGGAGACACGCCAACGTGTGAGCCAAGCCATTCGGACGAGAATGTGCGTGGGGGTGGGATCCACGACAGGGAGGCAAGCCATGGGCACCATCGCAGTCCACGAGTTCATCGCGCTCGACGGCGTCTTCGAGGATCCGAGCTGGACCTTCGCCTACGGCTTCGACCCCCGGATGGGCGAGGCCATCGGCGCCATCACCGGTTCCTCGACAGCGATCCTCTTGGGGCGCACCACGTTCGAGATGTTCGCGCCGGCCTGGTCGACCCGCACCATGGAAGACGACCCCGGTGCTCCGTTCTTCAACGACACCCGCAAGTACGTCGTGGGCACGCACCAGCCCGCCGTGACCTGGGAGCCGTCGACCCGCCTCGGGCCGTACGACCCGACCGTGATCCGCAGGCTCAAGGACGAGACGGTCGGCAACATCTATGTCAGCGGCAGCGGCATGCTCGTGCGCGCGCTCCTGCGAGATGGGCTCGTCGACGACCTGCACCTCTTCGTCTACCCGGTCGCCCTCGGCGCGGGTCGGAGGCTCTGGGGCGACGGTATCGACCCGACCAAGCTGGCTCTGAAGGCCCACGAGACCTACGACAACGGGGTCGTCCACCTGGCGTACGGTCCCGGCTGACCGCACCGAGTGCCTTGCCGGCCTGTCCAGCCCGAAGCGGCCACCCGTCAGAACGCCAGCCCCAGCGGTGGCGGCCCCAGGGGTGGCACCGTCTCGTCAGCCAGTCGGAATCCGTTGGCCTTGTAGGCCTCGTAGTCGAAGTGCTCGGTCTCCTCGTAGCCGACGACGTGGTACTGGAGGAAGCCCTCCCAGTCCTCGTACCCATCGCCGAACGAATGATCGAGGAAGGCGTCTGCCATGGCCATCCCGAGCCTTGGCCCGATGAAGAAGGCGCCCATGGCCAGCACGTTGCAGTTGTTGCCCGTGGCGGAGTCGCAGCGCAGCCGGGACGCTCTCACAGACCGCCGCGTGCACGTGCGGGACCTTGTTGGCTGCGACGTGGATGCCCATCCCGGTGCCGCAGAAGGCCAGTCCCTTCTCGAATTCGCCCTCCGCGATCTTCGCGCCGAGCATGAAGCCGGCCCGGTGGTACATGGGCGTCTCCTCGAGGATGGGCGTCAGGTCCTCGACCGTCCAGCCCCGCTCGATGAGGTGCTTCCTGACCACCTCCTTGAGCGGGTAGCCCGCGAAGTCGGCGGCAACGACGACGTGCTTGTCCCTGGCTGTCTTCATGAGGATCGTCCTTTCGTCTTCGCGAGTCGAACCGGCGAGTCAAGCGTATCCCCGGCGTCGTCCGACTGCTCGGCCTTCAGCATGGGCCGCAGGCTCGGGGCCATCCGGCCGGCACCATGCGGGCCATGCTTCTCGTGACAGGTCCGCCAGCCACTCACCATCCTGCGGACAGCAACCACAAGAGCACAGCACGTCGAGCGGTCCGCGCTTGGCGCAAGCCGCACACAGGAGGAACTCCGATGGCAGTGGCAATGGCAGATCGGCGCGACGCGCGTGCCCAGAGCCTGCTGGGTGGCATCTCCTCCGCGTTCCGCGTCAATCCCTTCACCGGGACGCACCTCAGTGTCCGCTCAGCCCACGGAGCGACCCTCGAGACGACTGATGGTCGAACGTATATCGACATGTTCATGGCCCACGGGAGCACCGTCCTCGGCCATGCCCACCCGGCCGTCATGGCCGCCATCCGCGACCGCCTGGACGACGGCGTGGTGATCGGCTATGAGACTCCCCTCGGTGAGGTGGTGGCGCAACGCCTGTCCGGGGCGATCCCGTCCGCGGAGGCCGTGCGCTTCGTGGCCTCGGGCAGCGAGGCGGTGGCGACGTCGATGCGACTCGCCCGCGCCCACACCGGGCGCGACATCGTCATCAAGATCGACGGCCACTTCAACGGCGGCAGCGACTATGCGATGTACAACTCGCTGGTCGCCTACACCGATGCCTCGAACGAGGGTGGGCGACCCTCGCGACCGATCCCGTCCTCGGGCGGGATCCGCGCGCGGTCGCGGAGACCATCGTGCCGGTGCCGTGGAACGATCTGCCCGCGCTCGAGGCCGCCCTCGCACTCCATCGGTCGAAGGTCGCTGCCGTGATCATGGTGCCCATCGACTTCAACAACGGGTGCCTGACGCCGACCTCCGGTTACCTGGCCGCCGCGCGCGAGATGGCCCACGAGGCCGGCGCCCTCCTGCTCTTCGATGAGGTGCTGTCCGGCTTCAAGACCGGCCTCGGTGGAGCGCAGGCGCTGTACGGGGTGACACCCGATCTCACGATGCTCTCCAAGGCGATGAGCAGCGGAGTGCCACTCTCTGCCGTGGTCGGTCGACGCGAGGTCATGGAGACCCTGCTCAAGCCGGCGCCGGCGGGCGCCATCCAGGGCGGGACGTTCGCGGGGAGCGTCATCGGTCTGGCGGCCGCGGAGGCGACGTTGGGCCTGCTCTCAGAGCCGGACTTCTACCCTGCACTCCTCGCTCGAGCGGAGCGCTTCTACACCGACCTCCAGGCCGTCTTCGACCGCTCGCCCATCCCGGTCCACGTGCAGTTCGCGGGGGCCATGTTCGCCATCTACCTCGGCACGCGCGAGCCGGTCCTGAGCTACGCAGACATCCGCGCGCTCGACCCCGGCCTGCGCAAGCGCTTCTTCAGCCGCCTGATCGATGAGGGGGTCTACTTCCACACCGACTTCTCGGTCTCGGCCGCCCACACCGACGAGCAGCTGGCCGAGGTGCTGGCGCGCGTCGAGGACGCGGCCCGCGCCGAGCAGGGCTGAGCGCGGCACAGGCGGCAGTCTTGCCGAGCCGGCCCGAGAGGCCACGTGCTCGCGCTTGGTAGGCTGGCCCGGTGCACGCTGCCGACAGCCACGACCTCATCCGGGTGCAGGGCGCCCGGGAGAACAACCTCAAGGACGTCAGTGTCGAGATCCCCAAGCGCCGGCTGACCGTCTTCACCGGCATCTCCGGCTCCGGCAAGTCCTCGCTGGTCTTCGCCACCATCGCCGCCGAGTCGCAGCGGCTCATCAACGAGACCTACAGCGCCTTCGTGCAGGGCTTCATGCCCACGCTGGCGCGGCCGGAGGTCGACGTCCTCGAGGGTCTGACGACCGCGATCATCGTGGACCAGGAGCGCATGGGCGGCAACCCGCGCTCCACCGTGGGCACGGCCACGGACGTCAATGCCATGCTGCGCATCCTCTTCAGCCGGCTCGGCCAGCCGCACATCGGCACGCCCAAGGCGTTCGCCTTCAACATCCCCTCGGTCCGGGGAGCCGGCGCCATCACCATCGAGCGTGGCGAGCGCAAGAAGACGGAGCGCAAGACCTACGTCGTCGTGGGCGGCATGTGCCCGCGCTGCGAAGGCATGGGCAGCGTGACCGACATCGACCTGGCCCAGCTCTTCGACGCGTCCAAGTCACTGGCCGAGGGTGCCCTGACCATCCCGGGCTACAACGCCGGGGGCTGGAACTACCGCCTCTACGCGGAGTCCGGCTTCCTCGACCCGGACAAGCCCATCCGCGACTTCAACGAGCAGGAGCGCCACGACTTTCTCTACCGGGAGCCGGTGCGGATGAAGATCGCGGGCATCAACATGACCTACGAGGGGCTGGTGCCGCGCATCCGGCAGTCGTTCCTGTCGAAGGACGTCGATGCGCTGCAGCCGCACATCCGGGCGTTCGTGGAGCGGGCGGCCACCTTCACGGCCTGTCCCGAGTGCCATGGCACGCGCCTGGCCGCGGCGGCCCGCTCCTCGAAGATCAGGGGCATCAGCATCGCCGACGCCTGCGCGATGCAGATCAGCGACCTGGCCGATTGGGTCCGCGACCTCGAGGAGCCCTCGGTCGCGCCGCTGCTCGCCAACCTGCGACACAGCCTCGATGCGTTCGTCCAGATCGGCCTGGGCTACCTCTCGCTCGAGCGGCCCTCCGGCACGCTCTCGGGCGGCGAGGCGCAGCGCGTGAAGATGATCCGCCACATCGGGTCATCGCTCACGGACGTCACCTACGTCTTCGATGAGCCGACCACGGGCCTCCATCCCCATGACGTGCAGCGCACGAACCAGATGCTGCGGCGGCTGCGTGACAAGGGCAACACGGTGCTCGTGGTCGAGCACGAGCCGGAAGTCATCGAGATCGCCGACCACGTCGTGGACCTCGGCCCCGGCGCGGGTGCTGACGGTGGCACGGTGTGCTACGAGGGCACGGTCGACGGCCTGCGGGCGAGCGACACGCTCACCGGTCGGCACCTCGGGGACCGCGCCACGCTCAAGGCGAGGACGCGCACGCCCAGCGGCAGCCTGGAGATCCGCCACGCGACCCAGCACAACCTGCGGGACGTCAGCGTGGACATCCCCCTCGGCGTGCTCTGCGTGGTCACCGGCGTGGCGGGCTCGGGCAAGTCCTCCCTGATCCACGGGTCGATGCCGCGAGATGCCGGGGTCGTGTCGATCGACCAGGCGCCCATCAAGGGCTCGCGGCGCAGCAACCCGGCCACCTACACCGGGTTGCTGGATCCCATCCGGACGGCCTTCGCCAAGGCCAACGGCGTCAAGCCAGCGCTCTTCAGCGCCAACTCCGAGGGCGCCTGCCCGAACTGCAACGGCAACGGCGTCATCTACACGGAGCTGGGCTTCATGGAGACCGTCGAATCGGTGTGCGAGGAGTGCGAGGGCAAGCGCTTCGAGGCCGGCGTGCTGGCGTACAAGCTCGACGGCCGGGACATCAGCCAGGTCCTCGCCATGTCGGCCAGCGAGGCACTGGACTTCTTCGGCAGCGGGGCGGCGAAGACCCCGGCGGCGCGCAGCGTGTTGAGCCGGTTGGCCGACGTCGGCCTGGGCTACCTGCGCCTGGGCCAGCCGCTCACGACCCTCTCCGGTGGCGAGCGGCAGCGGCTCAAGCTGGCTATCCAGATGGCCACCGACGGCGGTATCTACGTGCTCGACGAGCCGACCTGCGGCCTCCACCTGGCGGATGTCGAGCACCTGCTCGGGCTGCTCGACCGGCTGGTGGACGCGGGCAAGTCGGTCATCGTCATCGAGCACCACCTCGCGGTCATGGCGCACGCCGACTGGATCATCGACCTCGGCCCCGGCGCCGGGCACGACGGTGGTCGGGTCGTCTTCAGCGGCCTGCCCGCGGAACTCGTGGCCGCCCGCAGCACCCTCACCGGCCAGCACCTCGCCGATTACGTCGACTGATCGACGTCTCCGACGCGGACTCGTGTCGTTCCGTTGGGTTGGACCGCATGATAGTCTTCATGTTCATGAGGACTCGCATGCACGTGACGAGGGGCGGTCAGATCTCCATCCCGGCGGCCATCCGCCATCGCTGGGGAACGTCCACCGTCGTGCTGGACGACCAGGGCGAACGCATCGTCATCGAGCCCGCCCCGGACGACCCGATCGCGGCCGCAGAGGGGGCGCTGGCGGGGGAGTTCAGCACGCTGGACGTGACACACCTGCGCCGGGCTGCCCGCGAGGATGAGCGAACCGCCGACACAAGGCGATCCCCGTGACCCTGCTGGATGCCTACGCCCTGGTGGCATTCTTGGTCGGCGGTCCGGCGGCACCGCAGGTCCGCGGGTTGCTCCGGGAGGGCGGTACGTCGGTGGCGACCGCGAACCTCGCGGAGGCGCTGGATGTCTGTGCACGCACGTACGAGCTTCCGATCGAGCGGACGATGGCGATCCTGGAGCCGCTCCTCGATGGCACACTGGGGTCCGTGCCGCTGGACCTGGCGACTGCGCAGCGAGCGGCGTCGATCCGCGCCCGCCACTACCACCGGGCTTCTCGGCCGATCTCGCTGGCAGACGCGATACTCATCGCCTCGGCCGGCCCTGGCGACCGCATCGCCACCGCCGACCCGGATGTGCTCGCCGTGGCGCAGGTCGAGCACATCGCGACTGTTCCCCTGCCCTCCCAGGGTTGACGGCAGAGCGGCGCGTCTGACGGTCCGCACCCTCGGCAGCGAGCACGCCGCCGCTCCTCAGCAGATGCGCGGCAGCTGCTCACCCACCAGCATGTCCACGATCCGCTCGGAGCCGACGATGGTGCGCATCGTGACCATGCCGGGGTGCTCCGCGACCACGGAGCCCACGACCACGGCCTCCTCGCCCTCGGGCACGCTGCGCATCGCGGCGAGCACCGCGTCCGCGTCCTCGGCAGGCACGACGGCGACGCACTTGCCCTCGTTGGCGACGTGCAGCGGGTCCAGTCCGAGCATCTCGCAGGCAGCACGCACCGGCCCCGGGATGGGCACGGCTGGCTCATCGAGCGTGATGCCCACGCCAGAGGCCGCCGCGATCTCGTTGAGGGTCGAAGCCAGGCCGCCGCGCGTCGGGTCGCGCAACACGTGGGTGTCTGGCGCCACGGCCAGCACCGCCCCGACCAGGGCTGCCAGGGGCTGCGTGTCGGACGCGATCTCGACCTCGAACCCGAGACCCTCGCGGACGCTCATGATGGCCACGCCGTGGAGGCCGATGGGCCCCGACAGGATGACGACATCGCCCGGCCGAGCCCGGTCCGCGGCCGGCGAGACACCCCTGGGCAGGATGCCGATGCCCGACGTGTTCACGAACAGGCCGTCCGCGGCGCCGCGACCGACGACCTTGGTGTCGCCCGTGACGACCTTCACACCGGCCCGCTCGGCTGCCCGGGCCACCGACTCCGTGATCGAACGGAGCTCGGAGAACGGCAACCCCTCCTCGATGATGAAGGCAAGCGACAGGGCCACGGGCGTGGCGCCCATCATGGCCAGGTCGTTGACCGTGCCGTTGACGGCGAGCTCGCCGATGTCGCCGCCCGGGAACGCCAGCGGACTGACCACGAACGAATCGGTCGTGAAGGCGAGGCGCTGCCCCGCGACCTCCACCACGGCCGCGTCGTTGAGCGGCCCGCCGACGCCCGAGCCACCGAGCGCCGGCGCGATCAGTTCGCGCATCAGCGCCGCCGACAGCTGTCCGCCCGAGCCGTGACCGAGGAGCACCCGGCCGACCTCCGGGATCGGTGCCGGGCAGCTCATGTCCATGGGGTCCGGAAGCGCGGCCGTGACCGGCAAGTCCGCAGTCACCCGTTGGTCGGTCATGCGACCGATCCTCCGGCCGCCGCGATGGGCGACACGAGCGGCAGCGGACCGGCCGCCATGGCGATGCCGCGTCCTGCCGAGAAGAAGGCGGCGCAGGTGCCCTCGGACGAGACCATCGGCGCACCGAGGGGCTTCTGGGGGTTGCACAGGACGCCGTACGCGGTGCAGTCGAGCGGCGTCTTCTCGCCGGTCAGGATGGCACCGGCGATGCAGGCCGGGTGCTCCCGGGTGTGGATGCCCTCGACCTGGAACTTGTGTTCCGCGTCGAAGCGCGCGTAGGCCGGGCGCAGCCGATAGCCCGAGTCTGGGATGGGGCCGATGCCGCGCCACGTCCGCTCACCGACCTCGAAGACGGACATCACGGTCTCCTGCGCCAACTGGTTGCCGTCCCGTGTGACGGCCCGCACGTACTGGTTCTCGACCTCCGCGCGGCCCTCCTCGAGTTGCACGATGGCCATCAGGATGCCCTCCAGCAGGTCGAGAGGCTCGAAGCCCGTGACCACGATGGGCACCCGGTAGCGGGCGGCGATGGGCTCGTACTCGGTCCAGCCCATGACCGCGCAGACGTGTCCAGCGGCCAGGAACGCCTGCACCTGGTTGCTGGGCGACTCCAGCAAGGCGGTCATGGCCGGCGGCACGAGCACGTGGCTGACCAGCACGCTGAAGTTGTCGAGGCCCGCCGCGCGCGGCTTCAGCAACGGCCATGGCGTTGGCGGGGGCCGTGGTCTCGAAGCCGACCGCGAAGAAGACGACCTGGCGGTCGGGGTTGGCGCGCGCGATGCGCACGGCATCGAGCGGCGAGTAGACGATCCGCACGTCAGCGCCGCGCGCCTTGAGCGCCAGCAGGTCCGTGCTGGTACCGGGCACCCGCAGCATGTCGCCGTAGCTGGTGAAGATGACGTCCGGGCGCGCCGCGATGGCCAGCGCCTTGTCCACCTGCTCCAGCGGCGTCACGCACACCGGGCAGCCGGGGCCGTGGATCATGCGCACGCCGGCGGGCAGCATCTCGTCGATGCCCTGCTTGACGATGGTGTGGGTCTGGCCACCGCAGACCTCCATCAGCGTCCAGGGTCGCGTGGTGACACGGTGGATCTCGGCCATCAGCTTCCTGGCCAGCACGGGGTCGCGGTACTCGTCCAGGTACTTCATGACCTGGCGCCCCCACCAGGGACCGGGGCAGGCCCCCCGGATGGCTCGTGGACGGGATCGTCGACGACCGCCGGTGCGTCCATGCCGGGGCCCATGGTGGCCAGCTCCTGGGCCATCAGGTCGCCCATGGACTCGAGCATCTCCAGCGTCTTGAGGGCCTCCTCTTCGTCCACCCGGCTGATGGCGAAGCCCACGTGGACGATGACGTAGTCCCCGAGCTCGACGTCCGGCTCATAGGCCAGGCAGGCCTCCTTGCGCACACCCCCGAAGTCGACGCGGCCCATGCGCAGGCCGCCCTCGTCACGGATCTCGATGACCTTGCCGGGGATGCCCAGACACATGGCGCTCGTCCTCCTTGTCTCAGACCGACCCGGCTTGTCCGCCGAGCCGCGCCGCGGCCACCGCGGCTTGACCATAGCTGATGCCGCCGTCATTGACCGGCACCCGCTCATTGATATGGACCTCGAATCCGTCGCTGGCCAGGTCGCGCAGCAGCGCGTCCGCGAGCCAGCCGTTCTGGAACACCCCGCCCGAGAGGCAGACGACCCCGATCCCCGTCTCCCGGCCCGACTCGCGACAGAGCTCCCTGGTCACCTCCAGCACCGTGCGCTGGAAGCGCGCCGCCAGGACCGCGACGCTGGTGCCGGTCGCCACGCCCTCCAGCAGGGCCAGGAGCGTGGAGCGAGGGTCGAAGATGAGCAGGCCGTCACGGTGGTCGAGTCGCCACGGAAGCTGGCCCTGCTCCGCCTCGTCGGCAGCCATCTCCAGCTCGATGGCTGCCTGCGCCTCGTACTCGGCCACGTCGCGGATGCCCAGGATGCTGCTGACGGCATCGAAGAGGCGGCCTGCGCTCGAGGCCATGGGGGCGTTCAGGTTCCGCGCCAGCTGCAGGCGAACGACATCGACCTCGCGGGGGTCCAGGCGCCCCAGGAACGCACTGGCGAGGCCGTCGTCCACCGCCGGCCCGAGCGGTCCGGGGCCGCCCTCCGGCGCCAGGAGGTAGCCGAGTGCCATGCGATACGGTCGCCGCACCGCGCTGGCCCCGCCGGGCATGGGTGCCAGCCCGAAGCGTCCCAGCCGCCGGTATCCACCCAGGTCGGCCAGCAGCAGCTCGCCACCCCAGAAGGTCCCGTCGTCGCCCATGCCCAGGCCGTCATAGGCGATGCCCAGGAAGCGACCGGTCACACCGTGCTCAGCCGCGCATGAGGCCACGTGGGCGTGGTGGTGCTGCACGGCCAGGCGGCGCGCGGCGGGGAACCGGCGGGTCACGTACTGCGTGGACAGGTAGGCCGGATGGAGGTCGTGCGCCGCCCACGTCGGCTCCAGGGCGAGCAGTCGTTCCAGGTGGGCGAGGTTCCATTCGAAGGCCTGGTGCGTGAGCAGGTCCTCCAGGTCCCCCGTGTGCGGAGCCACGTGCGCACGGCTCCCGGCCGCCAACGTGAAGGTGTGCTTCAGCTCGGCCCCGGCGGCCAGCACCGTCGTACCTTCCGGCAACGGCAGCGGCAGCGGCAGCGGGTCCGGGGCGTAGCCTCGGCCGCGCCGGACGATGGACTCGCGTGCGGTCGTCCCGCTGCCCACGAGGCGCGTGACCGAGTCGTCATAGCGCGCGCGGATGCGCCGATCGTGAACGAGGAAGGCGTCGGCGATCCCCGAGAGCCGGTCGAGCGCGTCATCGTCGTCGATGGCCAGTGGCTCGTCCGACAGGTTCCCGCTGGTCAGGACGATGGGCCGCCCCAGGTCCGCCAGGAGCAGATGGTGGAGTGGCGTATAGGGGAGGAAGAGGCCCACGCGCCGGTCACCGCCGGTCACGCCCGGGGCAAGCGCCGGCTTGCCGTCCGCCCGCAGGCGGAGAAGGACGACCGGTCGAGCGGGCGAGGTGAGCAGCTCCGCCTCACCAGGCGCGACCCGGGCAAGCGCCTGCGCTGCGGCGAGGTCCCGCACCATGACCGCGAACGGCTTGGCCCAGCGCCGCTTCCGGTCGCGCAGCCTGGCCACGGCGGCCGGGTCGGTAGCGTCGCAGGCGAGGTGGTAGCCGCCGAGACCCTTGACGGCCACGATGCTGCCGCTCGCGATGGCATCGACGGCCCTGGCCAACGCGCCCTCGCCCACGGCGCTCAGCGCAGCGGCATCGCTGTGCCGCCAGCCCAGCCGGGGTCCGCAGGTCGGGCAGGCCACCGGCTCGGCATGGAAGCGACGGTCGCCGGGATCCCGGTACTCCGTCTCACAGGGCGGGCAGAGCGGGAACTCGCGCATGGAGGTCTGGGCCCGGTCGTAGGGCAGCTCCTCGATGATCGTGGCGCGCGGGCCGCAGTCGGTGCAGTTGATGAATGGGTAGCGGTGGCGCCGGTCGGCCGGGTCCCACAGCTCGGCCAGGCAGGCGTCGCAGGTGGCGATGTCGGGCGGGAAGAGGCGGACGCCTGACGCGGGAGCAGTGCTCTCGGTGACGCTGAAGCCGGAACCAGCGAGCGGGATCCGGCTCATCATCGCCAAGGTCGCGCACGATGACCCGCTCCACGCGCGACCGCGGAGGCGCATCCTCGCGCAGGCGGCGCGCGAACGCCTCCAGGTTCGGCACGCTGCCCGCGGCCTCGATCTCCACCCGGCCGGCGGCGTTGCGCACCTCGCCGTCGAGCTCGAGCTCACGCGCGAGGCGGTAGACGAACGGCCGGAAGCCGACGCCCTGCACAACGCCATCGACCTCGAACGCACGGGCAACTCGCGGCTCAGTGCCCAACGCAGCCTCGACCGGCCCATCTCGTAGTGCTCCGCTCATCGTTTGAGAAGGCTACCTTGTCACGCCCGACCTGCGCGCAGGCCGAAGCGCCCAGCCCGGCCGGCCATCGGTCACCACGCCACAAGCTGGTCCGAGACCGCGCGAGCGGAGCCACTCAGCAAGCGGGTGCTGCGCCGGTCACGCCCCCTCGACGGTCAAGCCCATCGCGCGCGCAGCGTCTGCCTGATGTCGGTCGAAGGTGAGCGCGGCAGACGGTGGTCGCACTCCCTGGCGACGCTCCGGTACCATCGGGTCGCAACGTCCCATCCCACCCCCGAGGAGCATCGACGTGCCTGAAGCGCTGCCCACCCATCCCCACGCGGGTGCCCACACGGGGTGCACATGCTCGGAGGCCACCGCCTCTGCGGACCCCGTGCTCGATGCCCGGACCATCCCGCCCGCTATCCGGCACGCGGCCATCTTCGGGGCGCTCGACTCGCTGACCGGCGGCGCCGCCATGGTGCTCGTGGCCCCGCATCGATCCCCTCCCGCTGCTTGACCAGGCACGCGACCGCTACGGCGAGGGACTGGGCGTGGAGTACCTGGAGCGCGGGCCGGAAGCCTGGCGCATCCGGCTGCAGCGCGCCTGAGAGCGCCTCGATCAGGCCGTCAGGAGGGAGGCCACGGCCGTCGAGTGAACGTCGAGCACCAAGATGCTTGTGGCTGATGCTACGATGCTCGCATGAGGACGACGATTCGGATCGATGACGAGGTCTATCGCCGGGTGAAGCAGGTGGCCGACCGGTCGGACCGGACGATCGGCCAGGTCATCGAAGACGCCGTCCAGCTCGCATTCCAGCCCAAGCGAAACGAGGTCGCGATGCCGGCGCTCCCCGTGTATGGGGGAAGCGGGGTCATGCCCGGGGTGGACCTGACATCGAACCGATCGGTCGCCCGGGCCATGGACGAGGACGTCCCGCTCGATGCGATGCGTTGACGTCAACGTCCTCGTCTACGCCCACCGGCCTGAAAGCCCGGACCACGACAGGTACCGCGCCTGGCTGGAGCGGGTCCGCCGCGACGACGAGCCGCTCGCGCTGTCCAGCCTCGTCCTGTCCGGGTTCCTGACGATCGTGACCCACCACCGGGTCTTCAGGGAGCCGACGCCCCTGGCGACGGCGGTCGACTTCGTCGAGGCGCTGCGTGCGTCGCCGAACGCCGTTCTGGTCAGCCCAGGAGAGCGCCACTGGGGCATCTTCATGGACCTGTGCCACGAGATCGGTGCCCACGGCAACGACGTCCCCGACGCCTATCACGCGGCCGTCGCCGTGGAGAGCGGTGCGACCTGGTACAGCGCCGAGCGGGGCTTCGCCCGATTTCGGAGCCTCCGCTGGGCCCACCCACTCGATGCCGGCGCGTAGAAGGACCTGCTTCGAGAGCGCCTCTGGGGATCGCACTGGCCGACCTGCAGGCGCGCCGGACCGGCTCAGGCGCCCAGTTCGCCCGGAGGCTCCGGGATGGAGCGGGCGGCCAAGCTCGCCCCGATGCTCGCGATCATCACCAAGCCGATGGCCAGCAGCTCGGTCGGGGTGAGGGGCTGGGCCAGCAGGAGGAACCCGGCGATGGCCGCGAAGGCCGGCTCCAGGCTCACCAGGATCCCGTAGGTGGCGGGCCGCATCCGGCCCAGCGCAGCCACCTCCAAGGTGTAGGGCACCGCGCTGCTGAACAGGCCGATGACCAGTCCCGCCGCCAGGACCCACGGGGAGGCCGCGATGGCGCCGGGATCGCCCAGCACCGCGACGACCGGGATGATGAGCAGCGCTGAGAACGTCATCGCTGCCCCCGCGCCTCGCCCGTCCGGCCAGTCCCGAGCGACCCGGCCACCGACCAGGATGAAGGCGAACCAGCAGGCGCCGGCGAAGGCTGCGGCCGCGACGCCAGCCAGATCGTCCGCCTCGAGCCCGGCGCCAGCAAGCAGCCAGACCCCAGCAGCCGCCAGCGCCACCCAGGCCAGGTCGAGCCAGCGTCTCGACCCCAGGACGGCCGCCGCGAGCGGGCCCAGGAACTCGATCGTGACTGCCACGCCCAGGGGGATGCGCGAGATGGCCAGGTAGAAGCTGGTGTTCATCAAGGCCAGGATCAGTCCCAGCGCCATGGCGCTGCGCCAGGCACTCCCGGGCGCGGAACGCAGGCGTGGTGGCCGGACGGCCACCACCAGCGCGGCCCCGAACACGAGGCGGAGAGCCACGATGGTGATCGGCCCGTAGGTGTCGAAGAGCCCGGACGCCACCGCAGCGCCCACCTGCACGGATATCGCCGCGATGATCACCAGCAGGCCCGGCGGCACGGTGCCCAAGCTTCGGGGCCCGCGCGGCGCGGGTGGTGGCGACATCCGCACAGGATAGGGACCGGTTCTCATGAGCGACGAGGCTCCGTCGACCGCGGCGGCCGAGGGCTGACGCCATGGGCATGGCCGCTCTGACCGATGACCCTCGACGCCGCTTGGTGGGTCAGAACGGTGCCCCGAGCGCACGGGAGAGATGCGGGAGGGATGTCAGCACGCCGAGCATGGCCGCGACGAGGAGCCCGCTCGCCACGATCGCGGCGCTCTCGGGGTCTTGACAGGTGCGGCCGGGCCGACTATATATCGCACCACGATATATCGTCAACCGTTAGAAAGGCCTCATCCATGCAGCCCCGGATCCCCGAGCTCGGCCGGTTCGCCGAGCCAGCGCTCTTCATCCTCGTCAGCCTGAGTGACGGGCCGAAGCACGGCTACGCGATCATGGCCGACGTGGAGGCCGGCACGGGCCGGCCGCTGGGGCCGGGAACCCTGTACGCCGCGCTCGCCCGCCTGGAGGAGCGCGGCCTGATCGAAGCCCTGGCGCCTGTCGACCGCCGTCGGCCGTACCGGCTGACGGCGGTGGGCGCCACGATCCTGGCCGAGCAACTCCACGAGCTCTCCGAGTTCGCGCAGCTCGGCCTCCGGCGGCTCGGCAAGCCGACAGGCTGACCGGCGATGCGTCCCATGATCGCCCTGCTCCTGCACCTCTACCCGGCGCGCTGGAGGGCACGCTACGGCGACGAGTTCGCCGCGGTCCTCGAGGAGCGGCCGCTCGGCCCATTCGACGTGGCCGACGTACTCCTCGGCGCGCTCGACGCCCGTCTGCATCTCCGCGGCTTCGGCGCCGCGTCCCAACACGCAAAGGGGTTCGCCATGTCTCTTCGTATCGGGGGGTACGCCGCGATCGTCTGCGGGATCCTCTGGTTCATCGTCCTCGCGGGCAATGCCATCAACGACGGGCGCGAGGGCGGCTCACCGCTTCTCGGTTATGCCATCGTCGGGGCAACGCTCATGACCCTCGTCGCGCTCGTCGGCCTCAGCGCATTCCAGGCGCGACGCCACCCCGTCCTCACCTGGGCAGCATTCGTCATCCCCGCGCTGGGGGCGGTGATGGGCCTGTTCGCGTACGCCGCCATCGCGCTGGGTGGGAACACCGAAGCCGTCCTGATCGGCGGCATCAGCCCGTGGATGCTGGAGTCCCTCGCGGTGGTCACGATGGTGCTCGGGTCCGTCCTGTTCGCCGTGGCGACCTGGCGGGCGCGCAGCCTCTCCCGCGGGGCATCCGCCATCCTCGCGGGGGGCGCCGTGCTCGTGATCGTGGCGCTGCTCGGGGTCGGTAGCGGCGGACTGTCGTCGCCCGTCCTCATGGTCCCGGTGGTCGCCGCCATCGTCGCGTTCCCCGCCGGATGGATCGCCCTCGGGATCAGCGCCCTCCGCGTCACCGGTCCCGCCCCCGTCACCCTCGAAGGAGCGTCCCTGTGAAGCGTCTCGTCGTCCCGGCCGCCGCTGCCGGTCTCCTGCTCGCCCTCGCGGCCACGCCGGCCCTTGCGAGCCATACCCACGTGATGGCGATCGGCAACGGCCAGTGCGTCCTGCTGGCCGCGAACGGCGGCGAGGAGGACGTGACCCTCCCGATGGCCGTCTTCGACCACAACCCCAACGTCGACATCGCCCCGGCGCCCGACCGGCTCCACCCGCTCCACGTGCTCGTCCACAAGGGCGTGCCGGGTGAGCACAACCAGCTTGCCGTGGCGGGGACTGCGGAGGCGGCAGCCCTCTGCTCGGCCGGGATCGTCAACGACTGACCCGGTCGTCGACGGGAAGGGCGGGCGGCGAAGGGCGGCGGCAGCATCCACATCGACCGCGCGGCGGAGGAGGTCTTCGCGTTCGTCGCAGACGCGGAGAACGACCACCGCTGGCGGTCGTACGTGGTCGAGACAGGCAGGCGCGGCGACGACAACGCAAGCCACAGACCGCCGGTGGGTACCCAGGTTCTCGGTGCGTGCGTCCTCGCAGACGCCGCGTATCTCGTGGACACGCGGCCGGGTTTCGCCGATTTGCCCGGCCATGGTTTGCGGGTGAAGCGCAAGCGGAGGCCCGCCCTTCGAGGACGGGCCTCTTCGTCCAGGCCGCCTGGTCGATCAGTCTTCGATCGGGCCGAGGTACTCCAGCCCAAGCGCCTCGCAGAGCTTCGGGTCGTTCCACCGCGACGTGCCGCTCGGGCCGTTCGGGTCGGGCTCGTAGGCGACCTCATCACCCTCCGGCTGGTGGTTCTGCTCGATGACCGTGGCGGTCCCGGTCCCGTGACCGGCCTCGTGGTAGATGACACCGCCGGGACCACGGAGGTTGAAGGTCAGGCCCTCCACTGAGAACCGCCATGTCTCGAGGTCGACGCCCGGCGGGTACGGGACGTCGAAGGGATACGGGTCGCCCAGGTGGTGGTCGTAGCCGCGCGTCGTGGAGCCGTACTTGGCCGAGACGACCGTGCCGGTCATGCCTTGACCCGTGCTGGCGTAGGCGACACCCCGGTCCTTCGTCAGGGCGTCGATCCACGGCCACGCGCGGCCGTCCGGCATGTACTCCGCCTTCTTCGTGACATCGACGTCGTTGCCATACCAGAGCCAGAGGTCGGACGTGCCGTACGCGCCGATGTAGACCGGCTCGCTGCACGCCCACCCGAAGTCCGTGACCGGAGACTCCCAGTCCCACGGTCCCGAGAGCTCGTCGATGTACACCTTCTGGTTCGCCGCCGCTGGCGCCGCCAGCACCAGGGTCAGGAGCACGGCCCCACAGAGGGCTGCGAGCTTCTTCATGGGACTTCCCCCACTGTCCAGCGGGTCGGGTCCGCCAGTGGCTTGGCACGGTCCCGGCGGCCAGGGTGTGGGCCGCGCCGCGTCGCCTCCCGCTCTGCCTGGTTTGACGGGATGGATGGCAGAGGAGTTCAAGAATGCGGCGGTCGCGTCCTCGGTGGACATCGACTCGGTCGGCAGCTTGACATCCGCGGTCGTCGCGCTGGGGGAGGCCGCACGGTAGCCCGGATCGGCACGTGGCGCGACGGTTGGGCCATCATCACCGAACCGAGCGCGCATGGCGGCGTGCGCGCGTTCCGCTGACCGGGGAGTGAAACATGAGAGACCCACTGATCGGCATCCGCCGCGACCGCGGCTCCCGGTACTTGCTGCTGACGATCGCCTCGTTCGCGGTGACCGTGATGGCGGTCCGCGTCTACCTGGACTCCGCGGGCTACCCCAAGGTCGGCGGCGGAGGCCTGCACGTCGCGCACATGCTCTGGGGCGGCCTCCTGCTGGTCGTGGCCGCGCTTCTGCCCCAGGTGTTCGTCGGGCGGCGAGCCCTCATCCTGTCGTCGCTCGCGGCCGGCATCGGGGTCGGGCTGTTCATCGACGAGGTGGGCAAGTTCATCACCGAGTCGAACGACTACTTCTTCGCGCCGGCGGCACCCATCATCTACGGCGCTGCGCTCCTCCTGGTGCTCGTCTGGCTGCGCGTGCGCCGGGACGATCGACCTTCCCTGGAGGTGGCCGTGCAGGGCGCCATCGAGGCGGTCCGAGACCTGGCGGACGGGCGCCTGTCGACGACCGACCGGGACCGTGCCGTGACCCGCCTCCGCGCTGTCGGGGCTGTGCCGAACGCCACCGACCTGTCGGGCGAACTACTGGACCTGCTCGGCTCGCCGGACACGGCGGCGCGCCTGGCCGAGCCCGGATGGGTCGAGCGTGGCGATGCCCGCCGGTGGCTGAACCGACTGCTGCCCGACCGGCTCGAGCGCCTGCTCATCCGGGTCGGCCTGCTTCTCTCGGCGCTCGCAGCGGCGATGGGCGCGCTCCTCGCCGTGGTCGTCCTGTCCGGGGAGGTGGCCTCCATCCCCCAGGTCGCGGTCGGCCCCATCGAGTACCCCTCCGAGCCCGTCTGGGTGCTGCTGCTCGGGCTCGTGTGGGTGGCCGTCGGCGTGGCCAACGGGATGGCGCTCGTGCTCAGCCTGGTCGGACGTCATCCCTCGGGCATGGCCGTCGCCCAGTACGCGGTGCTGGCCGGGCTGGTGGCTGGGGGTCTGCTCAATACCTACGTGTCCCAGCTGGGCGCCCTGTCGGGGTCCTGGTCCAGCTCGGGCTGCTACTCCTGATCCTCGACCAGCGTGGGCGACTGGAGTCCCCATCGACATGGCGGTCTCGGCGGTCAGGAGCACCCGGGTCCGGGGACGTCCCAGGATCCAGGGACTGACGATGACCCAGACCGTCCCCGGCGAGGAGGCCCTCGACCAGTCCGAAGGCCAAGAGGCCAGCGTCCCGGCCAGCGTGATGTCGCCGATGCGGTTGCCGTTCTGTGTCAGGGCGTCGAGGCGTCAGCCTGGAGGATCGCCGCGAGCCGCATCAGGAGGAGACCCCCGATGCCGCCGACCACGAGCCCAATGATGGCACCGGCGATGCCGCCCCTGGCGATGTCGCGCAGGAACTCCTTCAGGCACCGCTACGCGTCGGAGGCACACTCATGGGCAAGCTGATCTACACCTTGAACGTCTCACTCGACGGCTTCGTCGAAACCGTCGACCGCCGCCTGGACTGGTCGCTCGTGGACGACGAGCTGCACAGCTGGTTCAACGAGCGGTCACGGTCGCTCGATGCGGAGCTCTACGGGCGGCGGATCTACGAGCTGATGTCGGCCTACTGGCCAACGGCCGCCTCGGATCCTTCGGTGACAGAAACAGAGCGTGAGTTCGCCCGCATCTGGAACGCGATGCCCAGGATCGTCTTCTCGACGACCCTGGAGGCGGTCGGGCCGGGCAGCCGGCTGGTCGCGGGCGACGTGGCCGATCGCCTGGCCGAGATCCGCTCCGAGTTCACTGGCGACCTCGGAGTGGCCGGTGCGACGCTGGCGTCGGCGTTCATCGAACGCGGACTCGTGGACGAGTACGGGCTGGTCGTGCATCCGGTCATCCTCGGCGAGGGGAGGCCCTTCTTCCCGGCCCTCAGGGACCGCATCGGCCTGCGCCTGCGCGAGACGCGGACGTTCGGGTCCGGCGTCGTGTATCTGGGTTACGAGACCATTCGCTGAGCCGTCCGTCCCAGCCGGGCGGAGTCCCTCGCCCGCCAGTGCGTCGACGTGCTCTGTTCGGCACACGCGATGACCAGTCCGCGCCGGGCTCGCCAGGCTGGCTACGGCGCCGGAGGTGCAGTCACGAGCGGGCTGGCGACACCCCTGAGATCCCAGATCGCGGCGTCGGCCAGTGCGTCTGCGGAGCCGGCCCACACCTGGTGCTGATCGAGGGCCCCGACCTGACCCCCGACGACCAGGACACGGCCGTCCTCGAGCAGCGTCGCCGTCTGCTGTCCGACAGCGGGCAGCGTCGGACCGACCGCGCCGAAGGCACTCGTCGTCGGGTCCCAGACTTCGGCCCCTCCCGAGACCACGAGCACGCGGCCGTCGTCGAGGAGGGTCTGGGTCTGGTATGACGAGTAGGTGCCCGCCGGGGACCCTGTCGCGGTCCAGGTCCCGGTGGCCGGACTCCACGTCTGGCCCGCGGTGCCTCGCCGCGAGCCGCTCCCTCCGATCGCCAGCACGTGGCCGTCACCGAGGAGCGTCGTCCTGAAGTCACCCCGCACGCTGAGCGGCCCTGTCGGAGTGAAGGACATGCTGGCTGGATCGAGCACTTCGGCGGTCGCGGGATAGTCCGCGGTGCCGCCGACCGCGAGCACACGGCCGTCGTCGAGGCGGACCGCGTCCAGGCCCCCACGCGGTTGGCCCAGCGCCGGTCCCGGGCTGAAGGTACCCGTCACCGGACCCAGATCTCGCTCGTGTCGGTCATCCCTTCCGGGCCGCTCTGCCCGCCGAAGATGAGGACGCGCCCATCGGGCAGGAGCGCTGCCCCGGGGTTGGCTCGGGCGAGGGCGAGGGGCCCGGTCGTGTTGAAGGTCTCCGTCCTGGAATCCCAGACCTCGGCACTTGCCAGGATCACGTCCGCGTCCCCGCTGGGCGTCGCATACCCGCCCGCGACCAGGATGCGGCCGTCCGGAAGCAGCGTCGCGGAGTGGCCATGCCGTCCCACGAGCAGCGAGCCGGCGGGGCGGAACGTCTCCGAGACCGGGTCCCACAACTCCGCGGTCAGGGGGAGGACGGTCCAGAACTGGGTACCGCCCCCGATGACGAGGACGGTGCCGTCCGCCAAGCGGGTGGCGGAATGGCCGCTGCGACCCTCAGCGAGGGGCGCCACGGAGCAGACCACCTCCGCACAGGCAGTGGGCTGCGAGGCGGGGTCGGGCATCGGCGATGCGCCAGCTGCCACCCCGCCCAGGGCGGCCAGCCCCGTGAGCAGCGTCAGGACCATGAGATAGGCGAGTCGCACAGTCGGCTCGCCGACGGCGGCCCTGAAGGACAGACGCATTGGGGGACTCCTCGATGAGAGTGAGCCAGCTCGGACGGGCTAGGCCCGGGCCATCGCTGTGAAGAGGTCGTGACGCAGCCGACCGGGGGCAAGGGACCGGGCGATGTCGCACCGCATCCCGTCCGGGCGCTGCTCGGGGCGAGGGTCGGGCACCTCGACGGCGGGTCGACGGCCCCCGCTCACGCCGCATGGATCCCGTGTGCGAGCGGACGGGTTTCGGCGTTTCTTCATGGTCCTGGCCTACGACCCCTTCGCGATCTTCATGATCGCGTCGATCGAGTCCTTGCGGGCCAGGGTCTCGAGATGTCCGGTCTCGGGGATCGTGAGCAGTCGGCTGTCGTAGCCGGCCGCCACGAGAGCGGCCTGGAAGGACTCGGAGACCTTCGGGCGCCCAGGAATCGTCGGCGCCGTGGATGAGCAGAAAGGGGATGGCATCGGGTCCAGCGGGGTATCGTTCGACGAGGGCGAACGGGTCGGAGGCGGCCCAGGCGTCGGGGTGCGTCTGCTGGTCCCCGCCCAGGAACCCCACGACGTACCCGCGGCCATCCTCCTGCCCGGTGACCTCGTCGATCACCCCACCCATGCTCACGGCCGCATCCGGCCGGAGCGAGTCCCGCCGTCGCGTTGCAGGACCCCTCCTCCGGGACGAATGCGGACGGCGTGACGCCGACCACCATGGCGGGCCAGCCACCGGTCGAGAAGCCAACGAGGGTGACATGGTCGGGATCCGCGCCGTACTCCGGCCCGATCTCACGCGCGACGCCGATGGCGCAGGCGACGTCCGCGAAGGAGGTGGGATAGCCGCCGCCATAGTCACTGCCCTCCCGCCAGCCGCTGACCATCACGACCGCGCCCTGCCCGGCAAGGGCCGCCGCGAAGGGAGCGAAGAAGGCAGGGTAGAGTTCGCTCGGAGCACCCGGCCCACCCGGCAGGACCACGACGATGGGCCATGGACCGCCCGAGGTCGGAGCGGAGATGTCCATCGGGAGCTGGCACTGGACACCCCCGCAATCGACCGGCGGGGTGTACGGGATGCCGACCCACTGGGCGACCGCGACCGTGCTGCACAGGCCCTGGTCAGCCCAGAGCTTCGTGAACGAGGGGTCACACGTGCCCGACTCGACGGTCCGCCATGGCTGGACGATGGCCGGGCTGCCTGAGGGACCGGCGCTCTGCGCCAGCGATGCCGACGCCGTGCCCGCGGTGACGACCGCCATCGCTGCGGCTGACGCAGACGACGAGCCTGATGCCTCGGCTGAAGGGACGTTTCACGGTGTGGGTCCTCTTGCCGCAGCGGCAGTCGGAGGGCCGACGGACCGTCGAGACGGCGGGCCTGTGCTGCCCACAAGCGTGCGCGTGCGAGGGCGAGTATGGGCCCCGGTGCAGTCGGCGTCAAAGTATGAGTTCTAGAGTACCTATTTGGTCAGGAGGAGCAGATGCTCTGGGAGTGAAGTCGGCCGCCGTCCACCCGACGCCCGAGGCCGATGCTCACG
The DNA here is from genome assembly GCA_963766685.1 of uncultured Chloroflexia bacterium. Classification (GTDB taxonomy): domain Bacteria; phylum Chloroflexota; class Limnocylindria; order Limnocylindrales; family CSP1-4; genus JAFMJV01. The sequence continues at coordinate 274,184 of CAVYBJ010000024.1, forward strand.
GTTGGTCGGCTGCGGTCGGCCCCGCGCCGCTGCTCACACCGTCAAGATGGCCGCGGGCGCGATAGATACGGATGGTCGGGGCGAGAGGGGCTGGAGTGCCAACCGCAGTCTGAGACGACCCACCAAGGGCGGGGGCTTCGGGTGGCCACAGGTGGGGACTTCTACTTGGCCATCGACATCCTTGGTGGTCGCGGTCATCACCGTGTTCAGCCGACTCATCTGGGCAGCCCAGTTACGTGCGCGGTTCGTGGAGAAGGCCCGTCCTCACAGGGACGGGCCTTCGAGCTATGACTTACTAGAGGTCACTTGGGCTTGGTCACGTGTGGCTTCTTCGGCCCGAATTGGCTGTTCTTGGCAGCGATCACGAGTCCCGCAGGCTCGGCTCGCATGCAGGTGACCTGCGCGGTGAGGTTGGCACTCGATGCCCCCAGAGTCGTCTTGTAGCCGCTCACGATCCAGGTATCTGCATCCAGGGCCTCTGATCGGTACACGATCAAGTCGACTTGGCCGCTGAGGCCGTGTCCGCCCCCCACGGCGAGGAAGCCCGCCGGGCAGTCCGCGGTGTCTGAGCCGGTGCTGTTTGAAGCGATGGTCACAGGTGTCGTGGACGTGACCGTCCTGATCTTGACCGCCGTGACGCCCTCGTTATCCACGCCGTCGGCGAAGCCGGCAGGCTTGTTGGGGATGGCGTTCCAGTCAGCAGGGCCAGCTGGTCCCTGGGGTCCCTGGGGTCCCTGGGTCCCGGGGCACCTTGAGCGCCCGCCGGACCGGCCGGACCCTTGGCGTTCCAGCTGATCAGCTTCTGCCCCTGAGGGCAGGAGCTGACCTTGGGATAGTTGATGAGCCGCACGGCCCCGGTGTTCTTGACCAAACAGGCGCGGTACGTGCCGTTGCCGTTGGGGATGGCGGCATATACCGTGCCGACCCCCAAGGCGAGGACGACGATCGCGACCAGGAGCGATCCGAGACCGAGGCTGGGACGGGGTGCCCGCATGGGGAGACTCCTCTCTTCCCCCCAGTTGGCGGTCGTCGCGGGCGGCGCATCTCACCGCCCGGTGCGACCGGATCACGGGATGATGAGGCACGCGCCCAGCAGCGTCCAGAGGGGACTTGGCCCACATGAACGCAGCGGCCTGCCCCGTGGGACGGGCCAGCCCGCGACACACAGGGGACACCGTGCGCGGCAGGTGCAGGAGGAATAGTGGCGCCCAACCTGAACCCCGACGCCGAAGTGCATGCCGATGGGCTAAGTCCAGGCAGACGCCGAGCGTCGGCTCTGGGTCAGCCCTCGGGTGTCGGTTCCGTGGTCGGCGGTGGCGCCGGCTGATCGGTGTCAGCCTCCTCCGGGATGGGACCGACCGGCACGCCCATCGGCTCGACGACGACGCGCTGGGCGGTCACGTCGCCCGGACCGGCCTGGCCCACGGGCATACCCATGGCCTCAGCCATGGCAGCTGGATACTCGATGGTGTAGGTCCCGGTGAAGCTTTGGCCGTCTTCGGCCACCTCGATGCTGGTGCGGACCGTGAAGAACCCGAGGAATCCAGCCTCAGGGTCATTGGCCGGAGTCACGAAGGTCGCGTCGGCCGTCTGGTCGCCGGTCGCTGCCCACGAGCCGTAGGCGGTCCCATCCAGGAAGGCGTTGATGATGATGCCGCCGGGCGCGATGGTGGCCAGCTCAAGTGGGTTGGACGGATCGTCCGGCGACGAGTCGATGACCCAGGTCCCGATGGCTGGGTGCTCAGCCGTGTCCTGGGCCGATACGCCGGGGGCGGCGGCCACCGCAGCGAGCAGCAGGGCCGCCAAGACGAAGGTGGTGGGAACAAGGCGCCGCATGGGGCTGACTCCTCTCCTGTCCCCCCATGGGGCGCCGCCCGAGGCGCTCTCATCGTTCAGCGGGAGTGCCTGTCTGGACGGCGGTCGCGATCATCGCGATGCGCACAGGGTACGCCTGAGGGTCAACCCTCCTTCACGACCGGCGGAGAGACACCAGGAGCGACCCGTACTCCCGCTCGTCGTCACCCGGCAGGGTCGCGAGGTGCGCGTCCGCCACGATGTCACCCTTCTCGGCCCGTACACGCCGCGTGACGCCAACCGCTCCGCCCTGAAGCTGGCATCGCATGTCGAGGGGCCCCGCCGCGAGAAGATGACGCTCGACGGCGTCCTGACACGACCGAACGAGAAGGACCCAGAGTCGCGGCCAGAGGATGACGGGGACGTCGTGATCGCGCGGAGCTGCCCGCCGTGCGGGCCCGCAGGTGGTCGCCGTACGCGGAGAGGAGGTAGTCCGCCTCATCGCTCACTCACAGCCGTGCCGGGTTGCGGACGTACTTGTCGTCGGCGTCCCTCCTGGAGGTCCCCGCCCAGCGGGCCGCTCTGGAGTTTCAGCACCCCGACCCCGAGCTCCTCCTCGGGGAGCGTGCCGGTGGTGCCGGTCGCGATGAGTTCGTGTGCCGCGAGCAGCCGCCGGTTGTAGACAGCCCATTCCGCCAGGTCGCGCTTCCAAACGGCTCACCGGATCCAGTCCTTGACGCGTGGACCGACCCTACCTACCATCGATAATCGATGATTGGGCCACCAATCACGTGACGGCTGGATGAACGAGAGCGCGACCCAAAGCGGACTAGGGTCACGCCACAGGCCGAAAGCCGCTCGAGGTGCACCGGGGAGCTCGACGATGGCGGCGCGCTCAGCCTCGCCTCTCCCGAACCTCCAAGGGCCCGCACGGCGCCGGTCTGGCGGTCGTTCGGCTAAGCAGGCAGGAGGAGACGGGATGAGAGCATCGCGATCCGTGAGCGTCATCGGCGCGGCACTGGTGCTCGCGACGGTCGGCGTGGGCGCCGTGAGCGCCCAAGATGAGAGCGGGCCGGTCTTCTACACGACGGCCGGACCGCTGGCCGAGAGCGAGATCGGTGACGTCCTGGCCCATCACCACATGTTCGTCGAGCTCGGCGCAGTGCCGCCGGTGGCCTATCTCAAGGCCGATCCGGAAATCGTCCTCGAGGTCCTTCGGCCATGGCTCGAGTCAGCCAAGGCGCTGGGCATCGGCACCTTCATCGAGTTCACGCCCGAGGGCGTCGGCCGGCGGCCCGACATCGTCAAGTACGTGGCCGACGAGGTGGGGCTGCCGACGATGCTGGTGACTGGCATCTACCGCGAGCCATACATGCCTGACTGGGCGTACACCGCCACCGTTGACGAGATCGCGGACTTCCTGCGCACAGAGCTGACTGACGGCGTGACCGACACGGGTATCCCAGCCGGGTTCATCAAGCTCTCGCAGAACGACACGGGCATGACCCTCACGGAGCGCAAGATCCTGGAGGCAGCCTGCACGGTGGCGAAGGAAACGGGCTCGGCCATCGCCAGCCATATCACCGCCGGGCCGACGGCGCTCTCGGTCATGGATGCACTCACATCGTTCGGCTGCCCGCAGGATGAGGTGCGGTTCATCTGGGTCCATTCGATGGTCACCGCCGTGGCCGAGGGCGCGAAGCTCGAGGGCGGTGAACGCATCGGAGCCGACCCGGGCATCGAGTACCTCATGGCGGCGCTGGACCGTGGAGCCTACGTCAGCCTGGACGGTATCGGCAGCCGCTACTGGACCGATTGGGTCGGCGCCTACGACATGAACATCGACTGGATCTCGAAGTTCGTCGACGCCGGCTACGAGGACCAGATCATCATCGGCGCGGACACCGGATGGTTCGATCCGGGCCAGCCGGCCGGCTTCGAGATCGAAGAGGTCGACGGCGTCTGGACGAGCGTTGGGGACCTGGCACAGGACTATGACTCGGTGCCCGGGGAGTTCGTGCCCGCCATGCGAGACGCCGGCTTCTCGGAAGAGCTCATCACCAAGCTCATGCACGGCAACCCCTGGAACGCCTTCTCGAGGTAGCCGCACGAGGACTCTCGCTCACCTCTGGGTAGCATCCCCAGATGAGGGATGCGAGTTGGGGGCGGGTGCCTCAGATCGCATGACGCAGGACTGGCCCGGGTCTCCGGCAGGGGACCCGGGCCAAGTTGTCCTTGGGTCGGGCGAATGCGTGGAGGACGGAGACAGCGCAACTTCGTTGGCTTTCGCGAACACCCATTTGGTCCCCGCCTGACGCCCGCCTGACCGCCCCGTAGACCGGGGAGGTGGACGGACATCGTCATCGCCAGGACACTCACAGCCAAGATCGAACGTGCGGCCGACGGTCGGCGCATGGGATGCCTCCTCAGGGATGACCCCGGAGGGCAGGTCTTGACGCCTGCCGGTCCGCTTGTGGGGTCGTCACCGTGCTCCTGATTTGCACACCTGCCAAGTGATGCTTCCTAAACGTGACACGTGGCGCAACGTCCGCAGCATCCTCGGCGCATGCACAACGTCATAGGCGGCTTCGCCTTGAGGGTGCGGGCGAGTGGACGCGGTCAGGTGTGGGGGTGCGGCCAGCCCCAGACGCTAGCTGACGGTGATAGTGGCCTTCATGTTCGGGTGGATCTTGCAGATGTAGTCGAACGTGCCGGCCGTGTCGAAGGTCTGGCTGAAGGTGTCCCCTTGGGCGAGGACCCCGCTGTCGAAGGAGCCGTCACTCGCGGTCGCGGTGTGCGGTGTGCTGTCCTCGTTCGTCCACGTCACGGTCGTGCCGATGCCGATGTCGAGCGAAGCGGGCGAGAATGCGAAGTCCTTGATGGCGACCGCTTCGTCCGTGACCGCGGGCACGGAGGCGGACATGGCGTCGGCGGGGGGCACGAGGAAGACGGACACGGTCGTCGTGCCGTCGCCGTTGTCGTGCAGCCAGGCGACACCGCTGGCGCCCGAGTCGTTCAGCTCTCCGAGGCCGATGGGGAGGTCGCCTTCGCCGATCGTCGTGCCTCCGATGTCGCCGCAGGCGATGTAGGTGCCGAGGTCATCCGCGCTGGCGTGGACGTTGATGGCGTGCTCGCCGGCCACGATGTCGGCGAGGGCCAGGGGCACGGTCGTGACGCTGGCTTCGACCGGGATGGCCGATGCCTGGCCGACCGGCGCGGCACCCGCCGTGGCAGCACCATCGACGTTCATGTCGAAGGACACGTCCGACAGGGGTGCCACGACATCTCCGGGTGCCGGACAGCTGCCGGCATGGATGTGCGCGGGATGCGGGGACATCTGCGCCGAGGCGCCGGCGGCGAGGATGAGCGAGGCGCCGAGGGCGAGGCTGGACGCGATGCCGAGTCGCTGGTTCATGGGATGCTCCTCCGCTGGGGGTGTGCCTTCGTCGTGTCGCGTGCGACGACACCTGGCGTGCGGCTCCGTCCCCCCTCGGACCGGATGTACACGGGAGTCTGACTCACCGATGGGGCCGGTGCAACTGGGCCGATGCGAGCCATCGCCGTCAGGCGGAGCGCCGCGGGGAGGGGCGGCACGACGACGCAATGCGGGCACGGGGCGGAGTGGCGAAGGCGTCGAGGGCAGCAACTGCGGCGCCATTCGACGCTCGATTGGAAGCGGGCCGCGGAAACCCGGCCCTGAGGGCACCCAGCGACCGACGTCGACCACATCGTGCCGAAGGTGCACGGCGGGAGCGACGAGCCTGCCAACCTGCCGTCGCCCTGTGCTCTGCACCACAGGCGAAAGACCGCGCGTCTCGACCGCCGGATGCGACGCATCGCATGCCGGCGGCCGCAGTCAGCCGACCGGCTCCAGGGTGGGGAAACTCCAGGTCCCGTCGAGGATCTCGCGTCGCGGTCGGTAGAGGCGGACCGCGTAGTTCCAGCCGTCCATGAGACGCAGGCAGTTCGGCCGACCGTCGCGACACCCGCCGAAGTGGACGATGACCGGGCCGTCAGCCTCCTTGCGGGCGGTCACGCCGTTGACGCTGCACCCGCCCTCGTCGCCTGGCTCGAAGAACCCCTTCGCGTTGTAAAGGGAGATCGACCAGAACGCGTCCACGGGCACGTCGCGCACCACGATCCGGTACTCCCCTACCGGCATGCCCGGCTCGACCATCAGGTAGAACGCCTCCTCCTCGGGGAGGCCGCCCCAGCCGACCGCGGTACCGATGAGATGGCGAACCGGGTCGACGGACTCCTTCCTGCCGAACATCCGTGCCGTGCCGGACAGCGTGCGGCCGAGCGCGAGGAGGGCCTCGCGCACCGCGTCGAACGAGGCCACGTCGTAGTCGGGCATCACGAGCGGCTCGGCCGACCCGGCGGAGAGGGTGAGCGCGTCCTGCACGGCGGTGGCGGCGGCGATGTCGGCCGGGTCGGCCGGGTCGGCGAACACGCGCATCGCGACGAGCACGTAGCGCGTGCCGTGCTCGGCCATCGTCAGCCGGTACTCACCAGGCCCGTGGAGGACGCGGCTGATGACCGGATCGCCCATCGGATCGACGGTGATGCGCTGGCCGGTCACGGTACCGGGACCGACCTGCTGGCCCGCGGGGAGACCCCCTTGGCACCGACTTCCTCCGGGCGCGCGCCTACGGTCGAGCTGGGGCTCCAGGCAGCACGACCCGAGGTCTTCGACGTTATTTCCGCAGCGGCTGCGCGAATGCGGGTCCAGGCAGCCCATCTTCCTGTCGCCAGCGATCGTGAAGCGTGAGGAGGTCGTGCCCGAGCGTGGCCTGCGGGTCGATGAAGGTCACGTCGGGCAGCTAGTCTTCCGCTCTGTGAAGACGCCGCCGACTTCGGCTGATCCGGAACCCAGCGCCTGTCCCTGGGTTACCCGACGTGGTGCACATGAGGAACCTTCGCGGTCACCCAGGCCGCCTCGCAGCTGCAGGACGACAGGGTGTGGGCGATGGTGCTGGTCACCACGGTCGTCTCGCTTTGGCTGTATGCCCTGCCGCAGGCGCTGGAGCGCGTGGTGGGCGCGAACCTCTGTGTCACCGCACCGTGACCGGCAGCGTCCAGAAGGGGACCCGATGCGCGATCTGAGCACCCTTCCCAAGGTCGAGTTGCACCTCCATCTCGAAGGCACCCTGGAGCCGGAGACCGTGCTGGAACTGGCCCGCCGCAACAAGATCCAGCTGCCCTACGCCGACCTGGAGGACCTGCGCGGTCGGTACGAGTTCACCGACCTGCAGAGCTTCCTGGACCTGCTCTACGTGAACCTCACCGTGCTGCAGACCGGGGAGGACTTCAGCGACCTGGTGACCGCCTATGTCGCCCGGGCGGCCGCCGGCGGCGTACGCCACGTCGAAGCGTTCTTCGACCCGCAGCCCCACGTCGCCCGCGGCATCCCGCTCCAGCGGGTCCTGGACGGGCTGGCGTCGGGCATCGCCGCCGCCGAACGCGACCACGGCACGACCGTCGAGCTGATCGCCTGCTTCCACCGGGACCGCTCCGAGGAGGAGGCCCTGGCGATGCTGGCCGCCCTGGAGGAGGCCGGTGCGCCGATCATCGGGATCGGTCTGGACTCGGCCGAGATCGGCAACCCGCCCGCCAAGTTCCAACGCGTGTACGCCCGCGCCGGTGAACTGGGACTCCACCGGGTCGCTCACGCGGGCGAGGAGGGCGGGGCCGCATCGGTGACCGAGGCGCTCGACCTGCTGCACATCGAGCGGGTCGACCACGGCATCCAGGCGATCGATGACCCGGCCCTGATGGATCGGTTGGCGCGCGCCGGGACCCCGCTGACCATGTGTCCACTGTCCAACGTACGGCTCCGGTGCGTGGACACGCTGGCGGACCATCCGCTCCCGGCCTTCCTCGAGGCGGGCGTCCTGGTCACGGTCAACTCCGACGACCCGGCCTATTTCGGGGGCTACGCGGACGCGAACTACGAGGCCCTGCGGGCGACGTTCGACTTCAGCGACGAGGTGATGGCCCGGTTGGCACGCAACTCGGTCACGGCCAGCTTCCTGCCCGAGGGGCGGAAGACGGGGCTGCTGAGCGAGATCGACGCCTGGATCGCCACCTGAGCGCGCCGAGGTACAACAGCGTCACGGACACGTCCGCGACCGCGAAGCCGTCGACGTCGAGATGAGGCCCGCCGCGGCGTGACGGCCGTAGGCGGCCGAGCCGACCCGCGTCAGTCCTGGTGCGACTCGAACCGGAGCGAGGCCACCACCCGCTCCAGCTCGGCACGATGAGCATCGGTCGCGTCGGGTGAGTAGGTGGCGTCGACCACGATGCGTTGGCCGTCGACGTCGAGGACCCACAGCCGATCGACCTGGCCCGCGACCTGTTGCCAGCGCTCACCGTACCCATCGCCGAACCAGCTGACGAAGTCCGCGTGTCCCTCCTGGAGATCGCAGCCCTCGAAGTCCGCGTCGCCGGTCACCACAGCGTCGGCGGGCACCGACCACTCGAGGTAGCGGCCCGGATAGCCAGCGAGCAGGACGTCGGCAGGCTCCGAGGCATCGCGCTGCGCTTGGGCGACCAGCGCCGCCACGAGGTCGTCGACGCTCGGGCCCGGGTCCTCCCGCGTCGAGCTCCACTGGCAGGGGTCGCTGGGGACCTGCCCGACATCCCAGACGCTGAGGCCCATCACGATGGGGCCTTGCTTGACGATGAAGCGGCCGTCATCGGTCGACCAACCCTCGGGCACCTCGACGGCATAGCCCGGATACGTCCCCGCGCCGAGGACCTTGCCAGCCAGCGTCCGGACCGCGCTGGGCGCATCGCTCGCGCCGGGTGCCACGACGGTGCTCTCCCCGACCGTCGGCGCGGGTGTTCGTTCCTGGGCCATGGCAGTGGTCGGGAGCCACGCGACCAGCGAAACGACGATCACCATCCCGCTCAAGACGGCCTGACGAGGCACGGGGAGACTCCTCTCTCCCCCTGGCCGTCCATCCACCGGCGGCCATCACGGCGCGTCGGTACGACCTGTACTGGCGCGGCATGATGAGGCTTGCCGGGAGCGACGTCCAGATGGCGTCTCACGCCCGGCTCGCGTGGACTGGGCCGGCCGACCCGCTCCCGTCGGTCGCGGCTTGGTCAGCCGCTCCGCCGACGTGCGCCGTGGCGATCCCCTACCGCGGCAGCGGGTTGGGCCCGGTCGCCGTTACCAGGCGCTGAGGGACCCAGCCATCGACGTGGTGGAAGCCCTCGAAGCGGCCGCCCTGCTGCTCGACCCCCGCGCGCAGCGAGTCGCGATAGAACTTCACGTGGGTGAAGTCCTCGAACAGGATGTAGACGGGTTCCACCGTCTCGCTCTGGAACTGCTGGCCGGTGAGCGCCGACCGATGCTCGCGCGAGAACGTCTCGAAGCCGTCGCCGACGACCACCCCGAGGTGCTCGAGGCCCATCTTGTAGACGCGCTGGTGGACGGGCGGGATCAGCTCGATGACCGGCACGAGCTTGCCATCGAGGACGTCGAGTGGCTCCGCGAGGACGAGGATGGAGATCGGCCGCCCGTTCCAGACGTTCTCGCTGTTCGCGACAGCATGTCGCTCGATGCGCGTCCGGAGATGGACGTACTGGTCCCACTCCGGGACGCGGACAGCCAGGTGGCTCAGCTCGTAGGGCGTGATGTCGATGCCGCGCGCGGCCAGCCGGTCCCGCTGCTGCGCGGCGAATGCCCGGTAGTCCCCGATGATGTCGCCGATCGGATCGACCATCCCCTCCTCCTCTCGGCGGCCATTGTAGGGCGGGGCATGTGGCGAACGGACCAGGCGACCGCGCGCCAGGCGCAGCGAGCCATCAGGCGTGGTCCCCGATAAGACGGCCCTCGCTTCGCCGCGTTCTGCGAGCACGACGTCCGCCAAGCGAAGGGACGCTGGGCCCGAGAGCCGCTCGTCCTCGAAGACTGGCAGCGCGACTTCATCGCGACCGCGCCAACGGCGTCCTCATCTGGTGGTACGGCGCGCCGCGGGATGCCTCCCTCTACCCGGGGTCGGGGCCCTCGGTGTTGACGACGGGCTGGCCCGGTCCGACGCGGACGAGGATGATCTCACCCGGCTCGTCGGGCGTGGTCCCCTCACGATGGACGACGCCTGGGGGCACGTGCGCGAAATCGCCGGCCGCGACCGAGAGCCGCTCCCGTCCGCCAGGTCCGAACTCCAGCTCGACCAAGCCCCGGAGCACGTAGAAGTACGTGTCCGTCTCGCCATGGTGATGCCAGCCGCTCCTGACGCCCGGCTCGGTGCGGACATGCCCGACCCATCGGTCGTCCCCCTCGAAGGCCATCTCGCGGACCATGCCCGGTGTCGCTGGACCTGCCACCAGCAGCTCGGTCGAACGGACCGAGCGTGGTCGTGCCGTGCTCATGTGCGCCTCCTGTCCGCGCCCCCAGTCGGGCGCCAGTATCCGACATCTGGGGCGGACCGCGCCCTTCAAGGGCGCGGATATGGCCGAGTCCCTCGACCTGCAGAACGCCCTGGCGGGCTCCGCTGAGTCGAAACCGAGGCCGGCCATATCAGAAGCATCAGCCGCGTGCCCTGCCACGTCTTCCTGGGGCAGCTTCGCGGTCCTGGCCCCCGGCAGCGCCGTGATGACGTTGCCGGTCCTCAGCGTCGGATCAGGCCGGCGGGCCCTCCGGGATCGCGCCGACCTGCTGCATCATCGTCAGCTGGTCCATGACGCCCCAGTGCTCGTGGCAGAGCCCATCGGCACCCATGCCCATGATGTCGATGAGCTGCGCATCGACGCGCTTGCCGCTCGGCGGCAGGCCCATGAAGTCGCCCTGGTGCGTCCCGGTGTAGCGCACGCGGACGCAGACCTTGTCCCCGCTCGCGAAGATGTCCTCCACGTCCATGCGCATGTCCGGGAACGCCGCCCGCTGCATGTGGAAGAAGGCGAGGACCCCGTCCTTCGTCGGCTCGAGGCCGGGCAGCTGCTCGTGCTCGACGAAGTCGTCGGCCATCAGGGCACCGAAGCCGTCGATGTCACCGCCGTTGATGAGGTCGTAGAAGCTTCGGATCGTCGCGACGTGGTCCATGGGGTTCCTCCTTGGGGGGTGGGGGGCCGGGAGCATACGCCCTGCCGATGGCCGTGGCTACCACGGAACTCGGGCACCCGATGGCCCTCCTGACCGTGGCGCAGCTCCGGGAGCACGTCGAGACGTCGCTCCCGGACGCAGGGTCGCCGCATGCGATGAGGCCCGCCCTGAAGCGGAGCGGGCCTCCATGCTTGCCCGCGGCGGGTCAGTTGAGCGTCCAGGTACTGATCTCGAACCAGTCGTCCTGGAACGGGACACCGCAGGCGACGTCAGGCGGGTCGGGCACGACGACGTCGACCATGGACTGGCCGACGACGGCGAACTTGAGGTGACCGTACAGGGCGCCGTCGAGTCCGCGCAGCGTCGACCTGACGCCAGACGAGTTGCTCATCCACGCGCCATCGAAGTCGCCAAACAGGCTGCCACGCACCTGTACCTCGCCTTGCGCGCTGTACCCGGCGGGGCTGGGCACGAGGTTGAGGACGTTGTTGGAGATGTATCGGAAGCCGTTCCCGACCCACTCGTTCCCGACCAGCAGGAACAGCTCGTATTCGCCGCTGCCGAAGTCGCGGCCGTGCCAGGTGCGTCCGGCTTCCCACTCGCGGAAACCGGGGTCCAGGACGAAGCCGCAGTCCGCGGCCGCGACCGTGTACGTGACCGGCCTCGCTGCCATCGCTGGTGCGGCCACCACCAGCGTCAGGAGCAGCGCCCCCATCAGGGCTGCCATCGGCTTCATGGGTATCCCCCCGATGTTCGCGGGTCGGGTTCGCCAGTGGCTCAGCACGGTCCGGGCGGCCAGAGTTCGGGCCGTGTGTCAGCGCCTTCCGCTATCTACTGACCATGACGGGGCAGCCGTGCGAACGGTTCAAGACTCGGAGGGCCGGCATCAGCCAAGAGCGTCTATCTCACCAGGCGAGTCACCACCAGTTGGAGCCATCCACGACGCGTGAAGCCATCGGCACGCTGGGCACGACCCTCTCGAGGGGCGCCCAGCACATCGCACAGGTCCAGGATGTCAACAGCCCCGACGGCGTCCGAGAGTTCATCCCGACCATCAAGCGCACCGGCGAGATCACGTTCCCGCTCGTGCTCCTGCCCTCGGATCTTCGACGCCGCGTTGACGGCCTGCGGCGGGCGTTGGACAGGGAGGACGCCGTGAGCCCTCCCTCAGGTGGACCCCTGCCGGCGTCCGTTCGATCTTCGCTCGTGGCGTCTTCGGAGGACCCAGGTCGTGGCGACATCGACGCTGACGGCAAGACCGACCCCGACCGCGTTCGCGACGAGGTCGATGGGGTCATAGGTGTTCGCCATGACGCCGAACCCATCCGCGACCTCGAAGAGCTCCACGGCGAGGAGGGTGAGCGACGCGGCGAGCAGACGGGGCCTCCGGTACCTCGTCGTCGCGTTGAGGGCGGCGAAGTACAGCGCGAAGGAGACCGCCACGTTACCGGCGTAGGCCTGGAGGACCTCCCCGAACGGGCCCTGATAGGCGGACCCGAGCACGAGCACGGCGGCGCCGGTCACCGCCAGGGCAACGTTGCGGATGGTGATGGCCCGTCCCAACTCGGAGCCGGGCCCATCGCTCCCTGTCATCCCAGCCGAGCCTACAACGCCGTGGCGGTGAGCTGACGCCCGGCACGCTCGCCTCTCTCCTCGTCAAGCTGGGCCTCGGCGAGCGGCGGCACCGACGCCGGGCATGGGTGATCAGGCGCGGGATGGCACCGAGCGCAGGCCCTCCTGGTCCGGGTCCACCTGGGGCACCCAAGGCCCGTCGATGATCACGGCCTCGTCGTCGCCGGACCAGGGCGGCATGGCCGTGACGATGCAGACGAGGGGCGCGGTCCCGCCGCAGCGGTACTGGAAGGCTGTGCCCAGCGGGATATCGATGCACACCCCGGGGATGAGCCGCGTGACGCTCTCCTGGCCGTCCGGCGACCGGCGCCAGATCTCACCGTCGCCCGAGAGGACATACCAGTACTCCGCGACGGTCCGGAACCGACAGGCGCGCCCCACCATCCCGGGCGGCACCGTCGCGTGGATCATGTTGCCGTGCGGTCCGTCCAGCAGGAAGCGGATGTGCGATCCGAGGGGCGAGCGGCCGCGCTCCGCGGCCTCGACGGTCATCGTCTTCACCACGATCCTCCCAGGCAAGACGGCATCGCCGGCTTCACAGGCGAAGCATAGGGTGGTACCGACCAGCGGTACCCACATGTGCGGGACATCGGCGCCCGTGGACGGCGCGATCTCGTGTAGGCGCGGCCGGGTTTCGCCGTCTTCCCGGTCTCGAAGGACCTGAACGCGAGAAGTGGCCCGCCCCCGCGGGGCGGGCCGTTCCAAGCCCGGCGACGCGGGCTGGCTACTCGCCCACGGGCGATGGTAGGTCCGCGGGCGGCAGGTCCCCGCTGTAGATGACACCATCGAAGTCGATCTGGTCGCTGACCGTGATGTGGCCCACGACACTCCAGCCCTCGTAGGCGCCGGTGCCCTCGTAGACCTCGAGGTGGACCATCCTGCCCGCCGGGTCGTCGGCACCACGGTACGAGCTGAGCCACGTGCCGTCCGGTCCGGGCAGCACCTCGGTGCCCCAGTAGACGCAGCGGGCACCCGAGTAGCAGTCGCCGGTTGAAACGGTTGACGCTGGTGCCGTTCATGCGCGGGTCGTTCGTGGTGTACGTGCAGTGGAGGACGATGTCCCGCACGCCCTCCACGCCGTCCCTCCGGAGGTGGTGGTGCCCTCTTCGATAATCGCGCACGACACCGTGCCCTGGACCGAGGCTGCCACCGCGCCCGGCGACGCCTCCGCCGCTGGCGCGGACGCTTCGGGCTCCGGCGCGACCGTTTCGACCGACGGGATGACCGCCAGTTCGAGCACCTCGGCAGGGACATCGCCGGTCACGACATGCTGCGGTCGCTCGACGTCGACGGCACGCTCCTTGGGCCCCGAGCCCAGGATGGTCCAGTCACTCAGGACGCCGCTCTTGAGGTAGTCGAAGACGAAGGCCGCGTCGTCGGGGAACGGGAGTGCCTCGCCGGGCTGTGCGGAGAGCCGTGTCAGGCGGAAGGTGGTGTCGCCGCCTGACACACGGGCCAGTTCATCCCACCACCCGAAGGTGATGCCCGGCGTACTCCTGATACCCTCCGGCCAGCCGGGGAAGGACTCCCACCAGTGCATGTGGAAGGCGAAGACCTGCGCGTCGGACGTGCCCGGGTTGGCGATGCCGACCTCGGCCGCCGGGTCGAGTTGGTCGCGCGGGACGGCGGGTAGCAGCAGCACGTCACCGGCGGTCATCGCGACCGCCACGCCAGCGGGCGCGATGACCGGTGAGCCGCCTCTGACAGCCTCACCCGTCCAGAGCAGCGCGTCGTAGGCTGGCGTGACGGTGAGCTCGCCGGACTCGAGGTACATGCCCCGTCCGAGGATGCCCTCGTTGTCATAGGGGATCGAGACATCGGTCCCCGGGGCGACCGTCCACTCGTCGACGACGATCTTGCCCAGGGAGTCGGGGATGGCCTCAGGCGGGACCGTGATCTCGTACAGCACCTCGTCCTGTGCGGGCACGGGCGAGGCGTCCTGTGCCAGCGCCGGCGCTCCGAACGCCAGGGACACCGCGATGGCCGCGACTGCGGCCCACATCCTGCGCATGACATCCCCCTCTCCTGCGCGGGTCGGTTTCGCCAGTGGCTCGACGCAGCCCCGGCGGCCAGGGTGTGGGCCGCGTGTCGTCGCCTCCCGCTCTGCTGCGCATGACGGCCTGACTGGCCGAAAGGTTCAAGATGCGGACTTCGTGAAGGCGGACAGGTGGCCATTCGCGAGATACACGCACGTTTCCCTCGAAACAGGAGTGAGGCCGTTCCAGAGCGCGATGTGGACGCACGTCGCGTCTGGCGTGGGGCGCCTCTCGAAGATGATCGCCTCAAGTTCCCAGACGCCTTGCCCCGGTACGGGCTAGCGCCTTCGAGCGGGAACGCGAGGAGGCCTCGCGGCGCCTCGCCAAGACCCGCGACATCGCCGCCTGGCAGGCCACGATGAGCCGGCTCGATGTCGAGGCCGAGGCGGCCCACCAGCCGCGCCAGGATCCTGGCTCCGCGTCTGCCTGAAGCCCCGGAGTGTGGTCCCGAACGCTCGATGTGCGCGACGGTGTGTTCTGCGGATTGACAACGGTTCGGCCCACTGCACAATCGACTGCCCAACAAACGGAGGAGTGTCGATGCTGAGCGAGGCGGTTCGTGATCTCCGCGAGCGGACGCGCGGCGAAGTCATGGAGCCGGGCGACGGAGGGTACGAGGCTGCTCGAGCCGCCTACAACGCGATGGCGACCGGACGTCCCGTGTCAATCCTCCGGCCCGCCGACCTGCCCGACATCATCGCTGCGGTGCGTTGGGCGGCCGAGTCGGGTTTCGCGATCGGCGTTCGGGGCGGCGGCCACAGTGTCGCCGGCCACTCCTCTCCGGACGGAGCGCTCCTCATCGACTTGTCGCGGTGGCGCGGAGCGACGGTCGACCCGACTGCAAAGACGGCGGACGCGCTTGCCGGGTCCCGGTTGATGGACCTCGACGCGGCAACCTTCGCCCACGGCCTGGCTGCGCCCTCAGGGACCTTCATCGACACCGGGATCGGTGGCCTGACCCTCACAGGCGGGATCAGCTGGCTCCTGTCGTCGGAGGGGTTCGCGTGCGACGCCCTGATCGGCGCCCAGCTCGTGACGGCGAGCGGCGACGTGGTCGAGGTCGACGAGCAGCGCGAACCCGAGTTGCTCTGGGGCCTTCGCGGCGGCGGCGGCAACTTCGGCATCGTCACGCACCTGCGGTATGCGCTGACGGCGGTGCCGGCGATGTTCGGCGGACGCCTCCGGTTCCGTGGCGACGCCCTCCGCGATGCCATCCTTCGGACGTTCGAGGTCGACGCTTCGGCGCCCGACGAGCTCGTCCTCGCGATCGTAGCGTGGCGCGCCGAGGACGGCTCGCCCGCCATCTCGGTGAACGTCGGGTGGCGCGGCGACCCGGAGGGCGGAACCGCGGCGATCCGGGCCCTGGCAGACCACCCCGCCTGCTATGAAACCGACCTCAAGACGATGAGCTGGCTCCAGCAGCAGTCCCTGTACCAGCCCATCCCATTCGGGCTCCGGCAGTACTGGAAGGGCCATCTCGTCGGGCGCCTGGACGAGACCCTCGCCGACGCCCTGATCGCGTCCGCGTCCGAGGAGACGAACGAGTCATTCGCGCTCGTCGAGCTCATCCACGGCCGGGCGCATCGGATCCCGGAGTCGTGGGCTGCGTTCGGCGGCCGGGCCGCTGTGGCAAACGTGACCGCGCTCGCGATCTGGAGCGACCCGGCGGACGACGAGGCGGAGATCGCCTGGGCACGTGGGTTCGCCGATCGCGTTTCGCCGCTCTCGCTCCGAGGCGGCGGCTATCTCAACTACCCCGAGCTCGACCAGACGGCGGCACGGGTGGCCGCGGCATACCCACCGGACTCGTGGGCTCGACTTCAGCAGCTCAAGCGGCGCCTCGATCCCGCGAACCGCTTCCGCTTCAACGCGAACATCCCGCCCGCGGATGCCTGATCTGTCCCTTGGGTTGTCGCAGCGGCCGGGCTCACGTGACACTCTCGAACGCTGACTGAGCGCGCGAGTCCTTGCGCGGCCGCCCACCGGCTCGGCCTTTCGCACTCGACCGTGAAGCACCACCTGGCGAATGCGCGGACGAACGTCGGGGCTACGCTCGAGGCTCTGCTGGCACGACGAAGGTCCCGACGGGCATCAGCGCCCTGGTCTCGCGAACATCTTGAGGCGCTTGACCTTGTCATTCAGTCGTCCAGGCGGCGTGGCCGTCGCGGGATCGGTGACTCCTGAGGGACTGGCTGAGTCAGCCCTCGGGTCGCCTCGATGAACTCGCGAAGTGTCTCTGCGGGGACCTCCGCGGTGACCGACAGGCTGCGCTCCTCGCGGATGGCGGAGGGGCGATGGAAGAGGGCCTGGAATCTTGTCGATGAGCAAGACCACGTCCTTGGGCGTGATCAGCATGACGGGCACTTCGACCCACTCACCGTTGACGAGCGTGCGCTCCGTGCGCCCCATGTCGGAACGGAACTTGTCGATGGCCTCATCGGTGGCGTCGAGGGCGTGGATACGGACCTCAGCCTCGCGGGCAGCCATGCGGTCGGCATGCTTGGTGATGAAGGACTCGGACTCGCGGGCGCGGTAGGCATCGCGCTTCTCCTGCCATCTCCCCTTCTGGGCTTGGACGACGACCAAGGAGTGGGCGGTGATGCCGTGGCGATGGCACAGCTCTCTGAGGGACATCTGGCTGGTGATGTACTCGCGCTCCAGGACGCGGTAGTCCCTGGCCTTGTTCACGGCGACCGCCTTTCGGCTGTCTCGGCTCCTGCCGCAGCGGGATGACCGTCTGGCTCCATCGTAGACCGCAGGCCAACGGTGGTCGGATGCGCGTGCGGCACGGCGTTCGCTCCACGAGGCTGCCAGCGCAGTGTCCTGGGCCGCTGCACGCACCCAGGCCCTCAGGACGAGTGCAACCGCGCACCTTATCCATGCTGCCGTTGGGGATGCGCTGGGTCGCGGCGACCTCCGTGGCCTGTTCGTCACGCTCAGGCGCTGGTCGGGTCGCGGACGGGTCGTGGTCTGGTCGGTGGGCCCTCATAAGCGCCTCAGTCGCGCCGTCGTCAGGACGGCGACGGGGTCGGCACTGCGCGCACTACACGCTCCTCGAACGGCACGGACTCCGGCCACACCGACATCGTGGACAGGAAGGCCTCGAGGAGCCGCTGGGCACCGCCGTAGGGCGCCACGCCCGGCTGGGACTCCCCGCTCCAGACCGCGACGACGTTCATCTTGTCAGCGTCATAGATGCCAGCCGTGAAGAAGGCCTGGACATCGTCATCGAACGGCACCATGACGCCGGGATGGCAGTCCCGCCGCTCCAGGCAGAGCGGCACGGCTCGTTCGTGGATGCCGCTGCATGGTGCGTTGCCCGTCTCCGCGCAGTAGGTCTCGACCCAGCCCTCGAGACCGGGACGATCCGCGACCGCCGCACCGGGTGCCAGTGGCACCGACCAGGCACTCACGCCGACGGTCCCATCGGGCGCGATGAAGCGTTCCATGGCCGGGCTTGCTCGGTCAGCGGCGTCCGTCTCGAAGGTCCAGTCGCGCTCCGCGGACCGCACGGTCCAGTCCGGCGGATGGCCGACGCTGTATCCGTACTGCTCGGAGGTGTAGGTGACCCAGGCGCTCGGGTCGAGCGACGGACTCGTCGGAGCTGGCGTCACGGAGGCCGCGTCCACTGTCGGTGGGGCGCTGGAGGGTGCAGTCGAGCCGGTCGGATTCGCTGCCACCACGGGGGCTGCGAGGAAGACCGACAGGGCGACGCTTGTGGCCGCCACGCTGAAGGTCCGGTGCATCGGGGGTTCTCCTCTCTCCCCCCGGAGCGGTCGCCAGCGACCCTCTCGTCGCTCGGTGCGACCGGATGGCGCGGGATGATACGAGCCGCCGATTGCGGTGTCCAGATGGATGGTCCTGAGCCACGCACGCGGCGGCTGCCAGAGCCATGTCTTGGGCTGCTGCACGCACCCGCCACCCAGAAGGCGGAGCGCAGCAACCCACCATGTCCATGATGTTGGTGCCTATACGGATGGTCTGGGTCGCGGCGACCTCCGTGGGCTGGTCGTGACCTCGTCACGCTCAGGGTCTGGTCGGGTCGTGGACGGGTATGGTCTGGTCCCCGATACGCTGCACCGCGTGGAACCTGACCGTCTCGAGCGGGCTGCTCCGGGGTGCGAAGAAGGACCCGATGGGCTTGTCCCCGCGAGCCATCACCCTCGGACTCGAGCAGAGGCCCGCCCCTCGCGGGACGGGCCTGCTGATGCCTATCTCAGTTGGCCTATTCCCAAGGCCTCGGGAGCGTGAAGTAGGCGTCCGTGTTCTCCCACGTGTACACATCCCATTCGACGGTGAACTCACAGGGGCCGATGAGCTTCGGCTCAAGTCCGGGCGGCGGTGCGTTATCGAAACTCCAGACCTCCACATCATTCTCGTAGAAGGTGATCGTGGAGGCGCGGTACTCGATGGGGGTGTTGACGCTATCCCAGTCCAGCGGCCAGCCTGGTGTGGACTTCGCCGCGACCGTGAAGACCCCGAGGTCAACCGGCTCGCTGCCGGTGCAGTCGATGGTGATCTCACTGAGGTGCTTGTTCTTGTCGAGGGCTGGTGCCGCTGCGGTGGGCGCAGCGAACGTCAACACCAGCAGCCCAGCAGCCAGCAAGACGAACAGTCTCTTCATGACTTAGACCCCCATAGCACGGCGGGTCGGTCTCGCCAGTGGCTCGGCGCGGTCCCGGCGGCCAGGGTGTGGGCCACGCCTCAACGCCTCCCGCTTCACCCCGTATGACGGGGCTCCAAGCGGAAGGGTTCAAGAGATCGGGGCGCGAAGGCCCACGACGCCCCGACTCCAGATGCTGGTCACCCACGCTTGGCTGCTGGTCGCCGCGCTCATCTCCGACTCGAGAAGAGGCCCGCCCCTCGCGGGACGGGCCTCCGATCGGGGAGGTGAAGGGCTACTCGCAGGCCGAGCGAGACGCCGACCCCTACGGCAGTGTCACCGGGATCACGCTGGGGAAGATCAGCCATCGAATTCGAACGAAGACACGCCGTCTGCATCGACGACGAGGTCGCTGATCCCCCGCAGGGCCAGGGTGTGGCCCTCGTACGCGCCCTCCCCGGCGAACCAGAACTCAGAGACGCCCGAGGCTGCCGTCCCGAGACCGAAGGCGACCCAGCCGCCGTCCCAGGCCCCCTCATCGTTCTCGAAGCGGTCGTGCCCCACGACACCTCGGGACCGCGCTCGGCGGTCGCATCGGCGTTCGGATAGGCGTTGGCGTCCAGCGTCATCGTGCCCCTGCCGCTGGCACGCGGATCGCTGGCCTCGAATACCGCCTCGTATCCCACGGCCCGCGCCTCGCGGACGCCGTCGATCTCCTCGGATGACCCGGTGCCGACGGGGATGCCCCACGAGGTGCCAGTGACCGCGACGGCACCGCCGGGGACCACCACGTCATCCTGCGCTACCACTGGCATCCCGCTCAGCGACAGGCAGACCAGGATGGCCGAACTCGCTGCCCACAGCTTGCGCATGGATCGTTCCCTCCTACTCGCTTGGTGGTGACGGAGAGGTCAATGCCGTGACTGCTACGGCGTCGGGGGGTCACCGGGGAAGATGGTCCCGACGACGCTGATCTCGTCGCCCAAGTCCTGGTGCCAGTAGTAGGTCAGGCCCACGTAGCCTCCCTCGCCGACGAGGAAGCCGGACGACACGGCGCTCGGACCATCCGCGCTCGTGAAGGTCCCCGACCAGGCACCGCCCTCGTTCTCGAGGCGGTACGTACCCCACGAGATGCCGATGTCACCGGGATAGCCGTCCTGGTTCCAGGTGCCCGTGCCCGTCCCGCTGACACGTGGGTCGCTCATCGCCATCGTGTCAGTGAACGTCTCCCCTCGGGTCTGCGTGACATCCCCGACCTGTGTCCGCGTGCCTGCCTCGACCAGGACGCCGGGGGTCCCGGTGCCGGTCACCCAGACCGCGCCCTTTGACTCCGTCTCCTCCTGCCCCGCGACCGGCAGACCGCCGAGCGTCAGGCACACCAGAACAGCCGCGCCAGCGGCCCACGGCCTGCGCATGATCGTCCCCTCCTACTCGCTCGTCGCTGACGGCGCCAGCTCGAACGGCGGCGGATCGCCCTCGTAGAGCAGTCCGCTGAAGCCCTCAGGGGTGTCGGTCGCGACCCAGGCCCAGCCGGCGTTGGTGCCCCTGCCGATCATCGTGACGTGGCTCACGAAGCCCCTGGAGGCCTCGGTCACGATGGTGCCGTAGCCGGTCCAGTTCGGACTCTCGAGGGTCGCCCAGCCCGAGCACGCACGCCCGCCGCTGGGAGTCGTCAGCTCGAAGCAGTCGAGGTTGCCGATGTTGGTCGTCGGCTCAGCGACTCGCGGATCGCTCGATGTGTAGGTGCACTCGATGACCATCCCGCGCACCCGTTCGACACCGTCCACGATGGTCGTGGTGCCCGGAATCGACGGTGGGACAGGACGCGGTCCCGGTCACCCAGACCGCGCCCGTTGGCTCCGACTCGTCCTGCCCCGCGACCGGCAGACCGCCGAGCGTCAGGCACACCAGAACAGCCGCGCCAGCGGCCCACATCTTGCGCATGATCGTCCTCCTTCCTGGTCAGGTGGCTACTGGGTCGAGCCGGGTGTCGGTGGCGGGTCTCCCTCGTAGACGCGGCCAAAGACCCTCGGGGGCTCACCGAACTGGCCGATGGCCAAGCCGACGTAGGTGAGGCCCTCGTAGCCACCCGTGCCCACGAGGACCTGATAGCTGCCCCCGTACCCCTCGGGGTCGGTCGTCCCGTTGAAGGTGCCGGTCCACGCCCCATCCGGCCCGGTCAGCTCCTGGGTGCCCCAGTAGACACAGCCGGCGCCCTCATAGCAGTCGTCGTTGTAGAGCTTGACGCTGGGGCCGCTGAGGCGCGGATCACCCAGGTCGTCGGTACAGGTGATCGACAAGCCCCGGTGTCCCGTGATGGGGCCGTCCTCGATGACCGTCTCCACGTCACCGACCTCGCAGGGCGCCTGGGTCTCGGGGCCGGTCACCCATGTCGCAGGCTCCGCGTCTTCCTGCGCCAGTACCACGGCACCGAGCCCGCCGAGCAGCGTCAACATGACCGTCCCTGCTAGAGACAGCCGCAACGTTCGCATGATCGTTCCCCCTTCATGCGCGGGTCGGGTTCGCCAGTGGCTCAGCGCGGTCCCGGCGACCAGGGTGTGGGCCGTGCGTCATCGCCTCCCGCTCTGTCGTGGATGACGGGATACGGTGACGGATGGTTCAAACGTCGGAGGGCTTGGAGGGCGCCTGCGCCGTCCCCACGCCGTCAGACCGCGTGCGTCTCGGCTTCCAGGATGGCCCGGAAGCGGGCGGCTCCATGTTCGAGGCTGGACCTGATCCTCCGCCTGATGAACAGGCGGTCCGCCAGTCGGTAGCGCCAGCCCGCTGGCAGTTCGTAGTCGAGACGTCGGTGCCATCGGTGCCGTGATCGGCGGCTGGCTCGAAGCGCATCTCCCAGCGCACCGTCGTGCCATTGTCGTAGGTCGTCAGCGTGATGAAGCGGTGGGGCGGCTCCACGGCCACCACCTCGACGCGGCCCTCCTGGTCCCGTCCCAGGAAGCGCTCCCGGAAGCGGTAGCTGCTGCCGACCTCGTCGCCGCGTCCGCGGACATCCCAGATGCTCGTGACGCTGGGGGTCAAGAGCGGCGTCATCTCGGGCTCGACCGCCCGGGCGAAGACCAGCTCGAGCTGGGGCCTTGACGTGGCCCTGGTGCGTGACGTGTCCCATCCCGTGCGGACCTCCCGTCTGGCGGGGCCAGGCCATGGCAGCGCTCGGCGTGACGGGCCGTGTGTCAGCGCCTCCCGCTCACCGCGTATGACGCCACGTCCCTGCCACGGGGTTCAAGAGGCGGAGGTCGTGAAGGTGCCTGCGCCGCCACTCCAGATGCTGGTCACCGAGGCTCGGCTGCTGGTCGCCGCGTTCAGCCTCCGACTGGAGTAGAGGCCCGCCCCTCGCGGGACGGGCCTCCGACGAGCGTCCCGACCGTCAGCGGGAATTCTGCTTCCCAAGGCGGACGACGCCGTCATCCCTGGCCCTGACGGCCTGCCTGAAGGCCGCGGGGGCGATGCCATCGCTCCAAGTCATGGCACGGACCTTGAAGTTGACCGGGAAGTTCGAGAGGTTCTCAATCCGCACGGTGTGGGTCAGGGTGCCGTCCCCATTGTCTCGGACTACCTGTCCGAGCACCTCCATAACGCCGCCGGAAGTCTGTGGGACAAGGGTCAGGCGCACGTCCACGGTGCGTTTGAGGGTCAGACCGTAACTGAGAGGGAGGAGGGTCGCGGTCGCTGCGGCTATGGCGAACTCGTTCGGGAACAGCGCCGAGCTGTATCCGGGTCCGACATCGTCGACCCCGTCAGCGAAGCCGGCGGGCTTGTTGATGACCTCGCCCCAGCCGACCTGACCATCGGCGGGCTTGTTGGCGATGTCACCCCAGTTGCTCGAGCCGGAGGCGCCAGCTGGTCCCGGGTCTCCCTTGGGCCCTGCCGACCCCACCGGCCCCACCGGCCCCACCGGTCCCTGCGGTCCCGCCGGCCCCTTGGCGTTCCAGTTGATGAGCTTCTCGCCCGCCTTGCAGGTGCTCGACCTTGGGGTAGTTGATGAGCTTCACCGCACCGCTGTTCTTGACGTAGCAGGCGTAGTACTTGCCATCGCCGTTGGGGATGGCGGCAGACACCGTGCCGGCCCCCAAGGCCAGCACCACGAGCAGCGCGATGACCGGACCCAGGTAGGGACGCAGACGGGACCCAGACATTGACTCCCCCCGATACTCGGCGGGACGGTCCAGGCCGACCATGGCTGACGGGCCGTGCCTCGTCACGTCCCCGCTACCCGGATTGTGCGCCGCGGACCCGGCCCCATGTGCGTGCTCGCGACTTCTCCACAGGCCCGACAAGTGACACGTAAGCGGTGGCCGCTACCGTGCCGCCATGACCGAGGACCACGAGGCCGAGCTGGACGAGATGGTCGCCATGCTGGAGTCCGCCGACCTGCTCATCCAGACCATCGATGAGGGCAAGCAGGCCCTGCTGCTCACGCCGTAGGGTGCCCAGGTCGCCACGCAGATGGTGATGAGCGGCGAGGAAGACGCATTCGCCATGTTCACCGCGCTGCTGGACGCCTCAAGGGCTGACACGTCGGCCGCCTAGCCTCGGCGTCGAGACACGAGAAGAGGCCCGCCCCTCGCGGGACGGACCTCTTGGGCTCGGGTATTCGGCGGCGCTCCTACGGCTCGATCAGCACGTCGATGAAGCGGTCATCGGTCGGCCTGGACTCGGTCACGAAGGGGACCGCCGTGGCGGGGTCGCTGGGGGAGCCGGAGTCCACGATGATGGCCTCAGTCACTCCCGCGGCTCTAGCATCCGGAAAGAATGCTTGCGGCCCCTGCGCCGTCGTGAACTCCCAGTAGATCTCATTCGCTGCCACGTTGATCCAGATGTGATAACCCGCAGCCGATCTAACCATCACCGCCGTGGTCCCCGCGACGTCCACGCCCGTCACCGGGTGGCTCGTCACCCTCCAGTCCGCGAAGTCGGTGGGGCCTGTGGGCGTGAGGCTCGTGGGGTAGCGACCCATCCTGACCGTATCACCGACACTCGGGACCCTGTTGCCGTTGGTATCGACGAGCTTGGCGATGAGCACGTCGCCGCTGCCGAAGGCGTGGTCGCCATCGAGGTCGGTGAAGGCGAGGGCGAGGACCTTGGGGTTCGGACAGCCGGTGCTGTCCACGCCGTAGCCCTCGTCGCCCTTCGCCGGGCATGCATCGACGTCGTCGGTGAAGCCGTCACCGTCGGTGTCGGGCTTCGGGGTGGGCTTGGGCGTGGGGGTCGGGGTGGGGGCAGGAGCGACCTCCGGTGCCTTGGGCGCTGGGGTCGGTGCCGGGGTGGGCTTCGCGAAGGGGTTCTCGCAGTTCACCCGACTGCCCGTGCCCGAGCCCTGGAAACAGGTGTCGCGGTGGAGACCGCCGTCGAGGTCGTCATCGCCCGCGTTGCCCCGCAGGCGGTCTTGGCCCTTGCCACCGATGAGGGTGTCGTCGGCGTTGCCGCCCTCCAGCTCGTCGCGGCCCGTGCCACCGTGGACGCTGTCGTCACCAGCACCGGCGCAGACGACGTCCGCGCCCTCCAGGCTGCGCACCGTGTCGGCCCCACCCTTGGCGACGATGACATCGTTGCCGTCGGTGCCGACGATGACCTCACCCTGATCGGTGCCCACGATCGTGGCGACCTCGCCACGGCATTGCGGTGGAGCCGCGCTCGTGGTGGCCGCCACGGTCACGAGGGTCAGCGAGGCCAGCAGGACACCTCCTGACAGCAGGACAGCGGCATGACGGCGGAAAGTGGTCTCCAAGGTGCTCCCTCCCGGTGGTCGTCGCGCCGATGGCTGCGCCCCCACGCAGGATGCGACCGGAGGCCGGGATGATACACGGCGCCGGTGGCGCGAGAGCTGGCACTAGGAGCCCGCTACGCTCTCCGCAGTGAAGCCCCCCGAGCCGCTCATCGTCATCCGGCAGGGTCGCCAGGTCCGCGTCAGCCATGACGACTCGCACCTCTGGCCAGTACACGCCGCGTGGGGCCGTCATGCGCTCCGTGGAGCTGGCGTCGGATGT
Source organism: uncultured Chloroflexia bacterium (assembly GCA_963766685.1). Lineage (GTDB taxonomy): Bacteria > Chloroflexota > Limnocylindria > Limnocylindrales > CSP1-4 > JAFMJV01. The sequence continues at coordinate 299,306 of CAVYBJ010000024.1, forward strand.
GCAGGGATTGCAGCTCTACCTGGTGACGGCGTTCGAGGACCGCTACCGCGTGCGAGCCGTCCGACGACGGCAGCGTCATCGGGCTCGTCGCCACAGGGAGAGGCCCGCCTCCGAGCGAGACGGGCCTCTCCAGGTCAGCAGGCCAGGATCGCTAGCAGGAGGCGTTCTCGGTCTTGATGATGGAGACCGGGTTGTTGGGCTGGGCGAAGGCGAGTATCCCTGGCTGACCGAGATGGACGTTCTCGTGGAACTTGTGGCCTCCGGGGTCGGTGGCGCACTTCTCGGTCTGGCCGTCAGCGATGTCCACCACGACCGTGCCAGGGGTTATCAGGTTGTGGTCATGGTTAGCCGAGACCACGGCCCCGGTCCCCAGGGTGAGCACGACCGTCAGGCTCACGAGTCCGATGTACCGCCGCATGGGGCACTCTCCTTCTGCCCCCCGGCGTGGTCGTCACCCGAAGACTGCGGCACTGACCGCAGGGCGTGACCTTGAGTGGTGAAGGGTATCGGGCGCCGAGGGCGGCGTCTATGGGGCTCCGCCCCGGGGTAGGCATCGCACCGTCTGTGACGCCGAGCCCGTCAGCGAGGACGACCGGCACGCGCCGGAGGCATCAGTGCCGGAGGCCGACGTTGGATGTGGCGCAGAGCCTTTCCCTAAGGACTCGCATCGATGGCGAGGTCATCGAGCGAACGTGACACGTCATGGACTCCTCCGCTGGCCCACACACCACGACGCTCGACGCTTCGGAGCCACCGTTGAACAGCGGCTGCGGAACAGGTGTTGCCGATGATCCGGGTGGCACCCTCGAGCACGAGCGTGCCCGTGTTGTAGATGCCGCCAGCGTCCTTCCCGCGGTTGCGGCGGACGACCACGTCTCGGAGCCGCAGGGTCCCGCCCCGGTTGGTGATGCCACCACCGCAGGGTCGTAGTACCTTGGGGAACCAGCAACGGATCGCCATGCCGTCCTCGATGGTGAGGCCCTCGATCAGGACCTCGTCCCACAGCACCGTCAGCACGGTACCCGAGGCATCCCCATCGAGGACTGGCTTGCCCGTGTGCCTAGAGCACATCGTCGCCGGCGTCGTCATCCGTGCCGGGGTGTTCGCGCCGGACACGGTCCGCGACCTCCTCGAGCCCGGCGAGCAGGACGAGCCGTGACCGCCCATCCCTGCCCGGGCTGCCTGCGGGTCACCTCGGGTCCGGGGCGGTGCGTCGCCTGTGGTGGCGGGACGACGACGCAGCGCGGGTACGGCTCGGATTGGCGGCGGCGTCGCGCCCAGCAGCAGCTGCGGCATCCGGCGTGCGAGCGTGACGCGCCGTGCGGACGACCCGCCACCGATGTCGACCACATCCGGCCCAAGGCCAACGGGGGCAACGACGAGGCTGGCAACCTCCGTTCCCTGTGTGTGGCTCATCACCGAGATAAGTCGTCGCGGTCCGACAAGCGGTGGGGCCTGGAGAACGGACCATCCGTGCGTCCCGTGCCTGACGATCCTGCCAGCGCCCGCGCCGGACGCCCTGGCTCCAGAGACAGGATCGAGCATATCCTCCCGCCCTCGGGATAGGTTCACGCCACTGGCGGGCTCTTAATGTGTAGAGCGCGGAGATGTGCTTCGTGCCGAAGCGGTGGTGTCCATGCAGCGGGAGCTGGTCGAACAGGCGATGAGCGGAGACATCGATGCCTACTCCGAACTCGTGCGGGCATCGCATCCACGGCTGTTCGGTGTCGCCAACCTCATCCTGCGCGACTCGGAACGCGCCCAGGATGCGGTCCAGGATGCCCTCCTGCTGGCTTGGCGCCATGTTCGCTCGCTCCGTGATCCGGACGCCTGGGACGCCTGGCTCCGCCGGCTCACGGTGCGCGCCTGCTACAAGGTGGCTGCGGCGCACAAGCGCCGGACCCTCGTCGAGCTGCGCGTGCCGCCCGACCCGGGATCGGCGGGGGCGCCGGACGCATCGATCGGTGTCGCGGACCGTGACTGGCTCGGACGCGAGCTGGACCGGCTGGACATCGACCAGCGTGTCGTGCTCGTCCTCCATTACTACCTCGACCTACCGGTCTCCGAGGTGGCCGAGATCATCGACATCCCCTACGGGACGGCAGCGTCCCGCCTGCACCGCGGCCTCGAGGCGATGCGCGCATCCATGCGCACGGAGCCCCGGACCGATGCCGCCCTGGGCACGGAGCGATCCCGATGAATAAGAACACCGACTTCGATCGCTTCGTCGCCGACCAGTTCGCACAAGTGAGCGGCAGGATCCCCCCTGCTCGTTTCGTCGACGACATCCTCATCGAGGCGCGCCGGATGCGGCCGCTGCCGCGCTGGCTCGCGACCATCAAGGAGCCCCCCATGCGTATCTCATCCCGTGTCGCTGTCGGATCGCCGATGGCGCGCGTCGCGTTCCTCGTCATCCTGTTGATGATGCTCACGGCGCTGACCGCCGGGAGCATCGTGGTCGGCGCGTCGCTGCTGGTCTCACCCGCTCCCCCGGCGATCGTGGGTAACGGACTCATCGCGTACGACGCCGGGGGCGACATCTGGGTGGTCAACCCCGATGGCACCGACCCGCGCCAGCTCACCAGCGGCCCGGCGGTCGAGCATGGCGCGACTTGGTCGCGTGACGGCACCAAGATCGCCTACTGGACATCGGATGGCGCCACGGCGCCGGACACCCTGGTCATCGCGGATGCCGACGGATCCCATCCCAGGACGATCGCCACCCACGAGCCGGGATGGGCCGCAGAGTTCCAAGGCGAACGCGACCTCGACTGGTCGCCCGACGGTCAGCAGGTCGCCTATTCCCTCTGCACGCTAGCGGACCCAGTGTGCGACGAGCGGGTCTTCGTGGCCGCCACGGACGGCTCGGGCACAGTAGCGGTCGGTGATGAGAGCCTCACCGCGTGGCGACCGCGATGGTCGCCGGACGGTTCCCTCCTTGCCTTCGCCGCGAGCCGCGATGGTGTCGAGCAGGGTGTCTATCTCATGGCGCCGGACGGCACGGACGTGCGCCGCCTCAGCGCCGTCGTGGACGATGACCAGTACGGGTTCTTCTCGGTCTCCTGGTCGCCGGACGGCACCTCGATCGCCACGCGCGCCCAGGGATCGATCTGGCTCATGCCCGCGGGAGCCCATGATCCGGCGGACGAGGTCGCGCTCGTCGAGGCCGACGCCGTGGTGCCCACGTGGTCGCCGGACGGTTCCCAGGTCGCCTACGTCGACCTCGGTTCCTCGCGGCTGCGCGTCGTCACTGCCGCGGGCGGGGACCCTGCCGACCTCGGGTCGTTGACCCAGGGTGGTTACACGTGGGCCCCAGATGGCAGGTCCATCGTCGCGCAGCGTTGCTACAGCGGAGGCTGCGGGTTCGAGATCGTGGATGCCGTGACGGGAGAGCACGTCATGGGGATCGAGGTGAACGACCCGGGCTCATATCCCAGCTGGCAGCGGCTCATGCAGTAGGAGCGATGGAGGCTTGCCGCCGATCGTCACTGCACCGTTGGACGGTCGGCGGCAACCCTTGGCAGTCGAAAGCCGCGCCCAGCGGTGTCCCCAAAGTCCACGTCGCCGGATCACGAGATACGCGGCGTCACGGCGGGCATCTGGCCTGCGCGCGGCCGGGTTTCGCCGTTTTCCCGGTCATCGTGTGCCCGGACTCGAAGAGTGGCCCGCCCCAGAGCGGGACGGGCCCTGGTGGTGGTTTCGGCCCACGGGCTACTCGGCGGGCTCCGGCAAGGCGGGCATCTCGCCGGGGAAGACGGCGGCGATGCCGGACGGCGTCATCCCGAAGTCCAGGAAGATCAACGCCGTCAAGCCCTCGTAATCACCCTCGCCACGGAGCACGGCCGTGCCCCTGTGATCCGAGCCGACCTTGCCCCGAGTCATCGGTCCGATCCAGCGACCGCCGTCATTCGTCACCTCGAGCATGACCGACTGGACCATGACGGCGGCACCCTGGTAGATGTCCCGATTGCCGGTGTGGGTCACCATTCCAGAGAGACGGGGATCGCTCGACTCCCAGGGGAATTCCGTGTGGTCGCCCTCGAAGTGGAGGACCCCGGGGTCGTCCGCGCTACGGGTGCCATCCACCCAGAGCGGGTGCCCGTCGAAGTCGATGGTCGCCGCCCTCGGTCGCATCGGATCGATCGGCTCCTCTGACTGGCCGACGGCGACGGCAGCAGTGAGCAAGGAGATGGCGACGAACCCCAGAGCGACAGAGACGGAGACGCCGAGAACCTTGCGCATGTGCGCTTCCTCCTGCCCCCCGGCAGGTCGGCACCGGCGACTGTCTCGCCGCCCGGTGCGGCCGTGAAGGGCTGAGGGTACAGAGCGCCGCAGCCGCTGTCCACGCGCACGTCTGAGCCGCTATCCCGAGCCGATGACGGCCGCAACGCCGAGAGGGATGCCATCGTCGCCGTGCTCTCCGCTTCGGCGCGTGCCATCTGACGTGGCGCAGATACCCGACTACATCCCGCGTCCAGATCCACCTCACCGATGCGGCCATCGCACACGGGTTCGGCGCCGTCCTGCCCGAGAACCTCGGGGTATACGTAAATGGTCGGGGCGAGAGGGCTCACGCCGACATGAGTGATGTACAGGTCGTGACCTTCGTCAGCCGCGGCTCGGAACCCACCGAGATGAGCGCGTAGGAGCCCACGGCAGCGGGCCTGATGCTCGCTCAGCAGGAACGACCCTAGGCGGGCATCATCGGCAGGGGCGATGAGTCACCCTCGACAGGAGGAACGAGATGGACGAGGAGCGAGAGGCCGTCGCTCTCGACGAGCGCGAGGCGTGGCAGGAGTTGCGGGCTGCGGTCTGGGGCATCGAGTCAGACGAGGGACTGCCTCCCGAGGCGGTGCGGCTCCGCGATGCCGCGCAGGCCTTGCTCCTCCTCCACCCCGACGAGGGGAGCACCTAGGACAGCGGAGCGGGCCGAGAGTCCTGTCGGTTGGCGGCCTCGGCGGGCACTGAGGACTTCTTGGTGGCCAACTGGAGCCACACCGCGCCCGGGAAGGAGCACGACATCCTCGCTGTCAGCAAGGATGCGAAGACGCTGCTGGTCATCGAGTTGAAGAAAGGCAAGGCCAGCGATGTCGGTGGGGCAGACCCTCTCATGGGCCACCCCTTCACGACCATCACTGGGCCGTCCCTGGGCGCCCCCGGCGGTTCGTGTTGGCCATTCGTTGCCGGAGGTGGAGTCATGGCCAACCAGGCGTTCTGGCGCCACCAGGAGCCGCGTGTCGGCCGCGCCGCGCCGATGCCAGCCGGCCGCCTCATCTCTCCACTCCGCGACGGGGTACCGCGAAGGCATCGAGCGTGCGTCCCCGACGGCGATGCGAGTGCTCGTGGAGCGTGCCTTCTCGGTCAGCTGGTCGATCCACCTGTGGATGAGGCCGTCGGGCAGCCCTCGTCCTGGACAGCTCACGGACGGATGGCGGACTGGTTCGTGGGCTGGTAGCAGGGCCTGGATGACCTCCAGGGATGCTGGTCACCGGCGACCGCTGTGCCGCGATGCCGCGAGCCGCGATCATCCTCCGACTTGAGAAGAGGCCCGTCCCTCCCGGGACGAGCACCTTGGCGTCAGGCCGGAGCCGGAACCTTCGCCTCGGCGAGCGTCTTGAAGTCCTCCATCATCTGGTGCATGTACCGCTCGAGCCAGCCCTTGGTCATGACGTCCTTGATGAAGCCCGGCATCTTGCCCGGCAGCTCGTAGTCGGACTCGCCGATCAGGCGCGTCGCGTCGCCGTCCCGCTCGAACCGATAGACGTCGTCCATCGGACCCGTGTCGGTCCGGGTGTGGATGAGTCGCAGCGGCTCGACCTCGACGACCGTGAACGTCCACTTCATCTCGAAGCCCATGAAGCGCGCCTTCTGGACGAACGTGGTGCCGACCTTGTCCACCGGCCCGCTCCAGTCGGTGTACGTGGACCGCGGAGACCAGTCTTCCCAGTGTGACGTGTCACCGAAGAACGCCCAGACGTGCTGGACGGGCGCCTCGATCCGGACCTCGTCAGCCAGTGCTTCATGGCCCGCGTCCCCCTGCGCGGGTCGGGTCCGCCAGTGGCTCGGCGCGGTCCCGGCGGCCAGGGAGTGGGCCGCGTGTCAGAGCCTCCCGCTCACCGCGTATGACGCCACAGCCCTATCGCAGGGTTCAAGAGTCGGAGGTCGTGAACGCGGCCCCACGACAGGAGGAAGGCAGGCGGCTGCCGTGCAGCTCGCGAGTGCCATCCGACGTGGCGCAGATGCCCGCGTACCGTCCATCCCATGAAGGCACCCGAGCCGCTCATCGTCACCTGGCAGGGTCGTCAGGTGCGTGTGCGCCATGACGATCCGCACCTCGGGCCGTACACGCCCCTCGACGTGTCCAGCTTGTCCACCAAGCGGCCCGCATACTCGACCGTCAGTCGTCCAGCCGACGCGGAGCGCGGTATCGGTGAAGACGGCGAGTCTGGTTCGGCCAGCCCACGAGTCCGCTCGATGATCCAGGATCCATCGTCAGATCGGGCACATGCCCCGTGTAGCCGGGTCTGTACACAGGAAGGAACACGAAGCATGTCGATCGAACGTCCGGCCGGCACGGGACCGTCCGCGGAGCCCGGGTCACCCCTCCACGAAGCGGCCGAGCAGCCCACGCACGCCGCCATGCGCCTGCAGATCCTCTCGACCGAGCACTGGAGCCTGCTCGCCAGCCGATCGCTCGCCTGGAACGAGTCCTTCAGCCGGGCCGGCATGTTCCTCACCACCCTGTCAGGCGCCATCGTTGCCTTGGCACTCGTGGCGCAGGCGACCGACTTCGGTGAAGGCTTGGTCCTGTTCGCGCTGGTCATCCTGCCGGTGGTGCTGTTCGTGGGCGTGGCGACCGTCGTACGGCTGGGCAGCTCCAACTACCACGACGCGCAATGCGTCATCGGCATGAACCGCATCCGGGGTGCCTACCTGGAGCTGGCGCCCGATCTGGAGAAGTACTTCGTGATGAGCGCCAACGATGACGCCCGGGGCGTCGGGGTCACGATGGCCATGCCTCCAGGTGGAGGGTCCCTGCTGCACGTCCTCGCGGCGACCCCGAGCGTCATCGGTGTCGTCAACTCGGTGCTGGCGGCCGCGATCGTCGCCCTCGTCGCGGTCTCTCTAGGGGCAAGCGCCATCGTCATCCTCGTGGCGGGCGTGGTCGCCTTCATGGCATCGATGGCGCTGCACGCGGCGTATGGCCGAGCGCAGGTCGTCCGCGGTCAGGCCGGCCTACGCCCACTCTTCCCGAGCCAGCCGACCGAGCCACCAGGCTGAGTCGTGGCCGAGCCCTCGCGACCCTCCGTGTGGTCGGATCGACCGCCTGACCCGGATGGTGTGCTGGTCTGGGCAGGCCCTCGACACGCTGAGTGCTTGCGGTCCGTCCCTTGGCATCGGTCCATGGCGACGATCCGGCATCCGGGCGGGCGACGACGTCAGCACCGTCGGTCCGTTACGGCAGGCCGGACCCGAAGACGAGTAGAGGCCCGCCCCTCGCGGGACGGGCCTCGATGGAGTAACGACTAGGCGTGCGCCGGGATCTTCGTCTCGGCGAGCGCCTTGAAGTCGGCGAGTGCCTGCTTGGCGTAGCGGTCCACCCAGCCCTTGGCGATGAGGTCGTTGAAGAAGCCGGGCACCTTGCTCGGCATCTCGTAGTCACTCTCGACGATGACGCGGGTCGCGTCGCCGTCGGGTTCCAGCCGGTAGTACATCTCCATCGGACCTTGGTCACTATGGACGTGGAGCAGCCGTTGCGGTTCCACCTCCACCACCTTGGAGGTCTGCTTCATCTCGAAGCCCATGAGCTTGCCCGACTCGACCCATGTCGTGCCGACCTCGTCCACGGGGCCGCTGAAGTCGGAGTGCGGATGCCTCGGGTCCCAGTCGTCCCAGTGCGACGTGTCGCACAGGAACTCCCAGACATGCTCGACGGGTGCCTCGATGCGGGTCTGCACGTGCATGTGCTGCATGACCGTATCCTCCCATGAGGGGCGGGTCGGTCTCGCCAGTGGCTTGGCGCGGTCCCGGCGACCATAGTGTGGGCCGCGCCTCAACGCCTCCCGCTCACCCGGTATGACGGGGCTTCAAGCGGAAGGGTTCAAGGATCGGGAGCGCGAAGGCGCACGACGCCCCGACTCCAGATGCTGGTCACCGACGCTGAGCTGCTCGTCGCCGCGATCATCCTCCGACGCGAGGAGAGGCCCGCCCCTCGAGGGGCGGGCCTCGATCTCTACTGGCTAACCGGCTCTGCTACCCGGGCCGGGGCGCCCCGCGGACGGGCTACCGGCCAGCGGCCCCTCGGACCGCCGACCGGAGACCGCGGGCGCCTAGGGGACTACGGGGTCCGGACATCCGCTCTCCACGAGGATGCAGGTCCCGGCTTGATAACTCGTGACCGAGTCGCCGTCGCCGTCGGGGGTACCGTCGAAGGTACCGCCTGACATGGCGTCGACAGAATTGGCGCCGTCGCCGCCCACGAAGGTGCCGCCGGTCATGCCGGGGACGAAGTCGGTGCCGGCGCCACCCACGAAGGTGCCGCCGTCCATGGAGGGGACGCCGTCGGTGCCGTCGTCGCCCTCGAAGATGCCGCCCGTCATCCTGTGTACGACGACGTCGGCGCCGTCGCCGCCCACGAAGGTGCCGCCGGACATATCGATGATCCAGTCGGCGCCGGCTCCGCCTTCGAACGTGCCGCCCCACATGGTGGCGACGACATCCGGGCCCGGCCCGCCACAGATGCGGTCGCCGGCCTCCACAGGTACGAAGTCGGTCGGGAGTGTCCCGCCCGTATCAGGGAACGTGTACGTGCAGGGCTGGGGTTTCGGGCAGCCCGTCGCGTCCACGCCGTAGCCCTGGTCCCCTTTCGACGGGCAGGCATCGACGTCGTCGGTGAAGCCGTCGCCATCGCTGTCGGGCTTCGGCGTCGGCGTCGGGGTGGGGGTGGGCGTCGGGGTAGGCGTCGCCTCCGGTGCCTTGGGCGCCGGGGTGGGAGTCGGGGTGGCCTTCGGGAAGGGGTTCTCGCAGTCCACCCTCGTGCCGCCATCCGGGCCCACGAAGCAGGTGTCGCGATGGAGACCGCCGTCGAGGTCATCGTCACCCGCGTTGCCGCGCAGGCGGTCCTGGCCCCTGCCACCGATGAGCGTGTCCTCGGCGTTGCCGCCCTCGAGTTCGTCGCGCCCGGTGCCGCCGTGGACACTGTCCTCACCCGCACCCGCGCAGACGATGTCGGCGCCCCCCAGGCCACGGACCGTGTCGGCCCCACCCTTGGCGACGATGACATCGGCCCCGTCGGTCCCGACGATGACCTCGCCCTGGTCGGTGCCCACGATGGTGGCGACCTCGCCACGGCACTGCGGTGGGGCGGCGCTCGCGGGCAGGGCCACGGATGTCAGCCCCAGCGCGGCGAGCAGCACGCCGCCCGAGAGCAGGACCGCACCGTGGCGGCGGATGGTGGTCGGTCAAGGCGCTCCCTCCGATGCTCCGTCGCGTCGATGGCTGCGCCCCCACCGCAGGACGTGACCGGGTGGCGCGGGATGATACACGGTGCCCGTGCCGCGGGAGCTGGCACCACCGACCGACACGCTCGTCGCGTGAAGGCACCCGAGCCGCTCATCGTCTCCTGGCAGGGCCGCCAGGTCCGCGTCCGCCATGACGACCCGCACCTCGGGCCGTACACGCCGCGTGGTGCCGTCATCCGCTCCGCCATGGAGCTGGCGTCGGATGTGGAGGGCTTGCGGCTCTACCTCGTGACGGCGCTCGGGGACCGCTACGAGGTGCGCGTGGCCGACGACGGCAGCGTCATCGGCCTGTGGCGCAGGAGCTTCTCCTAGGGACGGGCGTCGATGGCGAGGTCATCGAGCGAACGGCGACACGTCATGGAGGAAGAGGGCCTGTCGTCGGGTCACCCCGCCGCCACGGTAGAGCGAGCGCACCAGGAGCATGAGGTCGTGCAGCTCGTCGGCGTCCATGCCGTAGGTGGCGATGAGCGCATCGAGCGTCAGGAGGTTCATCATCTCCGCCGGGGTGCGGATCTCGACGCGGCGGGCGAGGTGCTGTCCGGGGTGTCGCCAGCCCGGTGCCTGCGTGTCGGTCATGCGGCTCAGTGAAGCCCCACTGCTTGCCTCCTCCAACCGTCACACCTCGCAGTGGCAGCTTGCCCTCCTCGACATGCCGGTGTGTTCACGGGTCGTGATGGATGCCTCGAGGTCGGCTGAGACGACCTCCACGCTGGCTGACCAGGGGCGACGACCCTCGAATCACCGCGTCTGGGCGTTACCATGCCCCGTCGTGCCTGGCGGACTCGGACGTCGGCCCCGGACGATGAGGTGCGACCGATGGAGGGATGGTGGAAGGCGAGATCGGGAACCTGTTCGGGATCGCGGTCGTGGCGTTCGTCGTCCCATTCGTCGCCGGATTCTTCCCGCGGCTCCGCGTCCCCACGATCGTCCTCGAGATCCTGGCAGGCATCCTCGTGGGACCGGCGGTCCTGGGCTGGCTCGAGGTGGACGACGCCGTCGCGTTCATGGCGCTGCTGGGCGTCGCCTTCCTGCTCTTCCTGGCCGGACTGGAGCTCGACCTCGATGTGCTTCGCGGCCCGCCGCTGCGTCTCGGCGCTGCGGGGCTTCGGCATCTCGCTGGTCCTGGCGATCCTCGGCTCGCTCATGCTGTCGCAGGTCGGGATCGTCGCGCGCGCCACTCCTGGTCGCGGTGGCCCTGTGCTCCACCTCGGTCGGCATCATCGTTCCGGTCCTCCGGGATACCGGCAACCTCCGTTCCGAGGTCGGTGTGTTCGCCGTCGCGGGTGGAGCGGCAGCCGAGTTCGGCAGCATCGCCCTGCTCGGGATCCTGTTCGCCCTTCCGATCGGGTCGTTCGAGTACGGCGTCACCGTCCTGATCGTCGGCCTGATCGCGCTCCTGCTCTTCGGGATCGTCGTCGCCGCGCTGCTGTGGGCGATCGGACGGGCGACGCGATGGGAGCAGGCGCGCCAGGTGACGACCAGGCTCGAGAACACCTCATCCCAGCTCGGGACGCGCGCGGCGGTCGTCCTGGTCCTGGGCATGGCGGCCCTCGCCGCCTACTTCGGCTTCGAGCCGATCCTCGGGACATTCCTCGCGGGCATCTTCATCGGCCGGCTCCTGAAGGGCCATGACCGGGAGCACGTGACCCGTGGGCGGCTCGAGGCGGTCGGCTTCGGGTTCCTGGTCCCGGTGTTCTTCATCGCGAGCGGGATGCGCCTCGACATCGAGAACCTGTTCACCCCGGAGGAGATCGGCCAGGTCGCCCTCTTCGCGGGCCTCCTGCTGCTGGTCCGAGGCGTCCCGGCGGTCGTCTATCGCCGGCACCTCTCCAGTCGAGGCACCGCGGCCGTCGGCTTCATGCAGGCCACCAACCTGTCCTTCGTCGTCGTCGCCGTCGCGCTCGGGCAGCGACTCGAGCTGATCACGCCCCTCACGGGATCGGCGCTCGTTCTCGCCGGTCTGGTCTCCGCGATCGCGTTTCCCGCGATCGCGCACGCGTTCCTGGCCACGGAGACGGGCGCAGAGGATGGCGCCTGACGAACGCGATGGCGAGCGCCGTACGGTCCGCGAGCACGTCAGCAATGACGCCAGGAGGGGTGACGCCCCGACCCGTCACGGGGCGGGGCGAGGGCCGGAGCCAGGGTCTGGGCCAGGGCCGATGTCTGACGCCGCGCGTGGGTCACCGGTCCGGCGCTCGTGGTCGAGCATGAGGCCGAGCAGGAGCAGGTGGCCGATCGCGGAGGCCATCGCGCCGAACTGGGCGACGTAGAACGTCAGCAGGCCGCCGGCGACCAGGTTCACCAGCGTCGCGCCGATCGCGACCGGAGCCCGGCCCGGAGCCGTCCACGCAGCATCAGCACGGCGGCGATTTCACTCGCGATGCCGACGCCCGTCGCGACCACGAACAGCAGGATCGCCCAGATCGGCTCGGTGGGGAGCTCGACTGGTCCGCTCGGGACTGGGGCATGGACAGTCCTCGCCGGCGAGGAGCAGCGCGAGCGCGGACGGCGGTGAGCACGGCCAACGAAGTGCGGCGCCGACAGAGTCCCAGCAGGATCAGCGCCCGCTCCAGCCGCAGCGGCAGCACGCGGTCCAGCAGGGCCGCGGGGCCGCCGCGCTCCGCCCAGCCGGGGCTGGCGAGGCGAGCCTCGACCGCGGGCGAGGCGAGCAGCGCTGACCTGGGCCTCGGCGAGGGCCGCGATCCCGGGTCCGCGTCGCCGCGGCACGCCGGAGACGCGTCACGACGCGGTCCCGTCCGGCGGCGGTGAGGCGGCCGTCGACGGCCTCGCGGATCGCCTCCACGCCGGCCTGGATGGTCATCGTGGACCGACCCGGACGGCCCCGGCGCACGACCAGCCAGAGGGCCGCGAGCAGCAGGAGCGCGCCGTAGATCAGCGGCGCGGCGGGGGCGAAGAAGTAGTCGTTGGACTCCGTGATGAACTTGCCGATCTCGTCGATGAACAGCCCGACGCCCACCCCGCCGGCGAGCGCGGAGACCAGGAGCACACGACGGCCGACGAGGACAGCGGGAGCGTGGCGGCGACCACGAGGAGCAGGCCGCCCCAGAGCATGTGGGCGATGTGCAGGCCGCCCCCGCCGACCTTCGGGTAGCCGGTGAAGGCCAGGAACCAGCGCGTCGCGGCGACGCTGACCGCGAAGCCGGCGATCACGAGGAACAGGTAACGCTCGGCGTGGTCGCGCCGGGCGCCAAGGGTGGGCGGTCGCATGGAGTCCTGTCGGGGGTCGCCGGGCGCTGAGGATACGTTCCCAGAGAGGCGATCCTGCGGCGATCAGCATCGGGTGCCGGACGTCCCGGCCCACGAAGTCCCAGGGAGGTGCGCGTGGTTCCCGACGTGCGACGGTGGCGTCGCTGGTCATGGCTGGTCATCACCTGGACGGCAGCCATGGTGGCCATGGCCCTGGTGCTGACGACAACCCTCGGCGGGATCTGCGACGACCTGGAGGGCCTGGGCTTCGCCGCGTGCTCGGCCGGCAGCCTGGCGGGCACCTTCCTCGGCTGGGTGATCGTCGCTGGGCGTGGCTGGTCGGCTTCCTGTTCCTGACGGTCATCTGGTTCGCGCGCCGACCCCTCGCCGTCTGTGCCCGCCCTTTGGACACCCGCCGACATGGGGGTGGCGAAGTGCCGGGTCTGCGGGTACGAGTTCCGCGCCGGCGACTGACGACGAAGCGGCCCCACTGTCACCGAGGCTGCCTGCCCGCGCGCGGTAAGGTAGCCTCCTTCCGTTCCTGGATGAGCAACAGAGGGACCCCGTGACCGACACCAACCCGCTCGACGCCACACAGTGGGACGACTCCATCCCGGTGTCGGACGACTTCTACCACCACGTCAACGCGAGGTGGCTCGAGGCCAACCCGGTCCCGCCCGAGTACCCGATGTGGGGCGCCTACATCCAGCTCGACCACAACAACAAGGAGCTCACGCGGCGCCTGCTCGAGGAGGCCGCGTCGGCGGGCGACGCCGGTGACGCGATCAGCCGCCTGGTGGGCAACTACTACGCGGCGGGCATGGACGAGGCCGGGATCGCCGCCGCCGGCGCGGAGCCGCTGCGCCCCTTCCTGGACCGGATCGATGCGGTGGTGTCCTTCGCGGATGTCCGCGCCATCGCGCTCGACCTGCATCGCATCGGCACGGGTCCCCTGTTCGGGATCGGCATCGAAGCGGACTTCGAGGACGCTGATGTCTACCTCGCCTACGTCCAGCAGGCCGGCCTCGGCCTGCCCGAGCGGGGCTACTACCTCAACGACGACGAGCGGTCGGTGGCGCTGCGCGGTGCCTACGAGGCCCACGTGGCAGCCCAGCTGGTCAACCTGGGCACCGGGCCGGACGAGGCCAAGGCCGCTGCCGAGGCGATCCTTGCCTTCGAGCGGCGCCTGGCCGAGGCGTCCCTGTCGCCCGAGCAGAAGCGGGACCCGAAGCTGACGCTGAACCGCTTCGAGGTCGCGGCGCTGGACGAGGTGGTGCCCGGTCTCCGGCTGGGCGCGTTCCTGCGCGACGTCGGCATCACCAGCGAGACGGTCAGCGTCGACAACCTGGCCTTCTTCAAGGCTGTCGACGCGGCGCTCGGCGACACGCCGATCGAGACGCTGCGCGACGTCCTGCGCTGGCATCTCGTCCGGGCGACCGCCTCTTCCCTCGCACCCGCCTTCGAGGACGAGAACTTCGCGTTCTACGGCCGCATGCTGGGCGGCCAGCAGGAGCAGCAGCCCCGCTGGAAGCGCATCGTCGGCGCCGTGTCGTCGGACATCGGCGAGGCCGTCGCCCAGCTGTTCGTGCGGGTCGCGTTCCCGCCGGAGTCCAAGGCCCGAGTCGAGGAGCTGGTGGACCACCTCCTCCACGCGATGGGCCGCGCGATCCGCGGCAACGACTGGATGACCGAGACCACCCGCGCCGAGGCGCTCACCAAGCTCGCCGGCTTCACCTACAAGATCGGCTACCCGGCGGAGTGGCGCGACTACTCGACCCTGGAGCTGGATCGGTCGAGCTACCTCGGCAACCGCCTCAAGGCCTCCGCCTTCGAGATGCGCCGCCAGGTGGGCCAGCTGGGCAAGCCGATGGACAAGGGCGAGTGGGCGATGCCGGCCCACGTCGTGAACGCGTACTACCACCCGCTGCGCAACGAGATCGTGTTCCCGGCCGGGATCCTGCAGCCGCCGTTCTTCTACGCGGACGCGGACGACGCGGTGAACTACGGCGGGATCGGGACGGTCATCGGCCACGAGATCACGCACGGCTTCGACGACACCGGGTCGCGCTTCGATGCGGTTGGCGCACTGCGCGACTGGTGGACCGAGGAGGACCGCACGGAGTTCGAGCGTCGCGCCAACGTGATCGTGGAGCAGTTCAACCGCTACCGGGTCGCGGACGACGTCAACGTCAACGGCAAGCTCACGCTGGGCGAGAACATCGCCGACCTGGGCGGCATCGCCATCTCGCTCGACGCCCTGCACGAGGCGATCGGGGACGACGCGCCGGCGATCGACGGCCTGGCCCCGGACCAGCGGTTCTTCCTCGCCTACGCGACGATGTGGCGGATGGGCTACACGGAGGCCGCGGCGCGGATGCTCGCCAACGTGGACACCCACGCGCCGTCGCAGGACCGGGTCAACGGTCCGCTCTCGAACACCCCGGCCTTCGCCGAGGCATTCGGGATCCCCGACGGCTCGCCGATGGCGCTGCCCGCAGACGAGCGGGCCAGGGTCTGGTAGACGGCAGTCAGCCGACTAGAGGGGAGCAACGGACATGACCTTCTCCATCGTGGCGCGCGACCCGGCGACAGGCGACCTCGGCATCGCGATCGCGTCCAAGGCGCTCGCCGTCGGCGCCGTGGCGCCGTTCGCTCGAGCGGGCGTCGGGGCGATCTCCACTCAGGCGATGCCCAACGTCGCCTACGGGCCCGAGGGGCTGGAGCGCCTGGAGGCCGGCGAGGACGCCGAGACCGTGCTGGCCGCGCTGACCGCGGCGGACTCCATGGCCGCCCATCGCCAGGCGGGGATCGTCGATGCGACTGGCCGATCCGCGACATGGACGGGGGCGAGCTGCATGCCTTGGGCAGGCGGCCGGGTCGCTCCCGGTGTCGCGGCCCAGGGGAACATCCTGGCCGGTCCCGAGGTCGTGGACGCCATGATGTCCGCGTACGAGAGCGCACCGGGCCCGTTCCCGCGCCGCCTCCTTGCCGCGCTGCGGGCTGGGGACCAGGCCGGCGGCGACAGTCGGGGCCGCCAGTCGGCCGCGCTGCTGGTCCGGCGCGAGAAGGGCGGCGTCGGCGGGGCGGACGACCGCTGGATCGACCTCCGGGTCGACGACCACACCGACCCTACCGCGGAGCTCGGCCGGCTGCTGGAGCTCCACGAGAAGGCGGCCAACCTCTCGACCCGGAGAACATGGCCAAGATCGGGTCGGCCGTGGCGACGCAGCTGAAGTCCGTGATCAAGCAGGCGATGGCGCCGAAGGACACGGGCGCCGGGACCCTGGCCTCCTCGCCCGCGGAGCTCCCCGCGACGGGCAATGGGGCAACCGAGGCGGGCAAGGGCTGACCTGCTGGCGACGGTGAGGATCCCGGCAGCCGGCCGGCCCCACCTCGTCGCCCGCCCTCGGGCGGAGTTGGCGCGCCCTACGGGGCGGGGGCGAGCGCGACACCGGCTACCGCGAGGTTTCCGGCGGTGCCTGTCGGAATCCGCAGCACGACGCGATCCAGGCGCTCCGGGACGAACGCCGGGTTCGCGGCCACGAACGCCGACATGGGGATCGCGTAGCTCTGGATCACCGTCTCGGCAGGTGATCGCAGGCCCAGGTCCAGTCCCGAGACGCCCGCGAGCGACTGCCGTCAACTCGGACTTCGCCAGGCGCGTGGTCAGCGGCGGCGGCAGGGCGCCCCAGGTCGACAGGGGCAGGGCTACCGTAACGCCATCAGTCGACGTGACCTCGACGAGAGGGTCCAGCGGCGGAGGACCCGGATCATCCCCCGTTGCCGGTGGGGTCGCATTGGCGAGTGCCAGGCGCAGCTCGGTGGCCCCGGAGGTGGATGGGATGCCGGGTGCGGTGCCAGGTCGCCGACGCCCCACGTCGTGCTGCCCTCCCCGGCGTCCCATGCGAGCATCACCACCTTGCCGACCTGCGTGTCCTGCAGGGCCCGCAACGGCAGCGACGTGTTACGTGCCGACCGCAGCCCCGTGGCGATCGGCACCAGCCCGTCGACCGGGCGCCCGTCCTTAGCCACGTCCACGAGCGGCGACTGGCGTCCGTCGTCCGAGCGTACCAGGTAGACGTCGTCCGGCAGCCACTCGCGACCGGTCATGGGCCGCTCGAACAAGGCCGCGGTACTCCTCGCGACCGTTGAGGCTCGCCTCGAGGAACGCCGAGATCGAGGTACGGGCGACGTCCTCTTGTTCTGCACTGTCGAGCCAGCGGCCGGAGATTGAGGAGCGCCCCGCTCCACGGACCCTGGTCGCCCCGGCCCCAGACGGTGTTGAACTGGCCGTGGTTGGCCCGATAGGCGTACAGCGCCGCTTTGAAGCCGCCCTCGTCGACGGTCGTGCGGTTGTACTGGCGGATCCCGCTCCAGGCCCGTGCGTCGGCGTCGTGACCGCCGGTCAGTTCGAGGAGGTCCACGCCCTCGAGCTGCACGGCTGGGCTGTACTGGCCATCGGACGGGGCAATCGCCACGACGGCCTTGACGGCCAGGCCCGTGGGCCAGGGGCGGAGTGTGGGGTTGAAGGATCCGTCGAGGCCGGCCAGCGAGGCGGCAACCGAGGCGGCTTCCCCACCGCGCGAGTGCCCGATGAGCGCCACCCGGTCCATGTCCACCCTGCCGGCGAGCGATCCGCCGGGCTCGGCGTTCCAGGCGCGCCACTGGTCGAGATGCAGGAGGAGGAGCCACGCCCGGACGGCCTGTTCGTTCCCCAGGTAGTCGCCCGCCCAAGAGCCGTTGAGGAAGCTCTCGTCGACCGACGCGGCGATGAACCCGCGGCTGGCCAGGTGCTCGCCGAGATACGCGTAGCCCGCCTCGTTCTCGGCACCCATCGCGTGGTTCCCGTGCACGATCAGGACCAGCGGGAACGGCCCGTCGCCATCGGGCAGCCAGACGCGACCATTCAGCGGCAGGTCCTCGGGTCCGAAGCCCCAGAACCAGCGCCGCGCTTCGTCCGCTCCCCAGCCGATCTGCCCCAGTGCCCGGCTCGCGTCCACGGTCGGTGTCCGGATCCTGGCCTGCTCGCCGAAGGGTGGTCGACGATCCGTCCCGCTTCCGTAGGTGAAGGTCGTGAACGAGTGCGACCCCGGCGCCCCGGGGTCCCCGAGACCGGATGGAGCCGGAGCTGCCGTCGAGGGCCGCCGTGGGCCGGACCAGGTGGGCATCCGTGCCCGGGTCGAGGAATAGCGCGATGCCGACGACGGCCACGCCGATGGAGACGACGATGCCCAAGCCGATCGTCGCGGCGCGCGGAACCCTCGCCGTCTCCGGGAGCCGCCTCGCAGCGGTTCGAGCGAGGCCCACGCCGGACCCGACGAGGCCGCCGAACCACAGGTACGGCGCGAGAACGCCGTCGGGCGCCAGGAGCTTGCCCGGCCCCACCGGAGCAACCACGAAGATGACCAGGAGCACCGCCACCATGAGCAGGAGCGTCCTGGGCAGCGCCGCGACGATGCGGAACGGCAGCGCGAGCACCGTGCCGAGCCGACGCGGCAACCGGCCGAGGCCGATCGCCCGATCCAGCCGGTCCCGGATGCGCCCGGCAAGCAGTTTGACGCCAGCGAGGATCCCGAATGGGATCCCCACGGCCACGAGCACGGTGCCGAGGCTTGCCGCCATGTCGCCGATCGGGCCCAGTCCCAGCGCACGCCCAACGCCGCTCAGCGCCGTGGCGACGATGAAGGCGACGGTGAACCCGACCACGAACCCGTCGAGCGCACCGCCGACCAGCGCGAACAGCGTGCGAACGGCTCCGGGCTGGCCTCCACCGTGGGGGCGTGACACTCGTCGTTGCTCCACTCGAAGCGGCGTCGTGGCCCAGGTGCCGCGGCGCCCGTGCATCCTGCCCGTCCGCTCGGCACGGCGGCATGAGCCGCTGGTCACCGGGCCGGGGTCATGGGTCCTCTGCGCCGGGGTCCACCCGGTCCCGCCGCCCTAGTCGAGATGGCGGAACTCGCCCCACATCGCCGACCAGGGACGGAGGGCCGAGCACACGGAGACGGCGGCGCCCCGCTCCTGGTTGGGCATCGCGGCGGCGTTGTCGATCCTCGCCTTCACCTGGCACGAGCCCAGGCGGGTGCTCATCCACGGCTCACCCCACCATCCGACCAGGATCACGACGTCCCGGTCGTCGGGGGGCGGACCCCAGGACCACGCGCCATTGTGGCCCGAGTAGGCCGGCGGCAGGCCCGCGCCGAGAAGCTCGAGCGCGCCATGCTCTCCGTAGTTCGCCGTGAGGATGACGGACCTGCTTCGTTGCTCCGCGGGAAGGTCGGCGACCGCGGCCTCGACCGACGACACCAGTTCCGGCCAGCCGACCTGTTCAGCGTTCTCCGGGTAGATGTCCGGGATCGGGGTGGCGGCC
>CAVYBJ010000025.1:0-52478 GCA_963766685.1 uncultured Chloroflexia bacterium
GGGGCGGCAACGTCATCAGTCTGACCGGCAGCATCGCGCTCGCCTTCACGCACCCCTTCACGCTCCTGTTGCTGGGCATC
Source organism: uncultured Chloroflexia bacterium (assembly GCA_963766685.1). GTDB lineage: Bacteria > Chloroflexota > Limnocylindria > Limnocylindrales > CSP1-4 > JAFMJV01. The sequence goes on from CAVYBJ010000025.1 coordinate 81, forward strand.
GTGGCCGTGGTCTTCCCGGCCCTGGCCATCGCCGGTGAACGTGACCGGGGCACGCTGGAGGTGACGCTCTCCCGACCCATCTCGCGGCGCGTCCTGCTGGCGACCCTGTACCTGGCCGGCCTGGCCTTCCTGGCCACCCTCCTGCTCGTGCTCGTGGCGAGCGTGGTGGTGGCGACGACGGTCGTCGGCCTGGGCCAGGAGCTCCCGCTCGGCAACGTGGCGCAGCTCTGGCTGGCGGCCTGGCTCCTCTTCGTGGCCTTCATGTCCCTGGCCTTCGCCGTCTCCGTCAACGCGGACCGGGCCGGGCCGGCCTTGGGCATCCCGGCCGCGTTCATCCTCGTCAACTACCTTGCCTGGGCCATCGGCTCGCTCTGGCCGGACATGCGCTGGCTCGAGGATGCTTCGATGCTCAACCTGCTGAAGGCGCAGGACGTGCTGACGTCCGGTCTGGCGCCCAGCGACGCGATCGTGCTGCTGGCCTTCACGGCGATCTGCCTGGGCCTGGCGCTCTATCGCTTCCCGCGGCGCGACCTGCCCGCGCCCACCTGAGCGCCGGCCCCCACGCACCGCGATGTGACAGGGGGGCTGGCAACGACGCACGCAGTGGCTAGACTGAGCGGGTCATGCGCATCGATCGAAGCCTCCTGAACTGGGGCGTCTTCCTGATCGCGCTCGGCGGGGTCCCGCTCGCCGTGCAGCGGGGGTGGGCCGACGCCGGCATCGCGGGTGACCTGTGGCGGCTGTGGCCGCTCATCCTGGTCGGCATCGGCCTCGGCCTCATCCTGCGCTGGACGCCGGTGGCGTGGCTGGGCGGCGCCATGGTGGCGGCCACCTTCGGTCTCATCTTCGGAGCCCTGATCGCCGGTGGCGTCCAGGGGGTCAGCAGCGCCTGCGTGGGGGTCGGGGGCGGCGAGGTGGTCAGCACCCAGAAGAGTGGTCCCGCCTCCGGCAGCTCGTTCGACATCCAGCTGGAGCTCTCCTGCGGCGACCTCGGGGTCGCGCGGGCGGACACGGCGGAGTGGTCGGTCGTGGCGAAGCACGGCCCTGATGACGAGCCGGTCATCGAGGGTACGGACAGCGGGCTGCGCATCGAGCAGGGTGGCGGTGACGCGCTCTTCGTCCTCAGCCAACAGACCCGCAGCGACTGGCAGGTGGGCCTGCCCGCGGAGAACGCCATCAGCCTGGGCATGACCCTCAATGCCGCGAACGGCACCGCTGACCTGGGCGCTGGCCCCGTCGCGCGCCTGGACGGCACGTTCAACGCCAGCGACCTGGGACTCGACCTGAGCGCCGCCACGACGCCGCAGCCGGCGGCACTCTCGATGACCTTCAATGCCTCCAATGGGCGGCTGTCGTTGCCTGCCGGATCCATGACCGGTCACGTGACCCTCAACGCCTCGACGCTGGAGGTCTGTCTGCCGGCCGCCGCGGAGGCACGTTTCGAGCTGGAGTCCACGCTGTCGTCGGACGACTTCGGCGGCAGCGGCCTGACGCAGGTCGATGACGGCTGGCAGACCGCCGGCTTCGACACGGCCACGAGCCACGTGGACCTCTCAATCACCAGCACGGTCTCGTCGGTCTCGATCGAGCGTCCGGAGGTCTGTCCATGAGCCAGTACCCAGGCGCCCAACCGCCGGGTGGGCCCTACTACGGTTCGGCGCCGGCCGACCCCTACGCGCCGCCCCCGCCACCGGCCGACCCGTACTTCGGAGCGCCGCCCACACCACCGGCCGACCCGTACTATGGGGCGCCGCCGCCGGGTCGATCCGTATGCGCAGCAGGCCCAGTACCAGGCCTGGCAGGCCCAGCAGCCACCGGGGTATCAGCCGGGCTACCAGCAGCCCTACCCGCCCCCCGCCTACTGGCAGCAGCCTCCTCCTCCGCCGCAGGAACCGTCGCGCGCCCGCTCGGGCGGGGGAGGGGCCGCCATCGCCGGCCTCTTCCTGGTCGTGCTCGGCGCCTGGTTCCTCTTCCGCGACCAGGTCTCGTTCGACCTCGGCCAGGCCTGGCCGCTCATCGCCGTGGTCCTCGGCGTCCTCATGGTCATCGGCGCCTTCATCCCCCGCCGTCGCGGCTAACCGCTCCGCGGTCGCTCAGGGGCGCCGCTTCGCGGCTGGTGCTTCTCCAGCGTCCAGCGCCATGGACCGTGCCAACGGTGGCGGCCGCCACTCGTGTCTCCACGCCCAGCTTCGCGTAGATGTTGGAGACGTGGACGCTGGCGGTCTTGGGGCTGATGAAGAGCCGTTCGGCGATCTCGCCGTTGCCCAGGCCCTCGGCCAGGAGGACCAGAACCTCCACCTCCCTGGCGGTCAGGCCGAAGGGTCGCCGCTCGGCGTCGATCGACACCGTGACCTGCGCGCCCGGTCCCGGGCCGACACCGAGGCGGGCTCGCTGTGCCAGGTCCCGAAGCTCGCTGGCCAGTGGCTTGGCATGCAGTCGATCCGCGATCGTCAGCCCTCGCCCGATGACGGCAGCAGCCTCGCGTCGTCCGTCACGGCGCGCCAGGTGTGCCTCCGCCAGCCGCCACGATACGTACGCGGAGGCGTAGGGTCGGTCGGTCAGCAGGTCGGCGGCCGCCTTCCAGCGGCGCTCCCTGGCGGCGGCGTCGGGGGCGGTGCGTGCGAGCTCGGCTCGTGCCATGGCCAGGTCACCCGCCCATGCGGCCGCCAGCGCAGGCTGGCGCCGGACGCGACGCAGGGAGGCCTCGACCTGGCTCGTGGCCAGCACCGAAAGGCCCGGGCCTTCATCACTGGCCCGCTCGCGGATGGCGAGGTCGGCGCAGGCTCGCGCACCGAGAGCGAGGAGCGGCGGGATGCTGGCGTCGAGCACCGCGGGCGGTCCGCCCAGCCCCACGCCCGGTCGACCCGCAGCGTCGCCGGCCAGTCGGCCGATGCGTGTCAGCGCGTCCAGCGGATCGCCCCGCCAGAGGGCGTCGTCGGCCTGGGCGACCGTCAGCCAGCGTCGGACGTCGACCGGAAGCACGCCGTCCGCCAGCCGGTCGGCGTCAGCCAGGGAGCGCTCCACGAGCAGCTGCTCGCCGTGCCCCACCGCGAGCAGTGCGCGCACCGTGAGCAGCGCGACCCGTCCGGCGCTCACCGCACCCTCACGCAGGGCCTCGTCGACCGTGGCGGCGGCCTCGTCCCAGCGGCCCACCTGGTAGAGGGCCCGCGCAGCCGCTGCGCGAAGGACTGAGCCGTACGTGCGTGCCAGGCCCTGCCGGACCGCAACCGTGGCGCCGGCGAGGGCGGTGTCGTGCAGCTCATCGAAACGGCCGACGAGCTCCAGTGCCGTCGCCAGCTGAGCGTGGGCGAGCACTGGTCCGACCGGGTAGCGGTCGTGCGGCCTCGCCCCCTCGGTCGCCACGGCTGCGTCGAGCGCGCGTCGGATGGAGGCCAGGCCGGCCTCGATGTCGCCCTCCAGGAGCAGGCACCAGCCCAACACGCCCTCGGCCAGGATGTGCTCCTCGGTGGCAGTCACCGAGTCGGCGACGACCAGGGCCTGACGCGCCGTCTGCGCCGCGGATGCGGTGCGTCGCAGGTAGAGCAGGATGCCCGCCCGGTGGGCCAGGGCATTGGCCCGCCATCGTGCGGGCGCGCCGTCGGCGACGGCGTCGGTCTCCGCGAGGGCCGACTCCAGGTCGCCGGCTTCCCAGAGGTACCAGCGCAGGCTCGAGCGCGCCAACTCGCGGGTCTCGGCGTCATCCCCGCCCAGCTCGGCGATGAGCTGCCGCGTGAGGTCGATGGCGCGGGACAGGTCTCCGGCCTTGGCCGTCGCGGCGGCTGCGGTCGCCACGATCGCAGCGTGCGGTGCCCCGATGACGGCGGCCGCATCCGGGACGTGGTCCCAGAGCTCCAACGCGCGCAGGGCGTGCCGGCAGGCCTCCTCGTAGGCGAAGGTCGCCTGGGCGGCCTTGGCAGCGGCGACGTGGGCCGCCAGCGCCTGCGCCTGTTCGCCAGCCGCATCCCAGTGGCTGGCGATCTCGGTCGCGCTGCGTTGGTCCGCCGGTGCCGTCGCCAGCGCATCGGCGTAGGCGGCATGGAGTCGCCGGGTCTCGTCCGGCAGCAGCTGCGCGGCCACCAGCGAGCGGATCAGTCTCGTGCCGGAATCGATAGCCAGCCGGCGCGAGGCTCTGGGTCAGCACGTGGGCATCCACGGCCACGTGCACGGCCTTGCCGCACCTGGTCCTGCGACAGGCCGCTGACGGTCGAGAGGACGCCGTCGTCCACCGTCCGACCAGCCACGGCCGCGATGCGCAGCACGGCCATCGCGTCGGCGGGGACGCGTGCCAGGCGGACCGCCACGAGGTCGCGCAACTTGGTCGGCACGGCGCTCTCCGGCGGCGGGTCGAGCGGCGCCGCCAGCAACTCCTCGACGAAGAGGGGGTTGCCGTCGCTGCGGGCGTGGACGCGTTCGACCAACGACTCGTCGGGCGCGTCGCCCAGGATGGCCGTCACCAGCTCGCGTGTGCCCTCACTGGAGAGAGGTGCCAGCTCGATGCGGTCGGTGGCGCTGTCGCGGCCCAGGTCGGCGAGGAGCGTCAGGACGCCGCTCCTGCCCTCGAGGTCGTCGGGACGCACGGAGACCACGACCATGGCCTGGTTGCGCTGGCGCAGGCCATGGGCCAGGAAGCTGAGCAGCTCCAGGCTCGCCATGTCGATCCACTGCACGTCCTCGAGGACGAAGACGCTCGGCTGCTCGGCGGCCACCCGCTCGGCCACCCGGAGGAAGGCCTCGAAGAGACGGAGGCGATCGAGGTCGCCGGCCTCGCCGAGGCTCGGCGCCGGCGCGTCTGCGGGCAGGTCGGCGGTGGGCGCCAGCTCCGGCAGGAGGCGCGCCAGCTCTCGCCGGGCCGAGCCCAGGATGCCCCCGAGCACGGGCGGTGGCACCTGGCGGACGAGGTCGCGGAGCAGCGCCGCGAACGGCAGGTAGGGGATGCCCGAGCCGAGCGCCAGGCACTCGCCCCGGAGGACGCGCAGCGGGATGTCGACCCGCTGCAGGCCGTCGTCGATGAGCCGGGTCTTGCCGATGCCGGCCTCGCCGCTGATGACGACGACGCGGGGTCGACCGGCGAGCAGGGCTGCGACCGCGGCCGCGAACCTCGCCGACTCAGGCTCGCGGCCGACCATCAGCGGGCTGGAGAGACGGGCGTGGTCAGCCACCTCCATGGGGCGATAGTGCGCCGCACGCGGGGCGACCGCAAGGTGCGCGCGATCGAATGGTGGCGCAGGAGTTCAGGCAGCCGCGGGGTCGTCGAGGCGTGGGTCGCGCCGCGGGTGGACGCCGATGAGGAGGATCGACGCTGCCGCCAGGGCGATGAGGCCGAGGCCGACCGCGACCCGCGGTCCCATGGCCGCGTCACCCGCCCGGAAGAAGGCATCCATGACGGGACCAGCGAAGGCCAGGCCCACGGGGCCGGCGATGGCGTTGGCGATGTTGGCGATGCCCATGTAGCGGCCGCTGGACGAGAGCGGGATGATCTCGGTCATGAGGGCCCAGTCGACGGCCAGGTAGGCGCCCGATCCGGCCCCCAGGAAGAGCGCGCCGACGAGTGCCACGGCAGGCACGGGAGCCACGGCCAGCAGGAAGATGCCCAGCGCGGCGACCGCGGCTGCGGCCCAGGCCACCGGCTTGCGACCCGTGCGGTCCGACACGCGGGCGCCGATGAGGGCGGCCACGACGGTCCCCAGCAGGGCCATGCCCAGCGCCATCATCCAGAGCTGCGAGCGCTCGTCACTGTCCGTCACGGAGAAGACGCGCTCCAGGTACAGCAGGCTGATGTTGATGAACGTCCCGGTGCCCATCAGGAACAGGAAGCGGACGAGGGTCATGCGCACGAAGGACCGCTCGCGCAGGATCCCCGGGTCCCAGGTCTCGGCCGCGATGGACCGCCACGGGCGCCCCTGTCGCGGGTTCCCGGGCGGTCCGTCGTCCACGAGCAGGAAGGTCATGGCCGCCAGGGTGAACTCGATGATGCCGACGCTGAAGAAGGCCAGGCCCCACGCCTCGGTGCGGGCGCCGAGGGCCATGATGCCGAAGCCGGCCACCAGGCCGACGGTACGCATGACCCCCACGAGACCGCTGGCGACGCCCACCTGCTTCTCGGCCACGAGGTCCGGCACGAGGCCCTGGTAGGGGCCCTGGGCCCAGTTGGAGCTGAATTGCAGGCCCAGGAAGAGCAGGGCGTAGAGGGCCAGGCTCGCCGTGGAGCCGAGCGCCTCACCGTTCCAGTCGGTCGGCTGCGCCATGGCCATGAGCGACAAGCCCGTGATGAACACGAGGTCGAGCGCGGCGCCGCTGATGATGTAGCCCTTGCGCCGGCCGAAGCGCGTCGTCGTGTAGTCGCTCAGGGATCCAGCCGTGGGAACGGTCAGGATGGCGACCAGGGCACCCAGAAGCTCGAGCGGCCCCATGACGCTGCCCACGGAGCCGCGGCCCACGATGAGCTCCAGCTGCTTCTGGCCGAAGCCCTCATAGGCTCCCCAGACCGCGTTGATGCCGAACCAGTAGACGGAGATCAGGCCCAGCTGCATCCAAGGCAGCTGGACCGTCGGTCGCTGCGTCGGCGCCTCAGCGATGAGCGTCATGGTCGGGCTCTCCATGCGGACCGCTCACACTCTGGTCCAGCGGGTCGGCGGATGCAAGGGACGTGTGGCCCGTGCCCGGTCGCGACCGACGCGTGGGTCCGGGCCCGGCGTGACACCGGCCAGGAAGCGCTCGAACTGACCGAGGACCCAGCGGTCATGTTCGGTCAGGTACGGGTCGGCGAGGCGCGCTACGACGCCATGCCTGGCGGCCGCGAGCTCGTCCTCGAGGCGCCTGGGGCCTGCCAGCTTCGGCGTCCCTCCTGCGACCGTGAGGCTGTCCATGTGAGGTCCCCCGTGTGATGATCGCTTGACGTCATCACCGTGGCCCTAAGGAGCCCGGCGTCCATCGGGCATTCCCTTAGCCGCCCCCTCGATCGATCGGCGCGCTAGTCTCCGTCCTGGCAGGAGACTCGCATGCGGAGCAGACGATGGACCCACTCGCCGCCATCTACCACCCCGGAGGAGCTGACCCGAACGGCTATCCGGTCAGCGTCGTCGACTTCATCAGCACGTGGTCCGAGGAGACCGGCACGGTGACGGAGGCCGTCTGCGTCATGACCGATGGCAGCATCCGCACCCTGGAGACGCCGCGCATCCAGGTCGTCGATCGCTCCGTGGCGGAAGCCATCGTGGCGGCTTCGGCTGCCGCTGATCGGCAGCGACTGCAGCAGGGGACAATCCCGCCTGTCCGGTAGACGTGCCGCCGGCTCCTGCGTGCAGCTCCAAGCGGGGTGGTCCGGCGGGACTATGGCGGGGTGACTTCCCGGTCATGGGGCGCGACCGGTCGTCTCGCCACCATCAGGCCATGAACGCCTCGGCCGTCGCTGCCATCGCACCCGTCGCTCGTCTCGCCAGCGTCACGCTTGGGCTGGCCATCGCACTGACGCCCTTCGCGGGCAGCGTGCGGGCCCAGATCAGTCAGCCGTTCACGCCCTCCGGGAGCGTGGAGCTGGCGCCCGGCATCGTCTACACGCAGGGCGCCATGCGCACGTCGGGCAAGCTGCCCCAGGTCGTCCGCATCGCGACCATCGACCCGCGCGTCCCCTCGGTGCGCATCCGCTCACTGCTCTCCAACGACATGGTCCCCCAGCGCGAGCTCCCCAGCAAGCTCGCCCTGCGCAAGTCGACCCCGAACCTGAAGGCGATGGTGGCCATCAACGGCGGCATGTCCGCGGAGGGTCGCCAGGACGCCTGGGCGGCGCCCATCTCGCTGCACATCACCGACGGCGAGGTCTGGGTGGCGCAGGCCTGCACCTACCCGACGCTCGGAGTGGATGCTGCCGGCGGAGCCCGCATCGCCGACGTCCGGCTGCACGCCACCATGACCGAGGTCGGCCGCAAGGTGGACAAGCAGATCCACCGCGTCAACACGCACCGCGACGACGCCAAGGTCGTCCTCTTCACGAACCGCTTCGCGAGCAGCACCCAGACGGCCCCCGGGGGCGTGGAGGTCGTGCTCTCGTTGGAAGACATCCTTCGCCCGAACGGCCAGCAGACCGTCCGGGTCACTGACGTCCGGCGTGGAGAGGGCAATACGCCGCTGGCGCCTGGCATGGCCGTCCTCTCGGTCGGTGGCCGGACGAACGACTGGGTCCGCAAGATGCACGAGGGAGACCGGTACGTCCTGAAGACCTCGGTCGTGCGCAACGTCAACAACAGCTGCGGTGGCGTCATCGACGCAGCGCCCGGCTGGGGTGACGTCGTCGAGACCCTCGGCGGCAACCAGTGGACGGCCCGGGACGGGCGCGTGGCAGCGCCGTCGCGGAGCGCCTATCCCGCCGGCTCGGAGCGGCACCCGCGCACCGGCGTCGGTGTCACGGCCGACGGCCGAGTGCTGATGGTCACCGTTGACGGGCGCCGGCCCGGGTACAGCATCGGCGTCAGCCTCAAGGAGATGGGCAAGCTGATGCTCTCGCTGGGCGCGGTCCACGCCTTCAACCTCGACGGCGGCGGCTCGACCGTGATGGCCAGGCGGTTCGCGGCCACGGACAAGTTCAAGGTCGCCAACAAGCCGTCCGACGGCCGGGAGCGGTTGGCCACCCAGGCCCTGGCCGTCTACCAGGTCATCCCCGGCGCCTGACGCTGGGGCCGCTGGTGGCGGCCACGACGTGAACGAGGCAGGATCAGACGCTCTGGCTGCGGTCTCTGCTGCCGCCGGAGGCCATCGGGATCGGTTCCGGCACGTGTTCCACTCGGGATGCCATACTTGGACCAGGCGCCCGTAGCTCAGCGGATCAGAGCATCTGACTTCGGATCAGAGGGTCGGGGGTTCGAGTCCCTCCGGGCGCGCCAGTGTCATGAGTCGCGACATAAGTGACACATGAGTCGGGACATCGGTGACGATCCGATGCACCAACTCTGCTGTCACCCGGTCGCCTGGGACCTCGGCCATCGGCCGGGGTCCCTTCGCTGGTTGCGCCAGTAGGAGCGCTCAGGCTCGATGCGGTGCGTGGAGAGGACCTCGCCGGTGTCGAGGGCCACGACGGTGACCTCGTGGTCGTCGACGATGGCCAGCACACGCCGCCGGGCGGGTGCTTGACGGCGAGGGCGTCGAGGACGTCGAGGACGAGGATCACCACGACCACCCCGATGAGTCATCTCGACCGTCGTGGTGGGGACGGACCGGGAACCAGCCGCGGTCGACGAGCCAAGGGATGAGACGCGCCCGGCTGATCAGGCCGAGGACGTAGCAGGGGGTCCCGTAGGCTGCGAGCTGGAGTAGCCCGTCGGGGGTAAACGGGGGAACGAGCGCCGGGCGGGCGGGGGGCGGTTGCCCGGCCCGGCGCGTGGTGATGGGGAGGGGGCGTCCGTGCACGCCCCGGTCTACGGGCCGGTCAGGCTGGCGTCAAGGCAGACATCGCACAGACGTGCGATGATCTCGAACATCTGTGCAGCGCGCTCGTCCGGCGGTCAGCGTCCCTACTGACGGGCCATCACCATACGGAACCACTCGTCCGGCGAGACCAGGTGGTCCGGGTCCTCCGCATCGACGCCGATGCTGATGGCCACCCGGTGGACCGCGCCGGTGAAGCCGTTCTCGCCCGCGGCGTAGTCGTCGCTGACGGGCGTACCCGTGTCGGCCCCGACATCGGTCGTCTCATCGCCCGAGAAGATGAGCGGTTCGGTGGCATCGACGCGGCCCTCGCCGACCTTCGCCCCATCGACGTAGAGCGTGACCGTGCCTCCCTTGGCGAGGCCGCCGCCGTCGTAGGCGAACTCGGCACGCACCTGGTGGTCGCCGGCCGGGACCGGGTCGGCACCGCGGACCTTGAAGCGTCGCAGGCCGAACAGGTTGTAGCAGTACGCCGGCCGCCCATCGGCGAGGTACACCGACCAGCCGCCGAATGCCGAGCCCTGCGCCACCAAGACGCCCGATGCGCCGCCCTCCGGCACCGTGATGTCCGCCGTGATCGAATGGGACCGGTTCTTGATGCTGAGGACCGAGGCCTCGGACAGCCGCTGCATGCCGCCGTACAGGATCTGCGTCGTGCCGTGGATGAGCTGCGGCCGGCCGGCGAGGTCCGCGTTGAACCGCTCCACACGCCGGTCATCGAGGGGCAGCACGTCGTACTTCGCCGCCTCCTCGAGGAACAGCGCCTTGAGCGCGGCGAGCTTGTCGGGCATCTGCGCCGCCAGGTCGTGCGCCTGCGTCCAGTCGTCCGGGCCGTACAGCTCCCAGCGGTCGTCGGCGATGGGCGGCAGCGGCGCCGACCACCCACGGTGTCGAGTGCCGCGTGACGGCCGTCCAGCCCTCGTGGTAGATGCCCCGATTCACGAAGCACTCGAAGTACTGCGTCGTGCGCCGGTCGGGCGCGGCCGCGTCGTCGTAGGTGTAGGCCATGGACGTGCCGTGGAGCGGCATCTGGGGGATGCCGTTGACCGCGCTCGGTGCCGGCAGACCGGCCGCCTCCAGGATCGTGGGCACGAGGTCGATGACGTGGTGGAACTGGGTGCGGACCTCGCCCCGGGCGGCGATCCGCGCCGGCCAGTGGACGACCATGCCGTTGCGCGTGCCGCCCCAGTGCGAGGCGACCTGCTTGGTCCACTGGTATGGGGTGTCCATCGCGTGGGCCCAGCCCACGGCGAAGTGGTTGTACGCCGCCGGCCCGCCGAAGTCGTCGATGTGCGACGCCATGAACTCGGGCGTCTCGAGGGCCGCCGCCCCATTGAACAGGAACATCTCGTTGAAGGAGCCGTTGAGCGTGCCCTCGGCCGATGCGCCGTTGTCGCCGACGATGTAGAAGACGAGCGTGTCGTCGAGGACGCCCAGGTCCTCGATGGCGTCGATCAGGCGGCCGACGTGGTGGTCAACGTGCTCGAGGAAGCCCGCGTAGACCTCCATCTGCCGCGCCAGGATCGGCTTGAGCTCGTCGGGCATCGCGTCCCAGGCCGGGATCTCGGCGGGGCGCGCGGTGCAGCTCGGCCTCGGGCGGCACGACGCCCAGCTCCTTCTGGCGGGCGAACATCCGCTCGCGAAGGGCGTCCCAGCCGTCATCGAAGCGGCCCTTGTACCGGTCGCTCCACTCCGCCGGCACGTGGTGCGGCGCGTGCGTGGCGCCGGGAGCGAAGTAGGCGAAGAACGGCTTGTCGGGCGCGAGCGAGTGCGCCTGCCGGATCCAGGCGATGGCGTGGTCGGTCAGGTCCTCGGTGAGGTGGTAGCCCTCCTCGGGGCTCCTCGACGGCTCGACGGGTGTCGTCCCACTGTAGAGCGCGGGGTAGTACTGGTTCGCCTCGCCGCCGATGAAGCCGTAGAAGTGCTCGAAGCCGCCGCCACCGGTGGGCCAGGCGTCGAACGGCCCGATCGGGCTCGTCTCCCAGACCGGCACCTCGTGGCACTTGCCGAACTGCGCGGTGCTGTAGCCGTTGAGGCGCAGGACCTCGGCGATGGGTGCCGCCGCCTTCGGCCGGATGGAGCTGTAGCCGGGTGCCGAGGTGGCCACCTCGGGCACCGCCCCCATGCCCACGGCGTGATGGTTGCGGCCGGTCAGCAGCGCCGAGCGGGTCGGCGCACAGAGCGAGGTCGTGTGGAACCGGGTGTAGCGGAGGCCGCTCGCCGCCAGCCGGTCCGCCGTCGGCGTCGCGATCGGGCCGCCGAAGGTCCCCGCGGCACCGAAGCCGACATCGTCGAGCAGGATGATCACGACGTTCGGGGCGCCGACCGGCGGGCGGAGCGGCGCGATCGGCGGGAAGGAGACGCCGGGGTCCTTGGCGTCCAGGGCGGTGGAGTGCGCGACGGGCCGATCGGCGATCGGCAGGACGTCGCGCGGGTCGTCGGCGGCCATGGGGTTCTCCATCGTGCGGGCTCGTGCTCGGGACGGGGGCTGTCTGGCTCCAAGTCTACCGGTCGCCATGCCTGGATCCACCTGCCAGAAGTCGGCTCGCGCTCCGCACGAGGCGCAGCCAGTCGGCGCGGCCGACGATCGGAACCCTGATGGTGGTGCGCGGTTGTCCGTGCCCCTCCGGGCGCGCCAGATCCTGAGCGTGGAAGCGCCCGTTCCATGCATCGATCGACGAGGCGATGCTGGGATCAGCGCTCGTCGTCGGGGTTCCCCACGACCTCCTCGACGTCCTCGACGACGGCGTGTTCGACGGTCTGAGGCGCTGCGGATGCGGTCGGCGAGGGGAGCGCCCCGGCGTTTCGTGAGCTCGGAGGCAAAGGCGGCCAGGATGCCGATGCCGGTGATGATGTAGCCGACCGTGAAGAGCTTGGCGACGTCGGTCGTCGGCGTGAGGTCACCGAAGCCCACGGTGGCCAGGGTCACGACGGAGAAGTACAGGGCATCCAGGGGGGACCAGCCCTCCAGCGCGCTGTAGACCACGGTGCCCACGGCGATGGTGGCCGCGGCACTGAACAGCAGGACCTTGCCCTCTGGATCCCTGGCCATCGTCCGCAGTGGTGTGAACATCCGGATACCTCCCTTCGAGCGGCCGATGCGCCCCGTCGGCCCGAGCGTCGATCGGCGTTCGGGTGGCCGATGGTCGTGCTCGCGCATGGTGCCGCATCCGACGGGCCATCCCGGACCGCTCGGACGGAGCGCGTCGGCCTCCGATGCGCTATGCTGTGACCTCACCTCTCGAGGGGCGCTCCGGTCCGCGCCCCCGGTCCCCCGAATGACCTACCCCGAGACCACCCTGCCCTGACCGGCCCCGCATGGACGCGGGAGGGCCCGTCAGGAGTTCACCTTGACCTTCGATACCCTCGGGCTGTCGCCCGCCTCACTTCGTGCCGTCCAGGACCAGGGCTACGTCAGCCCGACGCCCATCCAGGCGCAGGCCATCCCTCTCGTCATGGAAGGCCGCGACCTGCTGGCGGGCGCGCAGACGGGCACCGGCAAGACGGCCGCCTTCGTGCTGCCGATGCTGGAGCGGCTGCACGCCAGCCGACCGACCGGATCCCGCTCCGTGCGGGCGCTGGTCGTCGTTCCCACGCGGGAGCTGGCGCTCCAGGTCGAGCAGAGCGTCCGCACCTACGGCGCCCACCGGCCGGTGCGCTCCACGGCCATCTACGGCGGGGTCAGCATGGAGCGCCAGGTGCGCGCGCTGCGCGCCGGTGCGGAGGTCGTGGTGGCGACGCCGGGTCGTCTGCTCGACCACGTCCGGCAGGGTACCGTGGACCTGCGTCGGGTCGAGATCCTGGTGCTGGACGAAGCGGACCGCATGCTGGACATGGGCTTCATGCCGGACATCCGGCGCATCCTCGCCCTCCTGCCGGCCGAGCGACAGAGCCTGCTCTTCAGCGCCACCTTCGCGCCCCCCATCCGACGGCTCGCCGAGGATCTGCTGCGCGACCCCGCGTCGGTGGACGCCGCGCCCCGCAACACCACGGTGCCGGCCATCGCCCAGGTCATCCACCCGGTCGACCGTGGCCGGAAGCGGCAGCTCCTCAGCCACCTGGTGCGCAGTCGCGAGGTCGACCAGGTACTCGTCTTCACGCGCACCAAGCGTGGCGCCGACCGCCTGGCCGAGCAGCTCGGCAGCGACGGCATCAGCGCCTCCGCCATCCACGGCAACAAGAGCCAGTCGCAGCGGGTGCGCGCCCTGGGCGCCTTCAAGGACGGCCGCACGCAGGTCCTGGTGGCGACCGACCTCGCGGCCCGAGGGCTGGACATCGAGGCCTTGCCGCACGTCGTCAACTTCGAACTGCCCACGGTGCCGGAGGACTACGTCCACCGCATCGGTCGGACCGGCCGCGCCGGCCAGGAGGGCCTGGCCACGTCGCTCATGGCGGCAGACGAGCAGGAGCTCATGAAGGGCATCGAGAAGCTGCTGCAGCGGCCGATCCGTCGGGAGGTCGTGGTCGGCTTCGAGCCGTCAGCCGCCGACCACCCGATGCCAGCCGAAGGACGGCCCGCCTCCGGTGGCTCGTCGCAGCGCTCGGGGCGTGGCCCCGGCTATTCGACCGTCCCCCGACCACCTTCCCGGCGACCTGGCCGCCGAGCCCCGGATGCTCTCGGCCCGGCCGCCCGCGGTCGACAGGTCCGCGTGGCCCGGCGCCGACCCCGCTGGCCGCCTCGCGGCCGTGGCGCTTCCCGGCGAACGCCTGAGGGGCAAGGCGCACCGCTGACGCGCGAGCGGCTGACGCTCGGTCAGCCGGCCGAGGCCGCCTGGTCGGCCGCCCGAACCCAGACGCTGGGCACCTCGCCGCGATTGAGGATCGACGATCCCACGACCACCATGGTCGAGCCATCCGGTGCCACCGCACCGGCGTGGACGAGTCCGCTGTCCTTCATCTCGCGCGGGAAGGGGATGGGGCGGAAGGTCGCCAGGTCGGTCGTCCAGCGCGTCGACGGCACTTGGCCGTCGCGGGTGGTGCTCCAGCCGGAGAGCAGCCAGCCGTCCGGGGCAGCGGCGACATCCTCCACCCAGATGCCGTCCAGCCCTCGGCCTTCCAGCGGCTCCCAGGACAGGCCGTCGGACGAGGTGAAGGCCAGCGTCACGGCGCGGCCGTTCCGCTCGTTCGTGGTGCCGCCAGCGACCAGGGTGCCGTCCGGGGTGTCGATGGCGGCGTCCAGCCAGCCGCGCGGCGCGACCTGGGTCGCTGCCGACCAGCCCGAACCGGGGACTCCCAGCGCGAGGGCCGCGGCCCCGTCGTAGGGTTCGCTGGCTCCCACGGCGATCGGGCCCATGCTCGTCCCGGCGACATCGCCGGGCAGCAGGTCAAGCTCCTCCGGCCCGCTCCACGTCCGGCCGTCCGGCGACGCCCAGGAGAGTCCTCCGAAGCACTCCAGCTGTGCGCTGCAGCCGACGGCTACCAGACCGTCGTCCTGCCATGTCACGCCCAGCATGGCCGCGTCAGCGAAGCCAGCCTGGTCCGGCAGCCGTTCCCAGGCCAGGCCATCCGCTGACAGCCACACGGCGGCCCGGTCCGGACAGCAGCCGGAGCCCACCGCGACGAAGCCGTCCGAAGTGGCGGTGATGGAACGTGGGATCCCTGATCGCGGCGTCTCCCAGGAGCGCCACGCTCTGCCAGGCCCAGCCATCCTCCGACACCCAGATGGCGGCCGTGCCGACCTCCTTGCCTGCCTCGAAGCCACCGCCCACGGCGATGAAGCCCGGCCCGCCGGCGATGACGTCCCAGAGCTCCAGGTCGGTCGGGGCGGAGGGTGTGTCGGCGCGCTGCCAGGGTGCCAGGTCGGGCGCGGCGGCGGCCTGGGCCAGCACCGACGGCGGCGCGAGGGCGGCCAGCAGACCGCCGATGACGAGGACGCTGCCGAGGAGGTGACGGCGCGGCCCTCGCCGCGCGGGCTGCGATGCACTCATGCGCCCGATGGTACTCCCGTGGTCCAGCCTGGTGGCACGCTCGGCCGGCGAAGAGTCCCATCGGCCCTCGCTGGGCCGAGCGTGCGCGAGGCATCGTGCCGGCATGAGCCGACGGCTGGGCGGCTGGTCACGCTGCGACACGCTCGGGATGCTGGTCAGCTTCGCCGTGCTGGCCATCCTCGGGACTGCCGTCGCTCGTGCCGGTCCTGCGACCCGTCGTCGTGACTCGCGTTCGACTGTGCCCCTGAACGCCGCCGTCTGTCGCCTGCCGGCTGCCGGTTACGGACTGGTCGCGCGCACCCACCCGCCGACCCGCCGGCCGTCTCGCCCGCCGGAGGGGCGCCAGAGTGCTAGCGTTGGTGTCGACATGGAGCTGATGACGCGACGAGCCGGGGTCATGGGGGTTTGTCTGGCGCTGCTCGCGTTCTGGCTGGCGTGCGCCGTCGGGCTGGGAGCGGACGACGGAGAGCCCGGCGTCACCGACTCGGCGTGGGACCCCGCGCTCGGCGGCCGCTTCTCCGTGGTCTCGGAAGCCGGCGGAGCGGTGTGGTCCTTCCAGCCGGGTGGCGAACTCTTCGTCCTCGGTCCCGGTGACCTGATCGCCGAGGGGACCTGGTCGCCGGGCCCCCTGCCTGGCGAGGTCGATGCGGTGGTCGTCGTGCCCGTCACCGAACAGGTGCTGAGCATCCTCGGTTCGCTGTCTCCGGATGGATCACGGCTGGCCATCTCCGTGACCGCCAGCGAGGCGGCGACCCCGCTCGGCGGGATTCCCTGGCCACCGGCCTCGCGACTCGTCGGGGAGCAGGTCGGCCTGGTCGCCGACCCGTCGCCTAAGCCCGACGCCTCCGCCCGATGCGTGTCGGCGGCCCGCCTGGGGCGCCGGAGACACGGTCGACTGGGACCGCTGCGCCGAGGAGCCCGACGCGACGTCCGAGCCTGTGGCCTCGCCTCGCTCAGTGGCGTCGGCCTCGCAGGCCCCACCCACGGCATCGGTCCTGCCGAGCCCGCGGGCGGCCGCCTCGCACTGATGTCCGAGGTTCCGTATCCTCTGACACGTATGGCCATGACCCGACTGTCGCAGCCCGTCTCCGCCTCCGAGCAGGGCTACCTCATGGCCATCCGGCAGTCGCGCGGTGAGGCGACGCTGAGCGGCGCGGAGTTGGCCCGGCGCATGGGCGTCTCCCCCAGGCGACGAGCGAGATGCTGCGACGCCTGGCTGTCGACGGCCTCGTGGCGGTCAGCGAGACGCGCCACGTGGAGCTGACGGAGGAGGGGAGCCGGGTCGCCGACGACATCTACCGGCGCCACGCCCTCGTCGAGTGGCTGCTGACGACGATGCTGGGCATCGGCTGGGCCGAATCGGACGCGGAGGCGGCGCGCCTGCAGGCCTGCATCTCGCCCCGCGTCGAGGCCGCCCTGGATGAGCTGCTGGGTCATCCGGAGACCTGTCCGCACGGCAATCCCATCGACGAGGCCACGGCCCGCCGGCGCCCCCGCGGCGAGCCGCTCAGCGAGGTCGATTCGGGGGCGCGGGTGACCATCTACCGCATCACGGAGGCGGCCGAGGAGGACACGGGGCTGCTCTCCTACCTTGAGGCACGCGGGCTGCGGCCGGGCAGCCAGGTGACCATCCTGGCCCGCTCCGAGTCGACCGACTCGCTGACCCTCGACGGACCCCTGGGGCGCGCCACGCTCGGCCTGCGGCCGGCATCGCTCATCCGCGTGCTGCCGGGCGACCCGGATCCCACGCTCTTCCACCGGGTGCCGGCCCGGAACGGCTAGTCTGGGGTCCGTCTACCCGGAACACGGAGCAGGAGGTTCGACCGCATGCTGGTCGTGATGTCGGTCGGCGCGACCGAGGAGCAGGTCCAGGAGGTGCGTCGCCACATCGAGGCGGACGGCCTCACGCCACACGAGAGCCGCGGCGAGCAGCGAGTCGTCATCGGCGTCGTGGGCGACGTGGGCCTGCGCAAGGAGCAGGTCATGAGCCACCTGGCGGTGCTGCCGGGGGTCGAGTCGGTCACGCCCATCAGCAAGCCCTTCAAGCTCACCTCGCGCGACTTCCATCCCGCGGACACGGTGGTCAGGGTGGGCGGCACGAGCATCGGCGGAGGCTCGCTCACCCTCATGGCCGGCCCGTGCTCGGTGGAGGGCCGCGACCAGCTGCTGCGCACGGCCGATGCCGTCGCGGCCGCCGGTGCCACCATCCTGCGCGGCGGGGCCTTCAAGCCCCGCACGAGCCCCTACTCCTTCCAGGGCCTGGGCATGGACGGCGTGCGCTTCCTGGTGGAGGCTCGAGAGCGCACCGGGCTGCCGATCGTGACCGAGGTCATGGAGCCGTCCCAGGTGGAGATCGTGGCGCTCCACGCCGACATCCTGCAGGTCGGCGCGCGCAACATGCAGAACTACTCGCTGCTCATGGCGGTGGGCCGCACCGAGCGGCCGGTCATGCTCAAGCGAGGCCTCTCCGCCACCATCGAGGAGTGGCTCATGGCCGCCGAGTACATCGTGTCCTCGGGCAACCCGAACGTCATCCTCTGCGAGCGGGGCATCCGCACGTTCGAGACCTACACGCGGAACACGCTGGACCTGGCCGCCGTGCCGCTGCTGCACCGCCTCACGCACCTGCCCGTCATCGTCGACCCGTCGCACGCCACGGGCAAGCGCTGGCTCGTGCCGCCCATGGCCCTGGCGGCCGTGGCCGGCGGGGCGGACGGCATCATGGTCGAGGTGCACCCCGATCCCGACGACGCCCTCTCCGACGGCGAGCAGTCGCTCACCCTGGAGCAGTTCAGCGACCTCGCGCCGCTCCTGCGTCAGATCCACGGCGAGGTCGGGGGCATGGGCACCCGGCTCAGCTAAGGGGCGCCTCGTCGGTCCGCTCGAGCCCCGGCCGCTGCGCTCGTGGCTAGTGGCCGCGTTCACCCCGCTGATAGGGCAGCCCGAGGGCGGCCGGGGCCCCGATGCGTTTGCGATTGGCCTCGCTGGCGGCGAAGACGAGCACCAGGATGACCATGGCGTAGGGCAGCATGCCCAGGAAGAACGTGGAGGGCTGGTACTCGAAGAAGATGTTGGGCAGGCCCAGGAGCGCGTCCTTGCCCTGCAGGTCGATGGTCAGCCGGAAGATGAAGGCCATCATGTAGGCGCCGAACATCGTGCGGCCGGGCTTCCACTGGCCGAAGATGACCAGCGCCACGGCGATCCAGCCCTGGGCGATGACCGTCTTGTCCGCGTGCCAGCCGGGCACGAGCGCCATGGTGATGGTGGCGCCCGCCAGGCCGGCCAGGGCGCCGCCCAGCATCGTGTACGCGTAGCGCTGCCGGTAGACGTTGACGCCGAGCGCATCCGCCGCGCTGGGCTGCTCGCCAACGGCCCGCAGGTGCAGCCCTGGCCGCGTGCGGAAGATCCACAGGGACGTGACGGGGACGAGCAGGTAGCCCAGGTACACGAGGATCGACTGGTCAGAGAAGAAGACGCCTCCGATGAAGGGGATGTCGGAGAGCAGGGGCACGCTGACGACCGGCAGCAGGCGCCGGGCTGCCGGAGGGCAAGCCCTCGCCGAGCACCAGGGCGACGCCCGTGCCCAGGAACGTGAGCGCCAGCCCCGAGACGATCTGGTTCGCCTGCAGGTGGATGCAGACGATGCCATGCAGGAGCGACAGCAGGGCTCCCGCGGCCATGGCCAGGACGAGGCCCAGCCACGGGTCGACCTCCGAGCCGACCTTGAAGCCGACCAGCGCGCCCACGAACATCATGCCCTGCACGCCCAGGTTGATGATCCCGGCGCGTTCCGCGAAGAGCTCGCCGATGGCCGCGAAGAGCAGCACGGTGCCGCTGGCGATGCCGGCGGCCAGGGCCAACTCGAGGTTCACCGTCGCACCACCCGCACCTGGTAGCGCAGGAAGACGTCGCTGGCGATGACGCAGAACAGGATGATGCCCTGGATCATGGCCGGGATGCCGGCCGGTTGGATCTCACGCCCGGCCAGGATGAGGGCGCCGAAGGCGATGGCTGCCACGACCACGCCGATGGGGTTGAAGCGCGCCAGGAAGGCCACGATGATGCCCGTGAAGCCGTAGCCCGGCGAGAAGTTGTCCTGCAGGCGGTGCACGGCACCGCTGATCTCCGTCGCCCCGGCCATGCCCGCCAGGGCGCCGGAGATGAGCATGACCAGGATGATGGTGCGACCGATGTCGATGCCGGCGTAGCGGGCCGCCCGCGGGTTGTCGCCGATGAGCCGGATCTCGTACCCCTTCCGGGTGCGGCTCAGCAGGAACCACACCAGGAGTGCCGCGATGACGGCGAAGACGAAGCCGAGGTGCACCGTCAGGCCGCCGAAGTCGGGGACCGCCTCGCTGTAGTCGGTCAGCCGGGGCAGCCAGGCCTCGCGCGGGAACCGCTCCGACATCTGGAAGCCGCCCTCGCTCCAGGGGCCGAAGACCCAGAACTGGACCCACTTGACGGCGATGTAGACGAGCATCAGCGTGGTGATGATCTCGTTGACGTTGAGGCGGGCCTTCAGCCAGCCGGCGATGCCGGCCCACAGCGCCCCGGCGGCCATCCCGGCCACCATCATGATCGGGATGAAGATGAAGGCCGGCGTGCCCTCCGGCAGCCAGCCCACGAGCACCACGGCAGACGCCCCCCAGGCGCCCATCATGAGCTGACCCTCAGCCCCGATGTTCCAGAGCCGCATGCGGAAGGCGACCGAGCAGGCCAGGCCCGTGAAGATGAGGGGCGTGGCCTTGACCAGCGTGTCCGAGAGGACGCCCACGCTGCCGAGCGAGGCCCGCACGATGTGCGCGTAGGCGCTGATCGGGTCGCCGCCGATGAGCCAGATGAGCACGGCCGAGATGAGCAGGGCGACGACGACGGCCCCGATGGTGGTGACGACCCCCAGGCCCCGGGGCGTCGTGAGGCGCCGCTCGGCCTGGATGCCGAAGGGCACCAGGTGGCGGCGGGGGGTCGCCAGGTCGCTCATGACTTCGCCGGGCCGACCGAGCCGGTCATGAGCAGGCCCAGCTCGGCGATGTCCGCCTGGTCGGCCGGGATCGGATCGCTGATGTGGCCCTCGTAGATGACCACGACGCGATCGGCCAGCATGAGGATCTCGTCGAGGTCCTCGCTGATGAGCAGCACGGCCGTGCCCCGGTCACGCTGCTCGAGGATGAGATGGTGGACCGTCTCGATGGCGCCCACGTCCAGGCCGCGGGTCGGCTGCACGGCCACCATGAGGCCCGGCTCGGAGCTGATCTCCCGCGCCAGGATGAGGCGCTGCAGGTTGCCCCCCGAGAGGAGCCGCGCCTCCGTGTCGACCGACGGGGCCGCCACCTGGTAGGCATCCTTGAGCTCCTCGGCGCGGCGCCGGGCGAAGACGCCGTCGATGGTCCAGCCGTGGCCCACGGGGGCCGCGCGGTACGACTTCATGATGAGGTTGTCCACGAGCGAGAGGTTGGGCGCGCTGCCCGTCCCGGTGCGATCCTCCGGGATGTGCGCCACGCCGGCGTCGATGGCCTCCACGACGGGGCGGTTGGCGAGGTCGCGGCCGTTGACGGTGACGGACCCGCTGCAGGCCCGCAGGCCGGTGATGACCTCGGCCAGCTCCGACTGGCCGTTGCCGGCCACGCCGGCCAGGCCGACGATCTCGCCCGAGTGGACCTCCAGCGCGACGTGGTCCAGGGCCGGCAGGCCACGGTCGCTGGTGGCGCTCACGCCGGTGAGCTGCAGCACGACCGGCCCTGGCTCGTGCGGCACCTTCTCGACGGCCTCGAGGAGTTCTCGACCGACCATCAGCTGGGCGAGCTCGCGCTTGGTCATGCCGGCCGCCGGCACGCCCGCAGCGGTCACCTTGCCTCGACGCATGACCGTGATGCGATCGGCGATGCGCAGCACCTCGTCGAGCTTGTGGCTGATGAAGATGATCGAGTCGCCGCGGGCGGTCATGCCGCGCAGGGTGTCGAAGAGCTCGTCGATCTCCTGGGGAGCCAGCACCGCCGTGGGCTCGTCCATGATGAGGATGGTGGCGCCGCGGTAGAGCATCTTGAGGATCTCCACGCGCTGCTGCTCGCCAACGGAGAGCTGCCAGATCTTGGCGCGCGGATCGACGGCCAGGCCGGTCCGCTCCGCGAGCTCGGCCACCGTCGCGTCCGTGCGGGCGAGGTCGAGGCGGAAGCGGGGCTCGCGCAGCCCGAGCAGGATGTTCTCCGTCACCGTCAGGGAGGGCACCAGCGTGAAGTGCTGGTGGATCATGCCCAGGCCGGCTTCGATGGCGTCGCGCGGGGAGCCGAAGGCGACCTGCCGGCCACGCACGCTGACGGTCCCGGCATCGGCCTGGTAGAGGCCGGCCAGGATGTTCATGAGGGTGGACTTGCCGGCCCCGTTCTCCCCCAGCAGCGCATGCACCTCGCCGGGGCGCAGGTCGAAATCGACCTCGTCGTTGGCGACGATGCCGGGGAAGCGCTTGACGATGCCCCGCATCTCGACGGCGAGGGCCTGATCGGTCATGGGCGGCAAGGGATGCCTCGGGGGTCGAGCACGGCCCCCGAGGCGTTGGTCCAGTGAGTGACTAGGAGGGCAGGGCGGCTTCGATGCCGTCAGCCCACCAGAACATGCAGGTCTCGCAATTGTCGCCAGCCTCATTGGGGAACTGGTCGAGATCGGCCTGCTCGAGCGTCTCGCCCTCGGCCAGGACGACGTTGCCCTGGTTGTCCGTGATGGGACCCGCGAAGACGTCGAAGCGGGTGAACTCACCGGCCAGCATCTTGGCCAGGGTGTCCTTGACGAGCTGGACGTCCTCCGGCGGCAGGTCGGCGATGCCGGGCTGCGGCGTCTCGCCTTCCATGAAGCCGAAGAGGCCCATGGCGCCGGCGTCGGCGTCGAAGTACTCGTAGCCAGCGGTGTAGGTGCCGGCCTTGACCTCTTCAGCGATGCGTGCGTACTCCGGTCCCCAGATCCAGTAGGGGGCCGTCAGGCAGGCGGGGCTGGTGCAGGAGCCGGGATGGTCGTAGGTGACGCCCCACTTGCCCTTCTCCTCGGCGACCTGGGCCACGGCCGGGGTGTCCGCGCCGGTGAAGACGACCTGGGCACCGGCATCGAACAGCGAGGCTGCGCCCTCACGCTCCAGCGTGGGGTCATGCCAGGTATTGATGAAGCGCACGTCCATGGTGCACTCGGGGCAGGTCTGCTTGGCGCCCAGCATGATGGCGTTACCGAGCCGGAGCTCCTCGGGGATGGGGAAGGTGGCCATGTAGCCGAGCTTGGGGTTGCCATCGGTCTTGGCGCGCGAGCCGGCCAGCATGCCGGCCAGGTACTTGTAGTCCTCCATGGCACCGAAGAAGTTGCCGAAGTTGGTGCCGTTGGACTTGTAGCCGGTGAGGTGCAGGAAGGTGCTGTCGGGGAACTCCTCGGCCACGATCTCCATGGGGTCCATGTAGCCGAACGAGGTCCCGATGATGAAGTCGAAGCCCTTGCGAGCAAGGCTCCGGAAGGTCTGCTCGGAGTCGGCGCCCTCGGGCACGTTCTCGATGTAGGCGACGTGGACGTTGTCCACGTTCTCGCAGACGTACTGCAGTCCCTCGAAATGGGCCTGGCTCCAGCCGCCGTCGTTATGGGGCCCGATGAGGACCATGCCCACGTTGAACTTGCCTTCGACGGCATCCGGGATCTGCATCTCGCCGCCGGCGATGGCCGAGCAGTCCTCTGCGTCCTGGGCCGTCACGACCGGCGCGCCACTCGCGCCGATCGCCGCCGTGAGCAGGGCACCTGCGGCCGCCACCCGCGCCAGCGTGCTCATGGGTCGTGTTCTCATGCGATACGTTCCTCCATGCGCCTGACCCGGGGACCATCCACCCGCCCCGGCATCCCGCACGATACGCTAGCCGGGAGGCCCCGTGGCGGGCCGTTGGTCATCGCAGAGTCCCGATTCGGGAACGCCCCGGCAGCGCCACGGGATCGCTGCGGGGCAGCCTCCATGGCGGCGGGGCATACTCGCTCGGGGCCACGCAGCGGATGGCGTCGAGACCAGGCACGAGGAGGGTTCCCGGATGACGAGCGAGCGGGCAGGGCGGCCGGCCGACCCGACGGACCTGGTGGACCTGCCGACCCTGCTGGGTGCCTACTACGACCGGCAGCCCGACGTGGACGAGCCTGGCCAGCGGGTGGCCTTCGGGACCTCGGGCCACCGCGGCTCCTCGCTGCGGACGTCGTTCAACGAGGCGCACATCGTGGCCACCACGTCGGCCATCTGCGCCTATCGCCGGGCGCAGGGCTTCGATGGCCCGCTCTTCATGGCCCGCGACACCCACGCCCTCTCGGAGCCGGCGTTCCAGACGGCCCTGGAGGTGCTGGTCGCCGACGGCGTGGACGTGCGCGTGGACAGCGCGAACGGGTACACGCCCACGCCGGCCCTCTCGCACGCCATCCTGGCCTGGAACCGCGAGCACCCCGACGCGCTGGCCGACGGCATCGTCGTGACGCCTTCCCACAATCCGCCCGCAGACGGCGGCTTCAAGTACAACCCGCCCAGCGGTGGCCCCGCGGACTCGGGGGTCACGCGCAGCATCGAGGAGGGCGCCAATGCGCTGCTGCGCAACGGCTTCGGGCGCGTGCCCCGGGTGTCGCCCGAGCAGGCCAGGGCGGGCGCCGTCGCCCACGACTTCCTGGGCGACTATGTCGACGACCTGCCCAACGTCATCGACGTGGCTGCCATCGCCGGGTCAGGCCTGCGCCTCGGCGTGGACCCGCTCGGTGGCGCGGCCGTGGCCTACTGGGCGGCCATCGCCGAGCGCCATGGCCTCGACCTGGTCGTCACCAATGACCGGGTGGACGCCGTCGTTCGCCTTCATGACGCTCGACTGGGACGGTCAGATCCGCATGGACCCCTCGTCGCCGCACGCCATGGCCCGGCTCATCGCGCTCCGAGGCGATTTCGACCTGGCGCTTGGCAACGATGCCGACGCCGACCGCTTCGGCGTGGTCACGCCATCGGCCGGGCTCCTGTCGCCCAACCACGTGCTCGCGGCCGCGGCCTGGTATCTCTTCGGCGGTGCCCGCGCGTGGGGTCCCGAGGCGGCCATCGGCAAGACGCTCGTGTCCTCCGCTCTCCAGGACCGCATCGCGGCCGCGCTGGGGCGTCGCCTCTACGAGGTGCCCGTGGGCTTCAAGTGGTTCGTCGACGGCCTGCTCGATGGCTCGGTCGCCTTCGGCGGGGAGGAGAGCGCCGGGATGTCCTTCCTGCGGCGCGACGGACGGGCCTGGTCCACGGACAAGGACGGCATCATCGCCTGCCTGCTGGCGGCGGAGATGACGGCGCGTGCGGGGCACGACCCCGGCGTCAGCTACGCCGAACTCACGGGTCGCTTCGGCGCCCCGCACTACCGACGCCTCGACGCGCGCGCCACGCCCGCCCAGAAGGCCGCCCTGGGGCGCCTCTCCGCGGCGGACGTGACGGCCACCGAGCTGGCCGGCGACCCGGTCGAGGCTCGCCTCACGGAGGCGCCCGGCAACGGGGCAGCCATCGGCGGCCTGAAGGTCGTCACCAGGCGCGGCTGGTTCGCCGCTCGGCCATCGGGCACGGAGGACGTCGCCAAGCTCTACGCCG
Organism: uncultured Chloroflexia bacterium; assembly: GCA_963766685.1. GTDB lineage: Bacteria > Chloroflexota > Limnocylindria > Limnocylindrales > CSP1-4 > JAFMJV01. Next base: position 25,023 of record CAVYBJ010000025.1, read on the forward strand.
AGTCGTTCGTCGACGAGGCGCACCTGTCGCGCATCATCGAGGAGGCGCAGCTCATCGTGGCCGCGGCCACGGGGGCGTGACGATCCGGGCACCGCGCGCGACGGGCGGGCCTGGGGGGCGCGCGGGAGTGTCGTCCGGATGACCTGGGAGCGCCACGCCAAGATCGCCTTCATCGGCTCGCACGGCATCCGCAAGACGACCGCGGCGCTGGCGTTCGCCAGCGTCATCCAGCGTGCCGGGCGGTCCGTGGAGTTCGCCCGCGAGGTGGTCCGCGACAACCCCCTCGGCATCAACGAGTCGGCCACCGGCGAGGCGCAGCTGTGGGTCCTCATGTCGCAGGTCCGGCGCGAGCTGGAGCTCTCGACAGAAGGCCGAGTGCGTCGTCACCGACCGCGGTGTCATGGACAACTTCGCCTACTACCTGCGGGCCTGCGGTGGCCAGGACCGCTTCGACGTGGAGCCGCTGGTTCGCGCCTGGTCGCGCACCTACGACCTCGTCGTGCGCCTCACGCCGGATGTCGAGATCCGCGCCGACGGCGTGCGCTCCACCAGCGACCGCTTCCGCGACGAGATCGAGGCCATCCTCGACGCGCGGTTGCCGCGCCTGGTGCCCCGCGACCGGCTCATCCTGCAGTCGGCCTCGCAGGTCACCGAGAGCTACGACTGGTGGCCGCTGGCGGAGCGACTGGCGAGGCACGTCGGGGAGCCGCTCCTGGCCACCGGCGTCAGCCGCCCGGCGCGTCCGTCGCGGGCGGCTGCGCCACGCCAGCGGCCCAGCCGGACGGCCTCGGAGGACCAGCTGGCCCTCGACCTGGGTCGTTAGGCGGGCTTGGGACCAGGATCGCCGTCCAGCCGCGGGAACACAGCCGGCAACGCCCTCGGCGGCCACCATCATGGATCGAGGCACCAGCCGGCAGGGCGCTCTGCACGATCCTTGATCGGCCTTGATCGCGCCACGACCTTGGGCGTGCCCTGGTCGTGCCGGATGGACGGCCTGACGGCCCTGGTCGTGCCGGATGGGCGACGGTCCTTGATCGGCCTGATCGGCGCCACGGCCTTGGGCGGCCCTGGTCGTGCCGGATGGGCGACGGACCTTCAGGACAGAAGATCGCACTGGAGACCTTGGGCGCCCTCCAGGACACCCTCGGAGCGTCCGCGCGACCCGACACCCGTGACGTCGTGGGCGGGAGCGGTCCGGGCCGAGCGTGGCCGGGCATGGCCGAGGCGATCGGGGACAGCGCTGGGCGGTCGCCACGTCCATGGTTTCGGTGGCCAAGGAGCACCACGAGTCCATCTGTCCTGCGTCGGACCCCGGATCAGCGGATAAGGGACCCTGGGCGGACATGTGTCCTCAAGTCGGCCCACCGGCGTGTCGGCCGGATAACGGACCCTGGGCGGACATGTGTCCTCAAGTCGGCCCCAGCGGTGCCCTGTCCCTCGACACTCTCGGGAGCGGATCGCCCTTCAGCCACGCGAACGCGGCCGCCACCGCCCTCGACCACCCCGGAGATCGACACGCTGAGCACGGTCTGCCAGCGCCTCTCCGGGGCGTGGCGATGCCGGCGCCGCGGCCTCGCCGGCTACTTCCTGCCGAGCCGGGTACAGTCAGGGGGTGACTGGACCGGCGACCCCGGGCTGGGGCGGCGACCCGGCCTCTCCTCTGCTCCGTGATGCGGGTCGTGCTGGCCCGCTCGACAGCGATGTCGCGGTCGGATTGCTGCAGCGCGCGGAGGCGTTGGCCGAGCAGGGGGACTGGGACATCGCAGCCGGCACCTTCGCGCGGGTCGTGGGCAGCCCGGACCCGGCGCTCCACACGGCAGCCCTCCTTGGCCTGGCCGAATGTCGATACCGGCTCGACGAGGAGCCGGCGGCACTGCAGGCCTGGATCGCGGCCACGCAGGCCCCGGAGAACGCGCTCACGTGGCGAGCCTGGAAGGCGCTGGCCGCGGCGCGTGTCCGTTCCAACGATGTGGCCGGCGCCGCCCGCGCCTACCGGGAAGCTGCTCGGCGTGCCCCGGCTGCCGAGCAGCCCGAGCTGCAGTCGCGCATCGGCTGGTTGAGCAAGGAGCTGGGCGACGATCGGACGGCGCAGCGGGCCTTCGGTCGGTCGCGCCCGAGCAGCGTGCCCCAGCCCATCGCCACCTACGGACTGCTGGGCGTCACGAGCGTCGTCAGTCTGCTCATCCTCCTGGGGGACCAGGCGGAGCTGGAGTCGTGGCTGCTGCTCGACAAGTTCGCCGTCCACTTCAGCGCCGAGTACTGGCGGCTGCTGACGGTCGCCCTCGTGCACGGCAGCTTCATCCACCTCATGTTCAACATGTACGCGCTCTGGATCATCGGCCCCATCGTGGAGGCGCTCTACGGCTCCTGGCGCTACCTGGGCATCTACGCACTCTGCGCCGTGGCCGGCTCCGTCGCCAGCTACGCCACCTCGCCGAGCCCGGCCGTCGGCGCCAGCGGCGCGGTCTTCGGGCTCTTCGGCGCCCTGCTCGTGGCGGACCGGGTCCACAAGCCGGCCCTGACCCGCAACGCGCGCAATCTGACGGCGCAGATCGGGATCCTCATCGGGGTGAACCTGCTCATCGGCTTCAGCGTCAGCGGCATCGACAACGCCGCCCACATCGGCGGGCTGCTGGCAGGAGCCTGGCTGGGGTTCGTGCTCGTGCCACGGGGGGCGACCTTGGGCTCGTTCTGGTCGCGGCCTCCGTCGCCTGGCGCCGCTCCTGCCGCCGGCCGCGACTCAGGCGCCGCCGGGACGCGCGCGTCGGGGCGTTCGCGGCGCTACGTCAAGTCGGCGGGGTCGCCGTGCTCGTCGGCGTCCTCGTCGCCGTCATGGCCGTCGGACCCCTGACCTGGCAGCCCAGCGACTACCTCATCGGCGGCCTGGAGGGCGGGGCGGTCGCGGAAGCGGTCGGCGATGCGGTAGGCGTCACGCCGGGCCGCCCGGGTCCGCTGGGAGCGGGTGCGGTCCGCGTCCTCGGGGCGGTCGCCCAGCGCTAGGGGCACGGTGACCGCACGCCGGGCCGGCGCGGCCTCTCCGCCGTCGCGAAGCAGGAGGCTCAGCCAGGTCGCGACGCTGTCGGGCCGCACCAGGCGGTCATCGATCGGCTCACGGTCGAGCACGTCGCGGCGCCGGAACGCATAGCAGTCCTCCGTCACCGCGGTGACGTCGCCGCTGGCCGGCTCGAAGTGCAGCAGGTCAACGGAGTCCTGGCCGACTGCTCCCGCGATGGCCACTCGAGGGTCGGCCAGGGCCTCCTGGAGCGGTGCGACGATCGAGCCCGTGGGCACGACGTCCGGCGACGAGACGACGACCGTCTCGCTGGTCACGCATCGCAGGGCCGCGCGCAGGGCCGCGCCGGCCGTGAAGGTCGTGGCGGTCCAGAGGACCTCGGAGGCCTCGGCCACGTCCGAGGGGCTGGCCTGGCGAGGCGCGACGACGAGGATCCGGGTGTCGGCCGCGGCGTGCCGCCGCAGGGCGGCGAGCGTGGCCGACAGCGACGCGGAGGCAGGAGACGCGATCGACCACGATCGTGGCGCCGGGCTCGTCCGGCTCCTGCTCCCTCGATGGCACCGAGTCCGGCGAGCCGTAGCAGTGCCGTCCCTGGTCCTCGACGTCCGGCGGCAGGGCCGGCAAGCAGGCGGAAGGAGAGGCCCTTGTCCACGACGCGCCAGCCGGCGGCCTCGATGTCCGCCTTGAGCGCGTCCGCGCGATGCCAGTCACGGGCCTGGCGCGCCTGGGAGCGCGCTTCCGCGAGGGCGACGATGTCCGGGGGGGCGGGAAGCCGTTCCACGAGCAGCAGGATATCGCCTCGGCGAGCGGGTACCCTGTCGACACCCATGGAGCGCAGCGTCTGGGCGGTCACCTTCGCGACCTTCACGCTCCGGTTCGCCACCGGTCTCACCGGCGCGCTGCTGGTGTTCTACCTGGCCGACCTGCCCGCGCACGGCGGTCCGGCGGTGGGGCCCTTCGTGGTGGCGGTCATGACGGCGCTCTTCTTCCTCGCGGAGCTCGTCCTGTCACCTCCCTTCGGCGTGCTGGCCGACCGGGTCGGCCATCACCGGGTCATGCAGGTCGGCCCGCTCTTCGGGCTGGCGGCCGTCATCCTCACGGCCGTCACGGCCGAGTTGCACCTGCCCGGCTCGGTGGTCATCGCGCTGCCGGTGCTGGTGGGCTCCCTGCCGCTGCTGGGGCTGACGCGCATCCTGGAGGGGGCGTCGACGGCCGCCAGCGTGCCATCCGTGCTGGGCTTCATGGCCTGGGTCACGAGCGGTGACGAGGCACTCCGGGGGCGCGCCTCGGCGCGCTTCGAGGCGGCCACCATCGCGGGCCTGGCGGGAGGCTTCGCGGCCGCCGGCCCGGTCTGGACGGTGCTGGGTCCGGCCGGCTTCCTGGCCAACGCGCTCGTCTACCTCGCCGCCCTGGGGCTCTACCGCTACACGGTCCCACGGGACCGGGGGGCGGCGCCCATCCGGCAGCGCGGCCTCGGCTGGGCGCACTATCGCCGCATCCTGGGCCGCTCGCGCGTCTGGCTGCTGGCGCCGACCTGGATCGCCCTCAATGCGGCGCTCGGGCTGTACACCTCCCAGACCCTCTTCCAGCTCATCCGGACGCCGGATGCCGCGCGTCTCCGACCAGGCCCTCGTGGGCGGGCTGGACGCCTGGCAGGTGACGGCGGCCTTCGTGCTCGGTGGCCTCGTCTTCTTCGTGGGCCTCTGGTACTGGGGCGGCCGCTTCATCTCCATGCGCCGCACCACGATCATCTTCTACGGCGTGCTGGGCGGGGCCGTCTTCGTGGTCTCCGCGATGCTGCTCAACCACGCCGGGGACAGCACGTCTCTGGCTGCGCCTGCCGCTCCTGGCGGGCCTGGGGGCCGGTCTCTTCCTCATCGCCGGTGCCACGCCCGCCGCGCTCGGCCTGCTGGCCGACATCTCGGAGTCCTTCCCCCTCGACCGGGGGGCCATCATGGGCCTCTACAGCGTCTTCCTGGCGCTGGGGCAGATCATCGGCGCGTTCGTGGGGGCGGCAGCGGCGGAGGTCTGGGCGTTGGACGGCATCCTGGCGGCGACGCTGCTCCTGATGGCCGTGGCGCTGCTGCCGCTGGCGCGACTGCGCCGCTTCGAGCTGCAGGTGGATGGCACCCCCTTGCCAGGGTCACCGCCCGAGCCCGGCGCGCCCGTGCTGGCCGGGCGCGGTCACGCCCCGCGACGATGGCCCGGCGGAGGTGTCGCCGCCGGGCAGGGGAGGGTAGCGCCCCCGGCGTCAGCCCTCTGGCGTCTCCGTCGCGGCGGGAGCGTTCGGCGCGGGCAGGAACCGCACGACCGGACGGGTCCCGGCGAAGAGGCGCAGGTCCTCCGGTCGGACGATGAAGCTGTCGGCCGACTGGAGCAGGGCCAGGTAGGCCTGCTCCTGCACGCAGGGGGGCGTGGAGGCACGCCGCCCGGCACAGGCGCGACCGAAGGGCGCGGCGCCGCTGATCTGGATCTGCGCGGCCCCTGGCGTCACGTAGTTGGCGAGGAAGTCGTTCATGCCGGTCTGCCCCTGGACGAAGCCGATCTCGACGTCCTCGAAGACGGCCGTCAGGGGCACCTCGCCCGTGGGGGGCTTGAGCTTCGGCTTGCGGGCGCCGGGAGTGGTGTCCAGCTCGGCCACGACCCACGTCGGCCCGACCAGCTCGGACTGCGGCACGAGGCGCATGAGCGGTCGGCCCTCCACGTCCATGAGCTCCAGCTCCGAGCCGCGCAGCGCGTGCGAGGCCGTGTTGGCAAGCGCGCCGAGGAAGGCGTCCTCGACGCCCTGGCCGCTGATCTCCTGGCCCTCGACCGGCTTGGGGCAGGTCCCTGTCCCAGGGACCAGGTCGAAGGCGCTGAGCGCCAGCCCGGAGCGCAGGCTGCCCCCTTCGAAGCGCCGGCACAGGCTGCGGCCGTCGGCGATGCCGCCCGCGAAGCGGACCGCCGAAGTGTTGAGGCGTTCCGTGCCCAGGACGACCGTCCCGTCCGGGTCCAGGATCTCGACCGGGGTCCACGTCCGTCGGCCCAGGTCGATGGCGGGCACGAGGGCCATGCGCGTCGTGCCGGCCTGGTCCTCGAGGACCAGGCCGGCAGGCAGGACCTCGAAGTCGGTGATCTCGGCCAGGGTGGCCAGGATCTGTTCGGCCTGTTGCTGCACCGCCTCCGTGCACCCGACGAGGCGCGCGTCCACGTCACGGATGGCCATGGTGCTGTCGTTGGTGGTGTAGGAACCCAGGAACGAGCCGCAGCCGGTGCTGCCGACCAGGCGCCCGCCGCGCAAGAACTCCATCCAGGGCTCCGCGCCCTGGATGATCGGCGCGATGGAGCCATCGGCGGCACCCAGGCGGGCCAGGTCCCAGCGGGCGATCGTCGGGTCGGCGGGGAGCTTCGCTCGCGTGAGGGTCATCACCACGTCGTCGACCTCGTCCCGGAGGGTCAGGATGGAGCTGCGCGTCGACCACTTCCGGGTGTCCGCGAGGCCCTGGTAGAAGGCCTCGTCGATGACCTGGGAGGCCTCGTCGCAGCCGCGCGTCTCGACGGCCGGCGAGTCGATGAGGAAGGTGTCCTTGGCCAGGGTGTAGGTGGCCTCGAAGCTGCTGCAGGCCGCCTCGCCCTTGATCTTGCCGCGGAAGGGCAACGCCGTGACGCCGATGCCGGGCGGCACCAGCTGCAGCTCGCCGCTGGCATCGCGGTACTCGAGCAGCTGCCACTCGCGCTCGAGATCGGCGGGGATCCGACTCGTCCTGGGCGGTCGCGAGGCCGGGCAGGGTGCCGGCGACGACGATGGCGACGAAGAGCCCGGCGACGATGCGGCGAGGTCGCGGGCGGGGCAGGCTGGGATGTCGGCTCATGGGACCTCTGGTGCTCACACTACGGTTGCCGCGCGACGGGCAGCCTCCAGCTCGGCGCGCAGGGCTCGGTCAAGCATATTGGCTTCCGAGGTGAGGGCGAAGAATTGGTACCCCAGGGGTGCGTAGCGGGCCACGTCCTGCGGACGCCAGACCATGACGCCGGCCGCCTTGCCGGCCTCCGCGCACGCGCGCCCGACACGCGCCACGGCCGCCTGGTAGGCCGGGTGATCGATGTCGCCGGGGATCCCGAGCGCGTGGGAGAGGTCCGTGGGGCCCACGAAGAGGACGTCCACGCCTTCGACCGCGGCGATGGCCTCCACCTCCTCGAGGGCGGCACTCGATTCGATCTGCACGATGCTCAGCAGGTCCTCGTGCCGCCGTGCCGGCAGCCTCGTGGCCGATGCGCCCGAGGTCCATGCCGCGCGTGAAGAGCGCCAGGCCGCGATCCCCGGCCGGTTGCGTGCGCAGCCAGCGGGCGACCTGGCGGGCCTGCTCCGCGGTGTGCACCTGGGGGACCATGACACCCGCTGCGCCAAGGTCCAGGGCCCGGCCGACGCGGATGCGCTCGCCGGCCTCGACGCGCACCAGTGGCGTGGCCTCGGTGAGACCGGCCGCCATGAGCAGGGGCAGGAGGTCCGACTCGTCAGCGGTCCCGTGCTCGAGGTCGATGAGCACCCAATCGATCCCCGTCCGCCCCGCGACCTCGACGAGCAGCGGGGCCGTCCCGAAGATGAAGGTGCCGAAGAGGGTCTCCCCCGCGAGCACCCGCTGGCGCAGCGTTCCAGGCGTCGTTCGTTCCCTCCGCTGCGCGTCGGCGGCCCGTCCGCGCGGCATTTGCTACAGTGTGGCCTTCAATGGGCCGCTAGCTCAACGGTAGAGCAAGGGACTCTTAATCCCTAGGTTGAAGGTTCGAATCCTTCGCGGCTCACCACCATCGTCCATCGATCGACCCCTCCAGCACGAGCGTGCGGAGGGGTCGAGTGTCGTTCAGGGCGGTGTCGCGCCGCAGCCACGCGAAGGTACTAGGGTCAAGTCCCGGGACGTGGTGTAACAGACGCGTCCTCGCGTCCCATGATCGTCAGCTCGCCATCAGCAGCGTCGGCACCTCCTGCGCGGGTCGGCGTCGATGAGCGCGAGGGTCTCGGGCCGGAAGTAGCGCCGGCCGTCCTGCCACTCGTCGTCCTGCTCGGCCAGGAGCATGCCCACCAGTCGGATGGCCGCCGCGCGGTTCGGGAAGATGCCCACGACCGCTGTCCGGCGCTTGATCTCCTTGTTGAGCCGCTCGAGCGGGTTGGTGCGAGCGGATCTGGCGCCGGTGGGTCTCGGGGAAGGCGAAGTGGGCGAGCAGGTCGGGCTCGGCCTCGGCGAGCAGTTCGGCGACCGCCGGGATAGCGCGGCCGGAAGCCGTCGATGACCCGGTCGAGCTGCTCCCGGGCCGACGGCCCGTCGGGCTGCTCGAAGACCGATCCGGACGGCCGAGGCGACCATGCTCCGCGCCGAGCGGGGCACGAGGTCCTGGGCGTTGCGCGTGAGGTGGACGCGACAGCGCTGCCAGCGCGGAGCCCAGGAGCTGCTCGCTCGACGGCCTTGACCAGGCCCGCGTGGTCGTCGCTGATGACGAGGCGCACCCCGTGGAGGCCGCGCTCGACGAGGCGAGCGGATGAAGCGGGGCCAGGCGGAGCCCTCGTCGTTGCCGGCCGCGAGCTCGAGGCCCAGCACCCGGCGCTCACCGCTCGGCAGCACGCCGGTCGCCACGAGGGCGGCCATCGACACGACCCGGCCCCCCTCGCGGACCTTGAGGTACGTGGCGTCGAGCCAGACGTAGGGATAGCGCGACCTCGGCGAGGGGCCGGCACCGGAAGGCCTCGACCTCGGCGTCGAGCGCGGCGCAGATGCGGCTGACCTCGCTCTTGCTGATGCCCTCGATGCCCAGGGCCCGCACCAGGTCGTCCACCCGGCGGGTGGAGACGCCCGCGACGTAGGCCTCCTGGACGACCGCGAGCAGGGCCCGCTCGGCCCGACGCCGCGGTTCGAGCAGCGACGGGAAGTAGTTGCCGTCGCGGACCCGCGGGATGGCGAGCGTCGATCGTGCCCACGCGCGTGTCCCAGCGCCGCTCGCGATACCCGTTGCGGTGGGTCAGGCGGCGCTCGGGGTCGCGCTCGCCCTTGGGCACGCCCGGTGAGCTCGGTCACCTCGGCCTCCATGATCGCCTGGGCGAGGACGCGCACGCCCTCCCGCAGGACGTCGCCGTCGCCCTCCGCGCTCACCTTGCGCAGCGTCTCGAGCAGGGCCATGCTGTCGTCGGCCATCGTGGTGTCCTCCGTGTCGTCGGTTGCTACTCCAACGACGCGAGGATGACGCGGTGGCCGTTCTCGTTCACGGCCACCCGCTGTTACACCAACTCTAGGGACACGACCCCCGTCACGCTGGCCTGTCCATCTCCAGCATGAACTCCGTGTCCACGAGGCTGACTCCCGACCGCGTAACCTCGACGAACCGGATGTCCCACCTGCCGACCGGAAGAGGCTCCAGCTCGATGTTGGTATCGAAGCCGAACCGATCGCGACCCACCGCCCATAGCCTGTACACCCAAGGCCGGACGATTGGCGGCAGGCGGTCGACGACCCGCACGATCCTCCGCGACCTCCGCCGGCGGCCGAGCAGACTCCGCAAGACGTCCGGTCGGCGGATGCGCCGACGAGTTGGGGCGTGCCACGCAGATCGGCCTGATGATAGGACCAGGTACCGCCTCCCACCCCTGCGCCCGCCACCCAGTGAGTCGCCGTAGAACCAGCCACGCAGTCTGAACGGCTGGTCGTGCCTGTCCCTGAGGATGTGGATCAGCAGCGGTCGGCCGTTGGCTGACTCGAGCGAGGCCACACCATCGGCGGCGGTACCGCCCAGGGCCTCATCAGGCCATCCGGGCCGCAGTGCGATTTGCTCGACCGACCTTCCGATCGCAGCGTCCTCGTCTGCCGGATCGACCGGAGCCTGGCCACATCCGATGTCGCCCTCGTCCTCGCCCCGGACGACTCGCCGAACGACCTCGAGGTAGCTCCGGCCGACTCGCTCGTCCGGCTCCAGATGCGCGCCCTCCGCCCACTCGTTCCACGAGTTGACGAAGAGGAGCGGCGCGCCCGGGTTCGCGTCGGCGCGTGTCCAGGCTCGCTCGTCGCAGCCAGCGCTCGAAGAGCTCGGGCGTCGACCCATGGAAGATGTGCGCCCGCAGCCCCTTGCGGGCGGTGTTGTCCCAGCGGGGCATCACGCCCGGGAAGCAGGGGAACGACGGCGATCGGCCGGGCGACCGCCGAGAGCACGGTCGAGGCGTAGTCGTAGATGTGGCCGCGGAAGGCACGGTCCGCGCCAAGGTCTCGGGCGCGGATCTCCTTGCCGATGGTGCCGTGGGGCGGGAACTCGACCGCGGCATCGAAGCCCGGCGCACAGCGTTCGATATCGCCGATGGACAGGACGTTGCAGAGGAACAGCCCCGGCAGCCCTCGTCGCACGGCCTCCGCGCGAAGGTCCGCGGCGAAGCCGGGCGCGTCCGGCATGAGACCTTGGCGATAGATCAGCAGCAGCGGCCGGCCGTCGATCCGGATGTAGCGCGGGTCCTCGAAGTAGGGCATGAGGTCGTCGAGGATGGCCAGGTCGCGCACCCGGTCGTGGTGCTGGGGCATGAGCACGTCCTGCTCGCGGCCGTCCCAGCGCCGGGTCCAGGGTTCGTTGGCCCAGCACAGGGCGAACGGCAGGTCCGGCTGTCCATCCTCGAGCATCAGCTCGAGGGGCCGCTCCAGCAGCCGACGGCCGCCGAACCAGTAGAAGTAGTAGCAGAAGCCGTAGACGCCGTGCTCTCGGGCGAGCTCCGCCTGCGCCGAGCGCACGTCCCGCGAGAGGAGGTCGTAGGCGCCGAGTTCACCGGGCAGGTTGGGGATCGCGTGCCCCGGGATAGAGCGGCCTCGCGGCCGTCACGTTCCGCCAGTCGGTGAAGCCCTCGCCCCACCAGGCATCGTTCTCCGGGATGCGGTGGTACTGGGGCAGGTAGAAGGCGACCACGGCGGGTGCGCCTGGACCGCCCGGGGGCACGGGGTGAGCGCCGTGGCGCTGGCGGGAGGGTCGAAGGGCGCCTGGGGGTCGGTCACGTCGCGGCCCTCGTGCCCGGCACGTCGGACCGCTGGAGCACTCGCAGGCCGGCGTCCGCGGCCAGGATCCCGATGACCCGCTCCAGCGCGTGGGCCGTGGTGCCGTCGACCTGCCCGGCCTCGTCCTCGAAGTCGGCCGCGCGTGAGTCGGAGGTCGGCGAGTCGCCGCAGGATCGATGCCCTGGCCCAGTACATCGAGCCGGCCGCGAACCTCAGGGCCTGCGGCTCCAGGTCAAGGCCGAGTCGCTGGAGGAGGGACGCGGTCACGGGCTCATTCTGACCCCAGAACGCCGGGCCCAGCACGCTGCCATCCGCCGTCACGATGCCGAGGTCAGCGTGTCCGCCTCGAACGCGGCGAGGATCGTGTCCACGTTCGATCGCATCACCCAGGACGGCCGCAAGCAGGTCGGACCGCCACGAACCCCCGGTTCCCGCGAGGGCCTCATGCGACGCACGCCAGGGACTCCGCTTCGTGTGGACCTTGAGGATCAGCTCGTAGCCGTCGATCAGCCCGGCGTTGACGAGCTGGGCGAGTGGCCACAGATCGCGGCCGCGGTTCTCGACATCGAGGATGACGCTGCCCCTGACCTGGGGCATCCGTGCCGTGTCCAGCACGAGATGCTGGCCGGACGCGTTGGTGACGAGGAGGTCGAAGGGGACCGTGATGGCACGCGAGCTGCCCGACGAGCTCTTCGAGCAGCTCCGGGTAGTAGACGTGGACGACCGCTGCGATCCGCGCGCCGGAGCGGAAGGGAAGGTCGGGGGTGTGCCAGCCACTCCTGGGGGAAGCCCTGCCCCGTCGAGGGGGTCCGGGCCAGCCAGGACTCGTACGCGGCCGGCGAGGTGTGGTCGCCAGCCGGTCGGTCGGGCCGAAGTGCCTGACGCACAGCCTTCCGGAGGCGGCGGCGAGCACGCTCGAGCCTCGTCACGTGCTCAGGGTCCTCGCCGCTCACAGCCATTCGTCCGCGTCGATGCCATATCGACGCCGCAGCTCGTCGCGCACGAGGTGGCCGTCCGGGCAGACGCCAGGATCGAGCAGGATCTGCCGCTTGACGAAGGGGAAGCCGAGGTCGAGGAGCCGGCGCCAGCCGATGAGGGTCGGGTTGTCGTCGCCATCCACGGCCCGCCAGCCCTCGATGGCCGCCTCCGTGGACAGCCTGGCGCGCCGGAGGACGCGGCTGAGCCCCAGCTCATAGCGGTGGATGACGTCGTCGCGGGAGGCCTCCACGCGGATGCCCCGCCAGAACGCACGGAGCTCCGGCTGCTCCAGGCAGCCTTCCCTGAACCCCAGGCAGTAGCTCTGCAGGTGATGGCCAAGCTGCTCCGTGTCCGTCATGCCCCAGACATCCGCGTGGGAGCGATGGAAGCGGTCCAGCAGGTGGTCGATCGGCGCGAAGGGACCGACGAGGCTGTCGTTCACGAGCAGGACACACGGCGCCCGACTGATGGCAGGCAGCAGGTCGAGGGCGGTCGCCCACGACCCGAAGTCATACCCGAGGTTGGGCCGCCGCAGGACGGTCACCCCGGACGGCCGACCATCGATCCAGGCCAGAGGTGAAACGCCCTCCGCGGTGCTGACCAGGATGGTGAGGTAGCCGGCCTGGATCAACACCTGGGTGAGCATTCGTGGTGACCGGCCAACGTGCGCGGCCGGATCCCAGTGCGCGACGACAGCCACCCGGTCCGCACGGGCCAGGTCGGACTCGTCGGCAGGTGACTCCCAGCGGACCGAGCCCGGCGGCTGTGCGTCCAGGACGAGCGGGTCGATCCGGACGGTCCCGGCCAGGCGACATCGGCCCGGTCAACCCTGGCCGGAGGACCCCGCCGCGACGACGGGCAGCAGCCACTCACCCGGCATCCAGGTGAGCCCAGGCTCGTCATCCCGTTGGCCGCGCACGCGAAGCACGAGCTCATTCGCGGTGTGGTCGTAGACATGGCCGCGGTCAGCGATCGTGGTGCTGATCTCGTAGCTCCCCGCCTGCAAGAAGAGCTCGGGAACACGGAAGTCGACGTAGCCATCGCCGGAGGCCACCGAGCAGGGACCGGTTCGGGCCGATGTCGGGCTGGAGACCACGGCGCGCGACTCGTGAACGAAGCCAAGCCCGAACGTCAGGTCATCCAGGGCGACCTGTGCCTGGAAGCGGAGCCTGAAGGTGCAGGGCTGGCCGGCTTTCAGGACCGGGGCGGGCGAGCCCGCCTCGTCAAGGACCTCCACCTCGGTGACCCGGATCTCGCCCGACCCCGTCCGTGTCATTGGCGCCGTCAAGGCGGCAGACGGTTCGGCCGCCTTGGCCTGGATCTCACGGTCATCAACGGAGGCCACATAGGCGTCGGCGACCTCGCGAGCGGGGCCGAGCTGGCGCACGGTCCCTCCTTCGAGCCAGGCAGCGTGGTCACAGAGATCGCGCACGGTGCCCAGGGAGTGCGTCACAAGGACGATGGTGCGACCCCGCTGCCGCAGGTCGAAGAGGTAGTCGAAGCACTTGCGCTGGAACGCCTCGTCACCGACGGCGATGACCTCGTCGACGATGAGGATCCTCCGGGTCCAGGGAGATGGCGACCGCGAAGCCCAGCCGCACGAACATGCCGCTGGAGTACACCTTGACGGGTTCGTCGATGAAGTGACCGATGTCCGCGAAGTCGATGATGCTGTCCATGGCAGCCGTGATCTGCCGATTGCTCAGGCCCAGGATGGCGCCATTGAGCCGGATGTTCTCGCGGCCCGTCAGCTCCCCGTGGAAGCCCGCGCCGAGCTCCAGGAGGGCCGACACCCGGCCGTTGACCTCCACGGTGCCTGACGTGGGCCGATAGATGCCGGCCAGCACCTTGAGCGTGGTGGACTTGCCCGAGCCGTTCTGGCCGATGAGTCCGAAGGTCGTCCCCTTGGGGACCACGAACGAGGCGTCCCTGAGGGCCCAGAATTCCTGGGCCTCCGTTGGCTTGCCGCGGATGAAGCGTTCCTTGAGGCCGGTGCGGCGATCCCGGTGCAGCAGGAAGCGCTTGGACAGGCCGTCCGCGGAGATGGCGATGTCGTTCATATGGCCTCACCCACGTCCAGGCCCCAGCGTCGGTAGACCAGGGAGGCGAGCACCAGCGCGACCGCGGCCCACGCGAGAAGGACCAGCCAGGTCGACAGGCTGGGAACCACGAGCCCGTAGGACAGCTCCCGGAAGGCCACCACGAACTGGGAGACGGGGTTGAGCATGATCAGCTGCTGGAGCGGGATGCCGTTCCAGTCCGCAGGGACGAGCGTGACGGGGTAGATGATGGGCGTCAGGAAGAAGACGAGCTGCAGGGCGACGCCGGTGAGGTGCTGGATGTCCCGGAAGTACACGTTGACGACGGCCAGGCAGATGGCGATGGCGGCCACGAACACCACGTAGATGGCCAGCCAGACAGGGAAGAGAAGCCACGAGATGCCGACGTTGCCCAGCAAGAGGAGGATGGCGGCGTAGATGCCAAGCTCGATGAGCGTCTGGACGAGGATGGCGCCCATCATGCCCAGGACGGGAACGTGCGAGGGGAAGTAGATCTTCTGGAGCAGCGGGCCGTTGCCCAGCAGCGTGGGGATGCCCAGTTGGACCGACTTGGGCCAGGAACGTCCAGGCGATGAGCCCGCCGAAGAGCCAGACCGGGAAGATGCCCGGCTCGCCGTTGCCGAAGTCGGGCGGCTCCGCGCGGAAGATGACCGAGAAGACGAGCGTGTAGATGAGCAGGGTGGCGAGCGGGACGACCAGCGACCAGGCCCAGCCGAGCGCGTGCCCTTGTAGCGGGCCTTCAGGTCGCGCTGGGTGAAGTTCCAGATGAGCGACCGGTAGGCCCAGATCGACCAGCCACGGCGAGCGGTCGAACGACCGCGGCCGGAAGACGCCAGTGGCGGCAGCGAGACTGCTCGGGGCGCCCTCAGGCGCATGGTCGCTCGGGTCGGAGGTGCATCCTGCCCATGATAGTGACGTGCCGCCATCGGGTGCGGCCGGCGGACCCGTCGTCCGATTGACCCTATCCTGAGCCTGTGACCGAGGCAGAAGCGGCTCCCGACCGTCGATGGCGCATCGCCATCAGTGTCATCGGCGCGCTCTTCTTCGCCGCCGTGGCCATCGTGGCCACCGCCCACCTCTCCGTGGACCTCTGGCAGATCGTCTCCCGCGTCGACTCCCTGGGGGCGCTGCGCCAGCTGCTCGTCGCCGTGGCCGTCATCGCCGCCGGCGTCGCCTGGACCGTCGTCATCGCACGCCTGGCCGGGTCCACGCCACGCCGGGCCACCATCGCCATGGCGGCCGCCCTGATCACGCTCGTCGCCATCAGGGTCGTCATCGCCGTCGTCCAGGACGGCGTCCTCTCCGGGGAGCCCGGCGTCTACGACCGCCAGGCGGCGGAGTTGGCCGCGGGAGGCTGCTGCCCCTGGGATGAGCCCATCAGCCGGCCGCCCGGCTACACCTTCCTGCTCGCCGGCGCCTATGCGGTGTTCGGCCAGTCGGCCGCGGCCGCGGAGGCTCTCAACATCGCCTTCGCCATCGCGACCGGCCTCATCGTCCTGGAGCTGGCACGCGGCCTGTACGGCACCCAGGCTGGCGCCATCGCCCTGCTCCTCTACGCCCTCTGGCCGGCCGGGGCGCTCATGACCCTCGTAAGCGATCCCGCACAGCGCCTACGACCTGGCCTTCATCGCGGGCGCCTGGATCGTGGTGGCCAGCCCGCGCGGCTGGCGGGGCAGCGCGCTCGGGGGCGTCGTGCTGGGGCTGTCGCAGTACCTGCGCCCCACGACCTTCGTGCTGCTGCCGGCCTTCATCGTGGCGCGTGCCTGGGCGGCCCGACGCTGGCGCGGCGAGATCCTGGCCACCCTGGCACCCATGGTCCTGGCCTTCCTGCTGGTCCTCGTCCCGATCATGGCCTGGCACCTCTCGACCCGCGGCGTCCTGGACATCAGCACCTCCGCGTACGGCGGCAGCTCGCTCTATCACGGCACGAACCGAGAGAGCGGCGGCCGCTGGAGCGAGGCGGCCTCACGAGAGCTGACGGCCATCGCCGGGGACGACCAGTGGGAGCGCACGCGGGTCGGCCAGCAGCTGGCCATCGGTCGCCTGCGGGACGACCCCATCGGCATGCTCGCCCTGGCCATCCGCAAGCAGGACACGCTCTGGGGCCGCGAGTCGTACGGCATCCGCTACGGCATCCGCCGTGAGCTGGCCACCGAGCCATACCTGCCGCGGTCCGTGCTGCCCTCGCTCGCCAGCGGCAGCTTCTATGCAGCGCTGCTGGCGCTGGCGGCCCTCGGTCTCTACCTTCGCCGGCGCCGCACGGACGCGCTGACCGCCCTCCTGGTGCTCTCAGCCTTGACGATGTCGCTCATGCACGGCTTCGTGGAGGTCCGGGACCGCTACCACGCCTACCTCGTCCCACTGCTCATGCCCATCGCCGGCTATGCGGTGGCCGTCCTCGTGAACCGCGTGCGCCGGCCAGGCCCGGAGACCTCGGAGGCCGCCGAGCAGTCGCCCGAGTTCGGATAACGAAACCCGGCCTTCATCGTCCATCCCGTGGACACCACGGGGATGAGCGCCTACCATTCAGCGCGCCCGCGTCGCGAGCCCACCTTGCCTGCCCTGATGGCGAGGTGCGACGACTTGAAGCTGAGGCCATGCCCCGTGCGCCGATCACTCGTGACCACCCCGCTGCTCGTCCTGCTGGCGGTCCTGACGCTGGCTCTGCCGGTCGCCGCCCGCAAGCCCATCGCCATCGGCATCGCCAACCCTGACGCCAACGGCCTGACCGCCTTGGACAACCACATCGGCCTCGTCGGCCAGACGCCGCGGCTCTGGGCGCTGTGGAGCGATTGGGGCTCACGTGGCGGCCTCAAGGACTGCGTGCCCGGCCAGGGCACCTGCGCCTTCCCCACGGACCGGGTCGTCGCTCTTCAAGAGCGTGGCGTAACCCCGGTCGTCTGGTGGCAGCCCACCAACCCGGCCAACCCGCTCCAGGGCTACTACGAGCGCTACGATCGGACCCTGAACGGGTTCCACGACGCCTACATCACCGACTGGGCCCGCGCGGCAAAGGCGGCCGGGGAGGCCACTGGCAAGCCCATCATCCTGCGCTACGCGCATGAGGCAACCGGCTACTGGTTCCCCTGGTCCGTGGGCCGCTTCGACAACACCAAGGAGAACTACAAGGCAGCCTGGCGCTACGTGTGGAAGATCTTCGAGCGGGAGGGCGCCCTGCCCTACGTTCGCTTCATGTGGTCCACGGTCTTCCCCTACAAGTGGGCCTACCCGGGCGACAAGTACGTCAAGTTCGTCGGCATCACGGTCCTGAACTTCGGTGCGGACCGCTCCTGGCGGACGCCGGGGCCACTCATCGACAAGCGCGTGGTGGCCTCGTCCAAGTTCACCAAGCGGCCCATCATCATCGCGGAGCTGGCCACCGCCTACCTGGGCGGTGACAAGGCCCAGTGGCTCAAGCAGGCCTACAAGGGCTCCTACGAGAAGCACCCCTCCATCTGGGGGATCATGTACCTCGATACGGATGAGCCGAACGTGACCGCCGCCCAGCCGGACTGGCGCCTCATCAAGCCGGACGACGGCTCCGCGCTGAACATGTACCGCTCCATCGCTTCGTGGAGGAACTTCCAGGGCCAGCTCTTCCAGTAGTGGCCGGGCGGGCCGGGGCGCCTTGCTACGGCCCCGCGTGAGCTAGCCGCGTCGCGCGTTCAGGACCCGCTCCATGCGGAACATGAGGCCAACCAGCGGGCGCAACGGCCGCGCCGTCCCCGCTTGGAGGTGCTCGCGGTAGAAGCGCTCGTGCGAGTCGATGATGGCCATCTGGACTCGTCGCCGCGTGGCCCGCTGCTCATCCGTCAGGTCGTCCCGTGAACGGCGCAGGTTGCTCGAGCCACCCTTGACGTGGAGGGCCGTGGTCGTGCCCACATAGCGGACACGCCAGCCGGCCTGCGTCACGCGCAGGCAGAGATCCAGGTCTTCCGCGTAGAACCAGTAGCGCTCGTCCCAGCCACCGACGGCCTCCAGGGTCTCGCGACGGATGAGCAGGAAGGCACCCGAGCAGGCTTCCACGTCGTGGACCGTCGACGGGTCCAGCCACGACATGCGGTAGTGCCCCAGGCGCTTCGAGCGGGGCGCCACCCGGTCCAGCCGTGCCTTGTAGACGAGCGAATCGACGACGCTGGGGATGCCCCGGTGGCAGGCGTGGTCCAGGGACCCGTCCGGACGGATGAGCCGGCACGTCGCGATGCCGATGGCGCGGGTCGGCCGAGGCCTCGGCCAGGACGGCGCCCAGGCACTCCGGGCTGACGTTGACGTCCGCGTTCATGAAGAGGACCCAGTCGCCCGATGCCTGCGCTGCTCCGCGGTTGCAGGCGGCGGCATAGCCGGGGTTGTCCGGCAGCACCAGGAGGCGGACCGGGATGCCCGGCTCACCCTCGGCGTCCGCTGGCAGGGACGGCGCCTCGGTGGCGTCGGTCTCGACCACGAAGATCTCGTCAGGGCGTCGCTCCGACGCGTAGAGGGCCGTGAGCGCGTCCGCCAGCAGGTCCGGCCGGTGATGGTTCACGATGACGACGCTCAGCCGGGGCAATACCATCATGCGAGCCTAGTACACCGCGAAGGGGAGAGAAGGCCGTGAAGGGTGTCGTCCTGGCCGGTGGGACCGGATCCCGCCTGCACCCGCTGACGCTGGTCACCAACAAGCACCTCATGCCGGTCCACGACCGGCCCATGATCTACTTCCCGCTCCAGACGCTGGCGGGCATGGGCATCCGCGAGGTCATGGTCATCCTGGGCGGGCGCAGCATCGGTGACATCGTGGAGCTGCTCGCGGACGGTCGCGACTTCGGCCTGGATCCTCACCTACCGCTACCAGCGCGGCTCGCTGGGCATCGCCCACGCCATCGGGCTGACGCGCGACTTCGTGGGCGACGACAGCTTCTGCGTGGTCCTGGGTGACAACGTCCTGCGCGGCGATCCCCTGGAGAGTGTGGCCACGGAGTTCGAGGAGGGCCCCTGGGGCGGCGGCACCCTCCTCTACCGGGTGGAGGATCCGCAGCGCTTCGGCGTGGCCGAGTTCGACGCGGCCGGCAACGTGGTGCGCTTCGAGGAGAAGCCACAGCAGCCCAAGTCCGATTCGATCCCCATCGGCGTCTACTTCCTGCGGCCCGACGCCTTCGACGTCATCGAGCACCTCGCGCCTTCCGGCCGCGGCGAGTTCGAGATCACCGACGTCCTCAACCACTACGTCGAGCAGGGCAGCCTCTTCGCGCCGCACTACGAGGGGCACTGGTCGGACGCCGGCACCATCGAAGCACTCCTCGAGGCCAGCCTCATGGCCGCCCAGGACGCCCGGACGGAGGACGGCCCCGCCGATGGCTGACCGCGGCCCCATCGCGGTCACCGGGGCTGGCGGTCGCCTGGGCCACGCGCTGCGAGCCGCCAGCGCCCACCCGCTCATCGGCTGGGACCTGCCGGAGCACGACCTGGACCGGCCGGAGTCCGTCGAGCCGCTCCTCGACCGCGACCGGCCGCGGCTGGTCATCCACACCGCGGCCATGACGCTGGTCGATGAGTGCGCGCGCCAGCCGGACCTGGCCATGCGCCGCAACGGCGTCGCCACCGGGGTCCTCGCCGCCGCCTGCCGCGCCAGGGGCGTGGGCCTGCTGGTCGTGTCCACCAACGAGGTCTTCTCCGGCGACCGCCAGGACGGCCGGGGGTACGCGGAGACGGACGCCACCGCGCCCCGCAATCCGTACGGGGCCAGCAAGCTGGCGGGCGAGGAGGCGGCGCGCGCGGTCTTCGCCGATTTCCCGGGGCTCTGGATCGCCCGTACGGCCTGGCTCTACGGGCCGCCCGGCAACGACTTCCCGGACAAGATCACCGCGGCAGCCGACCGACTTCCCGATGGCGAGTCACTCCCGGTCGTGGCCGACGAGTTCGGCTCGCCGACGTACACGCTGGACCTGGCCCGCGCCATCCTGGATCTCGTCTCGCTCACGGAGGGCGGCACCTACCACCTCGTGAACACCGGGGGGGCCAGTCGCCGTTCGTGGGCCGAGCGCGTCCTGGCCGTGCGCAGGCCGGGCCGCGCCACGAGGCCCATCTCCGCGTCCGAGTTCACACGGGCGTCCGACCCGCCACCTTGGGGCGTGCTGGACACGTCGCGCGCGACAGCCGCTGGGGTTCGACTCCGGTCCTGGGAGACCGCCCTGGCAGAGTACCTGGGCGCGTAGGGTCGGCCTACTGTCGCTTCGACGGCGTCTCAGGCAGGTCGTAGCCGATGCGCAGCTCCACGTCACTGGTCAGGTCGGCCTGGACCCGCACGTTGCCGTCGTCAACGGTGGCGCCGTCCGGGAGGTCCGTGACGACAGCACCATCCGGCAGCGTCACCTCCACGGTGACGGGGACGGGCCGCGCGCCGGGCTGCTTCTGGACCACCAGCTGGTAGACCCAACCCTCCTCCGTCTCCACGGCGGCGCCGGGGACACGGTAGCGATAGGTCAGCCTCGACGGTCCGGGCGGCATGAGCAGGTCGTTGCCGAAGACCGCTCGGCCGGCCTCCGTCCCGACGCGCTCCGCCCCGCGGATGCGATCGGCCGCCTCGCCCTTGGCCGACAGCAGTTCGCTGCCCTCCGGCGTCAGGGCCCGCAGATAGGCCCCGTACCAGCCCTCCTCGCTGATGGAGTACCTACGCAGTGATTCATACGGCTCGCCGGGTTCCCCTGCCCGGTTCTGCCAGTCGAGTCGGAGCTGGTTGGTGGCCGTGCCAGTCTCGTCCAGGCGAACGGACAGCGAATCGGCGCGGTCGACGACGAGGTTGTACTTGGAGGTCGGCGCGACGTTCGACTCGACGACGTACAGGTAGTCGCCGGGGTCCTGGCGGACGCGTCCATCCCAACCCGCGTCCTCCACCAGTCCCTGGGCGTCTTCGTCGGCCAGCCAGACGAGGGCCGACCGCTCCCGGCCGATATCCTCGAGCGCGGCCAGGGTCTCTTCCCAGCGCTCCGGGGGCAGGGACAGGAGACGGTTGAGGGTATCGATGGCCAGGGCGTCCAGGACCTCCTTGCGTCCATCGATCGACTCGGCCGTGCCGCGCGTCGCGCCCAGGAGCGTCATCGTCACATCGCCCGGCTGGACGGTCACGCCGTACTCGGGGACCTCCACCGGCCCGGTCACCTCCAGCAGGCGGTCGAGTGCATAGGTGGTGATGGCGATGACCCCGTCGATGTCCGTCTCGCCCGTCTCGATGCCGTAGAGCTCCTCCGCCTCACGGGCCACGGTCGGGAAGTCCGGCGACCAGTTCGCGTCCGCGAGCCGCCAGGACTGGCCTTCTCCGAGCAGGTAGGCCGTCAGCTCGTCAGGTGGATCGACGAAGGGCAGGCCTTCCTGGACACTCAGGCCGTAGGTATCCACGAAGTCCTGCTCGACGATGGCTCCGTCGCGCAGCGTGATGGTGCCGACGGTGCCCGTGTAGCCGCCCGAGGGTCGCAGCTCGGCCGGGTTCTGGGCCAGCACGAGGTAGCGCTTCTCTCCGCCCCATCCCAGCAGGCCAGGCAGCACGTCATCGAGCTCGCGGTAGGTGTCGAGCAATGGCGCGTAGGTGGCGATCGGGCCGGCCACGAGGTCGCGTGCCTCCCTGATCTGGCTCATGGCCTCCGGCGGGATGGCATCGAGCGCACCCCGAGCGTCCGCTAGCAGCTCGGCCACGCGGTCGACCTGCCCGCCGGAGGTGGCCATGAGCTCCACGAGGCCGGGCATGAGGGCGAACTCCGGGTCCGCGGCGTCCGCCTCGCGCAGGTCGACCACTCGATCGGCCAGGCCAAGCCCGATGCTGCCAGCCTCCACGAGGGACGTACCAGCCTCCACGAGAGAGTCGGCGGCCGCCACCTGGGGGGCCACGGCGGGGATGTGGCGCACCAGGCTCACCAGCGGGTCGCCAGCCAGCAGGTCTTCGACGGCCGCCAGGCGCTCCCCCAGCACAACCATCTCGCCGCGGATGTGATCGACCGTCGTTCGCTGCAGGTCAGCGGCGTCCAGGGCGCGCACGTCGTCGGCAAGGTGCGCGGAGGTCTCACGGACGCCGCGGATGTCATCCACGACGCCCAGGTAGTGAAGTCCCGCCGCGGCTAGACCGACGATGGCGACGACCAGCAGGGTCAGGGCAAGCACGCACCCGAACCCGCGGCGTCGCCTGGGCGTCGAGGACGGCGGCGGCGCGGAGCCACGCGACGGGACAGGGGCCGACATCCGTATGGGCGGCCAGGGCACCGCGGGTGGCGGAGTGGCCAGGCGTGGCGGCGGTCCGGGCACGCCCGGTGGAGTCGGTGTCTGTGAAGGTGGGCCGTGTCCCGCCCATCCGCTGTTGGGGCCGCGTGGCATGAGCGGCAAGCCCGGAGGCGGAGGCTGTCCAGTCAAGAAGCGATCACGCTGCCTTCATTCGCGTCAGGGACGAGGTCGCTCGGGTAGGGCGACCTCACGTGCCCTGGGTCAGCCCAGTCCGCCCTTGCAGCGCACCGTGATCTGCATCTTCACGCCCGGGGCTGTGGCCTTCACGATGCGCTTGCCAGCCTTGGGCCCGAAGGAGACCTTCACGCTGGCGATGCCCTGGCGGTTGGTGACGGACATGTCGCGGCTGAGCCGGTCCCGGGTGGATAGCTTGGTGACGAATGACCAGCCGACGGCCTGGTTTGCCACGGGCGCGCCGTTCTTGACCTTGGTGACCTTGGCCGTGATGAGGGCCTTCTGGTCGCACTTGACACTCGCGGGTGCCGAGAGGTTGACGGCGTACTGCCGCTGCTCGACGTAGCCGAACGTCGCGGTCAGCCCAGCCGCGACGAGGATGGTGGCGAGGATGGGCGCCACAATGGCCTGCACTCGCAGCTTCGACATCGTCAGATCTCCTCGCGTCTTGGGCCGACCCCCTGGATGGACGGACCTCCAATGATAGCCGCCACCTGCGACCGGCCCACCGGCGGCGCTCCTGCCACGGATGCAGAGGCGCCTTGGTGCCGGCTGCCGGCGAACACCGCGCCGCTCACACCCCCGGGCGTCGGATGAGCGCCGGGACCGTCTTGAGGATGATGGTCAGGTCCAGCCAGATGGACCAGCGTTCGATGTAGGCCATGTCCAGCTCAGCACGCTGGTCGAAGTCCTCGTCCAGGCGTGAGGAGATCTGCCAGAGGCCCGTGATGCCTGGCTTCATCGAGAGGCGGCGGCGGTGCCAGAGGTCGTACTGCTCGACCTCCCGCGGGGGAGCCGGCCTGGGCCCCACGATGCTCATCTCGCCCCGGAGGACATTCCAGACCTGGGGCAGCTCATCGAGGCTGAAGCGGCGCAGCCAGCGCCCGATGGGCGTGACGCGGGGATCGTCCACCATCTTGAAGGCCGCACCGCGCGTATCGCTCTGCGCCGCCAGCTCCGCGTAGCGTTCGTCCGCGTCGGGGACCATGGTGCGCAGCTTGTAGATGGTGAAGATGCGGCCGTGCATGCCCACGCGGTCCTGCGCGTAGATGATCCCGGGGCCCTGGGTGAGGCGCATGGCGACCGCCACGACCGCCAGGAACGGCGCCATCAGGATGAGCGCCGGGATGGCCACGGCCAGGTCCAGGAACCGCTTCAGGGCGTGGCTCGTCATCTCGTCGGGGCCGTTGGCGTAGGACAGCACGGCCATCCCGTCGAGGTCCTCCAGGAATCGCTCCGACGTGCGCATCTGCGGCACGCCGAGCGGGATGCGCACGATCTTGCCCTGGTCGTGCGCCAGCTGCGCGAGGTCCTCCACCTGGTGCCACTCCTCATGCGGCACGCACACCGCGACCTCGTCGATGACCTGCTCGGTGAGCACGACCGGGAGCGAGGACATGTGGCCCCAGTAGGCGGCGTCCGCGAGCGAGCGGCTCACCGCCGGTGGGTGGTCGCCGAGGAAGCCGACGACGCGCAGGCCGAGGACGCTATGGTCCTGGACCGACCTGGCGAAGGCGACCGCCTCCGGGCCGGTGCCCAGCACCAGCATGAAGCGGACGTTGTGGCCGGCCTCGCGGAACTGCATGAAGGCCAACCGGACCAGGAGTCGCAGTGCGACCGCCAGGACGCCCTGGAGGGGGAAGAGCAGGAGCGCCCAGCCGCTGCCGGGCACGTCGCTGGCGGACAGGAACAGGGTGGTCATACCCAGGAGCGACAGCCACACGGTGGCACGCGCCACGGACGAGACCTCACCGGACAGCGTCCAGTGCGCCCGCAGCCGGTAGGCACCATTGATGTAGAGGAGCGCTACCCACCCGACGCCGTAGAGGACGGCACGCATCCAGAAGGAGTCGAGGAAGTCCGCCGTGGGGACATTCGGGTGCGCGGTCAGCTGGTACAGCACGAGGCTGAGGATGGATGCCAGGGCACCGTCCACCAGCATGAGGGAGAGGCGCAGCGTCTGGCCGTGGCGGCGGATCATGAGCCCATTCTCCTGCCGCGTGTGGGGACCCCGGGACACCCGGGCGTGAGCGTCGGGATGCACGACCAAGCGAGCGCTGCGGGGCACGCAGTCGCGCGGGTGCGTGCCGGCGGCCTGACCACTCCCTCTTCTCCTCCTCGGTGCCTGGTGCGCCGCCACCCCTGCGACACGTGGTGCCCCTGTCCGTCCATAGCCTCCGCCCTTCGCTGCCGTTCGTCAAGCCATCGTCGATGACCTCGTCTACATGACGGCCCGGTGCGGCCGATCGGCCCTTCCAAGGCGGTGCGCGGAGGCACCACTGACAGCGGTCGGTCGTGGGCACGCAGCACGGGTATCCTCACCGCTGGCCGGTCCTCAGGCGTAGCCTGACGGCGCGGGGGCCCATCGACGCAGGAGCGAGCACCGTGAAGATGCAGGTCCGCCGCACGAGCATCCCGGAGGTGCTCGTGGTGGAGCACGAGACGTTCCAGGACGAGCGCGGCTTCTTCATGGAGGCCTTCCGCGCCGATCACTTCGCCGAGTACGCCGACCTCGGCCTGCCCGGCGCCTTCGTGCAGCTCAACCACAGCCGCAGCGCGCGGGGCGTCGTCCGAGGCCTGCACTTCCAGTGGGATCCGCCCATGGGCAAGCTCATGCGGGTCGCACGCGGTGAGGCCTTCATCGTGGCCGTGGACATCCGTCCCGGCTCGCCCACGCTGGGCCGCTACGAGTCGGTCCTGGCCAGCGACCAGAACCACCTCCAGCTCTGGGCGCCGGCCTCCTTCGCGCGGGGCTTCTGCGCCCTCTCGGATATCGTGGACATCGAGTACTTCACGACGGGCACGTACGGGCCGCACGCCGAATCGGGCATCGCCTGGAACGACCCAGACATCGGCATCGCATGGCCCATCGCCGAGCCGATGCTGTCAGGCAAGGATGCCGTGGCGCAGTCGCTGGTCGACTGGCTGGCTCGCCCGGAGGCGCAGCACTTCCGCTACGGCGGGTAGCGCGGCCGCACGCTCAAGGGCAACGCCCACTCAGGGCAGGGCGCGAACCAGCCCACCGTCCACGGGCACGATGGCGCCGGTCACGTAGGAGGCCGCCGGCGAGAGCAGGAAGGTCGCCACGCGGCCCATCTCATCGGTCGCGCCGTAGCGGCCGACGGGGATGCGGGCCTCCATGCGACGGCGCACCTCGTCGACCTCCAGGCCCTCCGCGGCGGCATGGATCTCATCGAGGTGGCGGACCCGGTCCGTGGCGAAGCGGCCCGGCGCCACGCCGTTGATGCGGATCGGCGCGATGTCCGAGGCCAGGTCCTTCACCAGGCCCGCCAGCCCCGGGCGCAGCGTGTTGCTGGTGGTGATGCCCGGGACCGGCTCGCGCACGGACGAGGAGAGAACGATGACGATGGCCGGGTCCCTCCCCTCACGCAGGTGCGGGAGTGCCGCGCGGATGAGCCGCACGGCGGAGAGGAGCGTGCCCTCGATGGCCCGCGCCCAGGCCTGCCTCGTCGAGCTGCTCGAACGTCCCGGCCGGTGGGCCGCCGGAGTTGACGACGAGGAGGTCGAGGCCGCCCAGCTGATCGACCGCCGCGGTGACGGCCGACGGCGGACCCTCCGGCTGGCCCAGGTCGGCCACGATGGGGACGGCTCCGATGGCCGCCGCCGCAGCCTCCAGGCGCTCCTTCGTCCGGCCGACGATGGCCACCCGCGCCCCCTCCGCGGCCAGGACCGTGGCGATGCCTGCCCCGAGGCCGGCGGAGCCGCCGCCCACGAGTGCTCGCTTGCCGCTCAGCCCAAGGTCCACATCTTCCTCCTCACCGGTGCGGCGGCGGGCCGGTTCACGCCCGACACGCACGACCCACGTTAGCGGCTCGCTCAGCGCGGCCCCACGTGGGACCGTCCGAGGTCTCGGAGGCGCGCCCTCAGGAGCCGGCGCTTGCGCCATGCCATCGGCGCCATGCGGACGAGGTCAGGGACGGCCGCCAGGTCGCGCGGGTCATTGGCCAGGATGAAGACCAGGGACAGGACCTCGCGACGCCAGATCCAGGGCAGGTCGCGCAGGTAGTCGCACGGCTCCTCGTTCTTGATCTGCATGAGACGCTGGTTGCGCCAGGAGAGGCGGCGCACGCGGGAGCTGACGCCGCGGTTGGTGCGCGCGATGTCAAGCATCGTGGTCGCACCGGTGCCGCCGCTGCCACGCCCGTGCCAGCCCAGCGCTGCCGGCTCGTACCAGGCGACCCAGCCCAGCAAGCGCAGCCGCCACGCGAGGTCCACGTCCTCCTTGTACAGGAAGAAGTCCTCGTCGAGCACTTCCCAGGAGTCGTCCGGCCGTGCCAGGGCCGCCTCGCGCAACGCGGACAGGCGATAGGCAGGGACCGGTCCGTCGACACCCCAGATGGCCTCCGCGCGCTGGTGCCCGGGTCCGTCGGGCAGGCCCTGTCCCCGACTGACGGCGCGCCGGTCACGGCCCATGACGAGACCCGTCGTGTCCAGGGTCGCCAGGCGGTCTCCGGGCGCCGCCAGCTGCCGCAGACGAGGCTGGACGGAGCCGGCGTCTGTGTGGGCCTCGAAGGCGGCCACGATGGCCGAGAGGAAGCCGGGGTCGAGTTCGACGTCCTGGTTCAGCAGGACCACGAACTCACCGTGGGCATCGCGGATGGCCGCGTTGTGACCGGCCGCGTAGCCCACGTTCGTGGCCGACTCGCGGAGCCGCACGCGGGGCTCCTTGCGTGCCCACTCCCGCAGCAGCGCCTGGCTGCCGTCGCGCGAGGCATTGTCCGAGACGAGGACCTCGAACGCCTCGAGGTCCTGGGCCGCCAGGGAGGCCAGGCAACCCGGTAGCCAGCGTGCCCCGTCGAAGGTCACGAGCGACACGGTCATGCGCGGGGCGACTTGATCCGTCACGGCGCCAGTGTGCATGCATCGCAGGCGACCGTGCACCACGGAGGCGCGGGCGCAGCAGTCACGTGTGCGAAAGCGAAACTGAGAACTTCGTGAGATGTCAGCCGGTGAATGCCCATGGCGCAGGCGAGAT
>CAVYBJ010000026.1:0-20372 GCA_963766685.1 uncultured Chloroflexia bacterium
TACTGTGGTCGGAGCGAGTAGCCATGCCGTCGACCCGTTCAAGGGTGGACGCCGCAGGTGGTCAGGGGGGAGGGGTGGAGGATGGCCGACTGGCGGTTCGGACTGCGCGGCGACCCGCTGCCCTGGCTGCTCGACGGGCGAACCGGCCGTCCGCCACCGGGCGCTGCGCGAGCTGCTGGACCGCCCGGCGGACGACCCCGAGGTCGTGGAGGCCCGCGGCGGCCGCGATGCGCAGCGATCCGATCCGCGCGATCCTCGCGGCGCAGGACCCGGCCGGCTGGTGGGCGAAGCCGGGCGCGGGCTACGTGCCCAAGTACACGGCCACCGTCTGGCAGCTCGTCTTCCTCGACCAGCTCGGCGCCGACGCGACGATCCCCGGGTGCGGGCGGCCTGCGAGTACGTCTCGAGCACGCCCAGACCGCGAGCCGGTGGCTTCGGTGCCGTGGCCACCGCGGTGACAGCCGCCCGCCGCCCTCGCCGGCCGTCCACTGCCTGAACGGCAACCTGCTCCGGGCGCTCATCGGCTTCGGCTGGCTGGACGACGAGCGGGTCCGGCGGGCGATCGACTGGCAGGCGGCGGCGATCACCGGCGAGGGCGACATCCGCTTCTACCGCTCGTCCGTGCCGGGGCCCGGCTTCCGCTGCGGGGCGAACGACGGGCTGCCCTGCGCCTGGGGCGCGGCGAAGGCACTCCTCGCCCTGGCCCGGATCCCGCCGAGCGGCGCGCCGCCCGACGTCGACCGGGCGATCGAGGCCGGCGTCGACTTCCTCCTCTCCCGCGACCCCGCCATCGCCGACTACCCGATGGGCTACGGCAACACCAAGCCGAACGGCTCGTGGTTCCGGCTCGGCTTCCCGTCGGGCTACGTCACCGACGTCCTCCAGGTGCTCGAGGCGCTCGCGAGGCCGGCGCCGGACGGCGACCCGCGGCTGGCCATGCCGTCGACTGGCTGCTCGCCCAGCAGGACGACCGAGGGACGCTGGGCGAACCGCTACGCCTACGAGGGCAAGATGGTCGTCGACATCGACGCGCCCGGGGCAGCCGAGCCGGTGGGTCACGCTCCGCGCGTGCCGCGTGCTGCGCGCGGTCGGCTGAGGGGATGGGGGATGCCCGGTCACCGTGCCGGGCGTCTCCAGCATCTGGGATCAGCGGTAGACGTACGTGACCTGGTACAGCTCTCCGTCGATCAGGTACTCGCCCCAGTAGGTCTCGCCGTCCTCGACGTGCACCTGGTAGGGGAAGGCAGATCGATCTCCGTTCGGATCGATGAGGGTCAGGGTCCCCTCCGTGAGCGATCCCTCGATGATCCACTGGCCGCGATCCTGCTCGGCACCGGCGGCGCCCCAGCTCCCACTCTGCGAGCCACCCTCCTCGAAGTCGCCGCTGTAGCTGGCTTCGTAGCCGCTGTCGTAGGTGCCGTCTGGATAGAGAGACAGGCTGGTCGACGTGTTGGGGGTGACGTCATCCCAGCGGCCCGCGGAGTTGTAGAGCAACGCCTGCGAGCTGGGGGCGTCCTCTGAGACCGGTTCCGTGGGTGGCGCATAGACCGGCCAGTCCGGCCCGGGCACGAGGACTCCCGGACCCGCGGTCGAGGTGCCAGGTCCCCGGCCAGGTACTGTCTGCGACGGCTCCGGCTGGGCTGACTCTTCGCACCACATGACCGAGCCATCCGGCGACAGGATGACCAGAGAGTCTCCCTCGAACCCGTAGTCATACGGGATGGCGCCGTTGTCATCCTCGACTAGGATCGGCGCCGTCGACCACCTCGTACGTCATGGTTACGCCGTCGTAGCTGAGTTCCGTGCTTGATCAACTCGAGCACGGAACGCGTCCCTTCCGTCACGCATTCCCAGGCACCCTGCAACCTGGTGGCCTCCTGCGCGCTCGCCGGGACCGGCAGACCCGCGAGCACGGTCGCCGTGGTCACGGCGATGATCAGGCTCGCGCCGGCCGGACCGCATCGCCCCCGGTCCGTCTCGTCGTCGATCTGGCTTCCCGTGACACCCCCTTGCCCGACATGACGGGCCGTACCGGGAACCGACGGTCGAGTCGAAGGTCTGCACCGAATGCGACTCGGCACACCGGTGATGGTAGTGCGCTGCCGCGCTCCCGCCTACGGGCAGCAGATGGTCGTGACCAGGCGGGAGGTGACCATGCGAGCGCCCCCTTCACGACCGGCGTTCGTATACTCGATCCTCCCTTGAGGGTAAGCTCTCGATCAGCTAGGAGGAGGGGGCCATGGCACGGACAGGAATGCGCTCGTTCGGCGCGCTGGCAGTGGCGGGGCTGCTCGTCGGGGTACCGGCCTCGACGATGTGGGCGGCTGCCGACGAGATGGCAGCGACCGAGACCGCGGTCACGATTCCGGCGGTCGACCACGACATCGTCGGGACGCTGGCCCTGCCGGCGGAGGCCGATGGCCCGGTCCCGGCGGTGCTCATGCTGCACGGCTACGGAAGCTCGGCTGACGAGGTCGGCGACATGTACGGTCGGCTCGCCGATGCGCTCGCGGCGCAGGGCGTTGGCTCGCTCCGCATCGACTTCGCGGGGATGGGGGCCAGTCCGGCCACGACGCTCGAGTACACGTATCGACTCGATGATCGTCGATGCCGCGGCGGCGCTCGATTGGCTCGTCGCCAACGAAGCGGTGGACCCGGAGCGCGTCGGTGTCCAGGGCTTCAGCCTCGGCTCGATCATCGGCGCCCATCTCGTCGGCACGGATCCGCGTCCGGTCGCGTTCGGCTCCTGGTCGGGCGCTATCGAGGACGGTGACCCGACCGCCTACCGAGCAGGCCGCGGCGGACTGCGAGGCCACCGGCGAGGGTCACATCGTCATCGACCTGGGCTGGCGCACCATCGACCACAGCTGCGAGTACTACGGCTCGATGGCGGCGTCGTCAGCGCTGACGGACTTCGCCCCCTATGCCGGTGCGCTGCTGCTCGTGGCCGGCAGCGATGACACGACTGTCGACCCGAGCGTCTCGGAGAACGCCGCGACGGCCAGCGCCAGCGAGGACGTCACGGTCGCGATCATCGAGGGCGCCGACCACATCTACCTCGTTCTCACCGAGGATTCAGACCCTCGCTCGATCAGGTCATCGGCCTGACCGCTGATTGGTACGCCGAGAAGCTGTAACGCGGGCGGTGCGGCTGCCGAGCGCGGCAGACGCTGGGCAGCCATCACCCTCTCCGGACATTCGAATGTCATCCGGGCACGGGAAGGCCAGGTACGGCGCGGGGGCCCGCAACATGGGCACCCTCAACCTACGTGATGTCACCGTGCGCGGCCATCGGGTCCGCTTCGGGGAGGAACGGGGCATCACCCCCGTCATCTGGTGGCAGCCCACCAATCCCGCCAATCCCGCTCAGGGTCTCTATGGGCGGCACGAGCGGACGCTCGCAGGCAAGCATGACGCCTACCTCATCGAGTGGGCGCGAGCTACCCGCGCGGCCGGAGAGGCGACCGGGAAGCCCATCCTCCCTCCGGTACGCGCACGAAGCCACGGGCGAGTGGTTCCCGTGGTCGGTCGCCGCCTCGACAACACCAAGGAGAACGACAAGGCGGCCTGGCGCCACGTGTGGAGATCTTCAAGTGGGAGGGAGCGCTGCCCTGGGTCCGCTTCGTGTGGAGCACGGTCTTCCCCTACCAGTGGGCGTGCCCGGGTGATCGAGTAATGTGCGGTTCATCGGCCTCACCGTGTTGAACTTCGGCGCCAACCGCCGCTGGAGGGACCCGGGGCCGCTCATCGACAAGCGCGTCAAGGCATCGAAGCGGATCACCGCGAGACCCATCCTCATCGCCGAGCTCGCCACCGACGACCTGGGTGGAGACAAGGCCCGCTGGCTCAAGCAGGCCTATGAGGGCTCCCATAAGAAGTATCGACCTGGGCGATCGTCTCGACGTTGATGCCCGTGGGCTGGGCTTGAGTTTCATCCCGCTGTAGGGCGACTCCACAGCGAGGCAGAACCGGGTATCCGAGACGGGGTACACCGACAGGCCCGACGCGACGCGCCTACCCGCGACCGGCGTCACCATGGGGTTCGCGCCGCTTGCGCTGCGCCGCATCCTCCGCCATGCGCTCCTCGGCGCTCGCGGCCTCGTAGACGAGCGCGGCGAGCCGCTCCAGCTCGCGCGCTGCCCGGTGATAGGGCGGGGTGCTGGGTGTCTCACTGGTGCGCTCGTCGTTGGCGATGCTCATCCGGGCGATGAGGGCATGGATGTCCTCCTCCGCCACGTCGCGCACCTGATCGATGGGCACCCACGAGAGCTGCGCGCCGCTGCCCGGCTCCTGGGTCGCTCCAGTGCCCGCGCGCCTCCACCATGGCCTCGGCGGCGCCCGCGCTCGGGTCCGCCGCGACGACCGGGGTCAGGGGTGCCAGCGCCACCAGGCCGACCTCGAGATGCAGCGGGCCCCAGGCGTCCTGGGCCGTGAGCGGATGGAACGCGCCCGCCATCAGGACGCCCACGAGCCGGAGCGGCGCCGCGAGGTCCGCCCGCCGGAGGACGGCCTGCGCCTGCAGCTTCACGAGGTATCCCCGTCGACGTCGAGCACCGTCGAGAAGTCGCGGAACGCATGCCACACCCGTCGGCCATCGAGGGTGGCGAGCTCGTGGCGCGGGGAGATCACGGCCAGCGGGTAGGTCTCCCGCAGGAGCGCCTGGACGGCGGCCGCGAACGGCCACTCGGGATGGGAACCCTCGAGGAGGGTCCGGACACGCGCGGCGAACTCGCCGTCGTCGCGCGGGAAGCACACGGCCAGAGGCGACTCGTGCATCTCGCTCCCTGCCGAGCACCCGAAGGCATCGGAATCGGTCCGGTGAGGGCTCGACCGCTCTCCGCCCAGGGCGGTGAGTTCGGTCCGTGGAAGTGGCATGGGATGCTCCGTGATGAGTACTCGATACGGAGATGGGCCCGCTAGCCCTGGAGGTGCGCCTCGAGGAAGTAGAGGTACTTGTCGGCGCAGCGACTGATCTCGGTGAACAGGTCCGCCGTGTCGGCATCGCCCAGCTCGTCGGTCTGGTCGATCGCCTCGCGGGCGGAGTTGGTGAAGGCGGCCAGGCGCTCCGCGACGGCCCGGACGTAGTCCATGCTGTCGGTGATGTCGGTCGGGAACTCCGGCAGCGTGCTGGAGGCCGCGGCCATGCGCACGGTACCCGTGGCATAGCCACCCAGGGCGGTGACGCGCTCCGCGAACTCATCGACCCATTCGGCGGCCTGCTCCGCGACCTCGTCGAACAGCTTGTGCAGCTGCCAGAAGTCCGAGCCCTTCACGTTCCAGTGGGCCTGCTTGACCTGGCTCATGAGGTCGAAGGAATCGGCCAGGTGCTGGTTGAGGATCCGGTTGATCTTCGCTCGGTCGTCTGCCGGGATGTCGACGCTCGTCGTGAACGACCGGACCGATGCGTTCTTGGTGGCCATGGCCTGTCTCCTTGATGACCGGGTGATCCGCCTCGGGCGAGGCGTCAGGTGCGCGCTCTGGGAGATGGCTCCCCGCCATCGGTGGTCCCACGCCCCAGGAGCGTGCCGCCGAGGAACAGGGTGGGCAGCAAGGCCAGCGCCACGAGCAGGCGGGGAGCCCGTGACAGGAGCATGCCGCCGCTCAGGCCGGCCGCGAAGACCGTGCCCAGGCCAGCGAACCGCTGGAACTCCGGCGCAAGATGGTCGCGAGCGCGCCTCGATCACCCCGCGCGAGGCGGCCAGGGCTGCCGGCGCGCGCTCCGCGACGATCGCCGAGGTGTCGGTGGCCGTGGTACGAGCCTGTGCGCTGACGTCGGCCACCACGGTCGCGGCTCGTCCGATGACGGTCTGCTCTGCGGTGCCGTTGCGCTTCGCCCGAGCCATCGTGCTGGGCATCTGATCCTCCGGTCTGTGCTGTGCTGCTTCGAGGGACCCTGGGCGGATGCGGCCCGGCAGCGCGCCCGAGGACGCGTCGACGGGCCGCCACCCCATTAACGGGTCAGGTGGCTACTTCTTGTCGCCTCGCACGGCGTCCTGGACGTCGCCCAGGGCCTTCTGGGCCTCGCCCTGGACCTGCTTGGCCTGGCCGTGGAGCTCCTGCTCCTTGTTGCCGGTCACCTTGCCGGCGGTCTCCTCGACCTTGCCCTTGACGTCGGTGACGGTTCCCTTGACATGCTCGTCAGTCATGGCTGGACTCCTTCGCTGGCTGTCTGGACGTTGGCTTGAACGCGTGAAGGGTCATAGGCGCGTCAGACCGTGCCCTGGCCGCGCCTCCTGCCGAGCAGCAGGTTCGCGACGAAGACCACGATGATCGCGCCGATGACCGACACGACGATGGTCTCGACGTTGATGCCGGTGGGCTCCTTGAGGTTCAGGAAGGCCCCCGCGAGGAAGCCGCCCACGACGGCCCCGACGATACCCAGGACGATGGTCATCAGGATGCCCTCTCGGGTGCCCATGATGAGCGTGGCGATGAAGCCGGCGATGGCGCCGACCACGATCCAGGCGATGATGCCCATGGAGTTGTTCCTTTCAGCTGTGCGTGGGCGGCGTGCCGACGCTCGCGGTCGGCCGGGCCCGGGCCGTGCGGACCGGACGATGTCGGCCGGTGCGCCGTGTCATGACGGATGCTCATGCGGGCGGAGCTCGCGGCTCGGCGGTCGCGACTGGGCGACGTCACGGCGACGCACAGGAGTGCTTGGCCGCCCGGCGACCGCGCGCCGCCGGTGCTGCGAGATGGATTTGGATGAGACTCGGCGCCAGGACGAGGATCGCCGGACCGCCATGTTGTCTCGCTCCGCGGGTCTGCGCGTCGCCGACACCGCGAGTCGACCAGTCCCATCTGACCGGTGCTGCGCGACTCGCGACCGGTGCACTCCCGCGATGCTGGCTCGACCGTCGGTCGCCGGCGGGTCGTAGACCCGGACGGTCTGCGGGCCCTTGCTGAGCTGCACCGCCAGGGCGTGCGGCGCCTTGCATGTCATGACGGCTACGTCATCTGGGGCGACGGTCATCGCCATGCGACGGGGTCGTACACGCCGCCCGGCGGACTGGACAGGACCCTCGCATCCGCGCTGCGGCAGCGGCAGCTGAGCGGTCAGGACGGCTCTCATCCTGGACCGG
The DNA here is from genome assembly GCA_963766685.1 of uncultured Chloroflexia bacterium. Lineage (GTDB taxonomy): Bacteria > Chloroflexota > Limnocylindria > Limnocylindrales > CSP1-4 > JAFMJV01. The sequence continues at coordinate 7,083 of CAVYBJ010000026.1, forward strand.
ACCGATCGGCGATCGCGAAGGAGAAGGAGATGAAGCGTAGCCTGGCCGGGGACTCGTGGCGATGAAGCGCGGTGCGACACGACGTCCTGGACGCTCGAGACGCACGCGATGGAGCGAGGCGGCGGCTGCTGTTGGCATCGACGATTCGCTCGGCTCGCCTCGCGCCGATCCCAGTCGGTGTCCAGATGACATCGAGGATGTCATCGCGCGTCACGATCTGCCCGCCGCGGCTGGCCAAGAGGTAGAGCAGGCTCTGCTCGATGCCGAGAGGTGGACGACGGTATCTCCCGCGCGCACCTGGCGATCGACGATGTCGATTCGATCCCGCCCAGGCGGATGGTGGGCACGATGGGTCGCTCGGTGCCGCTGGCGCGACGCGTGATGACGACGGAGCGCGCCAGCAGCTCCTCGGGCGAGAAGGGCACCGCGAGGATGTCGTCGACCCCGAGCTCGAAGGCCCGCAGCTTCGTCTTGAGGTCGCCGCGGCGGGTGAGACCCAGGACCGGCGTGACGCTGCGCGTCAGGCGTGTTCGAGGCGCCCACGCGCTCGAGCATGGCGCTGCTGTCGTCATGGTCCATGTCGACCACCGCGAGGTGCGGCTGCCACTCGGACAGGATCGTGTTCGCCTCGGCCAGGCTGCGCGCCGCCCGCACGAGGAAGAGGCCGTGGTTGAGCGTCAGCTCGATGAGGTCCACGACCAGCGGGCGATCGTGGAGCACCAGGGCACGGAGCGTTCCGCCTGACCGGGTCTCCTCGTGACCGACCGTCATGGCTCGTCCCTCCGCGAGGTCCATCCCGACGCCGACCCCGGCAAGAACGCCGCCCGCCAAGGGATTCCGGGGCAGCCACATCGCCAGGCCGTCGGACGACGTCGATTCTAACGGCTGGGCCCCAAGGGCCACGGGTGTCCCCCGAGACCTCGGCCTCGGCTACCCAGGGTGTCATCCGGCGTCCGTGCGGCCTTGTAGCTCTCGTTCGTGTTGTCGAACCGACCGACCGCGGCTGTCCGGGCTTAGGGGGCCCCCTCCGCCTCTGGGTCCGGACAGACCTCGTTGCCGGTCAGGACGGGCATCTCTCCCCCGTCAAGAACATGCACGTTGGTGGCGTTGGCGCAGATGCTGTTGCCGCGTAGGGTCGGGGTCGCGCTCGCACCAAGGAGCAAGCCGGTCGAGTTCGCCGCGATGGTGTTGCCCAGGATCCTGGCTGACCCCCCAAGGATGGCCACGCCGCTGCCCAGGTTGTCATGGACGGCATTCCCGGACAAGCGGGGCGCACCCGCGTCGACCTGGATACCCGCCGAGCTGGTCCCGGAGACGTCATTGCCCTCGAGCACGGCGGCGCTGTCGGCGACCAGGATCCCGGTGCTGCCGCCCGCGATCGTGTTGCCGCGGATGAGTGCACGGGCTCCACCGCTCACGAGGACCGCGTACGGCCTGGGCGCCGTACCCTCGGGCACGCCCACAAGGTCGAACGAGAGGCCCTCAAGGGTCGGAGCGCCACCATCGATGGTCACCCCGGCGTAGGTGCCGCGCAGGGTCAGGTTGGAGAGGGTGGCCCTGGTGGTGCTCAACGCGAAGGACGGGGAGCCCGTGCTCGGCTGGACGACCACCGCGGCGCGGTCGCCGTCGCCGCTGATCGTGACGTCCCTGCCCACGCTCACGGACTCGTCGTAGGTGCCCGCCCGGATGAGGATGACGTCACCCGTCCGGGCCGCGCGGACCGCCTCGGTGATGGTGGCGAAGTCGCCCGAGCCGTCCTGGGCGACGACGTGGATGAGCGGCATCAGGCGCCAGCGCCGCGGCCCCGGGGCGGGGCGCGGTGGCATCGAGGCCCGGAAGGCCCGCTGGGTGGCCAGGGCCTGGTAGGCCTGGAAGGCGGTGCCGTCCGGGGGCTGGAGCAGGCGCCAGTCAGGCTGTCCCGCGAACGTCGTGTCGTAGTCGAAGTAACTCATGGCCCGGACGGCCTTCCACTTCAGGAAGACGGCGCCGTAGCCGTCCCTGATCCAGGCGGCCTTGTCGCCACCCACGTAGTTGGAGGCGATCTCCGGCAGGATCACGGGCTTGCCCTGCGGGTGGCGACTGGTCCTGGTGATGCGCCGCAGGTCGGCCAGGGACTCATCGACGAGGCCGTCGAGGGAGGTCCACGCGACATCTCCCCAGTTGAGGGCCGAGACCCCGACGTAGTCGACATACCGGTTGCCCGGATAGAACTGCTCGTAGCTGGCGGTGCTGCACGTTCCGCAACGCTGGAAGGGGCTCCACAGGAACATGACGTTCCTCGCACCGACCCTGCGGAACTCCCTCACCACGTGCCGCCAGGCCGACTGGAAGCCCGACGCGGTGTTGTCGAAGTTGGTCAGGGACCAGGGGAACCACGTCCCGTTCATCTCGTGGGCCAGGCGCACGATGACGGGCCTGCCGAAGGCCTTGGCGGCCCTGGCCCACTCACGGATGTAGCGATCGTGCTTGCCCGCGATGATGTTCCGGTAACGCTCGAAGCGGCCGGCCCAGGGGTCGGCGGGGTTGGTGGGCTGCCAGTAGATCAGTGGCGTGACCCCCCGGGAGAGTAGGCCGCGGGCCAGGGCGCCCGGGAAGAAGCAGGTGCCGTTTCCCTTGAAGCAGCGATACTGGCCGCCTCGGTCGCCCCAGGTGCTCCACAGGGTCCAGGTCGCGGGGCGGGCCCCTACACTCGCCGCGAAGGCGTCGAGCGCGGCCAGGTCCGTGCTGTTCTGAGAGGCGACACCGAGGGCCACCGGCCTCCGCGCCACCGCCGGTGCGGTCGCCAGCAGCGTGAACGCCATGGCCACGAGGGCCACGAGGATGAGCGATCGGTGCACGGAAGCCTCCGTTGCGGCGGCACAGCATGGACCATCCGGCGCCGATCGCCCATCTCGCGTCGGTCAGCCATTCGTGTCCAGGCGCTGGGCTCCCGGGGACACGGGCACCCACGAGCGCTTGGTCTGCCGAACGTGCGGGTGCGAGTCCGCCGGCATCCACCGTCAGATGACGGCTTGTCATGACGACACGGCGACCGACACCGCACTGTGCCAAGTACTCACTGCGAGGTCGGTCCATCGACCGTGCTCCGTACGCACTCTCGAGAAGGGAGATACCCCGATGGCAGCTTCGAAGCGGCCTCGTCTCATCACCGCCGCAGCCCTGGGCACGGTCGCGCTCATGGCGTTGGCGGCGCCCGCCCAAGGCGTCAGGATCCCCGAGGGCGGCATCGTGCCAGCGGGCAGCACCTTCGTCATCCACTTCCAGGTCCACGAGGGCTGTGACGGGAGCCCGACCGATACCCTCGAGGTCACCATCCCGGCGTCCGTGGAGAACCCCATCCCCGAGGCCGTGCCGGGCTGGGTGGTGGAGACCGAGACCGCCACGACCGAAGGACAGGAGGGCGTGGACGCCGAACCGCCGATCTCGCTCGTGCGCTGGACCGGTGGACCGCTCGAGGACGGCCAGTTCCTCGAGTTCGGCCTGCGGCTGCGCTTCCCGGACGAGCCGGGTGCCGTCCTGGAGTTCCCGGTCGTGCAGCGCTGCGGAGAGCTCGAGCAGGCGTGGACGGGGACGGACGAAGCGTTCCCTGTCCCGACGGTGGTGCTCGCGGAGCGCCTCAGCGAGCGCGACCTCATCGCCCTTCAGTGCGTCGCTCGACGAGCTGGTGACCGAGGTCAAGGACCTCAAGGCCCAGGTCGGTGACGTGGACGCGGCCAATCTCCGTTCACGCGTGACCGACAGCGAAGTCGGCCACCGACGAGATGATCAAGCGCCTCGACAGACTGGCAGAGCGCCTCAGCGTCCTGGAGGAGGCCGCGCAGGGATAAGACGACAGGTACGGCCCCTCGCGAACCGGGCTTGCCCGACCGCGAGGGGCCGCTCGATCGTGCCTGACGACGGCGTCTCACCTGTCCCTACCTCGTGCGGATCGGCCGCGCCGTTGACGCTCGCCTCCGATGGGCGGACCATCCGACCACGGCCGCATCGAGCGACCCCAGGCCGTCGACGGGCGTCACGGCATAGCAGAGGCTTCAGTGACGTGCTGAGGATCAGCCCATGAGATCGATCCGACGTATCCGTGGCTGGCCGACCAGCGTGCGTGGTCCGGTGGCATCCACGGATGGCCTCGAAGAGCCGATCCTCGCAGAACTCTTCAGCATCGAGCGGCTTGAGCAGCATGCCGCGTCACTCGCCGCCGCACAGGCGACCACCGACGATCCTCGCCGCGGACACGCCCTTCGGCCCCGCGTCAGTGAGAATGGGCGCGTCCTGCTTGCCTCCTACCGCGCACTGGCACGCGCCATCAAGGACGAGCGCGCGATCACGCCGGCCGCTGAGTGGCTCGTCGACAACTTCCACATCGTGGACGAGCAGCTGCGCGAGATCCGCGATGATCTGCCCGCGGACTACTACCGCCAGCTGCCCAAGCTCGCCGAGGGCCATCTCCAGGGGTATCCCCGGGTCGTCGGTCTGGCCTGGGCGTACGTCGCTCACACCGACAGCCGCTTCGACGCGGAGAGCCTGCACCGTTTCGTGGACGCCTATCAGCAGGTCGAGCCACTGACGATCGGGGAGCTCTGGGCCATCGCCATCAGCCTGCGCATCGTTCTGGTCGAGAACCTGCGCCGCCTGGCTGAGCTCATCGTCCGGGGCCGTGACGATCGGCAGAAGGCGAACGAGCTCGCCGACGGCATCCTCGGCCTGCGGAAGGAGCGAACAGAAGTCACCGCCGCATCACTGCGCCGTCTCGCGGACACGGCGCTCTCAACGGCGGGCCTGGTCCAGCTGCTTCCAGCGGCTGCGCGACCAGGACCCGGCAGCCACGCCCGCACTGGGCTGGCTCGAGGAGCTCGTCGCGGTGCGCGGCACCAGTGCCGAGGAGATCGTCCGCCTCGAGCACCAGCGCCAGGCGGGCATGAACGTGACCGTCCGCAACGTCATCACCAGCATGCGTCTGATCTCCTGGTTCGATTGGGCCGAGTTCGTGGAGGGCCTCAGCGTCGTCGACAAGGTCCTCCGCGACGACAGCACCTTCGGGGGCATGGACTTCGTCACGCGAGACCGGTACCGGCACGCCATCGAGCAGCTCGCGCGGCGCTCGGGCCGGGCCGAGGTGGAGGTGGCCCGCACGGCGATGGAGCTGGCTGCGGCGCCTGGCGCGGCCGATGATGTCGACGCTGGTCCGGCCAGGCTGGCGCGCTGGTACGCGAGCAGCTCCCGGGGTGCCCGATGGAGGGCGAGGAGTCATCCGCACCGGCGAGCGCGGCCGCCTGGAGCGCGGACGACCGCGACTCGACCCCGACAGGCCGACGCCTTGACGTGGGCCGCTACCTGATCGCCGACGGACGGCCCTCGCTCGAGCAGGCGCTCGCGTGCCGCGTGCCGTGGCCCGAGCGCCTGCGACGCGGCTTGATGCGCAAGGCGACGGTGGGCTACCTCGGCACGGTGGCGTCCGTCACCGCCCTCGTCCTCGCGCTCCCCCTCTGGCTGACAGCAGCGAGTGGCGTGACCGATCTGCCCCTGCTGGCCATGGCGATCCTGGCCCTCGTCCCCGCGTCTGACGTCGCGGTGGCCCTGGCCAACTGGCTGGTGACGCATCTCGTCGGCCCGCGACCGCTTCCGAGGCTCGAGCTGGCCGGCGGTGTGCCATCCGACCTCCGCACGCTCGTCGTGGTCCCGACGCTCCTCGCCGACGAGGCGGACATCGAGGCGCAGGTGAGCCTCCTGGAGGTCCAGCATCTCGCGAACGCCGAAGGCGACCTGCGCTTCGCCCTGCTGACCGATTGGCTGGACGCCCCGCACGAAGGTGTCCCCGGTGACGAGGCCCTCCTGGCCGCAGCGACCACGTCCATCGATCGGCTGAATGCCCGCTACGGCGAGGCCCCCGGGGGCGGGGCCCGTTTCCTGCTCTTCCACCGCGAACGCCGTTGGAACGCAGCCCAGGGCGTCTGGATGGGGTGGGAGCGCAAGCGCGGCAAGCTCCACGAGCTCAACGCCCTGCTGCGTGGCTCGCCTGACACCTCCATCCTGCTCACGGGGCGACCCTCCTCCATGCCCCCGAGCGGCGTTCGCTACGTCATCACCCTCGATTCCGACACCCGACTGCCACGGGGTGCCGCCGCACGTCTCGTGGGCACGATGGCACACCCGCTGAACCGCCCGGTGTTCGACGCGCACGCGGGACGGGTCGTGGACGGACACGCCATCTTGCAGCCTCGGGTCACCGCGACCCTGCCTGCCGAGCACGAGGCATCCATCTACCAGCGTGTCTACTCGGGCTCCGCGGGCATCGACCCCTACGCGTCCGCGGTCTCCGACGTCTACCAGGACCTCTTCGGTGAGGGCACCTACACCGGCAAGGGGATCTACGACATCGATGCCTTCGAGCAGGCGCTGGCCGATCGCGCACCCGAGAACACGCTGCTGAGCCACGACCTGCTGGAGGGCACCTTCGCCCGAGCGGGCCTGGTCACCGACATCGAGCTCTTCGACGAGTCGCCCTCGCGCTACCAGGACGCCGTGGCACGCCAGCACCGCTGGGCACGAGGCGACTGGCAGCTCCTGCCCTGGATCCTGGGCCGGACGCATGGCGCGACGGGCCGGCCGAGCCAGATCCCCGCCATCGCGCGCTGGAAGATGATCGACAACCTGCGTCGAACGCTCTCGGCGCCATCGGCCCTGGTGGCACTCCTGGCGGCCTGGACGCTGCCCTCGCTCCCAGCCGGGCTGTGGACCGGGCTCATCCTGGCCTCCATGCTCGTGCCAGCCTTGCTGCCGGTGCTGGCGGGACTGCTGCCGCGGCGGCGGGGGATCTCGAAGCGCAGTCACCTGCGGGCCGTGGCCACGGACCTGGTCCTTGCCGCCGCCCACGTGACACTTGGCATCACCTTCCTCGCCCATCAGGCCGCCTTGATGCTGGACGCCATCCTGAGAACGCTCGTGCGGGTCTACCTCACGCACCGCGATCTGCTCGAGTGGAGGACCGCTGCCCACGCCAAGGCTGGTCAGGACCTTGACCTCGCGGGGTCCTATCGATCGATGGCCGGCGGGGTCGGCATCGCGGTCGCGTCAGGGTTCCTCGTCCTGGCCCTCAAGCCGTCAGCCGTCCTGATCGCCGCGCCGTTCGTCATCCTCTGGCTGCTCGCGCCGCTGGTGGCCAGCTGGGTCAGCCTGACGCCGCGGGAGTCGACCGACCGCGAGCTCTCGGACGCCGATGCCCGGACGCTGCGTCTCATCGGCCGACGCACCTGGCGCTTCTTCGAGACGTTCGTGACCCCTGAGGACCACGCCCTGCCACCCGACAACTACCAGGAGGAGCCCGAGCCTGTCGTCGCGCACCGGACGTCGCCCACCAACATCGGCATGTACCTGCTCTCGACCGTCACCGCCCGAGACATGGGCTGGATCGGCACACACGAGATGGCGGAACGACTCGAGGCGACGCTCGCGACGGTCCGTCGTCCTCGAGCGACTTCATGGCCACCTGTACAACTGGTACGACACCCGCGACCTGCGGCCGCTCGAGCCGGCCTACCTGTCGTCGGTCGACAGCGGCAACTTCTGCGGGCACCTGCTGGCGTTGTCCAACGCCTGCCGCGAGATGCTCGACCAACCCCTCCCGGTCGCGGCGGCACTGGCCGGGATCGACGACGCGATCAGGCTGACACGGGAGGCGGCGGACGGCCATCGTCGACGATCGACGAAGCGAGAGCGTCACCCGCCGAGAGCTCGACGATGCCCTCGAGCCATTCGCGGAGTCACTGCGGTCGGCATCCGACGACGCCCGGCGCGTGGGGTGCACGCCTGACCCTGCTCGCGACGCAGACCCGGACACTCATTGACGTCGCACGGGCCTTCACGGGGGAGACCGCGGGGGCAGCACAGAGCGAGCTGGTGACCTGGGCGGAAGCCGCGCAGCGGGCGGTTGCCAGCCACGTCCGGGACCTCGAGGCCGATTCGGTCCACCGCGGGCTTCACCACGCTGCTCGAGTCCGCGGGGTCAGACGGCCCCGACCCTCGCTGCCGGCGACCTGGCGTGCAGCGAAGCTCGGTGCGATCGCTCCAGGACATCGCGGAGGAGGCCCAGCGACTCTTCCGGGACACGGACTTCCGCTTCCTCTTCGTGCCCTCGCGGAAGCTCTTCTCCATCGGCTACCGGGTCAGGGACGGGAGCCTCGATCCGAACTGCTACGACCTCCTGGCATCCGAGGCTCGCCTGACCAGCTTCCTCGCCATCGCCAAGGGCGATGTCGAGGCGTCCCACTGGTTCCGGCTCGGCCGCCCGCTGACGCCGATCGGCCGTGGCTCCGCGCTCGTCTCCTGGTCTGGCTCCATGTTCGAGTACCTGATGCCCGCGCTCGTGATGCGCGCACCCTGGCTGAGCCTGCTGGGCCACACCTACCGCCTGGTCGTGGCGCGGCAGATGGCGTACGCCGCCGACCGCGGCGTGCCCTGGGGCATCTCGGAGTCGGGTTTCAATGCGCGCGACCTCGAGGGCACGTACCAGTACGCCAGCTTCGGCGTGCCGGGCCTCGGCCTGAAACGTGGCCTCGGCGAAGACCTCGTGGTGGCCCCGTACGCCACCGCACTGGGCGCCATGATCGAGCCCGAAGCAGCGGTCAGGAACTTCGCACGCCTGGGCGACGACGGGGCGAACGGCCGATACGGCTTTCGGGAGGCGCTCGACTACACCAGGCGACGACTCCCGGAAGACACGACCGTGGCCGTCGTGGACAACTACATGGCCCACCACCAGGGGATGTCGCTGGTGGCGATCGGGAATGTCCTCCATGACGATGCGATGGTCAGGCGCTTCCATGCCGAGCCGATGGTCCAGGCGACCGAGCTGCTCCTGCAGGAGCGGATGCCCCGCGACGTCCTGGTCGCGCGACTGCGCGCCGAGGAGGTCAAGAGCGACGCGGACGTCCGCGACCTCGTGCCGCCGGTCCTCCGCCGCTTCACGTCCCCGAGCGACCTGACACCGCGCACCCACGTGCTGTCGAACGGCAGCTACGCGGTCATGGTCACGGCCGCGGGGTCCGGATACAGCCGCTGGCGGGACGTCGCCGTCTCGCGTTGGCGCGAGGACGTGACACGAGATGCCGTGGGGCACGTACCTCTACCTGCGCGACTCGAGCAGTGGTGAGGTGTGGTCTGCGGGCCATCAACCGACGTGTGTGGAAGCCGACAGCTACGAGGCCAGCTACTCGGAGGATCGCGCGGAGTTCTCGCGTCGCGATGGCTCCATCACCACCGAGCTGAGCGTCATCGTCTCGGCCGAGGATGACGCGGAGATCCGCCGCGTCTCCCTGACCAATCTTGGCTCGCACAGCCGTGAGCTCGAGCTGACGTCATACGCCGAGATCGCCCTGGCGCCGCAGGCGGCCGACGTCGCGCATCCGGCCTTCCAGAACCTCTTCGTGCAGACGGAGTTCGACCCCGAGATCGGCGCCCTGGTGGCGACCCGTCGTCCCCGGTCCGCGGGCGAGCGCCAGATCTGGGCGGCGCACGTCTCGGCGCTCGAGGACCAGGCCGGTGGGGCCGTGCAATACGAGACCGACCGTGCTCGCTTCCTGGGCCGCGGGCGTTCGGTTCGCAGTCCCGCCTCCGTGGCCGATGGACGCCCTCTCTCCAACACCGTGGGAGCGGTGCTCGATCCGATCTTCAGCCTCCGTCGCCGGGTGCGACTCACGCCCGGCGGAACCGCCCACGTGATCTTCTCGACCGTGGTCGCGGAGTCACGCGAGGCGGTCCTGGACCTGGCTGACAAGTACCGCGAGCCAGCGACCTTCGAGCGGGCCCTGACCCTCGCCTGGACGCAGGCCCAGGTCCAACTGCATCACCTGGGCATCGAGACCGATGAAGCGCACCTCTTCCAGAGGCTCGCCAATCGGATCATCTACTCGGACCCCTCGCTTCGACCGGCGCCGGGGGTCATGGCACGCAACGAGCGAGGTGCATCCGGACTCTGGGCTCGAGGCATCTCCGGCGACGTGCCGATCGTCGTGGTCCGCATCGATGGTCCCGATGACCTGGAGATCGTCCGACAGCTGCTCCGCGCCCACGAGTACTGGCGGCTGAAGCTCCTGACCGTCGACCTCGTCATCGTGAACGAGCAGGGAGTCACCTATGCCCAGGACCTCCAGGAGGCGCTCGAGACCGTCGTCCGGACCAGCCAGTCGGCCCTGGCCCACGAGGGCACCTGGTGCCCGCGGTGGCGTCCACATCCTGCGTGGGGACCTGCTCGCCGCCGACGAGCGGACGCTGCTCCAGACCGCGGCTCGGGCCGTCCTGTTGAGCCGGCGGGGCAGCCTTGCCGAGCAGGTCATCCGCCTGGAGCGATCGGGTCGGAGCCTCGCCGGCACGCCACCGCGGCTCGCTTCGCCACCGGCCCGGGTGGAGGCCCTGCCGACGGCCGCGCGCGCCGCGCTGACTCGGCTGAGCGGCCTGGCCGAGCAGGTCAGCCGCCTGGAACGACCGCAGCGGTCGGGCCGCAGCGACACCACCACCCGGCTCGGAGCGGGCCCGGGTGACGACGGCGATGCAGATCGCAGACCTGGAGTCCTTCAACGGCTTGGGTGGCTTCGCCGACGGCGGGCGGGAGTACGTCATCGTCCTGGGTCCGGGACAGGAGACGCCGGCACCCTGGCTCAACGTCGTCGCCAACCCTTCCTTCGGCTTCCAGGTCTCCGAATCCGGATCGGGCTACACGTGGGCGGAGAACAGCCGGGAGAACCAGCTCACGCCGTGGTCGAACGACCCCGTGAGCGACCCTGTGGGTGAGGCGATCTACCTCCGGGACGATGACAGCGGCGAGGTCTGGGGTCCGTCGGCGCTGCCGATCCGATGTGACGATTCGACGTACGTCGCGCGACACGGTCCCGGCTACAGTCGCTTCGAGCATGAGCGGGACGGCATCGAGCTCGGGCTGGTCCAGTTCGTGCCCCTCGAGGACCACCTGAAGGTCTCACTGCTGTCCATCGAGAATCGATCCGACCGTACCAGGCGCCTGTCCGTGACCGCCTATGCGGACTGGACCCTGGGGTCCTCTCGGGGAGCGGCCGGGCCGTACATCATCACGTCGCTCGAGCCTGGGACGGGGGCGCTCCTGGCGCGCAACCCGTGGAACCCCGAGTTCGGAAGCCGGATCGCCTTCCTGGACATGGGGGGACTCCAGACTGCCTGGACCGCCGATCGGACGGAGTTCCTTGGCCGCAACGGGGCCCCTGATGCGCCCGCGGGCCTCGCCGCTGGGGCACGCTGCTCTCGGGCACCGTTGGCGCCGGGCTGGATCCGTGCGGCGTGCTCCAGACCAGCGTCGAGCTCTCCCCGGGGGCTCGTGCCGACGTCCTGGTCCTCCTCGGGCAGGCCGCGACCCCCACGCTCGCTGCCGACATGATCCGGCGCCATCGGGCCGTCGATCACCAGGAGACCCTGCGCGCGGTGGCGGACCACTGGGACGGCGTCCTTGGCACCGTCCAGGTGCAGACACCGGACCGCTCGATGGACATCATGCTCAATGGCTGGCTGCTCTACCAGACGCTGGCCTGCCGGATGTGGGCCCGGGCGGCCTTCTATCAGGCCGGAGGTGCGTTCGGGTTCCGGGACCAGCTGCAGGATGGCATCGCGCTCATGACGGCCAGTCCGGCCCTGGTGCGGGAGCACATCCTGCGCTCCGCGGCACGCCAATTCCCAGAGGGGGACGTCCAGCACTGGTGGCATCCGCCCTCAGGTCGCGGGGTGCGGACCAGGATCTCCGACGATCGTCTCTGGCTGCCCTACGCGGTCCACCGCTACGTCGCCGCCACCCAGGATGCTGCGATCCTCGAGGAGCGCGTCCCGTTCATCGAAGGACCGGAGCTCAAGACCGACGAAGTGGACGCCTACTTCGAGCCGGAACACTCCGCGGAGTCAGGATCCCTGTTCGAGCACTGTGCGCGGGCCATCGACCGCAGCCTGGCGGTCGGCACTCACGGGCTGCCCCTCATCGGGTCAGGGGATTGGAACGACGGCATGAACCTCGTCGGCGCCGCGGGCCACGGCGAGAGCGTCTGGCTGGGATGGTTCCTCCACGCCGTCCTGACCGCCTTCGCGCCCGTCGCCGAGAGCCGCGGTGAGCCCGAGCGTGCGGCACGCTGGCGGGCCCACGCCAAGTCACTCCGACGTGCGCTCGAGCGCGACGGATGGGATGGTGACTGGTATCGGCGCGCCTTCTTCGATGACGGCACACCGCTTGGGTCCGCCGTCAACGCCGAGTGTCGCATCGACTCGATCGCCCAATCGTGGAGCGTCCTGTCGGGCGTCGCCAACCCTGCTCGCGCTGCGCGCGCGATGGCCGCGGTCGAGCAGTACCTCGTCCATCGTGGCGACGAGCTCGTCCTGCTCCTGACACCGCCGTTCGACCGTGCCGATCTCGACCCGGGCTATATCAAGGGGTATCTGCCTGGCGTCCGGGAGAATGGTGGCCAGTACACCCATGGGGCGGTGTGGTCGGTCCTTGCCTTCGCGGCCCTCGGCCATGGCGACACGGCAGCTGAGCTCTTCGCGATGCTGAACCCGATCAACCACGCCAGCACGCGAGCCGGTGTGCACCGCTACAAGGTGGAGCCCTACGTCATGGCGGCCGATGTCTACGCTGAGCCATCACACCTCGGCCGCGGTGGATGGACGTGGTACACGGGCTCTGCCGGCTGGATGTACCAGGCCGGCCTCGAAGCGATCCTGGGCTTCCGGTTGCGGGGCACGACGCTGGCGCTCGAGCCCTGCATCCCGCGCGCCTGGCGCGGCTATCGGGTGGACTTCCGCTACCGGTCGGCCCGGTACCAGATCGTCGTGGACAACCCGCAGGGAGTCAGTCGCGGGGTGGCGTCGATCGAGCTCGATGGACGCGCGCTGGAGGGTGAGGGTGCCACGATCGCGCTCGCCGATGACGGCGCGACGCACGCGGTGAGGGTCGTGCTGGGCGCGGTGAGCTGAATTCAAGTGCCCGAAGGAACCGACCGTTTCGGCGCGGCGGTCGGTGGCGACCTTGAGGTGAATTGCGGTCGTCATCGGCTGCCGCTGGACCGGGATCCGCGGTGACCTTGCGGTCACTCTGTGTCTCGATCGCTGCCTGACCGGGATTACTCCCTGATCCGGCGCCGGCGTTCTCAGCCCCTTCGGGCAAGACCTACGTTACGGTCCCCGGCCGGTCGCCGCAAGCGGGTTGTCCACGGATGTCGTCCCGGCGGGGACTGGTCGTCCACGAATGTCGGCCCAGTGGGATGAGCCGGTGGACAAGTCCGTGGACAA
>CAVYBJ010000027.1:0-151041 GCA_963766685.1 uncultured Chloroflexia bacterium
CAGGGCCGTCGCCTACCCCCAAGTCGCGGCCCGCCGGGTGGTCGCCCAAAGCCGGGCCGCTGTGCCTACTTCCGCGCGGTGGCCTCGCGCAGCGAGCGGACCAGGGCGGCCATGCGCTCGATGTCCCGACCGTCCGGCCCCAGCGCGTCGACGAGCGCGGAGGCCACGATGATGCCGTCCGCGACGCCCGCCAGCTCGCGTGCGTGGGCCGGCTTCGAGACGCCGAAGCCGACCGCGACCGGCACCGGGCTCACGCTGCGCACGTCGCGCAGGAAGCCACGCACGCCGGTGGGCAGGCGCGTGCGGGCGCCCGTCACCCCGGCCAGTGAGACCGCGTAGAGGAAGCCCTGGCTGCGCGCGGCGATGGTCGGGCGGCGGGCCACCGGCGTGGTCGGCGCCACGAGGTAGACGATGCCGATGCCGTGGCGGGCGGCCTCCGCCTCCAGGTCCGCGCCCTCGTCCGGCGTGAGATCGGCGAGGATGAAGCCGGAGACGCCGGCCTCGCCGAGCCGCCGCAGGACCGTGGCGCCATCGCGCCCGCCGAGGACCTGGTTGACGTAGCCCATGGCCACCAGCGGCGTATCCGGCCGGGCGGCGTGGATGCGCCCCACGAGCTCGATGGAGTCGTCCAGCCGAGCGCCGTGCCGCAGGGCGATGGTGCTGGCGCGCTGCAGCGTGGCGCCATCGGCCAGGGGGTCCGAGTAGGGCAGGCCGATCTCCAGGAGGTCGGCGCCGGCGTCGATCTGGGCGACCGCGATGGCCAGCGAGGTCTCCGCGTCCGGGTAGCCTGCCACGGCATAGGGGATGAGCGCCGCCCGTCCGGACCGGGCGGCCGACTCGAAGGCGGCCGTGATGCGGGCAGGCCCGGCCAGCGGGGTCGCCACACCTCCGGGAGCGCCGGGGGCCGCAGGAGGCGTGGAGGTCGCAAGGGCCGTAGCGGCCGCAGCGGCCGTAGAGGCGCCGTCGGAGGAGCCGGGCGACATCTTCGCGGCGGCGCTCACGCGGCACCCCCTCCAGGCATGCCGGCCATGAGCCGCCCCTCGATGGCGGCGAGGTCCTTGTCACCGCGACCGGACAGCCCCAGCAGGACGATGTCGTCCTCGCCGGCCGCCTCCACCCCGCGACCCAGCCAGCAGGTCGATGAGCGCGTGGATGGCGTGGGCGGGCTCCAGGGCCGGCAGGATGCCCTCGGTCCGGGTCAGCAGGCGCACGCCCTCGAGGGCCTCGTCGTCGGTCGCGCTCAGGATCTCCAGTCGGCCGGCGTCGTACAGGGCCGAGAGCTGCGGCCCGATGCCCGGGTAGTCGAGCCCGGCCGAGATGGAGTGGGCCTCCGTCACCTGGCCGTCCTCGTCCTGCAGCAGGTAGGAGCGCGAGCCGTGCAGGACGCCCGGCGTGCCACCGGCCAGGGCGGCAGCGTGGCGACCGGCCAGCCCCTCCCCCGCGGCCTCCACGCCGACCAGGCGCGTGTCGGTCTCACCGATGAAGCGAGTGAGCAGGCCGATGGCGTTGGAGCCGCCGCCGACGCAGGCGATGGCGACATCCGGCAGGCGCCCCTCCGCCGCACGCACCTGCTCCGCGGCCTCGTCGCCGATGACGCGCTGGAGGTCGCGCACGATGGTCGGGAAGGGGTGCGGGCCGACGGCCGAGCCGAGCACGTAGTGCGTGGTCGCCACGTTCGTGACCCAGTCGCGCATCGTCTCGTTGACGGCGTCCTTGAGGGTGGCCGTGCCGGAGGTCACCTCGCGAACCTCCGCGCCCAGGGCCCGCATGCGCAGCACGTTGGGCGCCTGGCGGCGGATGTCCTCAGCACCCATGTAGACGACGCAGTCGAGCCCCAGCAGGGCGCAGGCCGTGGCCGTCGCCACGCCGTGCTGGCCGGCGCCGGTCTCGGCGATGACGCGCGGCTTGCCGAGGCGCTGCGTGAGGAGCGCCTGGCCGAGGGCGTTGTTGATCTTGTGGGCGCCCGTGTGGTCGAGGTCCTCGCGCTTCAGGTAGAGGCGCAGGCGGCCGGGCTCGCGACCGGCGCGACGCTCGAGCTCCGCGGCCAGGCGGTCGGCGCGGTAGACAGGGCGTGGGGCGGCCGACGTAGCGGGCCAGCAGCTCGCGGAACTCGGCCCAGAAGGCGGGCTCGCGGCGGATGGCGTCGTAGGCCGCCTCCAGGTCCAGGAGAGCCGCCATGAGCGTCTCCGGCACGAAGCGCCCGCCGAAGGCACGGTCGACCCCCCAGCGACCCTGGGCGTCGGCCTCCAGCAGGCCGGGGTCCACGGGCTGCGGGCCGAAGGGCACGGTGGGCCGGTCGAGCCGGGCGGCGCCGGCACGCTTGACGAAGAGGGCGACCGCGAGGGGGTCCTTGGCCGGCCGACCCGCGGGCCGAGCGCGCCGCGACCCCCGCGGCCTGGCCGCCTGCGCGCCGGTCGGTCTGGAGGCGCGGCTCCACGCCGCTGGAGACGTCGACGCCGATGGCCGGGATGTCGATGAGCGCGTCGGCCACGTTGGCGGCGTCGAGGCCCCCCGCCAGGATGACGGGGATGCGCGTGGCGATGGCGCGGGCCGCATCGCGGGCCGCCCGGCGGCCCGTTCCGCCGAGCGCCCCGGGAACCGAGGCGTCGAGCAGGATCGCCTGGAGGTTGGCCTTGGCGAGGTAGCGCTCGGCCTCGGCCACGACGCGCTCGACAGCGTCGGGGTCGGCGGCGCCGTCGGTCGGTGGCGGCGTCGGCGGCTCCGGCGTCGTCACCGGCGCTCGCGCCATCGGCACCGAGGTCGGCCGGGACGTGCAGGGCCTTGATGACCGGCAGCGGGATGCGGTCGAGGTCGGCGGGCTTCTCGTGGCCGTGGAGCTGCACGGCATCCAGGCCGAGGCGCGCGGCGAGCGCCGCCACCTCGCGAGCCGGTCGGTCGGCGAAGACGCCGACCACGAGCGGGCCGTCGCCGGGGGCGGCCCCCGCTCGGGCGGCGGCGATGAGCGCGGCGGCCTCAGCCTCGGCCAGGGCGCGCGGCGTGCCGGGCACGAAGTTGAGGCCGATGGCGTCAGCCCCGGCAGCCAGCGCTGCCGCCAGCCCGGCCGGCTCCGTGATGCCGCAGATCTTGACGAACGGCGCGCGGCCGTCCGCGGCAGGATCCACGCCGGGTGCCGGCACCGCGCCCGCCGCCACGTACGTCGCCACCCGCGCCTCCACGGCACCGGGGTCGCCGCCGGTGCGCATGAGGTCCTCGCCGACGAGCGCCGCGTCGAAGCCGGTCGCTCGCCAGCGGCGCACGGTGGCCGCGTCGCGCAGCCCCGACTCGGCCACCACGAGGCGGTCGTCAGGCACGAGCGGCCGGAGGCGCGATGGCCAGCTCGACGTCCACCCGCAGCGTGCGCAGGTCGCGGTTGTTGATGCCGATGATCCGGGCGTCCGTGCCGATGGCGGCACGCAGCTCGCGCTCGTCATGCGCCTCCACGAGAGGCTCCAGGCCCAGCTCCAGGGCCAGGGCTGCCAGCCGGGCCAGCTCACGCGGTCGATGGAGCGCGGCCAGCAGCAGGACGGCGTCCGCGCCGGCCGCCCGCAGCAGCGGCAGCTGACGTGCGTCGACGACGAACTCCTTGGCCAGCACCGGCAGCGAGGTCGCAGCGCGGGCCGTCTGCAGGTCCTCGATGGAGCCGCCGAACCAGTGGGGCTCGACGAGCACGGAGATCATCGACGCGCCGCCCGCCTGGTAGGCACGCGCCTGGGCGGCCACGTCCAGGTTGGCGCCGGCCAGCGGGCCCGCGGACGGCGAGCGGCGCTTGACCTCGGCGATGAGGTGCAACCCCGGGCGGGCCAGGCGACCGGCCACGTCGCGCCGCGGGGGACCCGGCGGCGTGTCGCGGCGGATGGACCGCAGGTCGCGATCGCCGAGCTCCGCGCCCACGTCCGCAGCCCGGCGCGCGGCGATCTCGTGGAGCACGGACCCCGTGGCCCTGACGGCGCTCGGTCGCGGCGGCATCGGGGCGGCCATCAGCCGGCCTCGGCTGCGGCGGCGGCCGCAGCGGCGATCTCGGCAGCGCTCCGCCGAAGCCGTTCCAGCCGCTCGAGCGCCGCCCCGGAGGCGATGGTGGCACGCCGCCAGGGCCACCCCCTCCTGCAGGTCGTCGGCGCGGCCGGCCACCACCAGCGAGGCGCCCGCGTTGAGCGCCACCACGTCGTGCGCCGGGCCACGCTCCCGACCCTCGAGGATGGCGCGGATGAGGGCCGCGTTGGCCTCCGGGCTGCCGCCGCGCAGCGCGTCGGTCGGCGCCTGGGCCAGGCCGTGATCCTCGTGGCCGACCTGCCGCCAGGCGATGCCCGCCGGCGAGACGTCGTAGATGAAGCCGCTGCCGTCGAGCGGCAGCTCGTCAAGTCGGTCGCCGTGGACGACGAAGGCACGCTCCGTCCCCAGCTCCAGGAGGGCAGCCGCCACCCGGGGCGCCGCCTCCGCGTCCGGGACGCCGACGAGCTGCCGGCGCGGTCGGGCGGGGTTGGCGAGTGGGCCGATCATGTTGAAGGCCGTGCGCACGCCCAGCTCCTGGCGCACCGGCCCGGCGTGGCGCATGCCCGGGTGGAAGGCCGGGGCGTGGAGATAGGCGAAGCCGTCCTTGCGCAAAGACACCTCCGCCTCCCGCGCCGACTGCTCGACCCGCAGGCCCATGGCCGCCATGACGTCCGAGCTGCCCGCCTCCGACGACACGGCGCGGTTGCCAGCCTTGGCCACGGGCACGCCGGCGGCCGCCACGACCAGCGCCACGGCCGTGGAGATGTTGAAGGTGCCGCGCACGTCACCACCGGTCCCGCACGTGTCGATGGCACCGGCCGGGGCCTCCACCGCCAGGGCTCGCGAGCGCATGGCCCGTACGAACCCGGCCAGTTCGCCCGCGGTCTCACCGCGCGCGTGCATGCCCACGAGCACGCCACCGAGCTGCGCCGGCGTCACCTGGCCGTCCAGCACGGCGGCCATGAAGCCCTCAGCCGCCTCCGGCGTGAGGGCACCGCCGGTCGAGACGGTCCGCAGCACGCCGCGGATGGCCTCGGTCGTCGATCCGGTCACGGCGGGTCTGGCCTCCTTGGGTCGGGATGGGTCACCGGAATGCTACCGGGCGCGCGACCGACCTGCCGACGAGGCGTCCGGTCGGCGCGGCGGACGCCACGGCGCGGCGGCTTGCTATCGTGCCCGCATGACGAGGCCCCGGACCGCATGACGACCCTCCCGACCACCTCGGCCGACCGCGCCAGCGCAGCGGAGGCTCCGACTCCCCAGGATGTTCGGGTCGCCTTCGCCGACATCTGGGGAGACATGGGGCCGGCCTGGAACGTCACGCCGTCGGTCGCTCGCGTCCACGGCTACCTGCTCATCTGGGGCCGGCTGCTCACGGAGCGCGAGGTGCGCGAAGCCCTGGGCCTCAGCCACCGGGCGGCCTCACTGGCGCTTGCCGAGCTGGAGGAGTGGGGCCTCGTGGAGCGCGTCGAGGATGCCCCGCGGGAAGCCAGGCCAGGTCCCCCGGCGGTCGCCTGGCGCGTCGTCGGGGACCGCTGGCGCTGGTTCCAGCGCGTGGCCGAGGAGCGCCGGGCTCGCGAGGCTGACCCCCTGCAGCCCCGGCTGGCGACCTGCCTGGAGCTCGCCGAGCAGGTCGTGGACGCCTCGCCGAGCGACCTGGAGGCACAGCGGCTGCGCGGCTGGCTGGCGGAGATCCAGGGCTTCGTGACGCTCTTCGACCGCGCCCTGCGGACGCTCTCGCGGGCCGAGACCGGCGAGATCGCCCGCGGCTTCATGGTCCTCTCGCGCATCTCCGACGAGACGCTCGACCGACTCCTCCGGCTGCTCGGCTCGCTGCCGGACGAGGAGCTGGCGGAGACCCTGGAGGCCGTGGCGCGCACCTCGCCGGACACGGCGCGCCGCGTCATGCGCGCCGCCAACCGCATCGCACGCCTGGCACGCTGAGCGGCGCCGACTCCGGCCCCGGGTCCCGACCCTACAATCGGGCCATGACCGACACGACCGCCAGCAGCGTCCAGATGACCGGGCTCATGAAGAAGGCGAAGGGGCCTGAGAACGTCGGCCTGGGCAGCGTGCCGCGCCCGTCGGCCGGCCCCGGCCAGGTCGTCATCGAGGTCTACGCGACAGGCATCTGCGGCACGGACCTGCACATCCAGCACGACGAGTTCAACAGCGTCCCGCCGGTGGTCATGGGCCACGAGGTCACCGGTCGCGTGGTGGAGGCCGGCGATGGGGCGGAGGAGCACCTCGGCAAGCGCGTCGCCACGGAGACCTACTTCTTCACCTGCGACAGCTGCGCCGCCTGCCGTGCCGGCCGTCGCAACCTCTGCCTCAAGCGCCGCTCCATCGGCTCGCACGTGAACGGGGGCTTCGCGCCCTACGTGCTGGTCCCCGCCCGCAACCTGCACGAGGTCCATCCCTCGGTCGGCGAGCACGCCGGCGCGCTGTACGAGCCGCTCTCGTGCGTGACCCAGTGCCTCTGCGACCCGGCCGTCGCCTCCCCCGGTGACACCGCGTTGGTGGTCGGCCCGGGCGCCATGGGCATCCTGTGCGCCCAGGTGCTGCGCGCCCAGGGCGCGCGGGTCACCATCTCCGGCACGCCCGCCGATCGTCAGCGCCTGGACATCGCCGCCTCCCTGGGCCTCGGCGTCGTGGAGGCCGGCGACCTCGCCACCGTCACGCCGGAGGGCGGCTTCGACGTCGTCGCGGACGCCTCGGGCAATGAGCGTGGCATCGACGCGGCGCTGCGGGCCACGCGCAAGGGCGGCCACTACGTGCAGGTCGGCCTGACCGGCCGGCCCATCGCCTTCGACATCGACCTCATCTGCCTCAACGAGCTGGTCGTGACCTCCGGCTTCGCCAGCACGCCGCGCTCGTGGCGGCGCCTGGAGAAGCTCGTGGCCGAGGGCCACGTCGTGCTCGACCCGCTCGTCACCGACGTGCTGCCGCTCTCGCAATGGGAGACGGCCTTCGCCCGTACCCGCGCCGCCGACGGGCTCAAGCTCATGCTCGACCCCCGCCTGGATGCGGCCGGCTGACCGCGGCGACGGCGACCCGCCCGCGCACGCCGACCGACCGACCGACCACCCGACCGCCCAAGGAGGAGGACCCATGAGCGACGTCTACAGCCTGGCCGACCGCATCGCCGTCGTCACCGGCGTCTCGAGCGGCATCGGCCAGGCCATCGCCGTGGGTCTCGCCCGCCAGGGCGCGCACGTGGCCGGCGACTTCCTGCGCAATGCGGACGGCGCGGCGGAGACGGCCCGCCTCATCGAGGCCGAGGGTCGCGAGGCGCTCATCCTGCAGGGCGACACCGGCGACGAGACCCACATCGAGGCGCTCGCGGACGCCGCCGTCTCACGCTGGGGCCGCCTCGACGTCTGGGTCAACAACGCGGCCCGGCTGATGGTGAAGCCGGTCCTGGAGACCACGAGCGAGGACTGGCACGCGCTCCTGGCCGCCAACCTGCACGGCTACTTCTACGGCTGCCGGGCAGCCGCCGGAGCGGATGCGCGGCCTGGGGCGGGGCCGCATCATCAACATCACCTCGCAGGCGTACACGCAGGGCATCGACGGCCTCTCCGCCTACACCGCCGCCAAGGGCGGCATCCTGGGCCTCACCCGGGTCATGGCCATGGAGCTGGGCGAGCCTGGGCATCACCGTCAACGCGGTCGCTCCCGGGCCCACGGACACGCCGCTCAACCTGACCGCCTGGACGCCGGAGGCGCGCGCCAACTACGTCGCCCGCATCGGCCTGCACCGCATCGGCGCTCCCGGAGGAGGTCGCGGACGTCGTCTGCTTCGTGGCCTCGGACGCCTCGCGCTTCATCACCGGCCAGGAGATCCTCGTGGACGGCGGGCTGTCGCTGAACGGCAACGTCGGCCACGCGCCCACGTCCCGAACGGGCGGCGCGCCGGAGTAGAGGCGGGGCCGCGCCAGTGCCCGCGCCGCCCGCGCCAGTGCCCTCGCCGCCGCCAGGCCGCACCGCCTACGCCGCGCGCCAGTGCCCAGTCCCTCGACGCTCGGGACCCGGATCTGCCGTCCAGCCACGTGAACGCAGCCGGCGACTCCTCGAGCGGCCACCGTCGTGGATCGAGGCACCAGCCGGCAGGGCGCTCTGCACGGTCCGTAACTGATCGGCCGTGGCCTTGGTCGATCGGCCTTGATCCTGATCGTGCCGGATGCGCGACGGACCTTCAGGACAGATGATCGCACTGGCGACCTTGGGCGCCCTCCAGGACACCCCCGGCGCGTCCGCGTGGCCCGACACGCGTGACATCGGTGGGCAGGGCGACCGGGCCGAGCGTGGCTGAGCGTGGCCGGGCATGGCCGAGGGACGGGGACAGCGCTGGGCGGTCGCCATCTCCGTGGTTACGGCGGCCAAGGAGCACCACGAGCGCATCTGTCCTGCGCTGGGACCCCGGATCGCCGGATAGCGGGCCCTGGGCGGACACGTGTCCTCAAGTCGGCATGACCGGTGCCCTGTCCCTCGGCTCTCGGGAGCGGATCGCCGTTCAGCCACGTGGACGCAGCCGGCAACGCCTTGCGACCTCGGAGGCACCCGGCGTCTGCCGAGAGGACCGGCGCGACTCCGACCGCGCGAGCTGGCGCGGCCAGGCGCCAGAGCCCGCGCGGCCGGGGCTAGTTCAGCGGCGGGGCGCTCGGAGCCGCCTGCTCCTGCAGGGCCGCCAGCGCCTGGGCCTCCTGGGACATGGCCAGCTCGCCATCGACCATCTCCAGCTCGCCGGTGATGACCCGTTCGACCTGCTCGATGGTCGTCTTGCGCGGGTCGATGTCATCCGCGACCACGCGACCGCGGCGCAGCACGACGATGCGGTCAACGACCTGGAAGACGTGGTGGATGTTGTGGGCGATGAAGATGCAGGAGTGCCCCGAGTCGCGCGCGTTGCGCACGAAGCGCAGGACGCCCTGGGTCTCGGCCACGCCGAGGTTGTTGGTCGGCTCGTCGAGGATGATGAGCTCCGACTCGAAGTACATGGCCCGGGCGATGGCGACCGCCTGGCGCTCGCCCCCGGAGAGCGCGGAGATGGCCGTCGTGGGCGGGATGTCCTTGGTGATGCCCACCTCGCGCATGAGGCGCCGCGCCACGTCATCCATGAAGCGCTTGTCCATGCGGTTCAGGAAGGCCGGGCCCTTGATGGGCTCGCGACCGAGGAACAGGTTGCGCGCGATGGAGAGCTGGGTCACCAGCGCGGAGTCCTGGTAGATGGTCTCGATGCCGTGCGCGATGGCGTCGTTGGTGGACTCGATGCGCACCTTCTCGCCATTGATGTAGATGTCGCCGTTGGTCAGCGGCACGACCCCGGAGAGGACCTTGATGAGGGTGGACTTGCCGGCGCCGTTGTCACCCAGCAGGCCCACGATCTCATTCTTGTTGATGGTGACGGTGACATCCTCCAGCGCCTGGACGCGCCCGTAGAACTTGTCGATGTGGTCCATGCGGACCAGCTCTTCACTCATCGTCAGGCCACCGCTCGCTGTCGCTGGGCCATGAACGAATGGAGCGCCATCATGCCCAGGATGATGCCCCCGATGAAGATGTTGTAGGCGAGGCCGGGCACGCCGACCATGACGATGCCGTTGCGGATGACGCGCAGGAGCAGCACGCCGATGATCGTGCCGATGATGGTGCCCTTGCCGCCCGTGAGGACCGTGCCGCCGATGACGGTCATGGCGATGATCTCGAGCTCGTAGCCGTCACCGCTGTTGGGGTTGGCGGTCTGCACGCGGATGGAGCTCGTCACGCCGGCGAAGGTGGCCATGGCGGCGGTCAGCACGAAGAGCGAGACCTTGACGGTGCTGACGCGCACGCCGCGAGCCACGGCGGCCATGGGGTTGCCGCCCGAGGCCTGGATCCAGTTGCCCCACTTGGAGACCATGAGGATGTAGCCCAGGACGACCGCGAACAGCGCGAACCAGAAGACCGACATGAAGACGCGCAGGTCGCCGAAGGGCGTGGGCACGAAGAAGTCGCCCACGATGAGCTCGAGCAGGGGCGATTCCGCCTTCCAGGTGCGCTGCGGGAAGCCAGCCGTCAGGAAGAGGGCGCAGCCACGCACGACGAGCAGCATGCCCAGCGTCACCAGGAACGACGGGATCTTCAGGCGCGTCACCAGCCAGCCGTTGCAGAAGCCGATGAAGATGCCCGTGACCATGGCCAGGACGAAGCCGACCTCGATGCCCCAGGTCGTCTCGTTGGCGACCGTCCACATGATGACGGCCGTGAAGCCGAAGACGGAGCCGACGGAGAGGTCGAACTCGCCCGCCGTCATGAGCAGCGTCATGGCCAGGGCGATCATGCCCAGCTCCGGCGTGAAGGCCATGAGGTTGCTGACGTTGCCGACGGAGATGAAGGTGGCCGACATCAGCGTGAAGACGATGATGGCCCCGATGAGGAGCGCGAACGGCCCGAACTCCGGCTTGGCCAGCGTCCGCTTCATGCGGTCGCTGCCAGTCGGCTGGCTCTGGATGGGTGGCGCTGCCGTGGTCATAGGGCTCCCTTGATGGCGTTCATCACTCGGTCGGTCCCCGCATCGTAGTCACTCGCGCGATCAAGGACAGGTCCGGTTGGCAGTGGTTGTCATGTACAGGTGGTCCTCGTCGCCTGGCCACCTCAGCCGACCGTGCCACCGGGGTGCTCGACCATGAACTGCCAGTCGTGCTGGGGAACGAGGATGTCCGCCTCGTGGCGCATGCGGGCCATGCCGCGCAGCAGGTCGGGCAGGTCCCAGAACGAGCCGACCGGCCAGTCGAGCTCGATGTTGCGGTAGTTGTACATCGTGTCGCTGGTCAGGCAGACGGACCCGGCCGCTGTGTTCACGAGGGTGGCCTGGCAGCCAGGCGTGTGGCCGCCGAGCTTGAGGAGTCGCACATCGGGGTCGATGTCCACGTCGCCGTCGATGGCCTCCACGCGATCGAGGATGGCGGTCATCTTGTAGCGATACTCGGGGTAGTAGAACATCGAGAAGCGGGGCGGTGCCAGGGCCAGCGTCAGCTCGTCGCGCTGCACGATGAAGCGGGCCCGGGTGAAGAGCTCGTTGTTGCCCACGTGGTCGAAGTGCAGGTGCGACAGCACCACGAGCTCCACGTCCTCGGGTCGGACGCCGTGGCGTGCCAGCCCGGCGACGAGGTCCTGGCCCTCGTTGCGCTCGACGATCCAGCGGATCGATCCGTGGCTGGCGTGCAGCCGGTCGATCTCGTCAACGTCGCCGACCCCGGTGTCCACGAGGATGACCCGCGTGGCGCCTTCGATGAGCCACACGGGCGCAGGCACCATGACGCCGGCCACGACCTGGCCGTCGCGACGCCGCAGGTCCTCTCGCCAGCCGTAGGGCAGGACTCGCTCACGCGGGATGTCGGGCGAGACGCCGCCGTTGAGCAGCGAGCCCTCGATGGTTAATTCCAGCTCTGCCGTGACGATGCAGTGGATGCGTGGTGCCATGGGCAGCTCCGTCCTTGGGGCCACCGAGCCCGGAAACACGATCGGGGCCGCTCACGACGGCCCCGATCGAAGTGGCGCCTGGGCCCGCGGTCGCGGGCTCAGGCGTTCGTTGTGCTACTTGCCCGAGAGGATGTCGTCGTACACCTGCGCGGTGTCAGCCTCGTAGAGGGCACCGGTGATGACGTCGAATCCGGGCGGGATGCCAGCGGCAGCCATGTCCGCGATGGACAGGCCGATCCAGCTGGTGGCCAGGGGTCCTGCCACTGGGCTGCGTTGACGTAGCCGTTCAGGACTTCCTGGGTGGTGTCGAGCGAGTTGCCCCAGCCCACGACCGGGATCTCGCCGGGGGCCACGCCGACCTGATCGAAGACGCGCGCGATGGAACCGGTGACGAGGTCACCGAGGCCGATGATGGCGTCGATCTTGTCCCGGTTCGCGGTCAGGTAGTCCGACATGCGGGTGATGATCTCGGCCTGGTCGAGCGTCGCGTCGGTGACTTCCCACGTGATGCCCAGCGGCTCGAAGACGCTGGCGATGCCCTCTTCCTCCTGGACGCCGTAGGTGGCGCCGGGGACCTCGACGGGCATCCACACGAAGTCGCCTTCCTTGACGAGCCCGTTGTCGACCATGTACTGCGCCCAGGCAGTGCCATAGGCGACGAGGTCGCCGCCGACGTAGGCGTTCCAGTCAGCGTCGGGGTCAGGGGTGTTGATGTTGACGATGGGGATGCCGGCCGCGCGGGCCTCGGCCACGACCTCGATGAGGCTGCCCGGATCGGGGCTGCTGCTCACGATGCCATCGGCACCAGCTGCGATGGCGGCACGGATGGCCTCCTGGTGGGAGGGCACGTCGCCGCTGTGGAAGGAGGTGTTGACGGTGTTGCCGGTGGCCTCGGCCCACATCTCGGCGCCCTGCAGGAAGTACGTCCACACCGGGTCGGTGGGCGCGCCGTGTGAGACCCAGTAGAAGGTCTTCTTCTCGGACTGCGCGACAGCGCCGAGCGGCAGGAGGCCGATCAGCAGCAGGCTGGCAGCCAGGGCAAGGAACGATCTCTTCATCGCGAGTGGAACTCCTCTTCTCTCCGAAGATGTGACGTCAGGGTGCCCATCGGGGGCAACGGATGGGTGGTGGCTGGACCCCTCCTTTCGTCCGAGCGCCGCCGACGCTGGGAGACTCCCACGGCGGCGCAGTCTGCCTGCTGGCCAGTCTACGCCCCGCGATTCCGGCGGGCGACCCCAAATCGACCCAACTGTCTAGGACAGGTTGGGGAGAGCCGGCCTGGGGCGAGCCGCGCAGCGGCGCGGTCCGGTCAGGCAGCCTGCGCGTCCGACGTCGGGGCGAGGTGGAAGGCCGGGCCGGTGATGGCGAAGCGGTCGCGCGCCGAAGGGCGGGGCGAGCTTGCGCACGGCCTCTGCGTACTCGTCGCCCGTGAGCTCACGCGCGACGTACTCCGCATTCCTTGCCGCCGACTCGCAGCCGGCAGCGACCTGCTGCCTGAAGGTTCCTGGACCACTGGTGCGAGTCCTTGCCGGCGGCCACGTACCAGCCGCCACCCGGTGCCGGCGCCTTGTTGATGACGGCCGTGCGTGGCTGGCCGCTGCTGCGCCCGACCACGGTGATCTCGGCCAGCACGCCGAAGCGCACCATGGCCCGGGGAACGGAGTCTTTCAGGGGCATCCTGGCAACCTCAACGGGAGGGCATCGTCGCGGGCGACCGTAGCATCCGCAGCTGGTCCCTCCACCTGCCATGTGGCCACCTCAGCCCCTTCCAAGTGTCTCGAGCTCTGCTCGCAGCGCGAGGTAGGCGGCATGCGACCAGAGCAGCGGGCGGGCCGACTCACCCCAGCGCTGGCGCCACTCGGCCACCTGATCGGGAGCGAAGGCGTGGTCAGCGACCTGCTCGGGCAGGAGTCCGCGGGCGTCCGCCTGTGCCTCGATCCAGCGCAGAGCGAGTCGGGCACGCTCCACGTCACCAGGTCCACCGCGCCGCAGCAGGACGCGTCCGTAGGCCGCGGTCAGCACCGGCCAGGCTCCGCCGCCGTAGAAGGTGTCCCCGCCGTAGCGGTGCACGCCGCCATCGGCGTCGACGAGCTCATCCACGATGCGCGTGAGCGTGGCCGCGAAGCGCGGCTCGGTGGGGTCCACCAGGCCGTACGGCGCTGCCATCCAGAGCAGGCTGCCATCGACCGCCTGGCTGCCCGACCACTTGGTGTGGCAGCCGCCTGGGGTGGCCAGTCGCGCGCGCAGCGAGGCCCTGGCGGCCACGACCCCGTCGCTGCGGGCGAGGTCCGGGACCACGTCGACGGCGGCGTCCAGGCCCGCCAGGATGGCCGCCAGCGTGCTCGTGTGGACGTGACTCGGGGAACTCCTCCCAGGCGTCTGCGCAGGGCAGCGGCCACAGCGCGCCAAGATACCGGGCGGACAGGCGGACCGCATCGCCAAGCGCGGCATCGACGCACCCGCCGTGACGGACGTGGTGAGCCACCGCCCAGAGCCAGATGCCCGGGCCGTCGAGCTGGAAGGTGTGCCACGAGCCTCCCGACGGGCTGCCGTCGGTGTCATAGCGGCAGTGAAGGTACTCGTCGGTCGAGGGCGGCTCACCGCGCGCAGCCTTGTCGATGGCCCGCTCCAACCCATCGCTCGAGCGAAGCACGATGCCGGCCACCCAGGCGTGGAAGCGAGCCGATCGCTCCAGCTCTCCGACGAGGTCGAGGGCCTCGGCCACGAACGCCCCGTCACGGAGCCAGGCGAAGCGATACTGGGGGAAGGTCGGGCTGGCGATGAAGGCACCGCTGGCCGACTGGCCGGCAGCGATGACGCGGAGGCTGGCTGCCGCCAGGTCGGGTCGGTCGGTCCGTGGCATGGCGGTGACGGGATCCCTCAGCCCGGTCGCGCGGCCAGGCAGGCCTCGACATCGGCCAGCGTCAGCCATCCGCCGGGACAGACGCCGTACGGGTCGGCCAGGACGGCGGCGGACTCGCCATCGGGATCGCCCAGTGAGGTGATCACGAGGGCGGCCTCCGCGAAGCCCTCGTCGCGGGTGTACTCGTTGACCGTCACGATCGTCGTCAGTCTGGCCCCGACCGCGGCCAGGAGCCCCTGGCGGGAGTCCTCGATGACGGCGATGGCGCCCTTCGGCAGACCGAGACGCTCGACGGCCAGCTCGTAGATGTCGGGTGCGGGCTTCTTGAGCGCCACGACATCGCCGGCCAGCACGAGGACATCGGCCGCGACCTCCGTGCCCACGGCCATGGCCAGGATGGCGCGCACGGATGCCTCCGCCGAGGTGCTGCAGACGGCCAGCTTCCAGCCCGCCTGCCGGGCCTCTGAGGCCAATCGTCGGACGCCCGGCCGGGCCGGGATGCGGCCGGCTCGCACGAGCTCGAGGTAGATCTCCGTCTTGCGCCGGTGCCAGCGCGCCACCTCCGCCAGCTGCGCCTCTCGGTCGGCCGGCAGCCCGGCGGCGCGCACGAACCCGGCCGTCAGCAGGCTGGCCATGCGCTCCTTGCCGCCCGCGATGCGCAGGGCCCGGCCGTACTCCTCCTCCGACCAGCGCACGGGCAGGCTGAACTCGGCAAAGACCTGGTTGAAGGCCGGCAAGTGGCCGTGGCGCTCGGTGTCGGCGAGGACGCCGTCGCAGTCGAAGACGAGGGCGCGGGTGCCTGACGCTGCGCCGCTCACGCGCGACCCTCGGCCCCGAAGAGGCGGATGTGCAGTCGCGCCATCTCCATGACGGCCCCACGCACGACGTCGAAGAGCCTGGGCGGGTCGGCCGCCTCCGGGTTGGCGACCAGGTAGCCGCGGCTGGACTCCATGAAGGCGATCTTGAGGGCCGTGGAGACGTTGACCTTGGCGCAGCCGCGGGCGATGAGGTCGGTGAACTGCCCGCGCTGAGACCGGTGCCGCCATGGAGGGCCTGGGGCACGCCCGTGGCAGCCACGATGTCCGAGACGCGCTGACCGTCCAGCACCGGCGCCTCCGGATAGAGGCCGTGGGCGTTGCCGATGGCCGGCGCGAAGATGTCCACGCCGGAGGCGAGGATGAAGTCGACCGCGACCGCCAGCGACTGGGGGACCGGTCCGGCGGCGGCGCCCCCCTCCTCCACGCGCCAGATGCCCTCGATCTCACCCTCCACGTCCGCTCCGAAACGGCGCGCCTCGGCCACGACCTCGCGGCACTGCCGGAGGTTCTCCTCGACCGGCAGACTCGGAGGCATCGAAGAGCACCGACGACCAGCCGGCCGCCAGGCAGGCGCTGATGAGCGCCCTGTCCGGGCAATGGTCGAGGTGCAGCGCCACCGGCACGCGGACGCGGGCGGCCATGGGCCGCCAGAGACCGGCCAGGACCCCCACGCCCATGGATCGCACGGTCTTGACGCTGGTCTGGACGATGAGCGGCGCCCGCAGTTCCTCGGCGGCAGCCAGGACGGCCTCCATGGTCAGGTCGTTGACGACGTTGATGGCAGGGACCGCGTAGCCGGCTGCGAAGGCCGCCTGCACGATCTCCCGGGTGGGCACGGCCGTCATCTTCGATCCTCCCCTGCCGATGTTCGCGTCACGCTGGGCGCCATCTTGCACCCGCGCGCCGCGCCGCGGCCGAGCCGGGGCGCATCGGGTCGGCCGAGGACTAGACTCGGCGTACATGTCCCTGGTCTCCCTGGACCGACTCACGAAGCGCTATCCGGGCGGCGTCATGGCGCTCGACGCGCTGAGCGTTGCCATCGAGCCGGGGGTCGTCGGCCTGGTCGGCGCCAACGGGGCGGGCAAGTCCACGCTCATCAAGATCCTGCTGGGACTCCTGGACGCCAGCGGCGGGTCGGCTCGCGTCTTCGACCTGGACGTGGCCACGCAGGGGCTGGCCATCCGCCAGCGGGTGGGCTACATGCCCGAGCACGACTGCCTGCCGGTGGACATCTCGGCCAGCGAATTCGTCAACCACATGGCCCGCATGTCCGGGCTGCCCCGCGCCAATGCCCGGGAGCGCACGGCCGACGTGCTGCGCCACGTGGGCCTCTTCGAGGAGCGCTACCGACCCATGGGCGGCTACTCGACGGGCATGAAGCAGCGCGTCAAGCTGGCCCAGGCCCTCGTCCACGACCCACGGCTGCTGCTCCTGGACGAGCCCACCAACGGCCTCGACCCGGCCGGCCGCGACGAGATGCTGGAGCTCATCCGCCGGACGGGCACGGAGTTCGGCATCGCCATCATCATGGCCAGCCACCTGCTCGGCGAGATCGAGCGCGTCTGCGACTTCCTGGTCGCCATCGACGCCGGGCGGCTCCTGCAGGCCGCCGCGCTCGGCACGTTCACGCAGCAGACAGGCACGCTGCTCGTGGAGGTCGACGACGCGACGGAGGCCCTGGCGACGCACCTCGCATCCGGCGGGCCTGGCTGTCCGCGCCGACGGCCATCACCTCCTGGTCCAGGTGCGTGACGAGGCCACGGTGGACGCCGTCCGCGACGCCGTCGTCGATCTCGACCTCGGCCTGGTGCGCCTCGAGCAGCGGCGCGGCAGCCTGGAGGATCTCTTCCGAGACGCCGAGGATCCTGGCCCTGCGGCGCCCAGGGCGAAGCGGGCGCCGAGGGCGAAGCGGGCGCCGCCCCGACGCGTGAGCAGGCGGCATGACGGCGAGCGGGGGCGGCGGCTCCATCTACGACCTCGGCTACCGCGGCTACGAAGGCCCGCGGCTGGGCCGCTGGGCCGCCGTGGCCGCACTGCTGACGCACTCGGTGCGCACGGCCTACGGCCTCGGGCGCAGCGCCCGCTCCAAGGTCATGCCCGTGGGCCTCGTGCTGCTGGCGGTCCTGCCCTCGCTGCTGGCGCTCGGGATCATCGCCCTCGTGGCGCAGGTCGGCCCGGCCGGCGAGGCCATGGAGGCCATCTCGCCCATCCGCTACTCGACGCTCTTCCCCTTCATCGCCATCCTCGTCTTCCTCTTCAGCGCCTCGCAGGCGCCGGAGCTCTTCGGTCGCGACCAGCGTGCCGGGGTCCTGCCGCTGTACTTCTCGCGGGCGACCTCGCGGCTCGACTACGCCGGGGCACGGACGCTGGGCCTGCTCGTCTCCCTGCTGGTGCTGGTGCTCGCACCGCAGCTGCTGCTGCTCGTCGGCCGCATCCTGGTGGCCGCCGACCCCGTGGCCGGGCTCGGCGAGGAGCTCCCGGAGCTGCCGGCCATGCTGGCCGTCGGGCGTGCTCATGGTGGCCGTCGTGGGCTCCGTCTCGGCGGCGACCGCGGCGCTCACGCCGCGGCGTTCGTACGCCACCGTGGCCATCATCGGCATCTTCCTCATCCCCAACATCGCGGCCGCCCTGCTCGTCGAGCTGGACAGCGGACTGCTCGGACAGGTGGCCGTCCTGCTGAGCCCGGCGGATGTCCTCGACGGCGTCAACGCCTTCTTCTTCGGCGTCTCACCGGACAACGAGACGGTCGCCAGGGCCGGGCTGCCCGACTGGTCGTACGCGTTCGCCGCGGGCGCCTGGATCGTGGGCTCGCTGCTCGTGCTGGCGCGCCGCTACCAGCGGATCGAGGCGTGAGCGCCATGCCGGCTGCCGCGACCACCGGATCCTCGATCGACGGTCTCCGCGCCCGTCATCGAGGTCGAACATGCCTCGCGGTGGTACGGCAACGTCGTGGCCGTCAACGACATCAGCTTCACGGTGGGACCCGGCGTGACCGGTCTGCTGGGCCCCAACGGCGCCGGCAAGACGACGCTGCTGCACATGACGGCCGGTCTGCTGGCGCCATCGGCCGGGGCCATCCGCGTGGCTGGCGAGCCGACCTGGCGCAACCCCGCCATCTACCGCCAACTGGGCCTGGTGCCAGAGCGCGAGGCCGTCTACCCGTTCCTGACCGGTCGCGAGTTCGTCCTCGTCAACGCCCGGGTGCACGGGCTGGCGGACCCGGACGCCGCCGTCCGGCGGGCCATCGACCTGGTGGACCTCGCGGACGCCGCCGACCGGCGCACGGGCACCTACTCCAAGGGCATGCGCCAGCGCATCAAGATGGCCGCCGCACTGGTCCACGACCCGCCGGTCCTCATCCTCGACGAGCCCTTCAACGGCATGGACCCCCGCCAGCGCCTGCACATGTTCGAGCTGCTCCAGCGCATGGCGGACGAGGGGCGCACGGTCCTGCTGTCCTCGCACATCCTCGAGGAGGTGGAGCGCATCGCCGCCTCCGTGCTGGTCATCTATGCCGGCCGACTGGCGGCCTCGGGTGACTTCCGCTCCATCCGCCGACTCATGACCGACCGCCCGCACGAGTTCTTCGTCCGCTCGGGCGACGACCGCCGGCTGGGCTCCATCCTGCTGGCCGAGGAGAGCGTCTTCGGCGTGGAGATCGACCCCAAGGGCCTCCTGGTGCGGACGTCCGACTTCGGGCGCTTCACGCAGGCGCCTGCCGAGCATCGCGCGCGAGGCGGGCATCCGGGTGCTTGAGCTGACCCCGACCGACGATTCGCTCGAGTCGGTCTTCGCCTACCTGGTCGGCCGATGATCCGCGCGATGCCCATCGTGGCGCTCACCCTGCGCAGCCTCGTGGACCGGCGACGCTTCTGGCTGATGGTGCTGCTGGCCGCCGTGCCCGTGCTGATGGCCGTCGTGGGAGTCGTCTTCGGGGGCGACCTCTTCAGCCGGCGCATCTTCGACCAGCTCATCGTGCGTACCGTGCTGCCCCTCATCGCGCTCGTCTTCGGGACGGCCGCCCTGGGCTCCGAGCTCGATGACGGCACCATCGTCTTCCTGCTCACGAAACCCATCCGGCGCGCTCGCATCGTGCTCGCCAAGGGCGGCGTCGCGGCGGGCCTGACGGCGGCGCTCATCGTCCCGGCCACGGTGCTCACCGGGCTGGTGGCCACCTCGCAGCAGGCCTCGCTGGCGAGCTCCACTGCGGCCTTCGCGATCGCCGCGGCCGTGGGCGGCACGGCCTATGCACTCGGGTTCCTGGCCCTCAGCAGCTTCACCTCTCGAGCGCTGGCCATCGGCCTCGGCTACGTGCTGCTCTGGGAGGGGGTCCTGTCCGGGCTCTTCGAGGGCACGCGGGTCTTCTCGGTGCGACAGGCCACGACGGGCCTGGCGGCCATGCTTCAAGGCAACGAAGGGGTCCGGGACGCGCTCGATGGGACCACGTCCATCGTGGTCCTGGGCGCCGTCATCGTGGGCTCGCTGGCGCTGGCCAGCTGGCGCCTCTCTCGCTACCAGCTGCGCGGCGGCGACTGATCGGCGACGACCGAACCCCGCTGCCGTGCAGGGAAGCGCGAGACGGGGAAGAATCGGCATCGCCATGACCGACCAGGATCCCACCACTCCGCGCGCCGCTCCGCCCGGCGGCACCGCCTCCGGCCTCCCCCTCTCCGTGCTTGTCTGCGCCGAGTGCGGCAAGAAGAACAAGATCCGCCCCAGCGAGCGCGGCACGCCCCACTGCGGTTCCTGCAGCCAGCCGCTGGCCTGGGTCGTGGATGCCACGGACGCCACGTTCCCCTACGAGGCGCGGGCCTCGGTGGCTGTCCTCGTGGACCTCTGGGCACCGTGGTGCGGGCCCTGCCGCGTGGTCGGCCCCATGCTGGAGGTGCTGGCGCGCGAGTACGCGGGGCGCATCAAGGTCGTCAAGGTCAACGTCGACGAGAACCCCATGCTGGCCCAGCAGTTCGGGGCCAGCAGCATCCCGACCATGATCGTCATCAAGGGCGATCGCGTCGTGGACCGCATCGTCGGCGCGGTGCCGGCGAGCGACCTGAAGATGCGCCTCTTCCCCTACCTGATGCGTACCTGAGACCGAAGCGTCAGCCCGCCGGCTCGGCGGGCCCTCGGCGGGCCTCTCGGTGGGACCCGCGGCTGACCCGGTCGCGGCCGTCCCTGTCACCGCCGGTGCGGCCGAGGACGCCACGGCCTCCACGAGTCTGGCTGAAGAGGGCGTCGGCGGCGGCCGCGTCGTAGCGCTCGCCGACCGGCTTGCCACCGTCCACGAGCATGTCGACCGAGACGAGCAGCCCACCGTCCGGGTCACGGTCCGAGATGGCGTCCGGGATCACGCGCACGAGGTGGCGCTCGAAGCCGTCGGCACCGCAGTCGAGGATCGCGGCTTCCGCCCCGAGATCCCCTGGCAGGGCCTCGCAGGGGCCCGCGGCGACCTCGCTCGCGAAGGCCGCCGACGTCAGGTAGGCGGTCCCGAAGCGGGCGATGTACTGCACCTCGCCGGTGGCTGGCGCGGTCCCCACGCACCAGTGCGCGCCGTCGGGACGGATGAGCGAGCGCTGCTCGACCTCGCTGCCGTCGAGGCCGACGAGCCCGGCCATGGCCTCGGCCGGAACGAAGGCGCAGGCCTCCGCCCCCAGGTCGAAGCGGGCGCAGCCCGGGTCACCGGCGACGAAGCCGTCCAGCCCTTCGCCCGTGACCAGCCCCCCGCGACCGACCAGCGAGCGGGCGTCCACGAGCGACTCGCCGGCCGGGGTCAGCAGCGGGAGGTCGGCGGCGGGAGCGAAGCTCCAGCGGCCGGCCGGCACGTCCATCGTCAGCGTGAAGGCGTGGAGCGCCGGTGCCCGCTCGACCGTGGCGTCCACGGTGACTGGCTCGGCCGGGGCGCCGTCCGCGGGCGTGCCCGTGGTGGCCCCACCCGCCGGTAGCAGGGTGACCGGCAGCGCGTCGCCGATGTCGTCGAGGGCGGCCAGCATGGCGTCGGCTTCGGCCTGTCCCAGGGCCGGGTCTGCCCCGGCCGAGTAGCGGATGCGCGTGCTGCCCGCTTCTCCAAGATCGGCCAGACCGGCCGTCGTGCTGTAGGTCTCGAGCGACCGACAGGCCAGCGGCGCACCCAGCGCCGGGTCCCAGCCGCCGGCCGGGTCGTCCAGCGGTACCAGGTGCCCGCCGCCCGGCAGCTCCAGCCGGTCGATGACCAAGCCATCGGGCGTCTCGGTGCGCAGGGCGACCGAGACAGCGCCGGGCGTCGTTGGGCAGGGGCATGATCAGGTAGTAGGTGTCCGCCTTGTCGTCGCGGAAGCCGAAGACGCCCGCCTCCGCGTTGTAGTAGTCGATGGCCTCGCCGGGGGTACGGTCGCTGACATCGGTGGTGCCGGACGATCCCGACCCGTCACTGAAGGTGCCACTCAGCGAGAAGCGCTCGAGCCCGGCCCGCGTGTCCGTGGCCGCGCCCACCTGGACCGGGCCTGCCGCATCGCCGTCCAGCCCCACCTCCACCTGTTGGACGACGCCCGACGGGAGGCGGCCGGCCAGCTCGAGGGCCACGAACACGGCGGGGTCGGCCCTCGACCAGTCGGCATCGGTGCCGTAGAAGGTGCCCTGCGCGCCGCGCGGGAAGTCCTCGACCATGCGCGCCACGAGCTTGGCGGGCACCTTGATGGGCGCCACCGAGACCGATCGGATGTCCGACCAGGCCTCAGCGCCTGGGGCGGGTGAGCCGTCCGCCAGGACCTGGTCCCCGGCGGCGTCGACGATGCGGGTGACGCGCCTGGCGACCTTGGTCTGCGCCATCTTGACCTGGTCGCCATCCACCATGGCGACGAGCGCTGACGGCTCCGCGGCGGCCCCCTTGTGGCCCTTGCCACCCCCGTCGCCCTTGTCGCCCTTGTCGCCCGGGTCTCCCTTGCCGGCGAGGCTGCCGCTGCCGGACGTGGCCACGAGCAAGAGGGCCGCGAGAAGCGGCACGATCGTCGTGCGCGCCAGTCTGGTCGTCGGCATCGGACCTCCACGTGTCGGCGATCGAACCGCCAGGGTCGATCAGCATCAGTGCCGCCCACCGTCAGCACCACTGCTCGCGATTATCGGCCGCGAGAGCGGACGTGTCTTGCGCCCCGGAAGGGCGATGGACACGCAGGGGTGACAATAGGAGGACTGAAGGTCGCCACGCAGGAGCAGCGACGATGCCGCTGGACATGGGCGCGAGGTTGAGCCGGCGTCGGTTGCTCCTGGCTTCGGCCGGCGTCGCGGGCGCGGCCCTGGTCGGTCGCTTCGTGCCCGGCCTGGACGCCCTGCCCTCAGGCACCGTGCTCGGCGGCGGCCCGGACCCGGTGGCTGGCGCGGGGCAGGCGGAGCCGGTCGCCGGCGCGGCACTCGGTGGAGGTGACGGCGACTCGCGGCTCTGCCTGGGTGCCGCGCTCTTCGAGGCCACGCAGCACGGCGACGAGACGCTGGTCCTGCCCGCCGTCGATCGCTGGCGTGAGCTGACGGGCTTCTACCCGGCCATCCTGCCGCTGTGGTCTCCCTTCGACATGGACCTGCCCGCGCCGCGTGGCGGGATCTTCCCGGCCGACTGGCTGCTGCGGGGGCTGCGCGAGCGCGGCGTGGAGCCGGCCGTCTTCGCCCACTCGGCGGACGAGGTGCGCTGGCGGACGCACGGCTACGAGGCCATCCTGCGGGGGGCGCGTGACGAGGCGCTGGAGGCCTGGGGGGTCGCCGCGGCGGCCTACGGCCATCGGCTCATCCTGCGCTGGGACCAGGAGATGAACGGCAAGTTCCCCTGGTCGGACCGGCCGGCCCGTGAGTACGTGGCCGCCTTCCGGCACGTCAGCGACCGCATCCGCCACGTCGCTGGAGCCCGCAACGTGGAGCTGCACTTCTGCCCCGGGCTGCGCACTGGCAAGCCCGGCCTTGACGAGATCGAGGCCTACTACCCGGGCGACGAGTGGTGCCAGCAGGCCGGCTTCGATGGCTACTCGAGGACGGAGACGTGGATGCCGCTGGCCGAGCAGTGGGGCCCCATCGTCGACCGGCTCGGGCGCATCAGTCGGCGACCCATCCTGGTGGGCGAGTTCGGGCGGCGCATCGACTTGCCCGATCGCGATGGCTGGCTGCGCTCGCTT
Organism: uncultured Chloroflexia bacterium; assembly: GCA_963766685.1. GTDB lineage: Bacteria > Chloroflexota > Limnocylindria > Limnocylindrales > CSP1-4 > JAFMJV01. The sequence continues at coordinate 23,265 of CAVYBJ010000027.1, forward strand.
GGCGACGTGCAGGGGGTCGCTTCGGCCGTCTACTTCGACATGGACCTACCCTTCTTCGAGACGCCCTCCAACCACTGGCTCATGGACCGGCCGATGCGCGAGGTCTACGCCAGCCTGCCGCGCTGCCGACTGATCCGGGCCGAGCCCAAGGCGACCCCGTCGCCCGAGCCGTCGCCAGAGCCGTCGCCGAGCCATCGCCAGGGCCGTCGTCATCGGCCGGACCTTCGTCCTCGGCCGGACCCGTTCGCCGACGCGCGGGCCCGTCGCCGAGCGCGAGCCCGAGCGCCGGCAGCAGCCCAGGCGGGAGCGCGAGCCCCACTCCCGGCCCACGAGCCTGAGGGGACGGTCGGCACCACGCCGGCCGTTCCTACCCCAGAGGTCGCGATCGACCGAGGGCCTGCTGAGCGGACCGCAGCCGAGGTCGAGCCCGGGAGTCCGCTCGCCGATCCCGACGCCAGGGGTCGGACACGGCCATCGGCGTCGCCGGCGAACCGTCACGGGAACCACGGCGGGGCGCTCGTCGGCCGATACTGACGTCACACGTGGACGAACGACAACGAGCCGACACCCGACCCGCGGGCAGCCTCCCGCGGGCCGAACTGCTGAGACGCGGCCTGCGGCTCGAGCTCCTGACGGTCGGCTGGAACGTCTTCGAGGGGCTGGTGGCCATCGGCGCCGGCCTCGCCAGCGGCAGCGTCGCCCTGGTCGGCTTCGGCCTGGACAGCCTGGTCGAGACGACCTCGGGCGTCATCCTCATCTGGCGGCTGCGCGTGGAGCAGGCCGGCGCCGGAGACGAACGCGTCGAACAGGTCGAGCGTCGCGCGGAACGGCTCGTGGGACTGGCCTTCCTCGTGCTGGCCGCCTACGTTTCGTTCGAGTCCGTGCGCACCCTGCTCGCGGCCGAGGCACCGGACGCCAGCCCCATCGGCATCGCCCTGACCGCCGTGTCGCTGGCCCTCATGCTCTGGCTCGCGCGTGCCAAGCGGCGGGTAGGCGAGGCGCTCGACAGCCGCGCCCTGATCGCCGACTCGGAGCAGACGCGCGCCTGCTGGTACCTCTCCGCCGTGACGCTGGCCGGCCTCGTCGCCAATGCGCTCCTCGGCTGGTGGTGGGCGGATCCGCTGGCGGCCCTGGCCATCGCCGTGCTGCTGGTCCGCGAGGGCGTGGAGGCGGTCCGCGGCGAAGATGACGACCAGGACGAGGTGGGCGCCGACTGAGCGCTGGGGTCAGGTCGGGATCGGGGCCTGCGGTCGGTGGCGGAGAGGCCGAACCAGCGAGCGTGCCGCTCGGAGCCGAAGGCCGCCGTCTCCGCGGCAGCGGGCGTACCGCTCGGCGCCGTGGAGGTCCCCGTCGGGTGGCCCGGCGTGGAGACGAAGGGACATCAGGCGCCGTGTCGGGGATCAGGCGGTCGGACCTGCTCGAAGACGATGATGGCCGCCAGTGCGGTCGCGACGACCCCGAGTGGCACCAGGGGCGCGAGGTTGGCGACCCCGACGCCCGCCAGGACAGCAGCCATCAGGGCGAGCAGGGCGATCCGGACGCGCAGGACGGGCCCGCCGAGGACGCGGAGCGACAACGCGGATGACAGGACGAAGAGGCTGATGCCGATGCCGAGGGCGGCCAGGACGGCAGTGGGCATGGGGTCCTCGGGATGCGCCACCGTCTCCTCGACGGCCACGGCGAATCCGACGATGCCGCAGACCAGCGGGAAGTGGGAGAAGCTGAAGGCGTCGCGGGCGAGAGGCCCGAGCCGGTCCGGGCTGGCCATCGCGAAGCGATGCTCGAGCGAGTCCTTGAGCCATCCGAAGTACGTCCACCAGAGCAGGCAGGCGACCACGATGCATGCGCCGACCGCTGCCATCAGGTCAGGTGTCAAGGGCGCCGCAGCGATGGCCGCCCCGGCGACGATCAGCGACTCGCCCAGCGCGATGATCACGAAGAGCCCATGACGCTCGGATAGGTGGGCCGGGTTCAGGTCCCAGACCGCCTGGCGTCCCGCCCACGTGGCAGCCGCGAAGTCGGCGCCGATGGCGGCAAGCCAGATGATGCTCCGCAGACCCGGTTCGGCCAGCGAACCGACGAGCACCAGCCCGAGTCCGACCAGCGAGGCGCCCGCCCAGCGGTAGACGGCTGCGTGGTCAGCGCCCTCGCGCTCCATCTCGACTCGCACCTGCAGACCGAGGCCGAGCAGTCGCACGGCGATGTACGGGAGTGCGAACCAGAGAGCTTCGTCGGTGAACGCACGCGGTACCGAGGCAGCCATGACGAAGGCGGCAGCAGTCGCCGCGAGCGTCACGACGCGGACGAGATCGTGCGACGTGTCGGCGGGGTTGAGGGTCCACGTGAACTGGGTCCATGCCCACCAGATGAGCCAGCCCACGATGACGGACCGAAGCACGCCGTCGGCGTCCAGGTGGTGGGCGGTCTCGGCCGTGAGCTGCGTGACGGCGAAGACGAAGACCAGGTCGAAGAAGAGCTCCACGAACGCCACGGCCTGGGGCTGCGACGTCCGGATGCCACGGGGAGTCGAACGGCTCATGTCACGGCGATCCTGTCTCGTCCGCACAGGACGGCGTGCTGAGCGTGTGGCACGGTCTTGACCGAGAGCAGCATCGAGAGCGTCGGATGAGGAGCGATCACCGGCCGATCGTATCGCCTGCTCCTCCTGTGAAACGGATCGCCTGACAGGCGAGTGCCGCTCCGCTCAGGTCACGCTTGGCGGAGAGGGTGGGATTCGAACCCACGAGGCTTTCGCCCAACGGTTTTCAAGACCGTCGCCTTCAACCACTCGGCCACCTCTCCGGCAGGGGCGAGGATAGCAGCGCCGGGACCGGCATCTCGCCAGCCGAACAGCGTCAGAAGGCCGACCCGTCGGCAGGAGGGGGCGGGTTTGGCGGCGGCGCTATGCTCTGCGGGCCGTGATCGCCCACAGACTGCCACGAGTCCTCCGCGCCGCCCTCGCCGCCCTGCTGCTCGTGCTGCTCGTCGGAGGCGCCTCGGTCGCCCAAACGCCAGGTGAGCTGGACCCGGTCCTCGCCGCGACGCTGCAGGCTCGCCTGGACCGCTGGCGCGTCTCGCACGGGGCCCCGGGCGTGGCCGCTGCCGTGCGACTGCCCGATGGCAGCCGCTGGATGGGCACCTCCGGCGACCGCGTCGTGGGCAAGGGCGACAAGCCCGTCTCGGTGCTGACACCCTTCGAGATCGGCTCCCTGACCAAGACCTTCGTCGCGGCGCTCGTGCTGAAGCTGCAGGAGGAGGGCCGCCTCAGCCTGGAGCAACCGATCTCCACCTGGCTGCCCGACTACCCGCTGGCCAAGCGCATCACGGTGCGCATGCTTCTCTCGCACCGCAGTGGCATCTACGACTACTTCTCGCACCCCCGCTACGAGTCGAAGGTCTTCGACCGGCCGCGTCACCGCTGGACCGTCAACGAGATCCTGGCGCTGCGGGGCCCGCGCTACTGCCGCCCGGACACCTGCTTCCACTACTCGAACACCAACTACGTGTTGCTCGGCCGCATCGTCAAGAAGGTCACCGGCGCGCCGATCGCCCGCAACCTGCGTGACCGCTTCCTCTTCCCGCTCGGCCTGCGGGACACCTTCTTCCAAGGGCAGGAACCTATCCTCAAGGTCCCGGCGGAGGGCTACCTGGCCACCCGCAAGGGTTACCAGCGGCTGGCCGACGGCAGTCGCTTCCGTCCCAACACCTCGGCCGCGACCGTGGCCGATGCCGCCGGCGCCATGGTCTCGTCCGTGCGCGACGTCTCCGACTGGCAGGACGCTCTCTTGAGCGGCAGCGTGCTGCAGCCGGCTTCCCTGGCGCAGATGCTGGACATGGATCCCAAGAGTGGCTACGGCCTCGGGATGCGCTACGCGAGACTGGACGGCATCCTCGGCATCGGGCACGGCGGATCGTTGCGCGGCTTCGTGGCCCTGATGTACCGGCTGCACCGACAGGACATCGACGTCGTCGTGCTGACCAACCTGGGTCGCACCAACATCCAGGGCCTCGCCGACACGCTGACGCGCGCCTCCATGAACCACTTCGGGATCCCGCGGCCGCCTTCCCTTCAGCGGTAGCCTCATCGCGGCGCTCGAACCCGTCAGTGGCGTGGCCCTGGACCCATCACCTGCATCACGACCCTGCAGATGCGACGCTTCGATGAGGTCCCCCGGCGCGATCTGATGGACGGGCCAGGCACCACAGCCAGCGGCTCGATCGATCCCGGCCGCGACGAGGCGGCTCGCCGGTCGCGTTCACGTGACTGAACGGCGATCCGCTCGCGAGCGTCGAGGGGCAGGGCGCTGTACATGCCTGCTTGAGGACACATGTCCGCCCAGGGTCCGTTATCCGGGGACCAGGGGTCCGGCGCAGGACAGATGTACTCGTGGTGCTCCTTAGCCGCCGTGTCCCAGCGAACCAGGGACCGCCCAGCGCTGGACCGTCCCTCTGACTCGCCCGATCACGCTCATCCACGCTCGGCGCGGCCCCGCTGCCCGCCGATGTCACGCGCTCCGCGGCACGCGGCCGCGCCGGGGTTGTCCTGGAGGACGCCCAAGGTCGCCATGGCGAGCATCTGTCCTGAAGATCCGTCGCCCATCCGGCACGGTCAAGGTCAGTGCAGGCCTCCCTACCGCCTGGTGCCTCGATCCATGACGGTGGCGAAGGCGTCGCCGGCTGCGTCAACGCGGCTGAGACGGCGATCTGTCCCCGAGCGTCGAGGGGCGGGGCACTAGAGAGTGCTGATGCGATCGCCCAGACGGGGCCGCAGGACCTCCGGGACACGGACCGAGCCGTCCGGCTGCTGATACGTCTCCAGGATGGCCGCCACGGTGCGTGCCAGCGCCAGCCCGGAGCCGTTGAGCGTGTGCAGGATCTCCGGCTTGCCGCCCGGCTCAGGGCGCCAGCGGATGCTCATGCGGCGCGCCTGGTAGTCGCGGAAGTTGGAGATCGAGCTGACCTCCAGCCAGTCCTCCACCCCCGGTGCCCAGACCTCCAGGTCGTACTTCTTGGCCTGCGTGAAGCCCATGTCCCCGGTGGCCATGAGCTTGACGCGGTAGGGCAGGCCGAGCCGCTGCAGGCAGGTCTCCGCGCGGGCCGTCATCCACTCCAGCGTGGCGTCCGAATCAGCTGGCTTCTCGAAGGCCACCATCTCCACCTTGTCGAACTGGTGGACGCGCAGGATGCCCCGCGTGCGCGCGCCGGCGGCGCCCGCCTCGCGCCGGAAGCAGGGCGAGTAGGCCACGTAGCGGATGGGCAGCGCGTCGGCCTCGATGATCTCGTCGCGGTGGATGTTGGTGACGGGCACCTCCGCGGTCGGCACCAGGTAGAGGTCGTCACGCGTGACGACGTACATCTGGTCCTCCTTGTCGGGGATCTGCCCGGTGCCGCGGGCGGAGGCCTCGTTGACCACGGCCGGCGGCCAGATCTCCGTCATGCCGTGCTCGCGTGTGTGGAGGTCCAGGAAGAAGTCGATGAGCGCCCGCTGCAGGGCCGACCCGGCACCCTTGTAGACGGGGAAGCCGGAGCCCGTGATCTTGGCCCCGGCCGCGAGGTCGATCATGCCCAGCGCCTCGGCGATCTCCCAGTGCGGCCGGCGCACCCAGGCCTCCTGGTCGTCGTGCTGCGGCTCGAGGTGCGGAGGCAGCGGCTCACCCCAGGTGCGCACGATGAGGCTGGCCTCCTCGCCGCCCTCGGGGATGCCCGGGTCCGGCGGGTTGGGGATGCGCAGCAGGAGCTCGTCGAGCCGGCTGGTGACCGTGGTCAGTCGGGTGTCCAGGCCGCTGATCTCCGCCCCGATCCAGTTCGACTGCTCGCGCAGCCGCGTCACCTCCGGGCCGCCGGGGGCCGCGCCGCCCCGGATGACCTCGCCGATCGAATCGGAGAGCGTCTTGCGCTGGTTGCGCAGGGCGTCCGCCTTTCCCAGCAGGTCGCGTCGCTCGGCGTCCACGACGAGGGCCTCGTCGACGAGCGCCGGGTCCTCCCCCTTGAGCACGCAGCCACGGCGGATGACATCCGATTCCTCCCGGAGCCGAGCTGCCCCGACGCTCATGCCGTCCCTCCCTCTGCGGTCTCATCTTCGGCGCCGGCGGCGTGGTCTCCGACACTCGAGCCGGACCCGTGACACCGCTGGCGTCTGCGGTCGCGGACGCCCCCGCTGCGGCTGCCGCCGCTGCCGCTGCCGCTGCGGCAGCTGCAGCTGCGGCTGCCGCCTCCGCGGCCTGCCGCAGGCGCTGCTTCACGAAGCCAGGCTCGAGGCTGGCCAGCAGCCAGCCGGCCCGCGGGCCGTTGGCACGGCCCAGGAAGGCCGCGTAGACGGCCTCGAAGGTATCGCGCGAGGAGACTCCGCGGCGCTGCCCGCAGCGATAGATGAGGTCCTGCCAGGCATCGCCCGCGGCGGGCTGTCGGCGTCCGCGCCGTCGGCCAGGTCGCCCAGGAAGAGGCCCTGGACCTCCGTGAGCCCGCCGACCTCCGCGGGCAGGTCATCCCGCACGGAGACCTGGTAGCGCTCCGGGGCGAAGCCGTCCAGCCAGGCGCGGGCCACGCCGGCGCGCTCGGCCAGGATGGCGCGCTCGGCATCGTCCAGCGGCGCGCCCTTCTCCGCCACCACGCGGGCCTCGAGGTCCACGCCGGGCACCTGCACGAGCAGCGTGAGGTGCCGGAAGGCAGGGCGGAAGCGCGTCGCCTCAGCCGCCACGTCCGCCTCGGGGTCGATGAGGCTGGCGCGGAAGATGCGCTCGGGGTCGGGCGGCAGCTCGCCGCGCACCTCGCGGCCTGCGGTGGCGGCGGCGACGCGGTCGAACTCGTCGAAGAGGCCGGGGATGGCGTCACCCTCGGGGTCGAACTCCAGCGCCCGGCGCGGCTTGTGGCGCAGGAAGAGGAAGCGGATGAGCTCCGGCGGCAGCAGGTCAGCCATCTCGTGGGCGGCGGCGCCGCTGCCCTTGGAGGTGCTCATCTTGCGCCCGCCCACGTTGAGGAACTCGTAGGGCACGTTGGCCGGCGGCTCGCGATGGAAGACCTCCCGGCTCACGGCATCGCTGCGGTCGCGGCTGCCGCCCTTCGTGGCGAGGTCCTTGCCACAGCCCTCGATGGTGATGTCGAAGTGGCTCCACTTGGCCGCCCAGTCCACGTTGAAGGGCAGCTTGGCGCGGCCGCCGAAGGGCGCCACGCGCCCGCTGTGGCCACAGCCCACGGCCCAGGCCACGTAGTCGGGCTTGCAGGCATAGGCCACGGTCTGGCCGTCCCAGTCGGTGGCCAGCGTGGTGCCGATGCGGCCGCAGGCCTCGCAGATGACGGAGACGGGCAGCCAGCCGGCCGGCCGCTCGACATGGCTGACACGCCGGTAGATGTCACGCACGGTGTCCGCGCCGTCCAGCGCACGGCGGAATCCAGGGGTCCATCGAGCCGTCCCCGTAGAGCTCGCTCATCCAGTAGATCTCCGGCTCCACGCCGAGGCCGCGGAAGGTGCCCATGAAGAGCTCGCCCACGAAGTAGCGCGCGTAGCTGGGGGCGTCGCTGCCGGCGGGGGCCGGCACGTGCGCCAGGGGCACGCCCATGTAACGCTCCACGGCATCCGGCGTCAGCAGCGCCTGCGAGTCCATGGGGTCCAGGTCATCCACGCCGTACAGGAAGCGGCTGGGCCGCCCGGCCTGCAGCAGGGCGCGATGGATGGCGTCGTGGAGGACCACGCCGCGCAGGGAGCCGATGTGGACGGTGCCCGAGGGGGTCTTCGAGTCGTTGACGACCTGCGGCCCGTCGAACTGTGCGGCTAGCTCGTCAGCCCAGAACATGCGATGCGGTTCCCCTGCACCGTCGGTTCGGGCGGTGCTCCCGGTCAGCGGGCTGAGCCGGCGCTGCCCGGAAGCGTCGGCCGAGGCCCCGGAGACACGCCCCGGCGAGGTCAGCGGATGCTGACGATGGTGTAGGTGGAGGCGCCGGCAGGCACGGTAACGGTCACCGCGTCACCCTTGCGCTTGCCCAGCAGCGCCCGACCGACGGGCGATTCATTGGAGATGCGGCCCTCCGCGGGTGCGGCCTCTGCCGCCCCCACGATGGTGTACTTCTCCTCCTTGCCGGAGTCGCCCTTGATGGTCACCGTGGAGCCGATCTGGACGAACGTCCGGGAGTGGTTCTCCTCGATGATGACGGCGTTCTTGATGATCGACGTGAGGGCCTGGATGCGGCCCTCCACGAAGGCCTGCTCGTTCTTGGCGTCCTCGTACTCGGCGTTCTCCGTGACATCGCCGTATTCCTTGGCGTCATGGATGCGCTGGGCGATCTCCGGCCGCTTGACGTTGGTCAGCTCATCGAGTTCTGCCTTGAGCTTGGCCAGCCCCTCCGCCGAGAGGTATTCGGGCTTGTTCGCGTTCACCGTGGATCCTCGTGATGCGCCCGGCCTGGGGACGCTCTGGGCACAGGCCTTGGCGGCTTGTCAGGGTAGGGTCCTGACGGGCGGCCACGTCGCCTGATGAGAACAGGCGGCTCACGCGCCGTTCAGAGTCGAGATTGTACACGGTCGTACTCGTCGGCTGAGGCGCGAGCCCCTGAGACGCAGCTCAGGACCCCAGGCGGAGCAGCCGATGTCTGACACGCATCACGGCCGCTTCGTCCAGACAGGCCACGAAGACCGTGTCATCGCCGGCGATGGTGCCCCGCACGTCCGCCCAGCGTATGCGGTCCAGGGCGGCGGCGATGGCGTGCGCCGTCCCGGGCACGGCACGGATGACGACGAGCGTGCCCGAGGTGCGGATCTCGACGGGCAGGTCAGAGAGCAGGCCGGCCAGTCGCCGCTCCCCGGTGAGCTCCACCGCGGCCTCGCTGGAGGGCAGCGCGTAGACGGGGCCGCCGTCGCGGTCGACCTTGACGAGGCCCATCTCCGTGATGTCGCGGCTGACCGTGGCCTGCGTGGCGCGGTAACCCTTGTCGCGCAGCGCCGCGACGAGCTCCTGCTGGGTCCGGATGCGGGACGTGCGGACCAGGTCGCTGATGGCCTGCTGGCGTGCCCGCTTCAGGACGTCCATCGGCGACTCAGGCCCTACCCGCGGCCAGCAGCAGGACGAAGAACACGACCGCCACCACGAGCCGGTAGACGATGAAGACGAGGGTGCTGTGCGTGCGCAGGTAGCGCAGCAGGAAGCCGATGGCCAGCCAGCCGGAGAGCGCGGCAGCGATGACGCCGGCCACCAGCACGTCCAGCTCCACCTGGCCGGCCTGGCCGCCGACGAGCCCGCGCACCTTCCAGAGTCCGGCCCCGGCGATGATGGGGATGCCCATCAGGAAGGCGAAGCGAGCGGCGGCCTCGCGCGTCAGGCCGCGGAAGAGGCCGGCCGAGAGCGTGATGCCGGAGCGGCTGATGCCCGGGAACAGGGCCAGCGCCTGGGCCGCCCGATGAGCGCGGCGTCCCCGTGGTCATCTGGTCAGGTCCCGGTCGCGGGTGCCGAGCTTCTCCGCCAGCCACAGGATGGTGGCGCCCACGACCAGGATGAAGGGGATGACCAGGATGGCGTCGCGGAAGAAGGTGTCGATGAAGCCCTCGAAGAGGGAGCCCAAGATGCCGGCCGGGATGACCGTGATGACGATGAATGAGGGCCAGCTTGCGCTTGGGGTCGCCGGCCAGCGACCGCTCGCGAAGGGCCGCCCAGCCGGCCGCGATGAGCTCCAGCACGTCCCGCCAGAAGTAGAGCAACAGCGCCGCGAGCGTGCCCATGTGGAGCATGACCACGAACTCGGCGCTGTTGATGAACACGTCGTCCCAGCCAGGATCCGCGGCACCAGGATGAGGTGCGCGGACGACGAGATGGGCAGGAACTCCGTGAGCCCCTGGACCACCCCGATGACGATGGCCTGGACGATCTCTTCCAAGTCGACCTCCGTGTGACCGGCGGGTCAGCGCCCGCCGGTCGGAGGTCGGGTGCTGGGTTAGCGGATGAAGAGCGGGGCGAAGACCAGGGTCAGGGTCGCCAGCAGCTTCACGAGGACGTGGAGCGAGGGGCCCGCGGTGTCCTTGAAGGGATCGCCCACGGTATCACCGACCACGGCCGCGGCGTGCGCATCGGAGCCCTTGCCCAGGACGTTGCCGTTCTCGTCGGTGAGGTTACCCGCTTCGATGTACTTCTTGGCGTTGTCCCACGCGCCACCGCTGTTGTTGAGGTAGGTGGCCATGAGGACGCCGGCGATCGTGCCGACCATGAGCAGGCCGGCGACCGCCTCGTAGCCGAGGATGATGCCGACGGCGATGGGGGTGACGACCGCGACGAGACCGGGCGGGATCATCTGGCGGAGGGCGGCGCGGGTGGTGATGTCCACGACGCGCGCGTAGTCCGGCTTCTGGGTGTAGTCCATGATGCCGGGCATCTCGCGGAACTGGCGGCGCACCTCCACGATGATGGCGGAGGCGGCCGTGCCCACGGCGCGGATGGCCAGCGAGCTGAAGAGGTAGACCGTCATGGCCGCGATGAAGGCCGCCACGAAGACGCCCACGTTGGCCAGGTTGACGGCATCCATGACGCCTTCGGCGGCGTCTCGCACGCCCGACTGATCTGGCGACCGAGGATGAGGTTGACCTTGTCGATGTAGGCCTGGAAGAGGAGGAAGGCGGCCAGGCTGGCGGAGGCGATGGCGTAGCCCTTGGTGAGGGCCTTGGTGGTGTTGCCGACCGAGTCGAGCTTGTCGGTGATCTCGCGTGCGGAGGCGCCGGCCCGCGAGAACTCGGCGATGCCGCCGGCGTTGTCGGTGATGGGGCCGAACGTGTCCATGGCCAGGATGTAGGCCGTCGTCATGAGCATGCCCATGGTGGCCACGGCGGTGCCGAAGACACCGCCCACGTTGCGGCCCTCGCCGTTCACGAGACCGGCCTGGTCACCCAGCCAGTAGCTCACGAGCAGGGCGATGCCGATGGTGATGGCGGTCACGAAGGTCGTCTCGAAGCCGACCGCCGTGCCGGCGATGATGTTGGTGGCCGGGCCGGTCTTGGAGGACTCAGCGATGTCCTTGACCGGGCGCCACTTGCCGGCCGTGTAGTACTGCGTGATGTAGACGAAGGCGATGCTGGTGGCCAGGCCCACGATGCCGGCCGCGAAGTACCAGACCCAGACGGGGATGTCGGAGGCGCCGTTGCCGGCCGATTCCATCATCAGGTAGGTGGCGATGCCCAGTCCGACGACCGACAGCAGGGTCGTCGCCCAGTAGCCCTTGTTGAGGATGCGCATGGGGTCCTCGTCCTCGCGACCGCGGACGAAGAACATCGCGATCATCGTGGCGATGAGGCCGAAGGCGCGCACCACGAGCGGGAAGAAGATCCAGGCCTCGGGGTTGGCCCAGCCGGAGCTGAGCGCGATGGCGTAGACGGCCACGCCCAGGATCATGGCGCCGATGTTCTCGGCAGCCGTGGACTCGAAGAGGTCGGCGCCGCGGCCGGCGCAGTCGCCGACGTTGTCGCCCACGAGGTCGGCGATGACGGCCGCGTTGCGCGGGTCGTCCTCGGGGATGCCCTTCTCGACCTTGCCCACGAGGTCCGCGCCGACGTCCGCGGCCTTGGTGTAGATACCGCCGCCGAGCTGGGCGAAGAGGGCCACGAAGGAGGCACCGAAGCCGAAGCCGACGATGAGGAAGGGGGCCTCGGCCGTGTTGATGCCGCCCTGCAGGCCACCGAAGAGGGCGAAGATGCCCCACACGCCAAGCAGCGAGAGGGCCACCACGAGGAAGCCCGAGACGGCGCCGCCGCGCATGGCGGTCTGGACGGCGCCCACGAGGCTGGTCTGGGCGGCCGCGGCGGTGGGCACGTTGGCGCGAACGCTGACGAACATGCCGATGATGCCGGCGGCCATCGAGCAGGCCGCGCCGACGAGGAAGGCGAAGCCGGTGCGGATGCCCAGCTCGACGCCGAAGACCTGCGTGTCGGCCACTTCCTTCGTCTCGACGAAGGCGATGATGGCAGCCACGACCAGCGTGCCGATGACGGCCAGCAGGGCGATGGTCGAGTACTGGCGACGGACGAAGGCGTTGGCGCCTTCCTGGATGGTCTTGCCGACCTCCTGCATCTCCTTGGTGCCCTTGTCGCGCGACAGCACGTCACGGGCCAGCCATATCGCGAAGAGGACCGCCGCGATCCCGGCGATCGGGATGATCCAGACGGTGATGTCAGACACGGTCTACGTGAGCCTCCTTACGTGGGATCGGGCTCGCGCGTCACGGCAACGGTCGCGGCGGGGCGAGCCTTGGGCATGTCTTGCCGAGGCGACAGCCTCGGGTCGCCGTAGAGTGTCACACCGGGCACCCGGCGCGACGTGGGCTTAGAGGCCCCGTCTGGCTCGGGCCATCGGTCACGAGAGTGGTGTGCCTTCGGCCGGGTGGGTGGGGCGGCGGACGGCACCCCCGAGGGCGCCTTCGGGCGTCGGGGCGCGGTCAGCCCTCGACGATCCAGGCGTCCACGGCGCGCGGGTAGTCGACCAGCTCAGCGGGGTCGAACCAGAGGGCCAGCTCGGCGGCCGCGTTCTCCAGGCTGTCCGAGGCGTGCACGAGGTTCATGCCCGTCTCCAGGGCGAAGATCGCCGCGGATGGAGCCGGGGGCCGCTTCGTGGGGCCGCGTGGCGCCGTTGATGGCACGGCAGACGGCCACCGCGTTGGTGCCCTCCACGGCCATGGCCACCAGCGGCGAGGAGGTGATGAAGGTGACGAGGCCGGGGAAGAAGGGCTTGTCAGCGTGGACGGCGTAGTGCCGCTCGGCAAGGGAGCGGTCGACCTGCAGCAGCTTGAGGCCCACGATGCGCAGGCCACGCTGCTCGTAGCGCTCGATGATGCGGCCGACGAGCTGGCGTTGTACGCCGTCGGGCTTGATGAGGATGAGGGTTCGCTCGCTCATGGGTGGGTCTCCTGTGGCGGCCCTGCCGGGAGGGCCTGGTGGGCGGCTCGATAGGCGGCCGCAGCCTCGTTGTCTCGGCCGAGGATGCGGTAGGCGTCACCGCGGACGAGGTGGATGGCGGCCAGGTCCCCGCTGGCCAGGGGCCTGACGGCGGCAGCACGCTCGGCCGCCGAGAGGATGATGGGCGCCAGCGCCGGATCCAGGCGCAGCAGCACGGCCAGACGGCCAGTGGCAGCGCGGACGTCACCGCCGGCCAGCGATCGATCGACGCGCTCCAGCTCCTGGCCCGCCAGGCGCCCGCTCATGACCACGGCCGCGGTGGACGATGGGCCGCCCGGCGCCGTGGCCGCACCCCGGCCCGCCGGGATCGCCTCGGCCGCCGCGTCAGGAGGAAGACCAGTGGCCGGGACGCTCACGGGCGCCAGGACCCAGGTGCGCGGCGTCGGCGAGGCCACCTCGCTGCCGCCGACCAGCAGGCCGAAGTGCCCCGGCGCATCCGCACCCTGCGGCATCCAGCCGTCGTCGGGCGCCGGCCAGATCGGGCTGCGCGGCTCCTGGGCGAAGAGCTGGTCCGCAGCGCCGCCGGCACGGGCCATCACGAACTCCGCGTAGCGGCGGGCATCCGCCGTCTGTCCGGTGCGCATGAGGTCCTCGGCCAGGATCAGCGCGGCCATCGGCTCGGCGCCGCCCGAGGCCTGGTGCGCACGCGCGGCGTCGGCCGCGCCCTCCAGGTCGCCGCTGCGCCAGCGCGCCTCGGCCAGGTCGGCCATGGCCGGCACGTCCAGGGTCCCGGCACCAGCCATCTGCTCCAGGGCAGCCCGCGCCAGGGGCAGCAGGCCGCCGCGCAGATGCAGGCGGGCGAGCCGGGCATCCGCAGCACGGTCGACCGCGATCGCCTGGTCAGCGCCCGGGCTGGGCAGCGGCGCGGCGGGAGCGGATGCGGGTGCGGGTGCGCCACGGATGGGCACCGAGCCGGCGGGGCCGTGGCGGGGTGGGCCGCCGGTGGCCTGCTGCGGGTCGGGCTGGCCAGGGCCTGAGCGCCGGGTGCCTGTGCGCCCGGGACCGGCCAGGCCGGAGGTGGCCAGCCGGGGTGGCCGCGATGGCAGGGGGCCCTGGTGGCGGCGGAAGGCCCGGCCGCGCGGCCGAGCCGGGCGGCGACTGGGGGCCGGGCGCCGAGGCTGGACAGGGGACCCGGGCGGCTGATAGCCGGGCGGCGGTCCCGTGCGAGGGCCCGGTGGAGGAACCGCGCCGCTGGCCGATGGAGGGGCCATGCCCGGCGCCACCGGGGCGCCGGAGGCAGGGTCGGGCTGGCGGGCGGAGGGGAGCGGCGGGCGGAAGGGGCGGCACGGCACACCGGGGTGGCGCGGACCCGGGTGGCACGGACCCGGGTGGTCTCGGCGGCACCATACCGGGTGGTGCCGGCTCGGGCGGACGCGACGGCGGACCGGGAGGCGGCTGGCCCGGCTGGTCGCTCACGGCAGGCGCAGCCCGCTGTCGAGGCCGTGGGAGGTGGGGTCCGGGCTGATGACGGCCGCGCACAGCGCTTCGTCGCGGAAGAGCCGCCCCGCCAGCGCCTGGATGTCGTCGGCCGTCACCGCTCGCAGCTCGTCCATCACCTCGTCCATCGTCATGACCCGCTCGTGCAGCGCCTCCTGGGTCCCCAGGAAGGACGCCATGGAGCGCGACTCCTCGAGGCGCAACTCCAGTCGGCCGAGAGCGTAGTTGCGGGCTCGTTCGAGCTCGGCATCGGCGACCCGTTCGTCACGGAGCCGTGAGAGCTCCACCAGCACCCGGTCGGCGGCCGCCCGCACGTCGCCCGCGTCCGTGTCCAGGTAGACCTGCAGGGTGCCGCAGTCAGCGTAGTCGGTCTGGAAGGAGTGCACGTCGTAAGCAAGGCCGGCCTCCTCGCGAATGGCCATGAAGAGGCGCGACGACGTGCCGTCCCCCAGGACGGTGTTGAGCAGGTCCAGGGTCCACTGGTCGGCGTGGTCACGCGGCAGGCCGTTGACGCCCAGGCAGAGGTAGGCCTGGGAGGTGTCGCGCTGGAGCGTGCGCAAGCGCTCGACGGGCGACCGCGGCGCGGGCGGGACCGCCTGTGCGGCGTGCGCTCCCCGGCCGAAGGAACGATCGACCAGTGCCACGACGTCCTCGTGGGCGATGTCGCCGGCCGCTGCCACGACCAGGTTCGCCGGCTGGTAGTGGGCGGCCCAGAAGTCGCGGATGTCCGAGTCGCTCAACGAGCGCACCGTCACCTCGTCGCCGGCGATCTCCCAGCCCAGCGGCGAATCGCCGAAGTAGGCCTCATCCCAGAGGTTGTAGATGTACTGGCCGGGGTCGTCGCGGTACGAGCGGATCTCGTCGACGATGATCTCGCGCTCGCGGGCGATGTCATCGCTGCGCAACTGCGGGCGCAGCGTCAGCTCGGCCAGGACGTGGACGCCCCGCTCGGCCTCGCGCAGGGGCAGCCGCGTCCAGTAGACCGTCGTCTCCCGGTCGGTGGCGGCGTTGGAGGTGCCGCCGACGCCCTCGATGGCGTCGGACACATCACGCATCGTGGGCAGGTCGCGCGTGCCCTTGAAGGTGATGTGCTCCATGAAGTGAGCCAGCCCGGAGGTGCGGCGCGTCTCGCCGCGCGAGCCCACGAGGACATAGACCGCCACGGAGAGCGATCGGATGCCGGGCAGGCGAGCGGAGATGACGCGTGGCCCGTCGGGCAGCGCGGTGCGTTGGAACATCGGGCCGTCATGCTACACGGGCCGGGCGCAGGGCGCACGGACCGGCGGCACGTCAGGCGACCGAGCCACCATCGCCAGGTGGTCGGCCCTGGGGTGGTCAGGGGCTCGAGCCGCCCTCTCCGGACGCGCCGGCACCACCATCGGCTGCCGGCGGCAGGTCGCGATCGGCCGTGGTCTCCTCGGCATCCAGGGCACCGAGCTCCATCTGGATGTAGCCGGGCATGACCTGGAACGGCAGCAGCTCCTGGACGGGCTCCTCCTGGTCGACACCGGGGGCCGGTGCGAACTGCAGGACGACGCGCTCGTCACCCTGGACGAGGGTGTAGGCGATGAGCTGGTCGGGCCGCGTCTCGAACTCGAGGTGCTCCCAGGAGGCCACCGAGAGGCAGATGGAGAGGGGCGTGAAGAAGGAGGAGACATCCGGCCGGTCGGCCACGATGCGCTCGACCCAGCCGGTGCCGTGGGAGACCACCTTCCCGGCACGCAGATAGCGATAGGCGACGGTCTGCCGCAGCAGGGGACGAAGCAGGTGGTAGATGTCCACGGGGTTCGAGGCCAGGCCGCTGTTGACGAAGAACTTGGCTGGCGGCTCGAACGACACGCACCCCTCCTGTTCGCGGTCCGCGCCCGCCGGACCGTGGGATCGACGACGCAGCCGATGGTATCGCAGCCCACCTCGATCGGCCGGGCCTATCATCGCCCTGTGATCATCGGCGTCGACATCGGCAACAGCGCCGCGAAGGCCGCCCTCATCGACGGCAGCACGGTCCTCGAGGCGGGACGGCTTGACACCTCCGTGGCCTCCACGGCCGACCTGACGGAGGGTCTGCGCCTCCTGGCCGGGAAGGCCCCCGACCCGCCCGACTCCATCGTGGCCATCAGCGTCGTGGACCGCTGGACGGCCCGCCTCGAGCGCGCTGCAACGTCGCTGGGGCTGCCCCTCACGGTCGCGGCCGCGGAGCGCATCCCGCTGTTGACGGCGCTCCCGCGCCCCGACCTGACCGGCCCCGACCGGCTGCTCGCCAGTTGGGCCGCCACCATCCTGCACGGCCAGCCCGTCATCGTCGTCGACCTGGGCACGGCCACCACGGTCGATGCCGTGGACGCCGACGGGTTCTTTCTCGGCGGCGCCATCCTGCCCGGCCTGGGCCTGGCCGCACACGCCCTGGCCGAGGGCACGGCGCGGCTGCCGCGGGTCGACCTGGAGCTGCCCGGTGACGTCGTCGGCACCGACACCGCGACAGCCCTGCAGAGCGGCATCGTCATCGGCCACCTGGGCGCCGTGCGCGAACTGGTGACGCGCATGCGGGCGCGCCTTGCCAGCCCGGTCGGCCGCCTCGGAGCTGACCTCGTCGACCCGCCGCCAGCTGGCTCGGCCGCATCTGGCCCGAGGATGCCAGGCTCGCCATCCCCCGGGCCGACGACGACCCGCGTCGTGGTCACCGGCGGTCACGCTGCCGCGCCCTGGGCCCGCGAGGCCTGGTGCCGGCCGGCCGGCCCGGACTTGCCCGCCATCGCCGACGTGCTGGATCCCGAGCTCGTGCTGCGCGGCCTGGGCCTACTCGCCGATCACCTCGCCACCCGACCCGGAGCTGGAGCGCTGCCATGACCGACCGGACCCTCGACGGGCGCCTCATCCTGCTGGGCGTCACCGGCTCCATCGCCGCCTACAAGGCCGCCGAGCTGTTGCGCCAGCTCGTCGCCGCGGGAGCAGACGTGCAGGTCATGATGACGCGGGCGGCCACGCACTTCATCGGCCCGCTCACGCTGGAGACCCTTTCCGGGCGGCCGGTCATGCTCGACCCGCTGGAGCTGCAGGCCGACCGGCGCATCAGCCACATCGTGGCCGCCGACACGGCGGACGCGGTGCTCGTGGCCCCGGCCACGGCGCGCTGGCTGGGTGCCATGGCCAACGGCCTGGCCGACGACGTCATCACCGCCACCTGCCTGGCCACCCGCGCGCCGGTGATCGTGGCGCCCGCCATGGACGGCGACATGTACGTCCATCCGGCCACCGCGGGCAACGTGAAGCGACTGCGCGAGTTCGGCTACACGATCGTGGACCCGGCCTCCGGCCCGCTGGCCTCCGGGCAGGTGGGGGTGGGCCGCCTGGCGGCCCTGCCGCTACTCGTGGAGACCGTGGCCGGCGTGGTCGCCGGCCGGCCGGTCCGCGACCGTCAGCCCGACCCGGCCGCCCGGGCGCCCCACCCCGCCGACCTGGCGGGCTGGCACATCGTGGTCAGTGCCGGCGGGACCGCGGAGCCCATCGACCCGGTGCGCTTCATCGGCAATCGCTCCAGCGGCCGGATGGGCTTCGCCATCGCGGAGGCGGCCCTCCAGCGAGGCGCCCGCGTGACCCTGATCAGGGGCACCACCAGCGTCGCGCCACCGGCGGGCGCGGACATCGTGGAGGCAGAGACGGCCGCGGAGATGCGGGAGGCCGTCCTGGCGGCGCTGCCGGAGTGCGACGCCCTGGTCATGGCCGCTGCCGTGGCCGACTTCCGGCCGCGCAGCGTGGCGACGGGCAAGCTGGCCCGCTCGGAGGGCCTGACCCTGGACCTCGAGCCCACGCCTGACATCCTGGCCGAGGCTGCAGCCGCCGCCCGAGCGGCGGATCCCGGCGACGAGAACGGCCGTGACCCCGCCCGTCGGCCGCTCATCGTGGGCTTCGCCGCAGAGACCGGCTCCCTGGAGCGCGCCCCGGAGAAGGCGGCCCGCAAGGGCGTCGACCTGCTCGTGGCCAACGATGTCGCCGAGCCGGGCTCCGGCTTCGGCACGGAGACGAACCGCGTCACCATCATCGTGCCCGGCCAGCCCCCGGAGCCCTGGCCGTCGGCGACCAAGTCGGCCGTCGCCCACGACCTCCTCGACCGCCTGCTGCGCCTGCGCGCGTCGGGCGGTGCATCATTGGGCCGATGAGCGCCAGCAAGCCCGACCGCCGCATCACCATCGCCGACCTCGCCCGCCTGCACGAGAGCGGCGAGCGCTTCGCCTGCATCACGGCCTATGACTTCCCCACGGCTCGCATCGTCGACGAGGCCGGCATCCCGGTCATCCTGGTGGGCGATTCGCTGGGCATGGTCATGCTCGGCTACGACACGACCGTGCGCGTCAGCATCGAGGAGATGCTCCACCACACGCGGGCCGTGGCCCGCGGGGCCCGGCATGCCCTGGTCGTGGGCGACATGCCCTTCCTCAGCTACGGCGTCTCCGAGTCGGAGTCGGTGGAGCACGCCGGCCGCTTCCTCTCGGAGGCCTATGCCCAGGCCGTCAAGGTCGAGGGCGGCGTCCGCTCGGCGCGCACCATCGAGGCCATCGTCTCGACCGGCATCCCGGTCATGGCCCACATCGGCCTGACGCCGCAAGCCGTCCATCAGCTGGGCGGCTTCCGCGTGCAGGGCCGCTCGAAGGAGTCGGCCCGCAAGCTCATCGCCGACGCCCTGGCCGTCCAGGAGGCGGGCGCCTTCGCGGTCGTGCTGGAGCTGGTGCCCGCAGAGCTGGCGCGGGCCATCACCGAGCGCCTCCGCATCCCCACCATCGGCATCGGGGCCGGGCCCCACACCTCCGCGGAGATCCAGGTCGTGACCGACGTGGTGGGCCTCACGCAGGGCTTCACGCCACGCCACGCACGCCGCTTCGGGGAGGTCGGCAAGGCCCTCGCGGAGGCGGTCGCGGCCTATCGCGACGCCGTCACCTCCGGGGGGTTCCCGGGCGACGCCGAGTCGAGTTCGATGGACGAGGCCATCCTGGCCGAGGTGCTGGGGCGCTCCAGCCTGGACCAGCCGGACATGAGCCTGGCCATCCCCCTCGACCGGGACCTCTGAGCGCCCGGGCCAGCCGACCGCCGACTGACTGCCTGACCGACGAGGGTGCGCGCATGACCCGGGTCCTGCACACGCGGACCGAGCTTCGGGAGGCCCTGGCGGGCATGGCCAGGCCGGTCGGCCTTGTCCCCACCATGGGCTGGCTCCACGAGGGCCATCGGGCCCTCATGCGCCGCGCGCGTGCCGAGAGCGCGACGGTCGTGGTCACCATCTTCGTCAACCCGCGCCAGTTCAACGACCCCACCGACTACACCCGCTACCCGCGCGACACGGAGGCCGACCTGGCCATCTGCGAGGCGGAGGGCGTGGACATCGCCTGGCTGCCGGACGTGGAGGAGGTCTACCCGCCGGGCTTCGACACGCTCGTCCGGGTCGGGGCGGTGGCTGCCCCGCTGGAGGGTGCGGCACGACCCGGCCACTTCGACGGCGTGGCCACCGTGGTCGCCATCCTCTTCGCACTCGTGGGTGCCGAGCGGGCTTACTTCGGCCAGAAGGACGCGCAGCAGGTCATGGTCATCCGACGCATGGCCAGCGACCTGGCGCTGCCGACCGTGGTCGTGCCCTGCCCCACCGTCCGGGAGCCGGACGGCCTTGCCCTCTCCTCGCGCAACGTGCACCTCTCGCCGCAGGAGCGCAGCGCCGCGCCGGTCCTGCATCGGGCCCTCTCGGCCGCTCACGACGCCTGGAGCGAGGGTGAGCGGGAAGCTGACGTGCTGCGTGGGCTCATGGAGGAGATCCTGGCCACGGAGCCCCTGGCGCAGGTCGAGTATGTCTCCTGCGCCGACGTCATGACCCTCGCCGAGCTGGGCCGGGTCGATGGCCCCGCGCTCCTGTCCATGGCCGTCTTCCTCGGCACCACCCGGCTCATCGACAACGTCCTGCTGGGCGTGGAGGGATAGCCATGCGCATCGCCGCCGCCCAGGTCCACGCTGCCTGGGGCCGCCCGGATGTCGGCGCCGCCAGAGTCGCGGAGTGGATCGGCCGCGCTGCCACCGCGGACGTGGACCTGCTGGCCTTCGGGGAGACGCACCTGGGCGGCTACCCCTTCTGGCTCTCCATGACCGATGGCGCGCGCTTCGATGACGCCGGACAGAAGCGCGCCTATGCCTGGTACCTGGAGGCCGCCGTGGAGCTGGACGGACCGCAGCTGAGGCTCGTCGCCGAGGCAGCCGCCGACCACCGCGTCTTCACCTACCTTGGCATCGCCGAGCGCGGCTCCGGGCTCGCCCGCGGCAGCGTCTTCGCGACCCTCGTGGCCATCGACCCGGACCGTGGCCTGGTCAGCGCCCACCGCAAGCTGCAGCCGACCTACGAGGAGCGCCTGGCCTGGGCGGCCGGCGACGGGCACGGGCTGCGCGTCCATGAGGTCGTCGGCCGCGCCGGGGACTCCATGCGGGTGGGCGGCCTCAACTGCTGGGAGAACTGGCTGCCGCAAGCCAGGCTGGCCATGTATGCGGGCGGCGAGGACATCCACGTCAGCGCCTGGCCGGGCGCCGTGCGCAACACCATCGATGTCACCCGTTTCATCGCCCTGGAAGGTCGCGTCTTTTCACTGGCCGCGGGGACGCTCCTCTCGCGTGCCGATGTGCCGGACGACTTCCCACTGGCCGGGGCCCTCCCCGATGGGGACTGGGCGGACGGCGGCTCGGCCATCGCCGCACCGGACGGACGCTGGCTGCGCGAGCCGGTCGGCGGAACGGAGGGGCTCGTGGCGGCCGACGTGGAGCTGGCGCGCGTCCGGGAGGAGCGGCAGAACTTCGACCCGACCGGACACTACGCCCGGGCCGACGTCTTCGAACTGCGCGTCGACCGCCGCAGGTTGGGGCTCGTCCGCTTCAGCGACGACCCTCGGGATCCCGACTGAACGGAGGCCCCAGGCCCCATCCGGTGGTCCGCCCCAGGCCGTCAAGGCGGTCGAGGAACCCGTCCACGTCGAAATTGTCGCGGACGAGTCGCCTGATCTCCTCGATCTTGGCCCGGTTGGCGGGATGGGTCTTGACGAGCAGGCCATGGACCTGGGTCGCCGCCTCGAAGGTCGGGTCGTCCACCAGGTAGGCGAAGATGCCGGCCGCCCGCAGGGCGTCGAGGTCCCGCAGGCCGGGCCGGATGCCGCCCGTGAAGACCACCCCGACGAGTGAGGGCTCGGTCGGCCCAGCGGTGCTCGGGCCGGCATCGACGGGGGCGGCCACGGCCGCGGCGATGAGGTCCTGGCGGTCCCCGGGCAGGATGAGCAGCGTCCCCGCTGCGATGCGCCCGGCCAGCCGGAATGGTTGCATGTCACCGATGACCACCTGCTCGATGGCCCGATCCACGTCGTCGCCCGGATGCAGCAGCGTCCCGTGCAGCTGCTCGAGGATCATGGCCAGGGTGGCGCGCGAGAGGATGGGCCGGTACGGCAGCACGCCCAGCAGCTCGATGCCGTGGCGCGCCAGCCCGTGGCGCAGCAGCCCGGCCAGCGAGGGGTCGGCGTCGGGATGCGCCTTGTTGACGAGAACGCCCACGAGGGGCACGCCGCGCTGCGCGAAGAGCGCCGCGTTGAGGACGATCTCATCGATGGGGCGGCCCACGCCAGCGTCGCTCACGATGATCGCCGGCGCACGCAGGCGCGAGGCGACGTCGGCGTTGGAGAGACCGATGACGGCGCCGACCCCAGCGTGCCCGGTGCCCTCGATGAGCAGGGCATCGCGACCCTCCGCGAGGCGGGCGTGGGCGGTCTCGATGCGCGCGCCGAGGTCATCCGCCACCTGGCCCCGGATGAACGCCTTGGTGAAGCCGCGCGGGGTGTGCACCGGGCTCATCAGCTCGTAGGGGTCGCGGAGGCCGAAGGTGGTGCGCACGAGGATGGCGTCCTCGTCGGCCGGGATGTCGTCCACCATGGCGTAGCGCTGGCCGACCGGCTTGGTGAAGCCGGTCGAGAGCCCGCGCTCGAGGAGTGCCGCCAGCAACCCCAGCGCGAAGGTGGTCTTGCCGCGGTTCATGCCCGTAGCTGCCAGGTAGACCTGTCGCATGAGCCACAGGGTACGGCGCCGCGCCGCCGATTAGCATGGGCATGTGAACAGCGTCGTCTTCGATCTGGGCGGGGTCCTCGTGGACTGGGATCCCCGCAACCTGCTCCGGAAGGTCATGCCCGGCCGCGAGGCCGAGATGGAGACCATCCTGGCCGAGGTCCTCAACCACGACTGGAACCTCGCCCGCGACCACGGCGATTCGTGGTCAGACGCCATGGCCGACCTCGTCGTCGCACACCCCCAGTGGGCGGACGTCTTCCGCGCCTACGATGAGCGCTGGGCAGAGACGCTGGCGGGCTCCCACGAGGACACCGTGGCCGTCCTGCGCGAACTGCACGAGCGGAAGGTGCCGCTCTATGCGCTCAGCAACTGGTCGGCGGCCAAGTTCCCGCACGCCGAGGAGCGCTACGAGTGGCTCGACTGGTTCGAGGGCGTGGTCGTCTCCGGGCGCGTCAAGCTGGCCAAGCCAGATCCGGCCATCTTTCACTACCTGCTGGACACCTACGGCCTGCAGAGCGAGGACATCCTCTTCGTGGACGACCACGAGCCCAACATCGTGGCGGCCCGGGCGCTGGGCATCGAGACCCACCTCTTCCGGGGCGCGGCTGGCCTGCGCGCGGACCTCGTGGCGAGAGGGCTCCTCGCCGTGGCCTAGCGGCGCTCGCGCGAGGCCAGCTTGCGATCGAGGCGATCGAGCGCCTCTCGCAGCCGGGCGACCGTCTCCTCGTCCACGGCATCCTCGTCGGTGTGCGGCCCCAACTGCTCCAGGATGTCCGTGATGAGCCCGTAGAACACGTGCGCGTCGGCCAGGAAGAACTGCGGCTCGTTGTTGTAGCGCACCAGCGTCAGGCGGCCCTGCAGGACCCGGCGCTCATCGACGTTGGCGGTCTGCGTGGAGAAGTCGTGACCCTGGATGCCATCGGGGTTGTTGAGGAAATTGAGGGCGTTGTCGATGGCCAGGCCGAAGCGCGCCCGCCAGGCGCGCAGCCGATCCAGCGTCTCCGGTGAGATGCGCGCCTCGGCCACCTGGTCGAAGACCTCCGGCGAGACCGTCAGCAGCCCCACCAGCGTGGTGCCCGGACGCGCTCCCAGCATGACCTGCAGGGAGCGCTCCAGGGTGAAGACCTCCGAGTCGAAACGCGGGCTGGTGATGACGTCGGTGAGGAGGTCCTCGACGTTGTCCAGGGCACCATTCTCGCCGAGCGCTTCGGCGAGCTGCTGCACCTCCTGCTTGAAGAGGAATTGCTCCTCGTGATCCAGCCGTTGCATCGACGTCGCCCGCCTCTGTGACTAGGGGTAGATGCCGCGCAGGGCCGTGGCCGACGCGACGCGGTCGACGGCCAGCAGGTAGGCCGCCAGCCGCATGTCCACATTCTCACGCAGGGACATGGCCAGGACCTCGCCGAAGCTGCGCACCATGATCTCGCCGAGCTTGGCGTTGACGATGGTCTCCGACCACTGGTCGCGGTTCAGGTCCTGCACCCACTCGAAGTAGCTGACGGTCACGCCACCAGCATTGCAGAGGATGTCCGGGATGACGAAGACGCCATTCCTCGACAGGATGACGTCGGCCTCCGGTGTCGTTGGGCCATTGGCCCCCTCGGCCAGGATGCGGGGCCGGATCCGCTCGGCGTTCTCCCCGGTGACCTGGTTCTCCACGGCACACGGGGCGAGGATGTCGCAGGGCAGCTCGAGCAGGTCGGCATTGCTGACCGGCTGCGCACCCGGGAAACCCACGACCGTGCCGTGCTCGGCAGTCCAGGCGTTCAGGGCCTTGATGTCCAGGCCACCCTCGTGGTGGATGCCACCGAAGATGTCCGAGACCGCCACGACGCGAGCACCCATGCCATGCAGAAGCAGCGCCGCCGTCGCGCCGACGTTGCCGAAGCCCTGGATGACGACCCTGGCGCCGACCAGCTCAAGGCCGAGGTGACGGGCGGCTTCCACGATGCAGACCACGGCGCCGCGACCGGTGGCCTCGGTGCGACCCTCAGAGCCGCCGAGGCTGACGGGCTTGCCGGTCACCACGCCGGGCACCGTGTACCCGACGTGCATCGAGTAGGTATCCATCATCCAGGCCATGGTCTGCGCGTTCGTGTTCAGGTCCGGGGCCGGGATGTCCTTCTCGGGACCGATCAGGACGCTGATCGCGGTGGTATAGCGACGCGTGAGACCCTCGAGCTCGCGCATCGAAAGCTTCTTGGGGTCGACGCGCACGCCACCCTTGCCGCCACCGAAGGGGATCCTACCACCGCGCACTTCCAGGTCATCCACATGGCCAGTGCGCGGATCACGCTGGGGGACACGTTCGGGTGGTAGCGGAGACCGCCCTTGGCAGGACCGCGACCCAGGTTGTGCTGGACGCGGTAGCCGGTGAAGAGCTGCACGCTGCCGTCATCCATGTGCACCGGGAAGGTCACGACAAGCTCGCGCTCGGCCTCACGCAGGACGGCCCGCAACGCCGGGTCGAGATCGAGCCGGTCGGCGGCGATGTCGAACTGGCGCTGGGCCACCGCCCAGGGGTCGATGACGGGGGCGACTTCGACGACACTCATCGGAACACGAACCTCCCCAATGGGCGAGCGCCGGGCCGGGTGCGTGGGACGGCGGGCGGGCTCACATGCGAACCGAAGCCGCGCGAATGTACCCTCGCACTCCCGTCCGCCGAAGAGCCATTCGGCCTCGGCTAGGCAGTCGTGATGAGCGAAACGCCGTACATGCCGGGACCGACGTGGGTCCCCGCGACAGGGCCGACCAGGCCGATGGGGACCGCCGTCGCGTCCAGGCCGACCAGGGCGGCGAACTCGTCGCGGAAGGCCTCCACGCCGGGGGCGAGGGTGTGCAGCACCGTGGCGCGCTCGACGGGACGCTCGCTGACCAGCTCCAGGAGTCGAGCCCGCGCCTTGGCGGCCGTGCGGAGCTTGTCGGCCGTGCCCACGGCGCCGTCTTCGACGAAGAGGATGGGCTTGATCGACAGCAGGGTGCCCACCATTGCGGAGGCGCGGCCGATACGCCCCCCCTTCTGCAGGTACTCAAGGGTATCCACGGCGAAGTAGAGGTGCGAGCGTCCCGCCAGGTCACGGGCCCGGGCGGCGACATCGGCCAGCGCTGGCGCCCTCCCGCGCCAGGGCAGCCGCACCGGTCGCGATCATGCCCAGGGCGTGGGTCGTGGTTCGTGAGTCGACGACCTCCACGCTCCCCGGCGCCAATGCCCCGGCACCCTGGACGGCCGACGAATAGGTGGCCGAGAGCTTCTGGCTGAGCGTGACGCAGACGACGCCATCGGCACCGCCATCGAGGGCCTCCCGGTAGGCGGCCTCGAACTGCTGCGGGTTCGGTGCTGCCGTGCGGGGCAGCGGCGCGCCGGGGGCCGTGAGGCGAGGGTAGAAGTCCTCGTTGCGCAGCTCGGTGCCGGCCTCGAAGGTCTCGTCGCCGAAGCTGACGCTGAGGGGCACGAGGCGGATGCCCGCCTCGGCGGCCTGCTCGGGCAGGAGGTCGGACGACGTGTCCGTGACGATGGCGATGGTAGGCATGGCTCATGGTAGGCCCGGCAGCGAGGCCTTGTCAGCGCTCAAGGTGCACGACAGGAGCGTCATCCACCCGGCACTGACACTGGCGGGTAGGATGCGTGGCATGAGCGCGACCCCGACGCCACGCTGCCTGGTCACCGGCGGATCCTCCGGCATCGGCTGGGCGGTGGCTGCCCGGCTGTGCCATGATGGCTGGAGGGTGACGTCCCTGTCGCGCCGCGCCCTGGCGCCGGACGGCGTGCTCTCCATCGCCGGGGACGCCTCGGATCCGGCGGACCTGGCGGCCGCCATCGACTCGGCCGCAGGACCGGAGGGGCGCCTGGACGGGCTCGTCTGCGCGGCCGGCCTGCCGCCGAGCGGCCCCTGGGACGACCCCGAGCACTGGGTGCAGGTCATCCGTGTGGACCTCACGGCAGCGTGGGAGGCATCGCGCCTGGCCTGGCCGGCGTTGCAGCGGGGGCGCGGTTCGGTCGTGTTGCTGGGCAGCATCGTGGGCGCCGCGGAGGGCTCGGCCCGGTCGCCCGCCTACGCCGCCGCCAAGGCCGGGCTGGAGGGCCTCGCGCGCTCGCTGGCCCTCGTCGGTGCAGCCGATGGCATCCGCGTCAACGTCCTCGCGCCGGGCGCCATCGACACGCCCTTCGACGTGGCGCTGCACCCGCCGGACGCTCGGCCAGACGTGCCGCTCGGCCGCATGGGCAGCGCGGAGGAGGTGGCCGGGGTGGCCGCGTTCCTGCTGTCCCCGCAGGCGGCCTACGTGACCGGCGCGGTCTGGCGCGTGGATGGCGGGCGCAGCATGCTCTCGCCGGCCACCGCGGCCGGCCGTCACACCAGCGACGGGCCCAGCGAGGCATGAGGATCCGGCGCGTCCCGCCGGAGGCCGCCGGCTGGGGCGGCACATCGGTCGGACCCTGGACCCGTCATTCGCGGCGCATCGCCTACCGGAATGCCTGGATCAGCGTCTACCACGATGAGGTCACGCGTCCCGACGGGCAGGCCGGCATCTATGGCGTCGTGCACTACGCCAACGTGGCCGTGGGCGTCGTGGCCATCGACGACCATGACCGCGTGGCCCTCGTGGGCCAGCATCGCTACGCCTTCGACGAGCTCTCCTGGGAGATCCCCGAGGGCGGCTCTCCCCTCGCCGAGGACAGCCTCGAGGGCGCCCGGCGAGAGCTGCTCGAGGAGACCGGCCTGACGGCACGGGCCTGGCGCGAGATCGGTCGCTACCAGCTCTCCAATTCGGTCACCGATGAGGTGGCCGTCGTCTACCTGGCCACCGACCTCGAGCAGGGCGTCGCCCGACCCGACGGCACGGAGGAGCTCGTCGTCCGCTGGCTGCCGTTCGACGAGGTCATGGCCATGGTCGATTCGGGCGAGATCGGCGACGCCCTCTCTGTGCTGCCCCTGCAGGCCATCGCGCTCGAGCGGCTGCGTCGTTGACGCCAGGACCGGACGTGCTTAGCATGCAGCGACATGCTAAGCGTCAAAGTGAGCACCAAGCACCAGATCGTCGTTCCCAGCCAGGCGCGGCGATTGCTGGGCATCGAGGCCGGTGATCGGCTCAGCGTGGAGGTGACGCCGGAGGGCATCATCCTTCGGCCGCGCGCGCGCCGGGCGGGCAAGCGGCTGCGCGGGCTGGGCAGCGAGATCTGGCAGGGTGTGGACCCGGTCGAGTACGTGCGGCAGCTGCGCCAGGAATGGGACGAGCGGGCCCCGCGATGACGCCCACGGAGCTGTTCGCGCAGCACCAGGTCGTGGCGCTGGACAGCAACGTGCTCATCTACCTGCTGGAGGGTAGTGGGCCGCTGGCGGGCGCCGCGGAGGCCCTGATCGACGGCATCGAGGACGGCGAGGCCATCGGGGTGTTGGCCAGCGTGGCACTGACGGAAGTGCTGACCCGACCGGCCTCGCTGGGCGACGGGGTGCTCTTCGAACGCTATGCCCAGGAGCTCCAGGCCATCCCGAACCTGCGTGTCGTCGGCCTGGACGCCGAGACCGCCGTCGACGCGGCGTGGGGCCGCAGTGGCGGACGGGACCTGGGCGACGCCATCCACGTCGCCACGGCGCGCAAGGCCGGGGCGACGTGCTTCGTGACGAACGACGCCCGCGTCCGTGGGCGTGCCGGCGTGAAGATCGTCCGCCTGGCGGACATCACTCCGCGGGAGCCCAGGGCAGAAGGCTGAAGCGACCCCCCTGTGATGGCCGCGGCATGGAGAAGTGCCGGCGGCCCAGCGCATTCGCGATCGAGAGCGCCATCCGCGGATGAGTTGACAGGCCCACGAGTGGTCGCTATGGTCCCGGAGCCACATGGTTCGTTATTGGTCCTTTAGCTAGCGGGTACGAGGCAGCCGGGCAGCGCCCGGCAGCAGAGGCACTCGTGCCCGCTGACGCAGGAGCCCACCGGGGCCCTGCGTTTTTTGTTGCCTCAGCGGCGAGCGACCAGCAGGGATGACCAGCCGAAGGACGAGGGTGGTGTCGAGATGATCATCGTCATGCGCACCGAAGCGCAGCAGGAGGAGATCGACGCGGTCAGACAGGCCGTCGCCGACGAGGGCCTCGAGACCTACGTGATGGTGGGCGCCGAGCGCATCGTCATGGGTGTCGTGGGGGTCGGCATCGAGCGCATCCGGCACGTCGAGATCATGCCCGGTGTCGAGCAGTGCATCCGCGTCAGCAAGCCCTACAAGCTGGCCAGCGCCGAGCACCACCCCGATCGTTCGAGCGTCCGCGTGGGGGACGTCGAGATCGGGGCAGGCGCGCCGCTCGTGGTCATCGCCGGACCCTGCGCCGTGGAGTCGCGGGAGCAGGTCCTGGCCACGGCGCGCTGGGTCAAGCGCGAGGGCGCCACGATCATGCGCGGCGGTGCCTTCAAGCCGCGCTCCTCGCCCTACGCCTTCCAGGGTCTCGGCGTCGAAGGGCTGAAGCTGCTGGCTGAGGCCCGCGAGGAGACCGGACTGCCCGTCGTGAGCGAGATCACCGACCCTGGCGACGTGGAGGTCTTCGAGCGCTACGTGGACATGCTCCAGGTCGGCGCTCGCAACATGGCCAACTTCGTCCTCCTCAAGGCCGTGGGGCAGAGCCGCAAGCCGGTGCTCCTCAAGCGCGGCCTCTCGGCGACCATCGAGGAGTGGCTCATGGCTGCCGAGTACATCCTCAGCTCGGGCAACCCCAACGTCGTCCTCTGCGAGCGTGGCATCCGCACCTTCGAGACGGCCACCCGCAACACCCTGGACCTCTCGGCCGTGCCCGTCATCCGCGAGCGCACGCACCTGCCCATCATGGTCGACCCCTCGCACGGCACCGGTCACCGGCCCCTGGTCCGGCCCCTGGCCGTGGCCGGCGCCGCCGTCGGCGCGGACGGCATCATCATCGAGGTCCACCCGGATCCGCCGATGGCCCGCTCGGATTCCGAGCAGTCGCTCTCGTTCCCGGAGTTCGGCGACCTCATGGACGACCTGCGACGACACGAGTACCTGCGCAACCCCACGGCGCGCAGCGCCTACGTCCCTGCCGAGCCACCCGCCGAGCGCCGCCGCCTGCGGGCCCGCATCGAGGACGTCGATGCCCGCATCGCGGCCCTCCTGGAGGAGCGTGCGGAGCTCTCGGTCGCGGTGCAGCAGACGCGCGCCGCGGACGATCACGGCCACGACGTGGGCCGCGAGCGTGAGCTCATCGAGCGGGCCGCACACCTCGAGGGTGGGGTCCTGACGGCGGAGGAGCGCGAGATGGTCTTCGGCGCCATCCTGCGGGTCTCGCGTTCCGCCCAGCGCCGCAGCGCAGCTGACCGGGAGGCAGCAGCCGCGGCGGCCGGCTCGCCGAGCGGCGGCACCTCGGTCGAGGGCACGCCCACGGTGACGATGGCGGGCGGCCGGGCCCAGCGCCCGGGGCGGCCGTCCGGCGTCGTCACGGCCGCGGCACGCCTTGAGGGCCGGCTGCGGCTCCCGGCTGACAAGTCGGTCGGCACACCGCGCGCTCCTCTTCGACGCCATGGGCGCCGGGTCGGCCACGGTCCGCCTCGACCGACCCGGTGGCGACGTCCTCTCCATGGCCGGCGCCCTGCGCAGCCTGGGCGCCGTCACGGACCTCGTCACGGATGCCGCCGGGGTGACGGTGGCCACCATCCGGGGCGGCGGCACGCCGGCGGCGGCGCGTCTGCCCGGGCGACGGCGGTGAGACGCTCGACTGCGGCAACGCCGGGACCGCCATGCGGCTGCTGGCCGGCGCCCTCGCGGGCCGACCGGGCACGGCCACGCTGATCGGCGACGCCTCGCTCTCCAGCCGGCCCATGGAGCGCATCGCGGGGCCGCTGCGCGACGTCGGCGCGACCATCGAGACGAGCGACGGCCATGCCCCGCTGCGCATCACCGGGCGGCGCCCGTTGCGCGCCATGGCCCACCGGCCCGCGGTGGCCAGCGCCCAGGTCATCGGCTGCCTCAGCCTGGCCGCCCTGGCGGCCGACGGCACGACCAGCATCGAGGTGCCCGGGCCCACGCGCGACCACACCGAGCGCATGCTGGCCTGGCTGGGCGCGCCGGTCCGCCGCGACGGCCTCGTCACGACCATCGAGGGGCCGGCCGGCTTCGCCGCTCGCTCGGTGAGCGTCCCGGGGGACATCTCGTCCGCGGCCGCCTGGCTGGTCGCGGGCGCCCTGCATCCCGCACGGCAGAGATCCGCCTCGAGGGCGTCGGCCTCAACCCGTCACGCGTCGGCATCATCGACGTGCTGCGCGAGATGGGCGCGGACATCGATGTCGCCATCGACGGCTCCGCTGGAGGACCATCCCGAGCCGGTGGGCACCATCACCGTGCGCGGCGGCCAGCCCCTGCGCGCCATCACCATCGAGGGCGACCGGGTGGCCGACGTCATCGACGAGCTGCCCCTCATCGGCGTGGCCATGGCCGCGGCGGAGGGACGCAGCGAGCTGCGCGACGCGGCGGAGCTGCGGGTCAAGGAATCGGACCGCATCGCGCTCGTGGTGGCCAACCTGGCCGCCATCGGCGCCCGCGTCGAGGAGCGCCCGGACGGCTGGTCGGTCGGTCGGGGTCGGCCCCGGGAGGCGGACATCCGCACCCAGGGCGATCACCGCATCGCCATGGCCTTCGCGATCGCCGCGACCTGCGGCGTGGCAGGTACCGTATCCATCGACGATCCCGCCTGCGCGGCCGTCTCCTACCCTTCGTTCTGGACGGACCTGGAGACCCTCAGCCGATGACCCTGCGACGCTTGCGACTCCTGACCGCCGGCGAGTCCCACGGACCCGGCCTGTCCGGCATCCTCGACGGGTTGCCGGCCGGCCTGCGCGTCTCCACGTCGGACGTGGACCGAGAGCTGGCACGGCGCCAGCACGGCTACGGCAGCGGCCGGCGCATGCAGATCGAGCAGGATCGCGTGGTGTGGACGGCCGGCCTGCGCTTCGGGCGCACGCTCGGCTCTCCGCTCGCCTTCAGCATCCCCAACCGCGACTGGGCCGACTGGGCGGAGCGCATGTCGGTCGAGCCGCGGCCCCGCGGCCGGGCGCCCCAGGCCCATCACGCTGGCCCGCCCCGGCCACGCCGACCTGGCGGGCGCCATCAAGTACGACACGCGGCGACATCCGCGACGTCCTGGAACGGGCCTCAGCCCGCTCGACGGCCCCGCGCGTGGCGGCCGGCGCCGTCTGCCGACAACTCCTGGCGACGTGCGGCGTGACCATCTGGTCCTTCGTCGACCAGCTCGGCCCGGTTCGCGCCTTCGGCGGCAGCGACGACCCCGTGGCGCTCGTCCCGGCCGGTTGGGCCGATGCCGACCGGCGCGCCCCGACGCCCGCTGCGCTGCCCGGATCCCGTCGCGGAGATCGCCATGCGGGCCGAGGTCGACGCCGCGATCGAGGCCGGCGACTCGGTCGGCGGTTCGTTCGTGGTCGTGGCGGAGGGGATGCCCGTGGGCATCGGCTCCAACGCCGAGTGGGACACGCGCCTGGACACGGCCATCGCGGCCGTGCTCATGGGCATCCAGGCCGTGAAGGGCGTGGAGATCGGCCTCGGCTTCGGCGTGGTGAGCCGGCGCGGCAGCGCCGTCCATGACGAGGTCGTGCCGGGCGCACCGGGCTGGGCGCGCAAGACGAACCGCGCCGGCGGCACGGAGGGCGGCATGAGCAACGGCGCCGCCATCGTGGCGCGCGTGGCGGTGAAGCCGGTCTCCACGCTGCGCAAGCCGCTCGACGCCGTGGACCTCGAGACCGGCGAGGTGCGCCGCGCCCACATCGAGCGCAGCGACGTGGCCATCATGCCGCGGGCCGCCGTGGTGGGCGAGGCGATGCTGGCGCTGGCCCTGGCCGACGCCCTGCTGGCGGACCTGGGTGGCGACACCATCGGCGACGTGCGGGCAGCCGTGCGCCGGCGGCGCGCCCGCTCGGCGGGCCCGCGCGGACGGCGCGCCGAGGCGCGCGATGGGCTCCCCAGCCTCCCCGACACGGCCGCCGAGTCGGCCACGCCGGTGGGCGGCCAGGACGCCTGATGGCTGACCAGGCACGTGACGGAGTCGCTGCCGCCGACGCCTGACGTTCCGGCTGCTCGGCCAGGGCATCGCCTACTCGGCATCGCCGGCCATGATGGCGGCCGCCTTCGCCGCCCTCGGCCTGCCGCACCGCTACGTCCTGGCCGATGTCGCCCCCGACGAGGTCCCGGCCGCCGTGGCAGCGCTGCGTGCCGCCGATGCCGGTGGCGCCAACGTGACCGTTCCCCACAAGGCCGCCGTGGCGGCGCTCGTGGACGAGCTGTCCCGGACGCGGCCCGTGAGGCAGCTGCCGTCAACTGTCGTCGTCCGCGACGGCAGCCGCCTGGTCGGCCACAACACGGACCTGCCGGCGCACCGTGGACGCGCTGCGGCGCGCTGCTGCCCGGACGGCATCGACCGGGCCGTCGTGCTGGGCGCCGGCGGCGCCGGGCGGGCCGTGCAGCTGGCCCTGGCGCACGTGGGCGCCGGGCGCGTCAGCGTGCTGCGCCGCTCGGACGGCTCGCTGGATCGCCTGGCGGAGGAGCTGGCTGGCGCCGACCTGCTCGTGAACGCGACGCCGGTGGGCACCGGCAGCGATGACGAGCCCCGTCCCGGCGCCGGCTCCTGCGTCCGGACCTGGCGGTCCTCGACCTCGTCTACCGGCCCAGCCCCACGCGGCTCGTGCGCGAGGCGCGCGCGGCCGGCGCGCCCGCGGAGGCAGGGGCGGGCATCCTGCTCGGCCAGGCCTGCCGCTCGCTGGAGCTCTGGCTCGGTCGGTCGGCCCCGGTGGAGGCGATGCGCACGGCCCTGGACGCGGAGCTGGGAGGCCGCTCGGATGCCTGACGCCATCGTCCTGGTCGGCCTCTCGGGAAGCGGCAAGTCGACGGTCGGCCGCCTCCTGGCCCGCCAGCCTGGCCGTCCCCTGCTGGACCTCGACGCGGACATCGAGTCACGCGAGGGCGCCCACCCCGCTCACCTCATCCGCGAGCGCGGCGAGGCGGCGCTTCCGGGAGATCGAATCCGCCGTGCTGGCCCGGGCCTGCGAGGTCCCGGGCGCCGTCATCGCCACCGGGGCCGGGGCGGTCATCGACCCGCTCAACCGCTGGCAGCTCTGGGAGGCCGGCACCGTCGCCTGGCTGGACGCCCCGGACGAGGTGCTGCTGGCCCGCCTGGCCTCGCACGACGAGGAGCGGCCCATGCTCGACGGCGACGCGGCCGGCCGGCTCGCCGCCCTGCGCACCGCCCGCACCCCGTTCTACCGAGCCGCCGACCTGCGCGTTGACGCCTCCGCGCCGACCGAGTCGATCGCGGCCACCATCCTCGCGGCGGCGGACACCGGCCGCCCGGCCGCCCGGCGCCTGTTCGACGCGGAGGTCCGGCGCGACCACCCCATGGGCCCGCCGATCGGCACGCGTGACCCTCGGCCGCGACCTGGACGGGGCCATCCTGGGCGAGGTGCTCGGCGCGGGCCAGCAGTGGCGCTCCGGTCGTGGTCGCCGACCGCCGACCCGCGGACCTGCTGCCCGGCCTCATGGCCGCCCTCCCCGACGGCCGCCGGCTGGTGCTCGCGGCCGGCGAGCGAAGCAAGCGCCTGCGGGCCGTGGAGCGGCTGCTGGAGGCGGCCAGCGCCATGGGCGCCGAGCGGGGCGATGCCTGGGTGGGCGTCGGCGGCGGCACGACCACGGACGTCGTCGGCGCGGCGGCGGCCCTCTACCTGCGCGGCGTGCCCTTCGTGGCCCTGCCGACGACCTGGCTGGGCATGACGGACGCGGCCATCGGCGGCAAGGTCGGCGTGGACCTGTCCGCGGCCAAGAACGCCGCGGGCGCCTTCTGGCCGCCCGTGGCCATCGTGGGCGACCTGGCGGCCCTGCGCACGCTGCCGCGCGCGCGCCGCCTGGACGGCATGGCCGAGTCGCTCAAGGCCGGGCTCATCGGCGACCCGGGCCTGTGGCAGCTCGTGGAGACCCGCGGCCGGGCCGCGCTGCGCGACGACGAGGCCGCCCGCTTCGCCATCATCGACCGCTCCGTCCGGCTCAAGCTGGGCGTCGTCGACCGCGACCCCTTCGAGCAGGGCGAGCGGCGCGCAGCCTCAACCTGGGCCACACCCTCGGGCATGCCCTGGAGATCGAGAGCGGCTACCGCCTGCCGCACGGCCAGGCGGTCGTGCTGGGCCTGCGCGCCGTGGCCGCCATCGCCGCCGGGCGGGGCGCGGAGGCGGGCCTGGCGGAGCGCATCGATGCCGTCGTGGCCGGCCTCGGCTACCGGCTGCGGCGCACCTTCGACCCCGCGGTCGTGACGCGGGCCCTGGGCAGCGACAAGAAGCGCCACAGGGGACGGCAGCGCTGGATCCTGCCCATGGCCGTCGGTCGCGTCGAGGAGGTCGACGACGTCAGCGAGGCCGAGCTGCAAGCCGCCATGCGCGTCATCCAGGCCGTGAGCCACGCGAGCCGCAGGCGCACGGTCGATGACGGCATCCTGCTGCTCAACGGCCCCAACCTCGGTCGCCTGGGGCTGCGCCAGCCGGAGATCTACGGCACGACCACGCTGGCCCAGGTCGAGCGGGCCGCCGCGGAGCACGCCGAGGCGGCTGGGCCATTCGCTGGTGGCCTTCCAGTCGAACCACGAGGGCGCCCTCATCGACCGCATCGAGCAGCGCGACTACGACGCCATCGTCATCAACCCGGGTGCCCTGACCCACACCTCGTACGCCCTCCACGACGCGCTCATCGGCGCCGAGTGCCCGACGCGTGGAGGTCCACATCAGCGACATCCTCTCGCGCGAGGCGTGGCGCCGGGTCTCGGTCATCACGCCCGTGGTCAGCCACCGCATCATGGGGCGCGGCTGGCGTGGCTACCTCGAAGCCATCGACTTCCTCCACGAGCAGGCCCGGCGGCCAGCTCGCCCCGAGTCACCCGAGGACCGCCATGACCGCCCTCCTTCCCCGCCCCGGCCTCCACGGCGTCGCCGCCGTGGAGCTGAGCGCGGACACCATCTCTCCCGTGACGGCCGCCCTGCGGCTGCGCGACCGCCTCGCCTTCATCCTCGAATCGGTGGAGGGCGGCGCGCGCTACGGCCGCTACTCCATGGTCGGCGTGCGCGGCCGCATCCTCAGCCTGGCGGGCGGCACAGCCACGTGCTCGACCGGGACTACGCCGAGGTCGACCGCTTCGACGCCCACGACCCGCTGGAGGCCCTGCGGCGGCTCCTGCCCAGCGCTTCGAGCCCCGGTGCACCTGCCCGTCTCGCTGGCATCCGGGGTGGGCTACCTGGCCTACGAGGCAGCCGCGCGCTGGGAACGCCTGCCGGTGCCGTCGGCGGACCCGATCGGCCTGCCGGAGGCCCTCTTCCACCTGCCGGACGTGCTCATCGTCTTCGACCACCTGGCCCAGACCGCGACCCTGGCGACCATCGACGGGCCCGGCGCGGAGGAGCGCCTGGCGGACACGGCCGACCGGCTGGCGCGCCCCAGCGCCGACGAGGCCGCCACCGTCATCCCGCGCGATGCGGTGCGACCTGCCCCGCCCGCGGCCGACCCGCGCTACGAGGCCGGGGTGGCCAGCCTCGTGCGCGACATCCGGGCCGGCGAGATGCTGCAGGCCGTGCTGGCGCGGCGCTTCTCCAGGCCCTGCCCCGTCGGCCCGCTGGACGGTCTACCGCTCGCTGCGGCGCATCAACCCCTCACCGCACCTCTTCGCCGTGGACCTCGGCCCCGGCCGATCCATGCTGGGAGCCTCACCGGAGCTGCTCGTGCGGGTGCGCGACGGGGTCGTCTCGACGCGGCCCATCGCGGGCACGCGTCCACGCTCGGCCGATCCGCAGCGGGACATGGAGCTGGAGGCGGACCTCCTGGCCGACGAGAAGGAGCTGGCCGAGCACGCCATGCTCGTGGACCTCGCCCGCAACGACGTCGGCCGCGTCGCGGTCCCCGGCAGCGTGACCGTGCCGGCCCTGCACAGCATCGAGCGCTACTCGCACGTCATGCACATCGTCTCCGAGGTGGAGGGTCGGCTTCGGCCGGACCGCGACGCCTTCGACGCGGTGCGCTCCGTGTTCCCGGCCGGGACGCTCTCGGGCGCGCCCAAGGTGCGCGCCATGCAGGCCATCGCGGGACTGGAGCAGGAGCGGCGCGGGCCCTACGGCGGCGCCGTGGGCTTCCTGGCCCCCGACGACGTGGAGGTGGCCATCACCATCCGGGCCATGGTGCTCGTGGACGGCGTGGCCCACGTCCAGGCCGGGGCCGGCATCGTGGCCGACTCCGTGCCGGAGCGTGAGTCGGCAGAGGTGGCCGCCAAGGCCGGGGCCATCCTGGCCGCCATCGCGGACGCGGAAGCCATCCAGGCCGCGCGGAGACAGGAGCGAGCCCCGTGATCGACCGGACGCCGACCCCCATCGATCAGCCGGGCGCGGGCCTGCGCATCCTGCTGCTCGACAACTACGACTCGTTCACCTACAACCTCTACCAGTACCTCTGCCAGCTGGGCGCTGACGTGACGGTGGCGCGCAACGACGAGATCGACCTGGCGGGCATCGAGGCCCTGGCGCCGGACGGCATCGTCATCAGCCCGGGGCCGTCACGGCCGGAGAACGCGGGCATCTCGCTGGACGTCATCCGGCGCTTCGGGCCGGACGACGCCCATCCTGGGCGTCTGCCTCGGCCACCAGGCCATCGGCCTGGCCTATGGCGGCGAGGTCATCACGGTGGAGCCCGTGCACGGCAAGCGGTCGGCCGTGGACCACCGCGGCGTGGGCTGCTTCACCGGCCTGGCCACCCCGATGCAGGCCGG
The DNA here is from genome assembly GCA_963766685.1 of uncultured Chloroflexia bacterium. Lineage (GTDB taxonomy): Bacteria > Chloroflexota > Limnocylindria > Limnocylindrales > CSP1-4 > JAFMJV01. The sequence continues at coordinate 60,480 of CAVYBJ010000027.1, forward strand.
CCGCTACCACTCGCTGGCCGTGGCACGCGACAGCGCTGCCCGCCGAGCTGGAGGTACGGCCACCTCGCCGGACGGCCTGGTCATGGGCCTGCGGCACCGGACCTACCCCGTCGAGGGCATCCAGTTCCACCCCGAATCGATCCTCACCACCGACGGCATGGAGCTGCTCGCCAACTGGCTGCGCTCGCTGGCCAGCGCCGGGCGCATGAGGCTGACCGCGCAAGGGCGATGGGCCGCGGCGATCCCGCAGTCGCAGCGGTCGGCGACGAGGCTCATCGCTGACCGGTGCATCGACTGCGAGGACTGACCGAGCGGCCCTGCAGCCGTGCCGCATCAGGTCGGCGTCACGACCGTGATGCCGAGCGCAGCGGCGCCGGCCGCCAGGCGCCGGTCGTAGGTCACGACACCCTCCAGCTCGTCCCCGATCTCCAGTGCGGCCGCGAGATGCAGGGCGTCGAGACTGCGCAACCCGCTCGGCTCCAACATGGCCGCCCGTTCACACAGGCTGGTCGTGAGCCGCACCAGCATCAGTGACTCGAGGATCGCACGCGCCTGCACCATCTGTTCCGGCGCGACGACGCGGGTCGCTCGCAGCAGTTCCGTCCGCAACAGGTCGCTTGAGAACAGCTGTCATCACGAGGGCCGAGCCAGCGCCGCGAGCTGCCGAGCCCCAGGTCACGGTAGCGGGCCACGACCTGCAGGGCCGTCGACGCAGCTCCCTGCGGTCGAGACAGTCGACGATCGAAGTACCGCTCGGCGAGATCGGTCAGGAAAGCCAGCTCCGCGTCGTCCCCAGGCGGCCGAGGATCAGGTAGTCGGCCTCCGCGACGGCGAGTTCCGTCGTGACGAGCGTCTGCCGCTCCGCGCGCAGGAGGGCCGTGACGTCCTGGTGCCGTGGCTCAGCGGCATCGACCTGGCTGGACAGGCAGTTGGCATCGACGACGAGCGCCACTCAGCGCCGGCCCATGACCCACTCGTAGAGTTCGTCGGCAGACCAGCCACTCGGCTGGCTGCCTCCGCCATGCCCGACGCCCATGCTGTGGAAGACCCTCGGCTCGCTCTCCATGGCGGCGATCACACGCCGGACCCCTTCACGATCAGCTCCGCCTGCGATCGACCGGTCATGACCGAGACCCGCCTGAGCCCTTCCGCCTCGTCCTGGTTGAGGTACACGGATGTCTTGTTCATACCCTACGTAGGGTACCATACGCCGTCAGGCGTGCCGCGCCAGTGTCCTCCAGGAGGTCGTCGGCGGCCGCGTAGGGATCGACCTCGTGCGCGGCGACCCGTGCCACCAGGGCGTCGGTGGCGGCGCGGCTGTCCGCGGACCAGAGCGCCTCGCGCACCCGGTCGGCGAGGATGCCCTCCACCTGGGCGCGTGCCCGGGCCAGCCGGGCGGCATGGGGCAGAGCGGTCGAAGCCCGGCGGGCGTGGTGGTCGTCCAGCGCGGCCAGCAGCTCAGGCACCCCGGCACTCGTCAGGCCGGAGGCCAGCAGGACCGATGGGCGCTTGGGGCGAGGTCGCCGCGAGTCGCTCGTCAGCGTGTCCACCTGGCCTTCGCCATCGGCCTGGCTCCTGCGTCGGCACCCATCGTCAGCATGGCCCGCAGCTGGGCGGCGGCGCGGTCGGCGCCGGGTCGGTCCGACTTGTTGACGACGACGATGTCCGCCACCTCCAGCAGGCCGGCCTTGAGGGCCTGCACCTCGTCGCCCATCTCGGGCGCCTGGACGACGACCGTCGTGTCGGCGATGGCCGCCACCTCCACCTCGCTCTGGCCCGTGCCCACGGTCTCGATGAAGACGAGGTCGAAGCCGCAGGCCGCCAGGGCCGCCGCCGACTTCGGCCGTCGTCGCCGGCCAGGCCGCCCAGGTGCCCGCGCGAGGCCATGGAGCGGATGAAGACGTCCGCGGTCAGCGGCGTACTGCTGCATGCGGATGCGGTCGCCCAGGATGGCGCCGCCGGTGACGGGGCTGGAGGGGTCGATGGCCAGGACGGCCACGGCCCGGCCGGCTGGCGCGCACCTCCGCGACGAGGGCGGCCACGAGCGTGGACTTGCCGCCGCCCGGGGGGCCGGTGACGCCGACGAGGTGGGCGCCGCCAGCCTCCGGGTAGAGGCTGCGCAGGGCCTCCTCCGCGGCCGCCGTGCGCGATTCGATGGCCGTCAGCAGGCGCGAGAGCGCCAGGCGGGAGCCGGCGCGGGCGTCCGGTCGGCGAGGCGGGCCGTCCCGGCGCTCGGCGCAGGCGGGACGCCGCCTGCGGCAGCCGGAGCGCGCCGGCGCTCGGGCGCTCGGTCACTCCGACCGCTGCGGCGCGTGCTCCCGCATGAAGGCGGCCACCTCGCCGATGCTCGTGCCGGGCCCGAAGACGGCCGCCACCCCGGCCTCCTGCGAGGGCCGGGATGTCCTCGTCGGGGATGATGCCGCCGGCCGTGACCAGGACGTCAGCCTGGCCCTGCTCGCGCAGCAGCTCGCAGATGCGGGGCAGGAGCGTGAGGTGGGCGCCCGAGAGGATCGACAGCCCGACCACGTCCACGTCCTCCTGGAGGGCCGCCGTGGCGACCATCTCCGGCGTCTGGCGCAGGCCCGTGTAGACGACTTCGAAGCCCTCGTCCCGCAGGCCGCGCGCCAGCACCTTGGCGCCGCGGTCGTGGCCGTCCAGGCCGGGCTTGGCGATGAGCACCTTGAGCGGTCGTTCGGTCATCGCCATGATCGTAGCGTGCGCGGTGGTCGATCGGGCAGCTACGGAGCGCCGCTCGAGGGGCGTTGCAGGTGGCTGAAGAACTCGGCGCGCGTCTTCTCGCTGCGACGGAAGATGCCCAGCACGGCGGACGTGGTCATGACCATGCCCGGCTTGCGGATGCCGCGCATGCTGGCGCAGAGGTGCGTGGCCTCCACGACGACGCCGACGCCCTTCGGCGCGAGGCGCTCCATGAGGAAGTCCGCCACCTGCTGGGTCAGGCGCTCCTGGACCTGCAGCCGGCGCGCGTACATGTCCACGACGCGCGGGATCTTGGAGAGGCCGATGACGCGGCCGTTGGGGATGTAGGCCACCGCCACGGAGCCGGCGAAGGGCAGCAGGTGGTGCTCGCAGAGCGAGTGGAAGGGGATGTCCTTGACGAGCACCATCTCGCTGTAGCCGACGTCGAAGACGGCGTCGTTGAGGACCTCGTCGGGGTCCGCCGCGTAGCCCGCCGTGAGCTCCGCGTACATGCGCCGCACGCGTGCCGGGGTGTCCACGAGGCCCTCGCGGGAGGGGTCCTCGCCGACTGCCGACAGGATGGCCGTGACGGCCGATTCGATGGCGTGATCGCCAGGCGCCGCGGCTCCCTGCACCTCCGGCTCGCTCAGCCGGGGCGCGCGGTCGTCACTGCGCGTGATCTGACGCTCCTCGCTGTCGTCGACCGTCAGGAGCCGGTGCGCGGACTGCCGTCCGTCGACTCACCGGACGACTCCTGGTCGGCGGCGTCGTCGCCAGCGCCGGGCATGTTGTCCCGCGCGCCCTTGACGGCCTTGCCCAGGGCCTCGCCCAGCTTGGGCAGCGTCGACGGCCCGCGCCAGAAGACGACGACGACGAGCACGATGATGAGGATGACGAGCTCGGGTCCCACGATGGCGACATGGTACTCCGCTGGGCGCCCGTCCCGCCTCGGGTCGCGGCCTCGCGTCAGGGGTCGGCCAGCTCGGCGAGCAACTCGGCGACAGCGGTCGGTCGATAGCGCAGCAGGTCGTGGCCAGCGCCCGCGAGGCGACGCACCCGTGCGGGGGGCAACCCGGCGGCTGCCCGCGCCCGCTGCACGTCTTCAAGGGCCAGCAGCCGTTCGCGCTGGTCCTCGTCGTCGGCCGTAGGCGCGTCGGCCACCAGCACGCCGACCGGGCAGCGCACCTCGGCCAGCGACGCCTGCGGCTGGTAGGCGTACATGGCCTCCACGACGCGCCGGATGACGGAGCCCTTCGTCACCAGTCCCACCCGCCCGGCGTGCGTCTCGATGACCTGTGCGCGTGCCGCGACCTCCTGGTCGGCGTCCCAGGAGTCGGCATCGAAGTCCCGGCGGTCAGCCAGCCAGGCGTCCATGGAGGCGAGCACCTCCGGCGGCTCGGCCATGGCCTCCACGAGCTGCATGGGCAGCATCCGGGTCGCCTCCAGCATGGACTCCCAGCCGCCGTCGAGCAGCGCCAGCCCGGCCACCGATGCCGGTTGCAGGCGGGCCATCTGCACGCCCACCATGGCCCCCAGCCCGTGGCCGGCCACGACGGCCGGTGGCCCGGCCACCGACTCTCCCCAGCCACAGCCCGCCATCACCGTGAGCACGTCCAGGGCCAGGGTCTCGAGGTCGTATCCCTGGAGCGGTGCATCAGAGGCGCCGTGGCCGCGCAGGTCGGGCGCCACGACCGGGTGACGTGAGGCCAGACGACGAGCCACGGGCGGCCAGCTCCAGGCGGTGCGGGACAGCCCGTGGACGAGCACGATGGGCCGGCCCTCCTGGCGCGCCGACCAGTCCAGGTAGTGGATGCGCTCGCCCGACTGGAGCGTCACGACCATCGACTCGGGCGGGCGGGCCGGTGGACGCGCCTCCCGGTGGCACCGCAGGGTCGCCGGCCACGGGCTCGACGTCGGTCACGGGGGTGCACCCATGACGCAAGGATAGGAGCGGCCGCGGCGCCGCGACCGCACACGTGCGATGCTGCGGCCATGCCCTTGCGACGCCGTGGGGATCTCGCCCGCCGCCACCCGGCGCGGCGTGTCCGCCTGCCGGAGCCGCGTCACGTGCCCTTCGAGACCCTCGTCGATGAGGCGCTGCAGGACCTGCCCGCAGAGTTCCGCCGCCTGCTCGAGGACGTCGCCATCGTCATCGAGGACGTGCCGGACGCGGACCAGTCCGCGGCCGGCGGCGCAGGAAGAGGGCTGGCTCTACGGTCTCTACGAGGGCGTGCCGGCCACCGAGTGGGGGGCGGACATGGTCGCCTTCCCCAACAAGATCAGCCTCTTCCGCATCCCGCTGGAGACCGACTTCGCGGATCCCGCCGAGCTGGCGGATGAGGTCCGCCGCACGGTCGTCCACGAGCTCGCCCACCACGCCGGCATCAGCGACGAACGCCTCCACGAGCTGGGCTACGACTGATCTCACGCCGGCCGGAGCAAGACGAGCGACACGGCTCGGGCCTGGCCTCGGGGCCCCGTGCTCGTGCGACGTCACCGACGCTCGGGCTCGGGCCTCGCGCTCGCTGGTGGGCCTGACGCTCGACTTCACTGGCACTTGCGTGTTTGCGCAAATGATGAGAACATCCGCGCATGACGACAGCAGTCGACGCCGACACGATCCGCGAGGACGGGTCGGCCGTCACGACGGATGTGGAGCGCCAGCGCTACGCGGCCATCAGCCGTGCCCTGGCCGATGCCAAGCGGCTGTGCGTGCTGGAGCTGCTCTCGGACGGGGAACGCTCGGTGAGCGACCTGTCGCGCGAGGCCAGCTGCCAGGTCCCCAACATGAGCCAGCACCTCGCCGTCCTTCGGTCGGCCGGGCTGGTGGTCTCACGGCGGGAAGGCAGCACCGTCTACTACCGCCTCACGGATCCCCGGATCCTGGAGGCCTACCGGCTCATCAAGTCGGTCGCGAGCTAGCGTCTCGGTATCCCGCCTCGGGCGGAAGGTGACCGCCTCGAGCGGAGAAAGGACAGACAGGAACATGGCCATCAAGGAAGCTACCGACGCCACCTTCGAGGAGCTGGTGCTCAAGAACGACAAGCCCGTCGTCGTCGACTTCTGGGCCGTCTGGTGCGGCCCCTGCAAGCTCGTCGCGCCGGAGATGGAGAAGCTCTCCGCGAAGTACGAGGGCATCGTCGACGTCGTCAAGGTGGACGTGGACAAGAACCCCGGCCTCTCGCAGGCCTACCAGATCATGAGCATCCCCACCATCGCCTACTTCAAGCCGGGCGACCAGCCCCGCGGCGTCGTCGGCTTCCAGCCCATGGAGTCGCTGGAGAAGAAGTTCGGCCTGGGCGAGCTGGTGGCCGCCCCGAGCACGGAGGCCAGCAGCGCCGCCTGAGCCCACGCGGCGGCGCGTCCCGAGCGGCGGCAGCCGCTCGGCACCGAGGGCCTCGCGGCGCCTCGCGCGCCGACGACGGCACGTCCAGCCAGACGCCCCGGGTCACCCCGGGGCGTCCTGATCCCTGCCGCTCCGAGGATCGGCCGTCTCCTCAGCGGCCGGCGGCGTGCCGCCAGGCCATCTGGAACCAGGCCGTGGCGCGGTCGACCACGTGGCGCTCTCGCCCGACCGGCGTGAAGCGAAGCCAGCCCACCCCTTCCGGCAACGCCACGGTGTCCGGCGTTCGCAGGGCGGCGTCGGCGATGTCCGGCGGCAGCCGCACCTCCAGGGCATCGGCCGAGACACGGGCGAAGACCGTGCCGCCCCGACGGTACGCCACGACCCCGCCATCCCCGGCGCTGCCGACATCGTCGAGCTCGGCCGCCAACTCGGCGGCCAGCACCATGAGGTCGGGCCCGCTCGTCTCGGTCGACCCGGTCGGTCGTCGCGTCGGTCGCTCCGCTCACCGTCAGCGCTCGAAGCGGCGCTGCAGGATCGCGTGGATCGAGACAGCGATGAGGATGACGGCGCCGTAGATGAACTGCTCCAGGTAGTTGGTGAGCCCCGCGGCCACGATGCCGGCCTGGATGCCGCCGATCATGAAGGCGCCGACCAGCGTGCCGTAGATGCTGCCCCGCCCACCGAAGACGGACGTGCCGCCCACGAAGACGGCGGCCAGGGTCGGCAGCAGGTAGCCATCACCCATGCCCGGGTAGAAGTTCACGATCTGGAGGCTGTTGAGCATGCCGGCCAGGGCCGCCGTCAGCCCGGTCAGCACGAAGAGGATGATGCGGGTGCGCTGGATGGGGATGCCCATCAGGGCGGCGGCCTGCTTGTTGTCGCCGATGACGTAGGTGTTCTGGCCCAGGCGATGCCGGTTCAGCAGCAGCCAGGCCACGACCGTCACCAGCACCAGCCACCAGAACTCCATGGGGATGCCCAGGACGGTCTTGCCCACCAGGAAGTCGCGCGTGGGATCGCCGCGCGTCGATGCCAGCGCGAACGACTTGCCGCCCACGAGCACCAGCACCAGGCCCCGGAAGAGGAACTGCGTGCCGATGGTCACCACCAGCGAGGGCAGGCCGACGACCGTCACGACGAGGCCGTTGAAGAGGCCGGCGCCGGCGCCCACGGCCAGCGACGCGATGGCCGAGAGGGCCACGTTGTCCGGTGGCCTCCCAGGTCCACACGAAGCCGACCATGCCCAGGGCCATGATCGAGGGGAACGAGAGGTCGATGTCCCCGGCCACGATGACCATCGTGAGCGCCATGGCCACGATGGCGAAGTAGGGCACCGTCTGCGCGTAGGAGAGGTAGATGCGGTCGGAGCCGAAGGTCATCGGCGCCATGACGAAGAAGATGAGCCACAGCAGCACGAAGGCCACGGTGATGCCGATCTGGGAGGCCCAGCGGCGGGCGAAGATGCCCGCCGAGCTGCGCTTGGGGGCCTCGCGGGCGGGCGCGGCGGCGGCACTCATGCCATCACCTCCGCGCGGCTCGCGGCGGCCGCGGCGCGGTCGGACTGGAAGACTCCGGTGGAGGCGATCTCGCGCATGATGTCCATGAGCTCGTTGAGGCTGTAGCGCGAGGTCGGGAACTCGCCGGCCACGCGCCCGCGGTCGATGATGACGATGCGGTCGGCCACCGAGTAGACGTGGAAGATGTTGTGGTCGATGAAGATGGCCGACTTGCCGGCCGTGCGGATGCCATCCACGAAGTGGAGGAGCTTCTCCGTCTCCTTGAGCGAGAGGCCCATCGTCGGCTCGTCGAGGATGATGATGTCCGCCTCGAAGTGCAGCGCGCGCACGATGGCCAGGCCCTGGCGCTCTCCGCCGGAGAGCCCCGTGACCGTGGTGTCCGGCGTGAGCACGGCGGACGTGAAGCCCATCGACTCGCTCATGAGCTCCTCGGTGATGCGGCGCATCTCGCCGACCTTCAGGAACCCGAGGCGGTTCGCGACCGCGCGACCCATGAAGATGTTGCGCCAGAGCGGCAGCTGCTCGGCCAGGGCGCGCTCCTGGAAGACGGTCTCGACCCCGAGGGCTCGCGCCTTCTGCACGTCGAGGCCGTGGACCACGCTGGCCGTTGAAGAGGATCTCGCCCTGGTCCGGCTGGTGGACGCCGGTGATGACCTTGATGAGGGTGGACTTGCCGGCGCCGTTGTCGCCCAGCAGGCCCACGACCTCGCCGCTCGCCAGGCGGAAGCTGACGTCCTGGAGGACCTGGACGCCGCCGAAGGACTTGTAGACGTTGCGGAGCTCAAGGCGCAGCGAGGCCGGCTGGCGAGGGCCGGAGCCCTCGCCAGCCGGCACGCCGTCCACCACGGCGTGCTGGTCGGTCACTAGCGGATCTGCTGCTCGACGAGCGGAGCGACCATGTCGATGTTGCTGGCGTCGACGAAGCCGCCGCCGGTGTCGATGAAGAGGCCGCTGAAGCCGTAGTTGGCCGAGAGGCAGATCTGGGCGATGGCCTCGAAGCCCTGCAGCCACTGCTGCTGGTCGATGGCCAGGTCCACGTAGCCGCTCTGGATGGCGGCGATGGTGGCCGGGGCCAGGTCGAAGCCGGCCACGTAGACCGCGTCGGGCGCGATGCCCGCCGCTTCCAGGTAGGCCTGCGCCGTCGACGTCACGTTGCCGTGATCGAAGAAGGCGGCCTTGAGCTCGGGGTTGGCGGAGGCCATGCCCGTGAAGGTCGAGATGCCGGCCGACGGGTCGGCGTTGGTGGCGTCGTCGATCTCGAGGTAGATGACGTCCATGCCGGCCTCGGTCAGGGCGTCGTGGATGCCCAGGGTCCGCTGGCCGCGGCCCGGCTGGGCCTCCAGGCCCCACAGGAAGACCTTGTCGCCGGCCTGCAGGCCGCCGCGCTTGATGGCCTCGCGGGCCAGGTCGCCACCGGCCTTGTAGAGCACGGCGCCGACGTAGCCGGTGCCCGCCGTGACGTTGGCCGCCTGCGTCTCCGGAAGCTCGGTGTTCATGACCGTGACGACGATGCCGCTGGCGACGGCCTCGTCGATGAGCGGCTTGAAGGCTTCGTCACCGGGGTGACCCATGACGGCGATGCCGTCCGGGCTGGTGGCCACGGCCTCGCCGAACTGGGTGATCATCTTGGACGGATCCCAGTCGGACCAGACGTACTGCACGGTCGGACCAAGGGCCAGCTCGGCCGCCTTGGCGCCGTTGGCCACGACGGTCTCGAACGGGCCACCCTGGGTGCCGCCGGGGAAGAAGACGATGTTCGTGCCGCTGCAGAACTTGCCGTCATCCTGGGCCGCCACGGCCCCACCGGTGACCGCGACCGCCGAGGCCGTGAGGGCCAACGCGGTGAGCAGCGCCAGGGAGCGGTGCGTGCGAGAAGCAACCATGGACCTCTCCTCTCTTGTCGGGGTCCCTTCGACCCCGTCACTCTGCCCTGCCGGAGGCCGGCGGGTCGGTAGCGCGACAGATGCTCCACCGGACCCGGCGGCCCCGACAGGGCCCTTCAGCCCCATCCGCGTGGTCCATCGACCACGCCGATGGCGTTGATCGACTGGGGGATGGTGGGCTGGTCGTTGTCGAGCTCGGGCGCGCCGGCCCCTAGCTCTGCTGCCGCTGTGGCAAGCATCCAGTCCTCATCCCTCGGCGCCGACGCCTGGCTCACCGCCCCGCGCCTCAGCAGCGCGTGCAAACGAGTGTATGCACACGTATGCTGTACGTCAAACTCGGGGCGCCGGCAGGCATCGGATGGGACAGCCAGGCCGGTCGCAGCCGGCGGGTGGACAGGGGTCACGGAGGGCGGATCGGTCGTGGCACATGCATCGGGCAGGGAGAGCCAGCCGGAGAAGGCTGCCCGGCCGCAAGGCCAGCGCGGTGGCACGCCACCGCCGACCATGCGCGACATCGCCCTGGCCACGGGCGTCTCGCAGTCCACGGTCTCGCGTGTCCTCTCCGGCACGCCCACGGCCGTGCCCATCGCGGAGGCCACCCGCCAGCGCGTCACGGAGACGGCCGAGCGCCTGGGCTATCGACCCAACCCCCTCGCCCGCGGCCTGCGCGGGGCGCCCACCATGCTGCTCGGCGTCATCGTCCGCGACGTCACCGACCCCTTCTTCGCCGGCGCCATCGAGGCTGCCTCCCTGGAGGCCAATCGGCGGGGCTACAACGTGGTCCTGGGACACGCTCACCAGAGCGCGGACGAGGCCGTGGCGCTGTGGGGCATCCTGGAGGCGCGCCACTGCGACGCCCTGCTCTTCCTGGGCGACCTGCGTGACCGCCCCGAGCTCGTCGAGGACCTCAAGGACACGAGCATCCCGGTGGTGGCGCTTTGGCACGGCTCGCGGGAGAGCGGCATCCCGACCGTCAGCGTGGACAACCGGGCCGGCATGGCCGCAGTGGTCGATCACCTGGCCCGCATGGGCCACCAGCGCATCGCGTTCGCGGGGCCCAAGCGCCTGGGCGACATCACCGAGCGCGAGGATGCCTACCTCCAGTCATTGGTCCGCCATCGCCTGGCCCGCCGCCCCGAGTACCTCGTCGACGCCGAGCAACGACTACGGGGGCGGAGCGGAGGCGCTCGACGTCCTCATGGACCTGGCGCATCCGCCCACGGCCATCGTGGCGCCCACGGACGTGCTGGCCATCGGCATGCTGCATGCCGCCCAGCGGCGTGGGCTCCGCGTGCCCGCGGACGTCTCCATCTCCGGCTTCGACGACATCCCCGTGGCCGCCGTGAGCGTGCCGGCCCTGACCACCGTGCGCATGCCCACCGAGGCCATGGTCGTGGCGGCCCTGGACCTGGTCATCGGCCCGGGCGGCGCCGACGCCGACAGCCATCCCGTCCTGCAGCCGGAACTCATCGTCCGCGCCTCCACGGGGCCCGTGCCCGCCCCATCATCGAAAGGAGCCTGACCATGCCCAGCTACGTCGTCGGTGTCGACTTCGGTACCGAGTCCGGCCGCGCCGTCGTCATCGATGCCGCCGATGGCCGAGAGCTCGGGAGCAGCGTCTACCGCTACGCCAACGGCGTCATCGACGCGCAGCTGCCGGCCCCGGACGACGACGTCCGGCTGGGTCCCGACTGGGCCCTGCAGGACCCCGAGGACTACCTGCGCACCTTCCAGCAGGCCGTGCCGGCGGCGCTCGCGGCGGCCGGCGTGGACCCCGCCCAGGTGGTGGGCGTGGGCATCGACTTCACAGCCTGCACGATGCTGCCCACGAAGGCAGACGGCACGCCGCTCTGCGTGCTGCCCGGGCTGCGCCGCGAGCCCCACGCCTGGGTGAAGCTCTGGAAGCACCATGCCGCCCAGCCGGAGGCCGACCGCATCAACCAGGTCGCGCGCGAGCGCGGCGAGGCCTGGCTGCCCCGCTACGGCGGCAAGATCTCGTCGGAGTGGTTCTACTCCAAGGCGCTCCAGATCCTCGACGAGGCACCGGCCGTCTACGACGCGGCCGACCGGCTCATCGAGGCCGCCGACTGGGTCATCTGGCGACTCACCGGCGTCGAGACGCGCAACAGCTGCACGGCCGGCTACAAGGCCATCTGGTCCAAGCAGGAGGGCTTCCCGACGGCCGACTACTTCGCGGCCCTTGACCCGCGCCTGGCGGACGTCGTGGACCGAGAAGATGTCGCGCACCATCGTCCTCCATCGGCGACAAGGCCGGGGCCCTGACCGAGGAGGCGGCCGCCTGGACGGGCCTCCGACCCGGCACTGCCGTGGCCGTGGCGAACGTGGACGCCCACGTCTCCGTGCCGGCCGCCACCGTGACGGAGCCGGGCCGCATGGTCATGGTCATGGGCACGTCCATCTGCCACATGGTCATGGGCGAGCGGACGGCCGTCGTGGAGGGCATGTGCGGCGTCGTCGAGGACGGCATCCTGCCCGGGCTCTTCGGCTACGAGGCCGGCCAGTCGGCCGTGGGCGACATCTTCGCCTGGTTCGTGGACAACCTCGTGCCGCCGGACTACCACGAGCAGGCGCGCGCGCGAGGGCGTGGACGTGCACACCGTGCTGGAGCGCGAGGCCGCCAGGCTGGCGCCCGGCCAGTCGGGCCTCGTGGCGCTCGACTGGTGGAACGGCAACCGCTCCATCCTCGTGGACGTCGACCTCTCCGGCCTGCTCCTCGGCGCGACCCTGGCCACCGACGGCGCCGGAGATCTACCGCGCCCTCATCGAGGCCACGGCCTTCGGCACGCGCATGATCATCGAGTCCTTCGAGGCCTCCGGCGTGCCGGTCAACGACATCGTCGCCTGCGGCGGCCTGCCGGAGCGCAACCGGCTGCTCATGCAGATCTACGCCGACGTCACGAAGCGGCGCATCTCCGTGGCCGCCTCGCCCCAGACGCCGGCCCTCGGCTCGGCCATGTGGGCGGCGGTCGCGGCCGGCGCCGCGGCCGGCGGCTACGACCGCATCGAGGATGCCGCCGCGCGGATGGCGCGCCTGCGCGACGAGCGCTACAGCCCGGACCCCGCCGCGGGCGGCCGTCTACGACGAGCTCTACGCCGAGTACCGGCTCCTGCACGACACCTTCGGGCGCGGCGCCAACGACGCCATGAAGCGGCTGCGCGCCATCCGCGCCCGGACCCTCGCCGGGGCAGCCGGTCTCCGTCGGTGCGGTCGCTCCGTCCTGAGGCAGGCGGGCCGCACCCGGCAGGTCGAGCGGTCGGCGTCCTAGCCCCGCAGGCCGGAGGTCGTGCCGCTCGGCCCGACGCCTGGCAGGAAGGGCGTGCCGTGCCCATTGGTGATGGTGCTGATGCCGCCATCGACCATGAGCGCCTCGCCGGAGATGAAGCTGGCGTCCGCGGAGGCCAGGAAGAGGGCCGGTCCGGCGATCTCGTCGGGGCTGCCGATGCGGCCGATGGGGTGACGCCCGGCCGCACGCGCCCGCTCCCGTCGGGGTCCGGGAAGGTCCCGAAGTAGTCACGCAGGCTGGGCGTGTCCACGTAGGCCGGGCAGATGGCGTTGATGCGGACGCCCCGCGACGCGTACTCGGCGGCGAGGGCCCTCGTCAGGCCGATGAGGCCGTGCTTCGCCACCGGGTAGGGGAAGCATCCGGGGATGATGCCGAAGGCGTGGGTCGAGGCGATGTTGATGATGGCCCCGCCGCGGTCGAGCATGTGGGGCAGGACCGCCTGGCTCATCCACCAGGCGCAGTCGAGGTCCACGGCCAGGCAGCGTCGCCAGTCCTCCGGGGTGGCCGTGGAGCGGGTCCACGTAGACCGCGATGCCGGCGTTGTTGACGAGGATGTCCGGCGCGCCGAAGCGCTCCAGCGTGACGGTCACGACCCGTCGCACCTGGGCCAGGTCCGTGACGTCGGTGGGCACGAAGGCGGCCGCGCCGCCGGCGGCCACGATGCGCTCGACCTGGGCTCGCCCGGTGGCTTCGCCGCGCTGGGCGATGACGACCCGGGCGCCCTTCCGCCGCGAAACGGGACGCGATGGCCGCGCCGATGCCCTGGCCGCCGCCGGTGATGATGGCCACCTGCCCCTCGAGCCGTCCGCCCATTCGCCTTCTCCTGCTGCTGGTCCTCGTCGCGCGCGTGGGCAGCGGATGGTGCACCAGGCGGGGCATGGGTGCAGGCCGCTGGGAACGGCCGCCGGCCGCGAGCGCGCCGGCCGCGAGCAGACGGGCCGGGTCGGCCCGGTTGCGCTAGCGTCTGGGGCGTCCGCACCGCTGGGAGCACGCCATGGCCTTCGAGGGAGTCCGGCCCGTCCTGCACACGCCGTTCGGCGACGCGAGCGCAGCAGCCCATCGCCCACGCAGAGCTGGAACGACTGGCGCGGTGCATGCTCGACGAGGGCGCCCACGGGTTGGTGGCACTGGGGCTGGCCTCGGAGTCCTGGGCCATCCGGGAGGCAGAGCGCGACGATGTCCTCGAGGTCGTGGCAGCGAGCCTGCGAGGGGCGTGCCCCGTTCGTGGTGGGCATCGATGGCGTGACCGCCGTGGCCACCGAGCGTGCGCACCGTGCCGTCGGCTGGGGCGCTGCGGGCCTCATGGTGCTGCCGCCACGCCAGGCGGCTGGGCGGGAGGCGCTCGTGCGCCATTTCGCCACCATCGCCGATGCGGCCGGCGTGCCGCTCCTCGTGCAGGACTCGCCGCAGGTGACGGGCGTACCGCTCGAGGTGTCCACGCTGGCGGCCATCGCGGCGGCGCATCCACTCGTGCGCTCGGTCAAGTCCGAGGTCCCGGGGTCCGGACCCAAGGCGTCGGCCCTCCGTGCGGAGGGGCTGGAGCTGGTCGCCGGCTGGGGCGGCCTCGACTACCTCGGCCAGGTCGAGCGAGGCGCCGTGGGCTGCATGCCGGGCTGCGACCTGGGGCCGGCGATGGTGGCCGTGGACCGCCTGGCGCGCTCGCACGATGCGACCGCGGCGGAGGCCCTGTACCGCCGCGTCCTGCCCTACCTGTCCCTGGCGACGGCCTCCCTGGAGCTGCTCCTCCTCAGCGCCAAGCGGCACCTGCGGCGTCGAGGCATCTTCACGTCGGAGACGCTGCGCTCCCCTGCTCGCGGCCTGGACCCCCAGGAAGCCCGCGTCTTCGACGCGCTCGCAGATGAGCTCGCGGCCGCAGGGACGCCCGGCTTCTGACCGCTCGCGATGGCCTGACCTATCTCGAGCCGCGGCCCCGCGTCATGGCGACCCGGGCTGGTCGGTCGCCCGGTCCAACTCCGGCTATCGGGTGGCGATCAGCGTGTCCGAGGGAACCGCGCGTGCTCGCACCTACCCCTCGCCGACGCCCCGATCGTGCACATGGCGCACCAGCGTGCCTCTCCCAGTCCAGGGCCCGCTTGAGGGCGCGCTGCCACCCCTCGTAGAGCGCATCACACGTCGCGGCGTCCATCGAGGGCTCGAACCGCCGGTCGAGCTCCCACGAGGTCGACCAGTCCCTGGCGGCCATCCCAGAACCCGGTCGCCAGGCCGGCCAGGAAGGCAGCCCCGCGGGCCGCGGACTCGGTGACCTCCGGACGGAGGACCGGGACCTGGAGGACGTCCGACTGGAACTGCATCAGGAAGTCGTTGCCGACGGCGCCCCCATCCACCTTGATCTCGCGCGGTTCGATGCCCGAGTCGCGAGTGAAGGCGTCCACGACGTCACGGAACTGGTAGGCGATCGACTCCAGCGTGGCGCGGATGAGGTGATCACGGTTCGTGCCCCGCGTGAGGCCCACGATGGTCCCCCGGGCGTACTGGTCCCAGAAGGGCGCGCCCAGGCCGGTGAAGGCCGGCACGAAGTAGGCGCCATTCGTGTCCGCGACCCGGCGGGCTGCCGCTTCGGCCTCCTCCGAGCGATCGATGACCTGCAGCTCGTCACGGAGCCACTGGACGGCCGCCCCCGCGATGAAGATGACGCCCTCCAGGGCGTACTCGACATGGCCTCCAGGTCCCAGGCGACGGTCGCCAGGAGGCCCGCCGAGGACATCACCGGCCGCGAGCCGGTGTTCATGACGAGCGAACCCGACGTGCCGTACGTGGCCTTCACGGCTCCTGGCTCGAAACAGGTCTGGCCGAAGAGCGCGCCCTGCTGGTCTCCGACGACAGCGGCGATCGGGATCCCGGCCCCGAAGGGAACGCCGGTCCGGTCTGGCCGTAGACCTCGGAGGTCGGGCGCACCGTGGGCAGCATCTCCCTCGGGATGGCCAGCTCGGCGAGCAGCGTCTCGTCCCAGGCGCATCGGTTGATGTCGAACAGCATGGTCCGCGAGGCGTTCGAGGGGTCGGTCACGTGGACGGCGCCGTTCGTCAGGTTCCAGACGAGCCACGTGTCCACGGTGCCGAACAGGAGTTCGCCACGCTCGGCACGTGCTTGCGCCCCGGCACATGGTCGAGGATCCAGCGCAGCTTCGTGCCCGAGAAGTAGGCGTCGATCACGAGGCCGGTCGTGCGTTGGACGTACTCCTCCAGGCCCCTCGCCTTGAGCTCGTCGCACAGCCCGCGGTGCGACGATCCTGCCAGACGATCGCGTTCATGATCGGCCGGCCCGTGTCGCGCTCCCACACGATCGTCGTCTCGCGTTGGTTCGTGATGCCGATCCCGGCGATCTCCTCCGGGCTCGTGTCACTCCGCTCGAGCACACGACTGGCGACGGCGAGCTGACGCTGCCAGATCTCCTGGGGGTCGTGCTCCACCCAGCCAGGATGTGGATAGACCTGGTCAAGCTCCTGGTGCTCTGAGGCCACCACCCGGCCCGCTCGATCGAAGAGGATGGCGCGGATGCTGGTCGTACCCGAGTCGAACGCCATGACGTACTTCTTGTGCATCGTCGAGACTCCTGGCTTCAGTCGGTCTCGGGTGTGTCGAACTCGACCACCGCCTTGAGGCTTCTCCTGGAGGCGGAGTGCTCGATGGCCTCATGGATGCGGTCCAGCGGGAACCTGCCGGTGATGACGGGCGCCAGATCGATCCTCCGCTCTGCGACAAGGCGGAGACACGCGGCATAGTCGGCGATGCTGGCACCCGTCGTCCCGGTCAGGGTCAGGCTTTGGTAGTGCAGCCGGTTCGTGTCGATCTCGACGCGCTCCGAGGCGCTCAGGCCAGCGAACAGGCACAGCCGGCCCCTTGGTGCGAGCAGCTCGACGGCTTGCGACTGCACCGCTGCACTGGAGACGGTCGTGATGACGACGTTGGCGCCCCGACCGTATGTCTCCTCCAGGATGGCTCCCCTGAGGTCTTCGCTCGACCCATCGACGACGACATCCGCGCCCAAGCCCGCGGACCATGTCGAGGCGTGACGACACCACATCCGAGACGATGATCCGGCGCGCCCCGCGAGTCGTGCCAGCAGCGTGTGCAAGACTCCGATCGGGCCGGCCCCGATGATGGCCACCGTATCCCGGAAGCCGACGCCGACCTGCCGCTGACCGCGGTAGCAGCACGCCATCGGCTCGACCAGCGCCGCCTCAGCGTACGACACGCTGTCGGGGACACGGAAGACATTGCCCCGTTCGAGTGCCGAGCGCGGGACACGCAGATACTCCTGGAACCCACCATCGAACGCGATCCCCAGGATCTGGACCGAAGCGCAGGCGTTGTTGTCGCCGGCGATACAGTCGTCGCACCGCCCGCAGCCCACGCATGGAGCGAAACTCACCCGCTCTCCCGGGGTGAAACCCTGGACTCGCGATCCGACCTTGGCCACGTCGCCGGCGACCTCGTGTCCGAGGACGCGCCGGGTGCCTGCGGGGATCGACGCATGGCCCGCCTTGAGGATGCGCAGGTCGGTGCCACAGATGGAGGCCGCGCGCACGCGAACCAGGAGTTCGTCGTCGGCCATCTCCGGGACGGGCGACCTCCTCGATGACGAGCGCCCCGCTCCCGTAGAAGCTCGCCGCCTTCACCAGATCTCCTCCGCCGCGGTGGTCAGGTCAGCAGACGCGGCGGCCGGGGCCGCCCCGGACCTCAGCTCGTGCCGGCCCGGCAGTCGTGGGGCGCCACGTCCGAACGTCGTTCCGATGGCGATGGACTTCATTCGCATGGCCCTTCTTCCTGTCACGCACCCCGTCGGAAGGACGACGTCATGCGCACGACCGACCCGATCGGACGTTCAGGATGGCAGCCCGCACGGCGGCGGCTCGATCGTAGCCCCCGTGGGTCGCCTGCGCGGTTCCGCACCGTCGCTCCCGGCGGAGGCGTGCGCTACGGGAAGACCAGCGCCTTCAGGTGGAACTCGGAGCGGTCCGCCAGGCGCGGAAGCAGGGTCGGCACATCGGAGACACCCACTTCGTCGGTGATCATCTCAAGGCCCCGCAGGCGGCCGGTCGCGAACAGGTCGACGACCGTCCGCCACTCGTCGCCAGGGAACGGCGCACTCATGGAGTTCCACGAACCCATGAGGCTGATCTCGTAGCGCAGGACCAGGTCGAAGGCCTCACGCGACAGCGTGACCGGGGCGTTCGGGATCCCGATGAAGGCGACCCGGCCGTGGCGCCCGGCGAGCAGGACGGCGTTCTCCTCGCCCGCGTTGACGCCGCTCGTCTCGATCACGACGTCGAAGCCATCGGGATCGTGCTCGAGCGCCTCGGCGGCACTCGTGTACGCTCCGTCGGCGCCCAGCTGGCGGGCGAGCTCCAGCTTCTGGGGGACGATGTCGAGCGCGATGACGCGAGACGCACCCTGGATCCGGGCGAGCTGCAGGGCGAGCAGCCCGATGGGACCCGCGCCCGCGATGGCGACGCGCTCGCCGAGCCTGGCGCCAGTGCGCCACAGGGCGTGGAGCGCGATGGCGGCCGGATCACACATGGCCGCCAGTCGCGGGTCCATGTCGTCCGGCACCCGGAGCAGGTTGCCCTCGGGGACGGTGACGTACCTGGCGTAGGCGCCGTCGACGCGGCTGCCGAAGTACGAGTAGTCGGTGCACAGGCTGTACTGACCGGCGAGGCACGGCTCGCAGGCGCGGCAGGGGATGAGCGGCGGCACCGTGACCAGCGCTCCGACCCAGGACTTGTCGACCCCAGGCCCGACCTCGCGGACATGACCCGAGAACTCGTGCCCGAGGATGAGCGGGACGCGGTGTGAGCCTTTGCGCAGCGCGCGATCCAGGTCGCTCCCGCACACTCCGCACGCCGCCACCTCGAGGAGGACCTCTCCCGGCCCGAAGGCCGGGAGAGGAACCTCTTCGCTGCGGAGGTCGCCGGGGGCGTACAGGACTGCTGCCTGCATCACGCCGACCGTTGCCTCCATCTCGTTCGTCCTGTCGCCTACTTGGCCATGCCGGTCGCCCAGTCGATCTCGGGCTCGTACTTGGCGAAGAGGGTGTCACCCAGGAAGTCCTGGACGTTTGCGGGAGTGACGAGCGTCGTGCCGGCGTCGAGGACCGGTGCGACTTCCTCGCACTTCAGGAGCCGGTCGGCGGCCTGGACGGTGAGGCGGCCAAGGTACTGCGGGTCGTTGAGCGCCGTCGCGTGGTACTTGCCGGACTCCATCATCTTGAGCGATTCCATGAGGCCGTCGACGCCCGTGATGTACACGCCCGTGACGCCAGCCGATTCGAGGACCTGCGCGGCGCCGAGTGACATGTCGTCATTGTGCGAGTAGACAAGCTTGACGTCCGGGTTGGCGACCTGGAGAGTCCTGCATCGCCTTCACGGCGTTGGCGCGGATGTACTCCGCGTAGGGGCCCTGGATGAGCGTGATGTTCGGGTTGGCCGCGATGGCACCCTCGAAGCCGTCGCGCCGGTTCTGCATCACGATGCCACCGGCGTCACCCTGGATCTCGATGACCTTGCCACCGTCCGCGAGCAGGCGGCTGGCCTCCTCGCCGACGAGCCTGCCCATCGCGACGTTGTCACGGCCGACGTGGACGTTGGCGCCCGATGCGACCGGGCGGTCGACGGTGACCACCTTGACGCCGGCAGCCTGGGCGGCCTCGATGGCCGGCTGGACCGCCTCGGGGTTGGCAGGGTTGAGGATGAGGACCTTGACGCCCTTCGTGATCAGGTCCTGGATGTCCTTGTTCTGCTTCGCGACATCGCCGTTGGCGTCAAGCATGGTCATGTCGTAGCCAAGCGCCTCGGCCTCGGCCTGCGCGGCATTGACGAGCTCGACGTAGAACGGCGACTGCAGGGTTACCTCTGCGAAGCCGATGGGCAGGTTCTCGCCGGTCACCGGGACGCACGCGTCGGTGCCCGGGCTCGCATCCTGGCCCAGGCTCACGGGTGCCACGGTGATCGTCAGCAGGATCGCCGCGAACAGCGCTGCTGTTCGCCTATTCGTGATCATTGGTCATCACCTTCTCTGTGGATTACCGAACATGACCGAAGCCGGCGTCCGCAGACGGCGGACCTCCTCATCGTCCAACCTCACGCCATAGGCGCCGCCCGCCTGGCGATGGCCCAGTTCAGGAGCACCGTGCCCACGAGCACGACACCGGTGAGGATCTGCTGGAAGTACGGCGAGACGCCCGCCAGGTTGAGGATGTTCCTGAGGATCGTCAGCAGGATCACGGCGATGAACGTGCCGTACACCCCACCCTTGCCGCCGAACAGGCTCGTACCACCGAGGACCACCGCTGCGATGGCGTAGAGCTCGACGCCCTCGGAGGCGGTCGGCTGCCCGACATCCAGCCAGGCGGTCAGGAGGACGCCGCCGAACGCCGCGAGCGCGCCCGACACCACGAACGTGAAGGCGATCACGGACGCGACCGGCACGCCGGACAGGCGCGCGGCCTCCGGGTTGCCTCCGGACGCGTAGATGTAGCGCCCGATCCGGGTGCGCCCCAGGAACACTGCGGCGGCGATCGTGACGATGATGAAGATGATGCCGACGACCGGAACCGGACCCACGAACCCGGCGCCGAGGTAGCGCAGGTCGTCGGGCACGTTGAACACCGGCTTGCCGTCGGTGAGGAGGTAGGTCAGGCCGCGGATCGCGACCAGGCCGCCGAGGGTGATGATGAAGCTCGGCACCTTCGTCAGCGCCGTGATCATGCCCTGACCCAGACCGATGAGTGCACCGAGGGCCACGCTGATGAGGATGGCCAGCGGTGTGGGTACGCCCATGTTGGTGACGATGATCGCGACGATCATGCCGCCGAATGCCGCGACCGAGCCGACCGACAGGTCGATGCCCGCCCCGAGGATGACGAAGGTCATCCCGATGGCGATGATCCCGTCGGTCGACGATTGCTGGAGGAGGTTGAAGACGTTCCGGGACGACAGGAACGCGGGCGAGATCAACGATGCCAGGATCACCGACGCCACGAAGATGACGAGCAGGGGGCGTGAGAAGAACGCTCGCACCATCCTGACGGGATGGAGGTCGTGGCCCGAGTGGGCTCCGTGGGCCTGTCGGTCGCTGTCATGCGCTAATCCTTGCGGGTGTCTGGCCTGTGACCATGGCGTTGACGATGGCGGTCTTGTTCTGGATGCCCGGCGGGAACTCGCCCACGAGTCGGCCCGCGAAGAAGACGAGGATCCGGTCGCAGTTGGGTAGCATCTCGTCGATCTCACTGCTGGCCACGAGCATCGCGACGCCCTGGCCGGCGATCCGCCGGAGCTCCCCGAAGAGCTCGGCCTTGGCGCCGACGTCGATGCCGCGGGTGGGCTCGTCCAGCAGGAGCAGGCGAACGTTGCCGCCCATCCACTTGCCGAGCACGATGCGCTGCTGGTTGCCGCCCGAGAGGGCCCCGGCCCGCATTCGCGGGTTCGACACCTTGATCGCGAGCGCCGCGATCAGCCGCTGGGCGAACGCAGCGACCCGGCCGGGACCGACGAACCCGAGCCGCGACAGGCGCGGGAGCGAGGCGAGCGCGAGGTTGTCGGCGACGGAGTGGTCCACGACGAGACCCTGAAGGCGGCGGTCTTCCGGCACCATTCCCACCCCCATCACGATGGCCTCGCCCGGGGCCTTGGGGTGGTACGGCCGCCCGTCCAGCTCGGCGTCCACGTGGGCCCGGTCCGCACCGAACAGCGCCCGCAGGAACGTCGTCCTCCCCGAGCCGACCAGGCCGGCGATCCCCACGATCTCGCCGGGCCAGACGCGCACGCCCTCTATCCCGCAGGCTTGCGGGACGACGACGGACCGGACGTCGAGGATCGGGGTGCCCTCCTCGGCTACCACGTGGCGATCCGACGCGGTCTCGGGCTCGCCGCCGATCATCGCCGCGACGATCGAGCGCAGGGGAGTCTCGGGCAACGGGTATGTGCCCACGAGCCCGCCGTCGCGGAGCACCGTGGCGATCGACCCGACGCGGTGGAGCTCCTCGAGCCGGTGGCTGATGTAGAGCACGCCGCAGCCGCCCGCTTGAGCTCGCCGATCACCGCGAACAGGCGGTCCAGTTCCTTGGCCGTGAGCGGTGCGGACGGTTCGTCCATGAGCACGACCTTCACGTCGACCGCCAGCGCCTTCGCGATGGCCACGAGCTGACGGTCCGCGACGGCCAGCTGCTCCACGATGGTGGCCGGTCCGAAGTCCGCACCGACCCGGGCCAGCAGCGCCTCAGCCTTGCGGTTGCGCGCGGCCGGGTCGATGAGGCCGTACCGTCCAGGGAGGTCCGCCAGGAGCAGGTTCTCGGCGACCGTCATGCCGGGCACCAGGTCCAGCTCCTGGAAGATGCACGAGATGCCGGCCCGCAGGCTGTCGCGCGGGCTGCGGAACACCACCTCTTGACCGTTGACACGCAGCTGCCCGGCGTCGGGGGCATAGGCGCCCATGATCGATCTTGACCAGGGTGCTCTTGCCGGCACCGTTCTGGCCGACCAGGCAGTGGACCTCGCCGGGAAGCACCGCCAGGTCCACGTCATGGAGCGCCACGACGCCGGGGAACTCCTTGCGGATCCCGGTCGCCTCGAGGATCGGGGTCAGGAGCTCATCCATGAGCCAGCACCCACTCCGCGGTGGCCGAATTCGACGACGATGACGTTCACGCACCCAGCCCGTAACGCGGCGAGCGCGATCGGGCCTCGGCCGGCGCCGGCGGCCAGGCCGATCGAGATGCGGTCGCCGGCGAGATCAGCGAGCGGCAGGCCGACGGTCCGCTCGTCGAGCTCGGGCAGGGCGATCGCGCCGGTGACGTCGAGGAACCGGCCGATCACGTCGCCCACCGCCCCGGCGGCCTCCAGGTCCGCGAGGTCCTGCTCGGTGAGATACCCGGAACCGACGAGCACCGAGTCTCGGGTCAGGATGCCGAGACCGAACACGGCGAGACTGCTGCGGCGGGCCGCCTCGAGCGCGTGGCGAATCACGCCCTCCTCCTCGAGCGCGACCCGCAGCTCGGCGCTGCCGACGATGGCTGGCGCGGGCAGGAGGCTGATCGAGGCGCCGGTCGTGAGTCCCGAACCGCTCGGCGATCTCGTTGGCGCGCGTCGGCAGCGGCGAGCGCGACGTCGCGCCGTTGAGCTGGACGATCTCGGTCGCCTTCGTCCAGCCCGGGCGGAGGACGCGAGCGAGTTCGAGCATCGTGCGGCCCCATGAGACGCCGATCGTCCCGGTCGGACGGAGCTCCGCCAGGAGCTCGGCGGCGGCGCTCGCGACCGCCTCGCGGGCAAGCTCCTGGGTTGCCTGCTCGGAGGCGGACATCGGGGACGTCGACGACGACCGCGTCGCGCAGCCCGAAGCGGTCCTCGAGTGACGCCTCGAGGTCCATCAGCCGTGCCTCCGGGTGGACGATATCGATGCGGACGATCCCCTCGCGCATGCGCGGTCCAGCATCCGGCCGACCTGATAGCGGCTCATCCCGACCCGCTCTCCGATCTGCGCCTGGCTGAGCTGCGCCCGGTAGTGCATGTGTGCGACCCGGACCATGAGCCGCGTGTCGGCCGGGCCATAGCGATTGGCGCCCACTGCTCCTCCGCAGTCCCTCTCGACTGCACATATGAGCGAATCACGACTCACATGCGCGACCTGACGGGCAGCTTAGTGACGCCGCGCGGGGTTGTCAATCGGCGCAGCGGCCTTATGGCGAGAAGCGTGGAACGACCACGGCCGTAGAGGTCGGCAGGACCCCCAGGGAGCATCTCTCGTCCAGCGGGCCTCGGACGTGCGCAGGTCCGTCGAGCGCAATGTTCGCGATGCGCTCCAGCGGCGCCATCCGCCGTGCGCAGGTCCGGCGAGCGCAAGGGGTCGCACAGGCGCTCTCTCGAGCGCCTAGAGCTAGACCGAGCGGGAGAGGTGCCAGTAGACCTGGTTCCAGCGCAGCTCGCGGCGGAAGGTGCGGGCGTTCGTGTCCTCGTCGATGGCCAGCAGCTCCACGCCGACCATCTCCGCGAAGTCCTCCAGCGTCTCCAGGCCGACGGCCTGGCTGAAGCAGGTGTGGTGCGGACCGCCGGCCAGCAGCCACGCCTCCGCGGCGGTGGGCAGGTCGGGGCGCGGCTTCCAGACCGCGCGAGCCACGGGCAGCTTGGGGAGGTCCTGCGGCGGCGTGACCGCGTCGATCTCGTTGGCCACGAGGCGCAGCCGCGTGCCCATGTCACAGAGCCCCACCACCACGCCCGGGCCGGCGGCGGCCGTGAAGACGAGGCGCACGGGGTCCTCGCGCTCGCCCACGAAGAGCGGGTGGATCTCGCAGCGCGGCCGCGCCGCGCTGATGGTCGGGCAGACCTCCAGCATGTGCGCGCCCAGGCTCAGCGGGGCGCCCGCGCCGAAGTCGTAGGTGTAGTCCTCCATGAAGGACACGCCGCCCGGGAGCCCCTGGCTCATGACCTTGACGATGCGCACGAGCGCGGAGGTCTTCCAGTCGCCCTCGCCGGCGAAGCCGTAGCCAGTCGGCCATGAGGCGCTGGGCGCCGATGCCCGGCAGCTGCCTGAGGCCACCGAGGTCCTGGAAGGTGTCCGTGAAGGCGCCGAAGCCGCCCGCCTCCAGGAAGGCGCGCAGGCCAAGCTCGATGCGCGCGGCATCGCGCAGGGAGCCTCGCCGCTCGCCGCCCGGGCGCAGCTCCGCCACCACGTCGTAGGCCTCGTCGTACTCGGCGCAGAGGACGCTCCACCTCCGCGTCGGCGACGGCCGCCACCGTGTCCGCCAGCTCGTTGACGGGGTACGTGTTGACGGCGGTGCCCAGCCGCGCCTGGACCTCCACCTTGTCGCCCTCGGTGACGGCGACCTCGCGCATGTTGTCCCCGAAGCGGCAGACCTTGAGGGTGCGCGCCTCGTGCGCTCCGGCGGCCGCGCGGGCCCAGGCGCCGATGCGCGCCTGCACGACCGGGTCCTGCCAGTGACCGGCGATGACCTTGCCCGGGTGGCGCAGCCGCGACACGATGTAGGCGAACTCGCGGTCGCCGTGCGCCGACTGGTTGAGGTTCATGAAGGCCATGTCCAGGTCGGCGTAGGGCAGGTCGCGCCCGAACTGCGTGTGCAGGTGCAGGAAGGGCTTCTGCAGGGCCTGCAGGCCGGCGATCCACATCTTGGCCGGGCTGAAGGTGTGCATCCAGGCGATGACGCCGATGCACGAGTCGTCCGCGGTGGCGTCCAGGCAGGCGCGGCGGATGCCGTCCGGCGTCGTCACCGTGGGCTTGTGGACGATCTCCACGGGGATGTCCGGCGCCTCGCCGAGACCGGCCACGATGGCCGCCGACTGCTCGTGGACGGCGCGCAGCGTCACCTCGCCGTAGAGATCCTGGCTACCCGTCAGGAACCAGATCGAACGCCCCTCGAACGCCATCCCCATCGCCTCCCATCGAAGTCCCGGACGACCTCGCAGCCGCCTGTGTGCGGTCCGCAATCGAGTGTATGCAAACGTATGCCTTCGGTCAAACTGGTATCCTTGCGGCCATGATCGAGATGGCCCTGCGCGAGCAGGTCTGCCAGGCCAACCGCGACCTCGCCCGGGCCGGGCTGGTGGTCCTCTCGTGGGGCAACGCCAGCGGCGTCGACCGTGAGGCCGGGGCGCTCGTCATCAAGCCCAGCGGCGTCGCCTGCGAGGCTGTCCAGCCGGAGGACCTCGTGGTCGTCTCGCTCGTCGGACGGCAGCGTGCTGGAAGGCGCCATGCGCCCCTCGAGCGACACGGACACGCACCTGCGGCTGTACCAGCGCTTCCCGGACATCGGCGGCGTGGTCCACACGCACTCCTCGTACGCGGCCGCCTTCGCGCAGGCCGGGCGGGACATCCCCTGCCTGGGCACCACCCATGCCGACCATTTCCGCGGCGCCGTGCCCGTCTCGCGCCACATGACGGAGGCGGAGATCGAGGGCGCCTACGAGGCGGAGACCGGCAACGTCATCATCGAGACCATCGCCGGCCGCGTCGGTGGTGAGGCCCTGCGCATGCCGGCCGTGCTGGTGCGCTCGCACGGCCCCTTCACCTGGGGCCGGGACGCACGCCGGGCGGCGGAGAACGCCATCGCCCTGGAGGCCACGGCCGCCATGGCCCTGCGCACGCTGGCGCTGGAGCCGGCCGTGCCGGAGGTCCAGGACGCCCTGCTGCGCCGCCACTTCGATCGCAAGCACGGCCCGGGCGCCTACTATGGCCAGCCGGGGGATGTCTACTGAGCCCTGCCGCTCCCGGGCGCGCAGTGCCGCTCCAGCATGATCGCCGGGCGCATCGTCGCGACGGCCGTGGCTCGCCCCTGAGAAGCAGTCGGAGGTGGCTCCATGTTCATCGCGCTGGTCCGCATCCACGTCAAGCCGGACCGGGTGGACGACTTCAGGACGATGATCCGTGCCAACCACGAGGGCTCGGTCGCGGAGCCGGGCTGCCTGCGCTTCGACGTGGCCCAGTCGAAGGATGACCCGACCCGCTTCGTGCTCTGGGAGTGGTACGTGGACGAGGCCGCCAACCAGGCCCACAAGACGACCCCCCACTACCTGACCTTCCGGGCGGCCATGGGCGACATGATGGCCGAGGACCGCGTCAGCGAGCTGTACATGGGCATCTATCCGGAGACACCTGGGCCGCCCGGGTCGCCGGGACCCCCGCGCCCGGAGCGATGAGCACGCCAGGCGGACCGGCCGACTCGCTGCCGGCCTTCGGCATCGGGCGGCTGCCGCGCATCACCTTCGGATCGGGCAGTCTCTCCGCCGTCCCGGCGATCACCGCCGGGCACGGCTCGCGCGTGCTCCTCGTGAGCGGCGGCCCCTGGTTCGACGAGTCGCCGCGCCGCGCAGGACTGGACGCCGGCCTCGCGGCAGCCGGGGTCGACCTCGTCGGCACGACCACCGTCGCCGGGGAACCCGGGTCCGACGGACGTGGAGGCGCCGCTGGCACGCTACCGGGATGCGGGCGTGGAGGTCGTGCTGGGCGTCGGCGGAGGGGCCGTCATCGACACCGCCAAGGCCATCGCCGGCCTGCTGCGCAGCGGCACCAGTCTCATGGACCACCTCGAAGGCGTCGGTCGCGGCCTGCCCTACCGGGGCCCGGCCCTGCCCGTCGTGGCCGTGCCCACCACGGCCGGCACCGGCGCGGAGGCCACGCGCAACGCCGTGATCACGGAGCGCGGCCCGCACGGCTACAAGCGATCGTTCCGGGACGAGCGGCTGGTGCCGGCTGACGCCGTGGTGGACCCGGACCTGCTGGCCACCGCGCCGCGCCCCCTCATCGCAGCCAACGGCCTGGACGCCCTCACGCAGCTGCTGGAGGCCAGCACCTCGCAGCGGGCGACGCCGCTGACGGACGCCCTGGCGCGCTCGGGCCTGGCTGCCGTGCGCGAGGGGCTGCTGGCGTGGCACGCGGACCCGGCCGGACCGGCTGCGCCGGCGGCCCGCAGCCAGATGGCCTACGCGGCGCTGCTGTCCGGCATCTGCCTCGCCAACGCGGGGCTCGGTGCCGTCCACGGCCTGGCCAGCCCCCTCGGTGCCCAGCTGCCCATCCCGCACGGCATGGCCTGCGGGGCGGTCCTGTGGCAGACGATCGAAGCCAACGTCGCAGCCCTGGAGATGAAGGCACCCGGTGCCGCGGCCCTGGAGCGCTACGCGGACGCGGGACGCATCCTGGCCATGCTCCCCGCCGACTGCCCTGACGTGGAGGCACGATCCGCCCTGGTGGCGACGCTGCGCGAGTGGGTGGCCCGCCTGGAGGTTCCCGGGCTGTCCTCCTTCGGCATGGGCCCGGAGCACATCGCCGCTGTCGTGGCCGACTCCCCCGGCAGCAGCATGAAGACGAACCCCGTGTCACTCGATGACGCGGAGCTGACGAGCATCCTCGAGCGCGCGCTGTAGGCCGAGTCAGGGGCGAGACTGCCTGACTGGTGTCCGGTGCCGGCCGGATGGTCCGGGGTGGACCAGATGATGTCGCCATTGCCCCGGCCGTCGGTGGCCGCTACCGTCGTAGACGCCGTCGTCCTTGAACGGAGGCACGGGCCCTGAGGCGTCGACCACGGGACCCGGGATGAACCGCGATCCGCCACCGTCCACGTGGTGCCGCACCGACGCCGTGCATCGGGGTCAGCGTCACACGCCAACGGGTCGCCATCCCGGGGCCACGAGTCGAGTAACAGGAGAACCGGCTGGCTCCGGCCCATGGCTCCAGCGAGGGTCGCGACGGCGGGATCATCCGTCCATCCAGAGGTCACTCCGGGTCGCGAGCCAGCGCTCCGGGCGGTGCGTCCGAGCCGCCTCTACGTCGCGGACACGCGGGGGCGGCGCTCGACCCCCTTGGCATCGAGGTCGCTGGCGATGACCCGCGCTCGCATGACCAGGTCACGGTCGCGGGTGATGGTGGATGCGATCCAGTCGATGTAGGTGGGCTCGCGCTCGGCAACCTCACCGAGGGTCAGGCCGTGGAAGCGCCCGAAGCCGAGCACCGTGGCGCGGGCCTCGTCGAGGCCGGGCACACGGACGTTCACCGGGTCCAGGGTGCGATAGACGGGCCCGTTCGGCTGACTGGCGCGCAGCTCACGGGCGCGCTGGTACGAGCGCCGGTCGACGGGCCGGCTGGCCGGGACGAGGGATGGCCCGACGACGCGAGGGGTTGCCGTTGCGCTCGCGGAACAGGGCGGAGGTGTCGAAGCGCGCCGTGACCGGCGGTGCCGGCGGAGGCGGCGGCGGCCCGGCGCTCTCTCCGGGTGACCGCCCCTCGCTGAACCGCTCGCGCCGGGCCAGCGGGGTGGCGTCGTAGCGGGCACGACGGACCGGGTCGCGCAGGACGTCGTAGGCGGCATTGATGCGCGCCATGCGCGTCGTCAGTCGATCGCGCTCCTCCGCGTCGTGCACGGCGCGGTCGGGGTGATGCTCGCGCGCCAACTCGCGCCAGCGCCGCTTGATCTCGTCGGCGGAGGCGTCGTGGCGGATGTCGAGCACGCGATAGGGATCGCCGCGAAAGCTGGGCACGGACACGAATCCGAGGCTACCACGGGAGGCGGGCACTCCCGCCGGGCCGGAGCGCGGCATCGCACCTCGCAGGCACGCTATCGTGCTGCGCATGCACCTGCCCGTCATGCCACCACTGGAGCCCATGCTGGCCAAGGCCGTCCTGGAGCTGCCCCGCGAGGGCGACTGGCTCTTCGAGCCCAAGTGGGACGGGTTCCGGGCGCTGGTCTTCCGGGACGGCACGGAGCTGACGCTCCAGAGCCGGGACCGCAAGCCGCTGGAGCGGTACTTCCCGGAGCTCGTCGCGCCGCTCCTGGAAGCCCTGCCCGAGCGTTGCGTGCTGGACGGCGAGGTCGTGATCGCCGCCCATGGTGTGCTGGATTTCGAGGCGCTCCTGCAGCGCATCCACCCCGCCGCGTCCCGGGTCGCCATGCTCGCCGAACGGACACCAGCCTCGTACGTGGCCTGGGACCTCCTCGCCCTGGACGACACGGACCTCATGGCGACGCCCCAGGCGGATCGGCGCGATCGTCTCGAGGCAGCCCTGGGCGACGGCCGGCCGCCGGTGTACCTGACGCCGATGACGCGCGACCGCGAGATGGCGGCCGATTGGTTCGCGCGATTCGAGGGTGCCGGCCTGGATGGCGTGATCGCCAAGGACGCGTCGGCCGGATACGAGCCCGGCAAGCGCCGCATGCTCAAGATCAAGCACGCCCGGACGGCCGACTGCGTCGTGGCCGGCTTCCGCTGGCACGTCAACGGCCCCGGGACCCACGTCGGATCCCTGGTCCTCGGGCTCTTCGACGACGAGGGGGTCCTGCACCACGTGGGGGTGACCTCGTCCTTCACCTGGCAGCGGCGGGGCGAGCTGGCCACGGAGCTGGCCGAGCTCCGGGAAGGGGCCCTCGCGGACCACCCATGGAAGGAGTGGGCCGACTGGGAGGCCACCGCAGCATCCGCGGGTCGCGTCCCGGGCGCCACCTCTCGCTGGAACCGCGGGCGCGACCTGTCCTGGGAGCCGCTGCGCGTCGAGCGCGTCTGTGAGGTCGCCTACGACCACCTCCAGGGCGACCGCTTCCGGCACGCCACCACGTTCCGACGCTGGCGACCAGACAAGGCGCCGGCGGACTGTCGCTACGACCAACTGGAGGTCACGGCGCCATACGAGCTGAGCCACATCTTCACGGCAAGGTGAGGTCGCGTGTATTCATGCGGGAGGGCGGGGCGAGTACACTTGCGGCTGCCTACCAGGGAGGAGCTCGATGGATCAGTTCTCACCGCGTGATGACGCGGGCGCGCCGCCGTCGGAGCCGGATCCGATGAGCACCAGCGCGTGGGATCAGGGCCAGCCGGACGAGGTGAACGCCTCCGACCCGACGACCGCCGGGACAGGTTGGGGCCAGGAAGTGGTGGATGCCCCGAGTCAGGCGTCCTGGTCCGCAGACGCCTCGTATGGGCAGTCACAGGGTCAGGACCCGGAGCCTGAGCCCGCGCCAGCCTACACGGCACCTGAACCGGAGGCATCGAGCTTGAACGAGCCACAGTGGCCGCAGCAGCCGGCGGCGCAGCCGGCGTACGACCGGCGGCGTACCAGCAGCCGCGCGGCGGCGCAGCCGGCGTACGACCCGGCGGCGTACCAGCAGCAGCCAGCGGCGGCGCACGCAGCCGGCGTACGACGCAGCCGGCGTACGACCCGGCCGCGTATCAGCAGCCCGCGGCGGCGCAGCCGGCGTACGACCAGTCGGCGTACCAGCAGCAGCCGGCGTACGACCAGCCGGCGTACGACCCGGCCGCGTACCAGCAGCCCGCGGCGGCGCAGCCGGCGTACGACCAGTCGGCGTACCAGCAGCCGCAGCCGGCGTACGACCCGGCCGCGTACCAGCAGCCCGCGGCGGCGCAGCCGGCGTACGACCAGTCGGCGTACCAGCAGCAGCGGCGTACGATCCGGCCGCGTACCAGCAGCCGGCGGCAGCGCAGCAGCCGGCGGCTACCAGCAGCCGGCGTACGACCCGGCGGCCTACCAGCAGCCAGCGGCAGCGCAGCAGCCCGCCGCCTATGGCCAGCCGGCCGGTCAGGCCCCGTACGACCCTGCCGCCTACGGCCAGCCGCAGTACGGCCAGCAGCCGTACGGGCAGCAGCCCGCGCAGCCCTACTACGACCCTGCCGCCTACGGCCAGGCCTACGCGCAGCAGCAGTACGGCCAGCAGCCGTACGGGCAGCAGCCCGCGCAGCCCTACTACGACCCTGCCGCCTACGGCCAGCAACCCAGCTACTACGACCAGCAGGCCTACGCGCAGCAGCAGTGGCAGGGCTACCCGCCGCCGCCCACGCAGCCGTACGCCTACGGACAGCCCGGCCAGCCCGCCTGGCCCGCGGAGGCACCCTATTGGGACCAGGCGGCCGGCGGCTACGGCAGGTCGTTCGCGGTCGTGCTGGCGGGCTTCCTGCTCCTGACCTGGGGCGTCATCTTCATCGTGGCCGGAGCCATGGTGCTCTGGTTGGGCACCGTGGCTGAGGCCATCTCCAGCCTGACGCTCAGTGCCGAGGCGATGGACATCGTGGCCGATCTCGACAAGCAGCCCAACGCCTTCGCCGGCATCGTGATCATCCTCGGCATCATGCAGACCATCGGGGCGATCGGCATCCTGGCACACCGGGCCTGGGGTCGTGCCTTCGGCGTCGTACTCGGCCTCCTCGGCACGATCGCGGGCATCGGCATGATCCTCTCGGCCATCGACCTGAACGTCGGTGACTTCGCCATCCGCGGCACCCTCGCGAACGACCAGCCCGTCCTGGGCTTCGCCATCCTCGTGGCCATCTGCTACGTCTTCATCTTCCTGGCCATGTTCGCGGGCAAGCGCCACTTCCGGAAGAAGGGCGTCAGCTGACCCGCTTCTCTCCACCCAGGTAGGCTCGCTCCCCGGGAGTCACTCCCGGGGAGCGTCTCTGTCCGGCCCCTGTCGCCCCGGGCGATGCGGACACAAGGCGTCAGTCGACGGGCCCCGCCGTCCAGCCAGCCCATGGGTCGTAGTCGGGGTCCAGGGCCTCCTGGGGTGGGCGCAGCGGCTCCGGGACGTGCTCGAGGTTGACGCGGACGCGCGTCCAGGTGGTGGAACGGCCGCGCATGGCATCGACGAGGACGTCGGCCGGTTCGAGGTGCGCGGCCGCCTCCGGGTGGCGCGCCTTCCAGCGCTCGAGACCGCCCAGGGCATCCTCCCGGCGGGCCGCGCGAGCGATCTCGATGAGCGGCTTGGTGCTGCGCCGCCGGCCGGTGGGTGACGGCGCCCTCACGGGCGCGACCTGGTCGCCGCTCGCAGGGTCGCGGCGCTTGGAGGGTTGCACGCGGGGCGGCTCCCCGGCCTGCTTGCGGTAGTGCGGCGGCCAGGGAGCATCCCCCTGGCCTTCCGCCTCGTGGCGGGCAGCCAGCTCCAGGAGCGCCTCCAGCGAGCCGGCCGCCGTGTCGATGCCGGCCCCGCGGTCGCCGTGCCGGGCCACGAGCGCGGGCACCGTGGCCAGCGTGAAGTCGGCGGGGTCCACGTCAGGGACCTCGGCCCAGTCCAGCGGCATGGAGACGCGCGCGTCCGGCGTCGGCCGCACGGAGTAGGCGGAGGCGACGGTGCGGTCACGGGCGTTCTGGTTGTAGTCGAGGAAGACGCCGTGGCGCTCCTCCTTCCACCACTTCGAGGTCGCCAGCGCGGGCGCCCGCCGCTCGACATCGCGGGCCAGGGCCAGCGCGGCGCGGCGCACCTGGTCGAAGGTCCAGCGCGGCTCGATGCGGACGTTGACATGGATGCCGCGCGAGCCGGAGGTCTTGGGCCAGCCGACGAGGCCGACGGCCTCGAGCGCCTCCCTGGCGACCAGGGCCACCTCGCGCACCTGCGACCAGGGCACTCCGGGCACCGGGTCGAGGTCCACGCGCAGCTCGTCGGGATGGTCGAGGTCCTCCGCCCGCACCGGGTGCGGGTTGAGGTCGAGGCAGCCCAGGTTGGCCACCCAGGCCAATGACGCCGCATCTCGCAGGACGACCTCCTCGGCCGTACGGCCGGAGGGGAACGCCAGCACGACCGTCTCGATCCAGTCGGGGCGCGGCTCGGGGGCGCGCTTCTGGAAGAAGAACTCCCCGGCCGCGCCGTTCACGAAGCGCTTGAGGGCCATGGGGCGGCCGCCCGCCCCGCGCAGGGCGCCGTCGGCCACGGCCAGGTAGTAGCGCACCAGGTCCAGCTTGGTGTAGCCGGGACCGGGCCAGTAGACCTTGGCCGGGTTGGTGACCGTGACCTCGCGGCCCGCGACCTCGATCAGCTCGGACGCGCTGGCCATCGGCGGGCCTGCGGCGGCGCCGGGCTCAGGCCGGCCCGGGATCCGTCGCCGCCAGGTCTGCGGCGCGTCGCTCGTCCAGCCAGCGCTGCCGATCGGTGCGCAGGATCTCCAGTGTCTCGGCCACGCCGCCCCAGCCGTCCATCTCGACGGACTTGTCCTCGAGGTTCTTGTAGGTCTGGAAGAACTGCTCGATCTCGAGGAGCTTGTGCGGCGAGACCTGCGACAGCGCGTCGACGTGCCGGTAGAGCGGGTCGGCGAGGGCCACGCAGAGGACCTTGAAGTCGATGCCCTTCTCGTCGGCCATGCGCAGGACGCCGACCGGGCGAGCCCAGACGTGGCAGCCCGGGAAGGTGCGCTCGTCGATGAGGAGCATGGCGTCGGTGTGGTCGCCGTCATCGGCGCGCGTGTCCTCGATGAAGCCGTAGTCGAAGTTGTAGTAGACGGCAGACGAGAGCACACGGTCGAGGCGGATGACCCTGGCCACCTCGTCGTACTCGTACTTGTTGCGGCTGCCGGCCGGGATCTCGACCACGACCTCGATGACGGCGGGGAACTCCGTGCTCAACTTCATGCGCGCAAGTCTACGGAGGTGGGCAAGTCCGCGGGCGGGCCGCCGTGAACGCGCTGTCCGGCGGCCTCTAGACTCTGGCGATGGACGCGATCAAGGCCATCCGCACGGTACGGGTCATCCGCGAGTACAGCCCCCAGCCCCTGACCGAGGATGAGCTCCGGGCCGTCGCAGATGTGGCGCGCAAGGCCGGCTCATCCAAGAACACGCAGCGCTGGGATTTCATCACCATCCGCGACCGAGAGTCGCTGAGGCGTCTGTCTGGCGTGACCATCTACGCCAAGCACCTGCCCAGCGCGGGCGCGGCCATCGCGCTGATCGTGCCGGCGCCCGATCCCGACCACGCCCGCTCCGTGCTCTGGGACCTGGGCCGGGCGGCGCAGAACATCATCCTGGCCGCCTGGGCGATGGGCATCGGCTCCTGCCCCATCACGGTCCAGGACTTCGACCTGGCCGCGGACGTCCTGGGGTTGCCGGCGGACCGCCAGTGCCAGTACATCGTGGCGCTGGGCTGGCCGGCCGATCCAGGCGAGATGACCCGCCCACCGCGAGCGGGCGGCCGCAAGACGTATGACGAGGTCGTGCACGCCGAGCGCTGGTGACCGCGCGAGCTCAGGACGAGGAGGGAGACGATGATCGGACGAATGATGCTGCTGGTGGCAGGAGCGGTCGCGGCGGCTGGAGCCGTGCTGCTCGGCCGGCGCAAGGCCAGGCAGCAGACGCGGGCCCGGCGAAGGGCGGAGCGCCAGGCGAAGCGCGCCCGGGCGGCGGGCGTCACGAGCGTCGCCGCACCGGCCGTCGAGACCGCTGCCGCACCCGTCATCGGCACCGCGGCTGCACCCGACGTGGCTGACACCCCCGGGACGACCGAAGCCGCCGCGGTGGACGGGGGGCACAGCGAGGGTGGCGAGGTCACAGCCCCGACCGAGCCGCTCGGGGCCCGCCTTCACCTCGATCAAGGGCATCGGGCCGGCCATGGAGGAGCGGCTGCGGGCCGCCGGCGTCACCTCCGTGGCGCAGATCGCTGGCTGGTCGGATGCGGACATCGAGGCCATCGCCCCGAGCCTCAAGGTCACGCCGGAGCGCATCCGGCGAGAGGCCTGGGTGGAGCAGGCACGGGCGGTCGTCGGCAGCGCGCCTGCGGCAGCCTGAGCCCATCGAGGGCCGGCAGCCGGCCCAGGGCACCGTCGCACGCACAGCACAACGCCGCCGGTCCCGAATCCGGCGGCGTTGCGGCAGGCGCGTGGGTCGGCCGTGAGCGAGGAAGCGGCGACCCGGTGGGGTGCGGTGTTCGAACCCTAGCGGTTCGTGGACAGGTAGCTCAGGACGTCGTCCAGCCGGAACCGACGATCGCCCCGCTTGCAGACTCGGTAGAAGGGCAGCTCGCCGCGGTCCCCGAGACGCTTGACGGTGTTGACATGCAGGTGAAGGAGCTCGGCCACCTCGCTCGCGGTGAGCATCGGTCCAAGCTCATGGGCTGCCATGGAGGCCATCTGGGTTCCCCTACCTCGACTTCGATGGGCGACTGGTCGGTGCTCGGCTCGCTCGGAGTGCTCGGTCCGCTGGAGGCGGATGACACCTGGATCGATGTGGGCCCGTGCGTTGCGGTCCATCGAGGTGTTGGGTTGCATGGTGGCGTCCGCATACGTGTGCGCCAACCCGTACTTCGGTCCGGCCGGAGCGGTACAGGGCGCCCGTTGCCCGGAGTCAACGGCCGTCAAGCGTCGCCCCGGGCCTGGCCAGCTTGCGCGGGCAGCTCGGCGGCATCGATGGCCGCGTCGGTGAGCAGGCCCGGAAGACCAGCATGGCGAAGCTCCCAAGGCCCGCCGCGACGAAGACCGCGACGACCCCGAGAGCCTCCGCGACGAGGCCGCCCAGCAGGGCCCCGATGGGCATCGCGCCCCAGGCGAAGAAGCGGTAGCCGGCGTTGACGCGGCCCAGCAGCCGGTCCGGCGTGATGCGCTGGCGCAGCGAGACGGTGATGACGTTCCACCACATCATCATGGCCCCGGAGACCGCCATGGCCGCGAAGACGGCCAGTCGGTTCGGCGTGAGGGCTGGCACGAGCATGGACGCGGACGTCACGATGACGGTCAGGAAGAGCACGTTCGAGCGGCCCAACCGGCGCTCCGCGGCCGGCTCCGTGACGGTGCCCACGATGGCGCCCGCCGCGAAGCCGGTCATGAGCACGCCGTAGCCGAAGGCGTCGAGGTCCATGGGCCCCGGTGACACGGCGAAGACCACGAAGACGGCGAAGACGGCCGAGCTGGTCAGGTTGGAGACGGCCACCATGACGGCCAGGGTGCGCAGCACGCGGTGGCGCAGCAGGTAGCCCATGCCCTCCCGGATGTCGGCCAGCATGGAGGCGCGCGGGCCATCCGACGCGGCGCGGAAGGTGCCCACCATGACGGCCAGCCCGAGGGCCGCCAGGGCATAGGCGAGGACGCTGCCGGCGAGCGCCAGGGGCACGGAGATGGCCACCAGGAGGCCGCCCAGCGGCGGGCCGATGAACTGGTTCATGGCCACCTCGACGGCGTACAGCCGGCCGTTGGCGACGCTGAGCTGCTCGCGCGAGACGATGTTGGGCATGATCGACTGGGCCGCCGTGTCGAAGAGGGTCTCCCCCACCCCGAGCACGAAGGCCGTCACGTAGAGCACCGGCAGGGAGAGGCCGCCGGCGACCGCCAGGAGGGCCAGGCCGCCCAGGACGGCGACCCGCATGACCTGGACGTTGCGCATCGTGATGCGCCGGTCGACACGGTCAGCCAGGGCGCCCGCGAAGAGCACGAAGACGAGCCAGGGCAGGCGACCCGCGATCGATACGCCGGCGATGAGCGCCGGGGACGTGGTGAGCGCCACGGCCATCAGCGGCAGCGCCACCTAGAAGATGCCGTCGGCCAGGTTGGCGGCCGCCGACGAAGCCCACAGCTTGCGGTAGTTGAGGCCGAGGCCCGCTGGGGCGGGCACGGCGGTCGCGCCGGTCACGCCCGCAAGTGTGCCGCGCCCCGCGCGTGGCGATCAGGGGATCGGGCCGGGCGCGCCCGGCCTGTCAGCCCTGGCGGCGGCGGCGGACGATGTCGAGGTACACGGCGAGGATGACGATGCCACCGGTGACGACGTACTGCAGCTCCTGCGGCACGCCCCAGATGCGCAGGCCGTTGGTGAGCGTGCTGATGATGAAGGCGCCGATGACCGTGCCCAGGATGGAGCCCTCGCCGCCGGCAAGGGATGTGCCGCCGATGACCGCGGCCGCGATCGCGTCGAGCTCGTAGCCCATGCCGACGGCGGGTTGGGCGGAGTTGAGCCGAGCGGCGATGACCACGCCGGCGAGGCCGGCGAACAGGCCACTCACCACGTAGACCGAGGCCTTCCAGCGATTGACGTTCACACCGGACAGGCGCGTCGCCTCCTCGTTGCTGCCGATGGCGAAGGTGTAGCGGCCCAGGATCGTGCGGCCCAGGACGAAGGCGGCAAGGATGGCGGCGCCGAAGAAGACGAGGACCAGGTTGGGGATGTCCAGGCCAGGGACCACGGAGCCGACGGCGGAGCCCATGGCCGCTTCGCTGAACTCCGGCGTGTCGTTGAAGTAGATGGGCTTCACGCTGGCGAAGACGAGGGCGAGACCCCTGGCCACCTGCATCATGCCCAGGGTCGCGATGAATGGCGGGATGCGGAAACGGGCGATGAGCGTGCCGTTGAGAAGCCCCATGAACCCGCCCGTGAGGATGCCGACCACGATCCCGAGCGGGAGCGGCAAGCCCCAGTTGGTGACGAACACCCCGGTCATGACCGCCGACAGCGTCATGACGGTGCCGATGGAGAGGTCGATGCCGCCGCTGATGATGACGAACGTCACGCCGATGGCGAGGATGCCGTTGACGGCGGTCGCCACCAGGATCCCGATGGCGTTGTTGGGCGTGGCGAAGTACGGCGACAGGATGGAGAAGATGACGATGATGAGGAGCAGGGCGGAGAAGGCCAGCAGGCGCTGGACCGCGTCGGAGCGGAAGAACGAGCCTGACCGCGATTGTGCGCTCTGCATCGGTTGCCTCTTCAGTCGATGGTTTGGGCGACGGACTCGCGCTGCGTGGCGAGCGTCATGATCTTCTCTTGGTCGGCCTCAGCCGCG
The DNA here is from genome assembly GCA_963766685.1 of uncultured Chloroflexia bacterium. GTDB lineage: Bacteria > Chloroflexota > Limnocylindria > Limnocylindrales > CSP1-4 > JAFMJV01. The sequence goes on from CAVYBJ010000027.1 coordinate 98,218, forward strand.
GTCAACTCACCGGTCAGGCGTCCCTCGCACATGACGATGATGCGGTGGCTCATGCGCAGGATCTCGGGCAGCTCCGAGGAGATCATGATGATCGAGCTCCCTCGTGCGGCAAGCTCGTTGAGCAGGTGGTAGATCTCGCTCTTGGCGCCGACGTCGATGCCCCGAGTCGGCTCGTCGAAGATGAGGATCTCTGCCTCAGCCGTGAGCCACTTGGCCAGGACCACCTTCTGCTGGGTCCCTCCAGACAGGTTGCGGACCTTCTGCGCGATGCTCGGGGTCTTGATGGAGAGTTCCTCGACGCGCTGGTTGGCGGCCTCACGCGTGTGCTTCGTGTTGACCTGGCCCAGCGACCTCAGGAAGCGCCGATATGACGCCAGGGCGTTGTTGTCCTCGACGTCCAGGCCGAGGGCCAGGCCCTCGCGCTTGCGATCCTCCGAGAGGTAGCTGATGCCCAGGCGCACGGCGTCCGCCGGGCTGCCGACGTGGGCCTCCTTGCCGTGGACGAGGATGTCGCCCGAGTCCTTGTGGTCCGCCCCGAAGATGAGCCTGGCCAGCTCCGTCCGACCGGCACCGACGAGCCCGGCGACGCCCAGGATCTCTCCGCGCCTGAGGCTGAAGGAGACATCCTTGACGGCTCGGCCACGAGACAGGCCGCGGACCTCCAGCACGACCTCGGCGTCAGGTGTCTCGGGCACCTGCGGTGCCTCCTGGTAGATGACGCGTCCGACCATCATGGAGATGATCTCGTCGATGGAGACGGCTGCCGTTTCGACCGTGGCCACGAAGCGGGCGTCACGCATGACGGTCACGCGATCGGAGATCTGACGCAGCTCCTCCAGGCGATGCGAGATGTGCACGACGCCCACGCCCTGATCACGCAGGGCGCGGATGATGCGGAAGAGTTCGTCGATCTCGGTGTTGGTCAGGGCCGCAGTGGGTTCGTCCATGATGAGGACGGAGGCGTCCAGCGAGAGGGCCTTGGCGATCTCGACCATCTGCTGCTGTGCGACCTTGAGGTCGCGGACCTTGGCGCGCGGATCGAGCCGCAGGTGGAGTTGGTCGATGAGCTCGGCGGTCAGCTCGACCTGTCGCTTGTCGTCCACGGTGAAGGAGAGGCGGCCTCGCGGCTCGCGGCCCATGTAGATGTTCTGGGCGACGGTGAGGTGCGGGGCCAGGACGATCTCCTGGTGGATCATGCTGAGGCCCAGGTCGCGACCGGCTCGCGGGTCCGGGACGTCCACCTCCTGGCCCTTGATCCAGACGGTGCCGCCATCCTTGCGGTAGATGCCCGTCAAGACCTTCATGAGCGTGGACTTGCCAGCGCCATTCTCGCCCACGAGAGCGTGGACCTCGCCAGGGCGCAGCTCGAACCGGGCATCCACCAATGCCTGGACGCCCGGGAAATCCTTGTCGATGCCCTCCATCCGGACCAGAAGGTCAGCCGACATGCGTTCCTCGCTTCGGGGTGGGTACGCGGACGGGGCTGCCACTCGAGCGGCAGCCCCGTCTGTGCTTACAGGATCAGGGTCTCGCCCTACTGGTAGAGGACGGCCTGGACCTCTGGGGAATCGATGGTGGTGGCATCGGCCCACAGGAACCCGGTGTCGATCATGGGCGGAACGTCCATGCCCTGAAGGGCCATGGCCGCGGCGCGGACGCACTGGGCGCCGATGCCGATGGGGTTCTGCTGCACGGCACCGAGCATGAGGCCGCTCTTGATGGCGTCGATCTGGGCCTGGCCCGAGTCGTAACCGATGACGACGAGCTTGCCGGCCAGCCCGAGCTCGTTCACGGCGTTGACGACGCCGATCGCGGAGCCCTCATTGCCGCCGAAGAAGCCCTTGATGTCCGGGTTGGCGGAGATCATGGCCTTGGCCAGGTCGGTCGACTTGAGCTGGTCGCCGCCACCGTACTGAGGGCCGATGATCTCGATGTCGGGATAGGCTTCCTTCATCCGATTGATGAAGCCATCGCCACGGTCGATGCCGGTGCGGCTGGTCTGGTCGTGGATGATGACACCGACCTTGCCGGCGCCGCCGATGGCCTCCGCCATCTTGTCAGCGGCCAGCGCGGCCGCGGCCACGTTGTCCGTCGCTGCGGTCGTGATGGGGATGTCGCTGTCCACGCCGGAGTCGAAGGCGATGACCGGGATGTTGGCAGCCTTCATCTGCTCCAGGAGCGGGTTCGCTGCCTGGCTGTCCAGGGCCGCGAAGCAGACGGCATCGGGGCCCTTGTCGAACTCGGCCTGCAGCATCTCGATCTGCTGGGCGACCTCGGACTCGGTGGCCGGGCCGATGAAGTTCACCTTGGCATTGAGGGCCGCGCCCTCGTCCTCAGCGCCCTTCTTGACGGCCTGCCAGAACTGGTGCTGGAAGCCCTTGGAGACGATCGGGATGTACGGCATGTCCGCGGCGTCGAACGGAGCCGGCTCAGCGGCAGCCGGGGCGGCGCTGGCATCAGCGGCGGGGCTGGCGTCCTGCGCCATGGCCGGCACGGCCAGCATGGACGTCAGGGTCAGCGAGGCGAGCAGAGCGGCGAATCGGGTGCTTCTCATTGTCCTCCTCTACGTATCCTCCCAGCCCGCCAGCCGGCCCCTCGAGCGAGGTGCGAAATCGTATGCGGACTGCTCGACGCACTATACCCGCCCCCTGAGGGGATGCGGGCCCGACGTCGTGAGTGCCGGTCTGGTAACGTTATCACGCCGCGCAAGCCAGTGAGTGACACGTCCGGCACCCGGGCCCGGTCCCTGCGGACGGGGCCATCACGAGACAGAGAGGTAGCCCCGCGATGACCCAGGCATTCACGGACACGATCCCCGGCACCGGCATCGCGCGCGGCCTCGCCAAGGACGACCTCATCGTGATCGCCGGCGCGGGCGGCTTCATCGCCGGATCCCTGACGCGCTACTTCGCGGAGCAGGGTTACACCAGGATCCGGGCCATCGACCGCAAGCCCCTGCCCGACTGGTACCTGCGCGTGCCGGGGGTCGAGTCGATCTCGATGGACCTCAGCCACGAGCAGAACGCCATCGAGGCCGTCAAGGGCGCCGCCGAGGTCTACAACCTCGCGGCGGACATGGGCGGCATGGGCTTCATCGAGCACTTTCGCGTGGAGTGCCTGCGCAGCATCCTGGTCAACACGCACCTCACCGAGGCCTCCTACCGGGCGGGCGTGCAGCGCTACTTCTTCTCCTCGTCGGCCTGCGCCTACAACACGGACCTGCAGAAGTCGCCGCACGTCATCGCCCTCAAGGAATCGGATGCCTACCCGGCCATGGCCGAGCGGGGCTACGGCTGGGAGAAGCTCATCAGCGAGATGTTCTGCCAGGAGTACTGGGCGGAGCGTGGCCTGGAGACCCACATCGCCCGCTTCCACAACATCTACGGCCCCAACGGCACCTGGTTCGGCGGTCGCGAGAAGGCACCCGCGGCCATGTGCCGCAAGGTCCTCGAGGCCCAGGACAGCGGCGACCTGCGCATCTCGATCTGGGGTGACGGGTCGCAGACGCGCTCCTTCTGCTACATCGACGACTGCCTGCACGGCATCGACCTGATCATGCACACCCCCGAGCTCATCGCCACGCCCATCAACCTGGGCTCGAGCGAGCTGGTGTCGATCAACGAGCTGGTGTCGATCGTGGAGGACATCGCTGGCGTGACCCTGGAACGCGAGTACGACCTGGACGCGCCGAAGGGCGTGGCCGGCCGCAACAGCGACAACACCTTCATCCAGCAGGTCCTGGGCTGGGAGCCGAACACGCCGCTGCGCGACGGCATGGCCGCCACGTACGCCTGGATCGCCGACCAGTTCGCGGCCCGCAAGGCCGGCAAGCGCGTCGTCGAGGGCTGATGCGCGGGCGGAGCGCGATGGCCGCGCCGCCGGGGAGGGACGCCTGGGCGCCGGGGACGTCGGCCGAGTCGGCCGCGGCTCGACGGACTCATCGGCGGGCTGCCCTACCGACTGCAGATGGCGGGCGGCTGGATCGACCAGCCCTTCGTGTCGTCGCTGAACCCCGAGCCGCCCGGCTCGATGGTCGTGGTCTCGCTGCTGCCGACCGTCCGCTACATGGAGCGCAGCGGCATGGCCACCGGCACCCGCGCTGTCGCCAGGGCCCTGTGGGGTGACACCCTGCCGACCGACCGCCCCCAGGCCGAGCTCGTGCGCGAGCTCTACGCTGCGGAGAACAAGGGGCGCGCCGAGCCGTCCGGCTCTCAGGACATGTGCGGCCTCGTGTACCCGGGCATCAGCCGTCTCGACTACGACGCCTCGATCGAGGGCGGCTGGTTCCCGGCGCATGTCGAATCGACGTGCGACCCGGTCGTCGTGGCCTGGCTCGAGCGGGTCATCCACCTCGTCCCGGTGGGCGAACGCCCGCCGGGCTACGGCCCACTGGGCGTCAAGCGGTTGGATCCGGGCTGGATCGCGCGCCTCGGGGCCAGCGGGCGAGCCTGCTACGACGCCATCGTGTCGATGGACCTGGCTGCCCTTGGTGCCTCGCTCAACGAGTGCTCGCTGGCCTGGGACGCACTGCTGCCGCACGTCTTCGACCACCCCGCCATCACCATCGACCTCCGCGGGCTGCGGGCCGCCTACGCCGCCGTGTACCCCGGGGCCATGCTGTCCGGGTGCGGTGGCGGCTACCTCATCGTCGCTGCCGATGGGCCGCCCCCCGGCTCGGCACGCATCTCGGTGCGCACGTGACCGCGGAGGTGCCTCGGACGCCGGTGGTCGTGGAGGCCAGCCTGGACGACCTGCGCTCCGACGATGTGCGCTTCCTCCAGGAAGCAGCCCGCCTCGGCCCGCTGCACGTCAGGATCCCGTCCGACGACCTGGTCACTTCCACGACAGCTGCCCCGCCGCACTTCCCCGCCATCGAGCGGCTCTTCCTGGCCGAGTCGATGCGCTGGGTGGAACGCGCCTCGATCGTCGAGCGGTCGGTGACCGACGAACTGGGTGCGCTTGCCGCGGAAGGGGCATCTCTCGTGGTCCGCGGCGAGGTTGGCGGCCCCATCGCGGGGGCGGCTGCGCTGGCGCTGCAGGCCGAGGCCCGCGCCGCGGGTGTCCCCTGCCACGTGGTCACGACGTCCGACCGTGCCGGGTTCCCGGTCGAGGAGCCTGACGCACCTCCGGCTGGCATGCCCCGCGTGGTGGTCACCGGCTGCTACGACTGGCTGCACTCAGGCCACGTGCGGTTCTTCATGGACGCCGCCGCCTACGGCGCGCTCTACGCGGTGGTGGGCAGCGATCGCAACGTGGCGCTCCTGAAAGGTCCGGGCCACCCGCTGCAGCGTGAGGCCGAACGGCGGTACATGGTCGGAGCGGTGCGCAGCGTGCACCAGTGCCTGGTGTCGTCAGGGTCCGGGTGGATGGATGCCGAGCCGGAGATGGCGTGGATCGAGCCCGACTTCTACGTCGTCAACGAGGACGGCGACCAGCCGCAGAAGCGCGAGTTCTGCCGCGCCAACGGGATCGAGTACGTCGTCCTGGCGCGAGTCCCGCACGCGGGATTGCCCTCCCGCTCCAGCACCGCGCTGCGCGGGTTCTAACGACGCGACCCAGCCAGGGAGGTTCCATGCGCCCCATCAGGATCGAGCCCGACCTCCGCCACCGCGTCTGGGGCGGCACGCGGCTCACGCCTCCCGGAGGACCGGTCATCGGGGAGGCCTGGCTGGCGGGCCCCTGGTCGGAGATCGGCGCAGGCTCCGATGCCGCGGCGACGCTGGCGTCACTGGCGGCCGCCCAGGGAGCCCGACTCAGCGGCCATGACGCGCCCGATCCGGAGCGCTTCCCGTTGCTCGCCAAGATCCTGGACCCGGCCGAGTGGCTGTCCGTCCAGGTCCACCCGGACGACGCGCTGGCGCGCCAGCTGGAGGGACCGGGCGCCGTCGGCAAGACGGAGGCGTGGTACGTGATCGAGGCCGCCCCCGGCGCGGAGATCCTGCTGGGGGTCCGGCCCTCGGTGCCGCCGGGGGACGTCCGGGAGGCCATCCGCCACGGCGGCCTGGCCGACCTGCTGCAGCGACGCCAGGTATCGCCGGGCGAGGCGTACCTGGTGCCGGCCGGGACCCTGCATGCCATCGGCCCCGGGGTCCTGGCGTACGAGATCCAGCAGCCCTCGGACATCACGTATCGCTGCGATGACTGGGGTCGGCCGGCCAGCGCCGGACGGCCCCTGCACGTCGAGCAGTCGCTCGTCTGCGTGCGCCCCGAACCCTGGACGGAGCCGCTGCGCTCGAGCTCGGGGACGGAGGCCCGCGGGCTGCTCGTGCGATGCGACCACTTCGTCCTCGAGTACATCCGGCCAGGGCCGTCGGGACCCGTGGCCGGTGACCCGGGCGACGCGTCAGTGCACGTGCTGACGGCGGTCAGCGGTCGGTGCTGGTCAGCGGCAGCGGTTGGGAGGAGCACCTGGACCCATTCGGGACGCTCGTGGTCCCGGCCGACGCGGGCCCCTACCTGGTCTCTGCCGCGGCGCCCGTGCCCGCCGCGGGCGCCGGAGCCTGGCGCGGCACCGGAGCCTGGCGCGGGAGCTGGTCCGCTCGCACTCCTGGCACGGCTGCCGACGCCGGCCGAGCGTGGACCGGTCGACAGTAGCGAGGCATGACCACCCTGCGTGACGTGGCAAGGCGCGCCGGCGTCTCGCCCATGACCGTGTCACGGGTGGTCAACGGGTCCGGGCAGGTCAGCCCGGAGCTTCGTGCGCGCGTGGAGCAGGCGCTCACAGAAACGGGCTACCTCCCCAACACGGTGGCGCGGAACCTGCGGACCAGGCGGACGGACACGATCGCGCTCGTGATGCCGGACATGACGAACCCGTTCTTCACGGCGCTGGCGCACGGGGTGGAGACGTCCGCGCGGGAGGTCGGCATCTCCCTCCTGGTCGCCAACAGCGACGAGCGGGAGGACGAGGAGGAGCGGCTGGTCCAGGTGCTGCTGCAGCGGCAGGTCGACGGCATCCTGCTCATCCCGGCCGGCGCCGGTGCCGAGGCCATCGGCCGGTGCCGCGCCCACGATGTCCCCGTGGTCATCGCGGACCGGCGGCCCGGCACCCCCGGCGTGGACGTCGTGCGCGCCGATGCCGAGGACGGCGCGTTCCAGCTCGGCCGGCTGCTTGCGGAGCTGGGCCATCGCCGCATGGCCGTGTTGACGGGGCCGGCCTCCGTGCCCACGGCGGTCGACCGTGCGGCCGGGTTCAGTCGCGCCCTCGCGGAAGACTCCGCCCTCCCCACGCCCAGCGTGGTCTACGGCGCCTTCACGATCGAGAGCGGGCACGCCATGACGCTGTCCGTGATGAGCCAGGCCCCCCGGCCCACGGCGCTCTTCGCGGCCAACAACTTCATCGCCATCGGCGTCCTGCACGCATTGCAGGAGCTGGGGCTCCTGGTGCCCGATGACGTCGCGGTCGTGGGCTTCGACGACCTGCCGCAGGCCATGGTGACCTTCCCCTTCCTCACGGTGGCGGCTCAGCCCGCGTTCGAGCTGGGCCGTCGGAGCGTGGCCGTCCTGCTCGACCGCCTGGCCGACCCCCGTCGCGCGGCCCAGGAGGTGGTCATGCCAACGGAGATCGTGCTGCGGCGCTCCAGCGGTGGACGCGTCGAGGAGTCGGTCCAGGGCTGACGAGCGGGCCACAATGGGGCCGTCATCACCGCAGCCGGGGGTACCACGATGTCTCACAGGGTGTTCGGCAGGGTCGTCTCGTCACTTGGTGTGGCGCTGCTCGCCATCGCTCCGGCTGGATCCGTGACGGTCGCCGCCGCTGGCCAGGTCAGCTACACGAGTGCACCCGACCAGGTCGCCATCTTCATGAACGGCATCGCCTATGCCAGCGACAGCCTCTCGCTGCCGGCCGGAGTGGACGCCCGCGTCGTGCTGCCCGACACCGTCTTCGCGGACACGCTCGTCCTGCGCGAGGACGGCCGGCGCGTGGCGCGCTATCGGGTCGACCGCAGTACCGGATCGCCAGTGGTCGAATGGCAGAGCACACCGGGACCGGCCGACGCCGACGGCGGAGGCCTGCGCGAGGTGACGCTGGAGTACCTGCTCGCCGGCGTGGGCTGGAACCCAAGCTACGACATGTGGCTGGGGGCCGACGCGGACGAGACGGTCGGTTTCGACGCCTTCGCGGAGGTCTCCAACGGGGCCCTGGCCATGGAGGACGTGGCGACTCGGCTGGTGGTCGGTCGCGTGGATCCCAACCAGATGGTCGACGCCGTGTCCCAGATCACGGCCAACCAGGTCATCGCCGGCTACGAGGACCCCCTGGCCGCCCCGCTCGTCCCGGGTGGCCCCGTCGCGGCGCCAACGGGATCGATGGACATCCAGCACGTCTATGACGTCGGCAGCGTGAGCGCGGAGCCTGGAGACACCGTGTTCCTGGGCCTCTTCGAGGGCCGTCTGCCGGCCCGCCGGCTGCACGTCTGGAACGCCCAGGCCGACGACCAGGTCAGCGTCATCTACAAGGTGCGCAACGACAGCGACGTGCCCTTCGCGGAGGGCATCGTGCGCTCCTACCAGGACGACCTCTTCATCGGCAGCGACTTCATGGAGCTCACCCCCGTGGGCGGTGAGGGCAGCGTCACCGCGGGCTTCCTGCCCGACGTGCGGGTGAGCCGAGCAGAGAGCCGAGCCGCGCTCAGCACGGGCAGCTTCGGCTACACCGACGAGGTGGAGCTGACCATCACCAACCTGGGCACCGAGCGCGTGGAACTGGAGGTCGTGGACCAGGTCCCGCCCGAAGCGCAGGAGTTGGAGGCCACCGTCGAGCCGGAACGGACGCCGGGCAACCTGCTGCGCTGGCAGGTCACGGTCGAGCCGGCCTCGACGCTCACCATCGGCTACGACTACAAGGTGGAGTGACCATGCAATTCGCGTTCGGGGCGGACAATTCGAATGCCACGACGGCCGCCGTGCTGGAGGCCCTGGGACGCAACGGCGAGGTGGCCGTGGTCGACGATCGCGACCAGTGGCCAGACATCGGGCGGGAGGTCGGGCGCCGGGTCGCCAATGGGGAGGCCGACCTGGGCGTCGTCATGTGCTGGACGGGCACGGGCGTCACCATCGCCGCCAACAAGGTGCCCGGCGTGCGCGCGGCGCTCGCCTGGGATGCCTGGGTGGCCGCGGGGGCACGACGCTGGAACGACGCCAACGTGCTGGGCCTGAGCCTCAAGCGCCTCTCGCCGGACGTCGCGGTCGAGTGCCTGGAGGCGTTCCTCGACCCGGCCAACGCGCCGGATCCGGCGCAGCGGGCGAACATCGACTCGCTCGGCTGACGCGAGATTCGGCCCTTGCGCCTGACGGCACACCTGTGGCCTCATGTCGGGGGCGCACGGGTTGATGCCTCGCGGCCCCCGCCTCGGCCGTCCCAGGTGCGATGGGCGGGTCGTGGACCCGGCCCGCACCGCCAGCAGGAGGAGTCTCTCGATGCGGAAGCTCTTGATCACGAGCGCAGCCATGGTGGTGTGTCTGACGGTCGGCGCCGGGCCGATCGTGGCGCAGGATGCCGCGAACAGCGTGGCCTTCGACGGCGTCGCGTTCAGCTTCGAGGACGTCCTCGGAAGCAGCGCGAACATCACCCAGGTGCCCGGCCAGCAGAACGATGTCGAGCAGCCAGTCGAAGCGGACGTCGCACACCTGGCTTTCACTCTCTACGGCCCTCGCGCCGAGGGGGCAAAGACCCCGAAGGTCGGCGTCGCGCCGGGAGTGGTCCGCTTCTACCGCACGGCGGACCTCACGGGCACCCAGTCGTCACGGCAGCTCGACGAGCTGACGTCACTGCTCGCCGAACGCCCTGACCTGGCCGCGTCCATGGAGGTGACCGATGACGGCAGCGGTGATCCGCTGCCGTTCATGCCGGACATCCCTGCCGCCCAGGTCATCCGCGCCAGGGCGCAGTATGTCGACACCCCCCAGATAGCTGGCGTCTCCTACGTCACGGCGTTCCGCCAGGACATCTCTCCGTTCGCGTCGAGTGACTTCTGGTACACATTCCAGGGGCTGAGCGCGGACGGTTCCTGGTACGTCGCCGCCGATTTCGTCGTCGATGCCAGCATGTTCCCGGAAGAGGTCACGGCCAAGGACGCCGAACGCATCGCAGATCCCGAGCGCTACCCCGCCTACCTGGAAGACAGCGTCCAGGCGCTGAACGAGGCCGCAGCGGATGACTTCACGCCGTCATTGACAGCGATCGACGCGCTCGTGCAGTCGATCACCTTCGACGCGGCGCCGACAGCAGGGTAGCGACCCGGGCTATGCGAAGAACGCGGTGATGGCCGCCGTGTCATCGGAGAAGGCCCAGCGCTCGGTGATCTTGCCGTCCCTCAGGTGGTAGATCTCCGCTACGCGGTAGTCGAGCGTCTTGCCGGCCCGCGTCGCGTGGGCGTCGCCCAGGACGATGACGTGCTCGTCGTTGCCGAGGATGTCGTGGGCCTCGAACGTGATCTCGAAGTCCGTGGCGCCCATGCCTGAAGCGAGTTCCGCCTTCCCGTGTCTCGGCTCGGACCGTCCGATCTCGTGCCAGACGACGTCGTCAGCCAGGTAGTCGGCCATGGCCGCGATCCCGTCGCGCGCGATGGCCTCGTTGGCGCGTCGGACCAACTGGACGTTCGGGTGCTCTGCCATCGAAGGGGCCTCCTCGTTCGCACGGTCCACAGGGCCGCGGCTGGGTCCAAACCCCCCGACGTGTCCAGCCTACACCCGCCGATGTCGTGGTCAACAGGCAAGGGCTGGCCGCAGAACCATCGCCTGCGGTGGCGGCCGGCGGCTTGACACGATGCGCACGCAGTCCAGACTGGGGCGACCGCGGTCCGAGCGTGTCCCCCCACCGGACGCCCTGCGGCAGGAGTGACAGATGTCCAAGTACCTGATCACCGGCAGCTACACCGTTCAAGGCGCCAAGGGCGTCATCGCGGAGGGTGGCAGCGGACGCGAGGCTGCCGTCCACAAGCTCATCGCCTCGCTGGGCGGGACGGTCGAGTCGTTCTACTTCGGTTTCGGCGGTGACGACTTCTACGTGACCGTCGACCTGCCGGGCAACAGCGCGGCGGCGGCCGGCGCGATGGCCGTGGCAGCAGCCGGCGGTGCCAGCGCACGGACCGTCGTGCTCCTCACGCCGCAGGAAGTCGATGAGGCCATGAAGCTCACGCCGAGCTACCGGGCCCCCGGCGCCTAGCCATCAGCCACACGGCGGGGCCCGCCTCGCGGGTCCTGCCGCTACAGCGCGAGAGGGGTTGTGATGGCCAACGACCAAGACATCGATCCGAGCGTGCCACCGAGCGGGCCCGGCTGCGTCGAGTGCCTTGCCTCCGAGGGCTGGTGGTTCCACCTGCGTCGCTGTGCGCGATGCGGGCATGTGGGCTGCTGTGATTCCTCGCCCTCGCAGCATGCCAGTCGCCACGCCGCGGAGGTCGGCCACCCGGTGGCCCAAAGCTACGAGCCGGGCGAGGACTGGTTCTGGGACTACGAGGCGGAGGAGGCCGTCGACGGCCCGGTCTTAACCCCGCCACACCACCACCCGGTGGATCAGCCGTCTCCGGGACCGGCAGGACGTGTGCCCCCGGACTGGCAGCGCCGCCTGCACTGAGGCATGGCCGTGGCGATCGGCTGCGCCTGAAGCTGACCATGACGCGGAGGTGACCAATGAGCTTCACGACACTCCCACGGGCCGCCCGCTCCGCGCTCGCCCTGGTCGCCCTGGCGACCCTGTTGCCGGGCGTTCCGGGGGTGGCCCGGGCGGCCGTTCCCGTCTCGGATATGGGCAGCTACGGAACGTACAAGGTGACCGACTCGCCGGCCACACCGGGCGCGCGCTGTCGCTACGAGGGGACCGCCGGCACGTGGTACCTGCAACGCATCCGCGTGGCTGCGCCGACGATCTTCGGTTCGTCGGCGGAACTCCAGTCGGTCGGCTACCGACTCCTCCTCCAGCGGCGGACCGCTCACGGCTGGACGACCGCGCAGCGTGGGACGCTGATCAGCGGGGTGGCCGACAGGTCCACGGCTGCGACGCTGACCGGCTCGACCGTCGTTCGCGACGTGGACGTGGCGCCCAACTGGCCCCGCTATCGCGCCGCGATGCAGCTCACCTGGTGGGACGCACACGCCAAGGTCGAGGGCCGCGTGCTCCTCGCCATCGACCACCACCGCCGCACGTCCGATGCTTCGGTCGGTCCTGCCTGTCCCGGTCGTTCGCCCATCGGTTGAGCCAACGCGGCTGCTCGATCGCCCTGTGTTGAGCGCCCGCTCACCACTGATTAGATGCACATAGGGCCATTGATCCTGAAGATATGGGCCAACAGTATCTTTCTTGACAGAGTGGGCGTACACTCCGTCTCCCGACAGGAGGCGCAGACGCACGGTCGTCCAATCTGGTCGCTTGGACCGTGCCGAGCCAATGGCGAAACCGACCCGCCGGAAACCAGGAGGTGCGACCATGCACTCCGTCCGAAGGGTCCTACTGGTGGTCGGCTCGATCGCCGCACTCACTGCCATCGCCGCACCCGCTGCGGCCCAGGCACCAACCATCACCGAGGTCGTCGGCGGCCTGGACGCGCCACGCGGGGTCGCCATCGGTGCCGATGGCACCATCTATGTCGCTGAGGCAGGCGCAGGCGGCACCGGACCGTGCGTGGAACACCCGGAGCTCGGCAAGATCTGCTTCGGACCCACGGGCGGCATCAGCGCCGTGACTGACGGCGTGGCGACTCGCCTGGTCGATGGACTCGCCTCCGCGGTGACTGCCACGGGCGATGTCATCGGGGCATCGGACGTCACCGTCGATGCCGACGGGGCCGTGTGGTTCCTCGTCGGTGGTCCGGGAGCCGGCGCGGCGGATGGACGCGCAGGCGTCCCCGACGGTGCCGCTGCAGGCATGGGTCAGCTCTATCGGGTCGATGCTGATGGCAATGCCCAGAGCGTGGCAGACCTGGCCGCGTACGAGACAGCCAACAACCCGGACGCCGACCAGCCCGGCAACGAGATGCCGGACTCCAACGCGAACGGCGTGACGGCCACGCCGGATGGTGCGGCGGTCGCAGATGCGGGTGCCAACTCGCTGCTGCTGGTGGACGGCAACGGCGGCATCTCCGTCGCGGCCGTGTTCCCGGTGGTCATGATGCCCATGCCGGTCGACCCGAGCGCCTCACCCGACCCAGCTGCCTCAGCCGACCCGGCCGCCACACCGGCCATGGTCCCCATGGATCCGACCCCGACCTCGGTGGCCCTCGGACCGGACGGCGCCTACTACGTCGGACAGCTGACCGGCTTCCCCTTCCCGCCTGGTGGCGCGTCGGTCTTCCGCGTGGTTCCGGGTGAGGAGCCTACCGTCTATGCCTCAGGATTCACGAACATCATGGACGTCGCCTTTGGGCCTGACGGCACGCTCTACGTGCTCGAGATCGCCCACGACGGCCTGATGGCCGCTTCGCCGACCCCACAGCCGGTCCTCCGCAGGGCGGCCTGTGGAAAGTCCCGCCTGGCGGCGGCACGCCGGAACTCATCACGAGCGAGGGACTCCCGATGCCGGGTGGCATGGCGGTCGCGGATGACGGGACGATCTACGTCTCGACCTGCGCGATCTGTGTCGTCAATGACATGTCGCCCGGTGGAAGCCTCGTCAGCCTGCAGCCCTGACGGCTGGCACTGACGCCACTCGAGGCGCGTCGGCCCACCGGCCGGCGCGCCTCCTCTTGTGCCTTCACTCCACGGTGATGGTGCCCACCATGCCCGCTTCCTTGTGGCCGGAGACCGAGCAGTAGAACGGATAGGTGCCCGGCTGGGGATCCACGAGCGTGACCTCGGCGCTGCCGCCTGGGGGCGCGACGACCTGGATCCCGAGCGCGTCGATCGTGAGGTTGTGGACGATGCGACCCGCGTCCTTGACCACGATCCGTGTCGTACCGGAGGCGGGGATCGTCACGGCCGCCGGGTTGAACCCGAACTCCCTGGCCTCGATGGTGACGACGTTGACCGGCACGGTCTCACCCGTGCCAGGGCCCGGTGTCGTGGGCGGCTGGTCGATCGCCCCAGCGCCTGCGGGCGGGCAGGCCTCCTCGGCGGACACCGGGATCACGTCATCCGGGCTGGACGACAGGCCCGGGCTCGTGCCGACCGCCTGCTCGTCCTGGAGCGGCTGGAAGGCGACCTCGACATCGGCGGCGTCGGTCGTGTCGCCCCGCCACAGCACGATCCGCCCGCGCTCCAGGGGCCACTCCGCGAACGCACAGCTGCTGGCCTGGGCCGGCACCGTCGACTCCCGGACGAGGTCACTGACGTCGAGGAGCAGGTCCATCGGGGCGCCCTCGGCAGTGCCGACATCGAGGAGTTGGGTCAGACGGGCGTCACTGCCCACCAGCAGACGCGCCGTCGCTGGCGCGTCATCGGCCCCATCGAGCCTCACGGAGTGCTCGGGGGACCAGGTGAAGGAACCGGGGATGTCCGGCTGCCCGCCCGTCCAGAAGCCGTCGCCGGTCCACGGGGAACCTGAGTCCTCCCGGCCGGAAGGAGTAGCCAAGAGGCCCCAGTGAGGCTCGGAGCGCGCTCCCGGTCGGCCAACGATCAGCCTCAAGGGAGGCTGACGGCTCGCTCGCAGCGCTCGCGGTCCCAATGCTGAACGACGCTGCCACCAGCAGCGCGGCGGCGCCGATCCTCCGGATCCTGGTCATCGACAGCGACATGGTGGACCTCGGCGCACAGGGGGCTGAAGGCGTCATCCTACGCCGTGCCTGTCAGGGACCGCTTCAGGGACCCGCGCTCGACGGCTGCGCCCGCGCTCGACCAGCGACGTATCGCCGCCGGTGATCGCGCTGGCCGCCCGGGCGGGCGGTGTGTCTATCGCTTGACGCGGGTGCAATCCTCCGGACATGATCACGGAGTCGGGGTTCCTGCTCTCGATCGCCGCGCTGAGCCTAAGCCTGGCCGGTCTGGCGGGCCTGGTCGCGGGCCTGCGCCGAAGCGATGGCCTTCGGCCGATGGATAGGTTCCGGCTCCGCGAGATCGTCGAGTTCGCCTTCGCCAACGCGTTGCTGGCGCTGGCGATCATCCCCCTGTCGTCGCTGGTCGAGAGCACGGAGACCGCCGTCCGGATCGCAGCCATCGCCGCGGGTGCCTACCTGGTGGCCGTCTCGATCGTCCTCTATCGGCGGCTACGCGGTGCCGAGATCACCATGACCACGTGGGTGGGCGTCGCTGGTCTCCTCGACCTCCTGATCATCATCGCGACGCTGGCCGCCATCATCACCGGCTCGCTCGCCGTGTTCCAGGTCATGCTCATCCTGTTCCTGGCTCGTCCGATGGTAGCCTTCCTCTTCGTGCTGGCGTCGCTCGAGGGCGACCAGCCGGGCCCTCCACCACTGCCATAGGCGGCCGTTCCCGTGACACGATCCCGGAACCGGGACCCGCTCAGGAAATCGTGACCGGCACGCCAGGCCTTCGCGGCGGCGGTGCGGTGGATCCTCGAACGACCAGCGTGGGCTCGAAGATGGTCCGCGTCGGGGTTGGCGCTGCGGAGGGATCGGCAGCCATCTCGACCGCCATCCTGACCGCTTCGGCCACGATCTCATTCGTGGGCATCCGTAGGGTCGTGAGCGCCGGGACCGTATACGGCGCGAACATGAGGTCGTCGTAACCGACCACCGAGAGTCCATCCGGGACGTTGACGCCGTGACCGTGGGCGCCATGCAGCACGCCAACGGCGGCGACATCGGTCGAGCACGCGATGGCCGTGGGTGGTTCCTGCAAGTGGAGCAGGGCCTCGAGTCCCGCCTCGCCTCCGGCCAGGGTGCTCTCGCAGTGTTGCACGTAGCCGTCAGGTACAGCGCCGAACCGGTTGGTCATGAATCCCACGAAGGAATCCTCGCGGATGGGGTTGTCTCCGGGTAGGCGTGCGCTCACGAACCCGATCCGCTCGTGACCGAGCTGGACCAGGTGCTCCAGGCCGATCTCGATCCCCTTGCGGTCGTCGACGTCAACGGTCGGGAACCGGATGGGGTTGCGTCCCTGCCAGAGCGCGACGACCGGCGCCTTCGCGTCGAGCAGGTCCGCCAGGAGCTGAGGCTGATCCTCCATGTGGCCGAGCATGATGACCGCGTCACAGCGCCTGGGCTCGAGGACGGCAGGCAGAGCGAGCCCCTCCTGCTCGCGACCCTGGACGTGCCCGAGGACGATGTTGTAGCCGCGAGCCATGGCCTCGACCGCGAGCGCCTCGAGCGCGCCAGCGAAGAACGGGTCACTGAAATCACGGACGACCGCACCGAGCAGCATCGTGGGCGCGCCACGGAGCGCGCGAGCGAAGGGGTTGGGACGGTACCCCAGGCGGAGAGCTTCCTTCAGGATGCGGTCCCGAGTCTCTGGCGCGATGGGAACCCTGGACGGCGATTCGTTGATGACCCGGGACACCGTGCTCAGCGACACGCCGGCGGCAGTGGCGATGTCACGCATCGTCACCGCGTCGCTGGCGCCCCGGCGGGACGCCGGATTGGCAGTCGACGGAGTCGAGTATCGTGCCGACCCGGGTTCGACTATCGCCTGACGTCCTCGCCCCCATAGCGCCCCCTACTCGTCGCTGGCTGTCTCGGTCCGGGCTGGCAGCCAGACCCGCATGCCGAGGCCGGGCCGCTCTGCCCACGCGAAGTAGGGTACGGCGTGGACCGTGACCCCGGCGGCCGGCCGAGCGTCGTGCGTGGCCGGCTCGGCCACGGGTCGGCTCGCATATGGCCAGTCGATGTCCAGGCCATCGTCGCGGACCCGGGCATCGAAGACAAGGCGGACCGCTCCTTCCGCGCCGGGCACGGGCTCTGAGGCGGCCTGCACCTCGAGCGCCGGATCGACCTCGATCGACTCGACCGAGGCGCCGTTCGGCAGATCCGCATCCTCGACGGCGTAGACAAGCGGGCCGCGTTCCAGCGCCACCGTCTGCCGAAGCGAGTCGATGCGGGGATCGGGGAACGTGATCCTCGGCTCCATCTGGAGACGCATCGAGACCCGGTCGGTGGCCATCCAGCTGCGATCCAACGCGACCATGCCCGGTCCCGACTCGGCCAGGACGGTCGATCCGTTCAGTGTCAGCGTGGCGCGAGGGCACCATTCGGGGACCCGGATGGAGAGCGTCCAAGGGTGCCCGGTACCTTGAGCGACCGTGACCTCGACATCCTCGCTCCATGGGTACCCGGTCGCCACCTCGAGCCTCACGACCTCGCCACCCACACGCGCCTCCAGCGTGCCCGTCGCGAACTGGAAGATCTGGATGCCACGACCGTCGACGGTCGCGACCTCGCCGGGGAACGTGGCCAGGAAGCGCATCAGGTTGGGGGGACAGCATGAGACCGGGAACCACTCGGCTCGCCGCGTCGTGGCAGCACCCTCCAGGATCTCAAGCCCCGCCGAGCGACGCATGAGTGGATTCGAGTAGAAGAAGTGCGAGCCATCCGCACCCAGGCCGGAGAGGACGCCGTTGAACGCGGTGCGCTCGATGAGGTCCGCGAACCTGGCCTCCCCCGTCGCGAGGAGCAGACGCCAGGCAAGCATCGTACTGCCGATGGATGCGCACGTCTCCCCGTAGGCCCGGTCGGATGGGAGCTCGAAGGCAGCGCCGATGGCCTCGTCCCGGTGTCGTGAACCCAGGGCGCCCGTCAGGTACATCCGGCTCGCCTTCATGACTTTCCAGCGCCGCAGGACCGCCTCCAGCAGCTCGCGGTCGCCGGTCTCCACCGCCACATCGACGACCCCGCAATCGAGATACACCTGTCGGACAGCATGGCCCACGGGCTCCGCCGCCGTGCGAACGGGTTCATGGTCCTGCCAGTAGCTGTCGCCGAAGCGACTCTGGGCCAGCAGCCCACGACCACGCCGCTCCACGAGGAGGCGAGCGAGCTCGAGGTATCGCTCCTGCTCCGTGGTGCGGAAGAGCTCCACCAGCGCCATCTCGATCTCCGGGTGCCCGCAGACGAGCTCCCGCTGCCCGGGGCCAAGCTCTCGCCAGATGCGGTCGACGAACCGTTCGGCGACACGCAGGAGTCGGCCGTCCCCGGAGCCCCGCTGCCAGGCGATGGCAGCCTGGATGAAGTGACCGGCCACGTACAGTTCGTGACCCCACTCCATATCGGTGAACTCCTGGCCCGGACGCGCCACCTGGAAGAAGGTGTCGACGTAGCCATCCTCCCGCTGGGCCTTCGCGATCAGCTCGATGAGCGGATCCGCGAGCCCCTGGAGCGACGGGTCGGGGCCCTGCGCGAGCTCCCAGCCGACTGCCTCCAGCCACTTGTAGACGTCCGAGTCCAGGAATGGCGCCGTGGTGCCGGAGTCGTCGTTGCCGCCACGGTACGCTCCCGCCTCCCCACCAGCCAGCCGGAAGTTCATCACGTTGCCTGCCCGTTCCAGCTGGGCGGCGCCATGCGGGATGGTGACCTCGTGGTTCATCTTCCGCCGCGTGGCCCACATGCCGCCCGTGATGTGGCTGTCGAGCAGGCCGATGGGCCGGAGACGGACATGAGCAGACGACGTGGGGAGGACGGGGGCGACGACAGCACCACCAGAGCGGTCAGCCTCTTGCATTGGATGTCTCCGATCTACCAGTTCCCGGGGTGCTCGACGCGCCTCAGCGCGGCACGCGCCACACCCTTGGGTTTCGCATCCTAGCAGTCGTCAAGACGAAAGAAAAGGGTTGTGTGCAAAGCATTGCGGTGATACGCTGTCGCCCGCAGTGCCGGCCCGAGAGCCACCTCGGCGTCGGGAATGGAGAGAAGGAGATCGTCATGAGGGATCACTTCCGGAAGACCATGATGGTGGCCCTGGGGACCACCGCGATCAGCGTCGGGCTGTTCGCCGGGCCGCTCAGTGTCGCCGCGCAGGACGATGCCTGGCAGGGCGTGGACGACGGCACCACGCTGACGATGTGGACACGGGCGGCCACGGAAGCTCGCTCTCGCGCCCTGGTCGACGCCTACAACGCCAGCCACCAGAACCAGATCGAGCTCACCGTCGTGCCGACGGACGATTACCAGGCCGTGGTCGGGGCGGCGGCCGGCTCGAACTCGTTGCCAGACCTCTTCTCTGCTGACGTCGTGTTCATGCCCAACTGGACGTCACAGGGCCTCTTCACGGACATCACTGACAAGATCGCCAGCCTGCCGTTCATCGACCAGGTCGGTCCGGCGCACATCGATGCGTCCACTTGGGACGGCAAGAAGTATGGGCTCCCCTTCGTCATCGACCTGTCGGTCTGGATGTACAACAAGGAGCTCTTCCGTCAGGCGGGTCTCGATCCCGAGAAGCCGCCGACGACGCTGGCAGAGTTCGATGCTGCCGCGCGTGCCGTCGACGCACTGGGCGGGGACATCAGCGGCACGTTCTTCGGCGGCAGCTGCGGCGGCTGCAATGTCTTCACCTGGTGGCCCATCAGCTGGGCTGACGGTGAACCGGTCATGAACCCCGAGGGCACCGAGTCCTACCTCAACAGCGAGACGATGCGGACCATCTACTCCACGTTCCGCGCCCTCCACGAGGACGGCATCACGGCCCCCGGCACACAGGAGGAGCAGGGTCCCACGTGGACCGGCTTCTTCCCGCAGGGCAACATCGGCATCATGCCCATGCCCGCCAGCCTGCAGGGCATGGCCAACGACAACCTCAAGGACGAGGACATCGGGGTCACCCAGATCGCGGGCATCAACGGGGGACAGTCCACCTTCGTCGGCGGCGACAGCATCGGCATCTCGCGCGACAGCAAGGTGGCCGATCAGGCCTGGAACTTCCTGGCCTGGATGCTCGGCGATGAGGCCCAGGTCGAGGTCGTGGCCAAGGGCGGCAACGTCGTTGCCCGCACGGACCTCGCCGACAACCAGTACAGCTCGGCTGATCCGCGCCTCGTGCTCTTCAACAGCGTGGCGGGCGTTGGCGAGACCCCCTTCGCGCTGAACTTCGGCCAGACGTTCAACGATCCGCAGGGACCGTGGCTCGTGCTGCTGTATGACGCGCTGTTCGGTGACGCGAGCCTCATCGACGCCGATAACGACGCCATCAACGACTCGCTACAGCCGTAGCGGACTGACACTGGTCCTCCTCCTGCCGGAACGGAGCGGGTGGGGCCGAACCCCACCCGCTCTCCCGGCACCAGGAGCAGGCTACCCTTGGACCTGAGATGACGGCAGCGACCCGGCGAACCGGCGGCCCATCCTCGACACCGCGCCTCAGCCTGCGTCGATCGCGGCAGCTGCAAGGCATCGCCTACGCCACTCCGACGATCCTGTTGGTGGCCGTCTTCTTCATCCTGCCGCTGCTGCTCGTCGGGCGGATGTCGGTCAGTGACTGGTCGCTCCTGAGCGGCGATCGCGGCATCAACTTCCCGGACAACTTCGCCGAGATCGACTCCGAACCGCCTGTTCTGGCCGGCCGTCGTGTTCACCGTCGAGTACACGCTGCTCGTCACGATCATGCTGGTCGGGCTTGGGCTGGGTCTCGCGCTGCTGGTCCAGGAAGGCGGGCGCTACGTCGGCGGGCTGCGCACGATCTTCCTGCTCCCCGTCGCGGTGGGCCTGGCATCCGCGTCGCTTCTTTTCTGGGGCCTTTACTCCCCGTCGATCGGGCCCATCGGTCCCGTCCTCCAGCAGATGGGCCTCACGAGCGAGCCGATCTCGTTCCTCGGCACCCCACTGGCAGCCCTGCTCTCGACGACGTTCCTCATCGTCTGGAAGTTCGCCGGCCTGTACATGCTCATCCTGCTCGTGGGCCTGCAGGCCATCCCGAGAGAGGTCTACGAGGCTGCGGCCGTCGACGGTGCGAGCCGTTCCCAGACGCTTCGCCGCGTCACGCTGCCGCTCCTGCGGCCGTCGCTGGCGCTGGCGCTCATCCTGTGCGTGACCGGCTCGCTCCTGGCCTTCGATCAGTTCTTCATCCTCACCAAGGGCGGTCCCAACAACTCGACCGTGACCGTCGTCCAGCTCATCTACCGCGAGGCCTTCCAGCGTCAGAACCTGGGGACAGCGGCAGCCCTCTCGATCATCGTGCTCATCGTGCTGTTGGCCCTCAACGTCGTCCAGTTCCGCGGCCTCCGCAGCCCGGACAAGGCATGAGCGAGCCGTGGGGAGCACGACGATGACGACATCGGGCGCTGTGGGTCGCATGCCCTTCTACGTGCTCACGGGAGCGCTCGCCATCATCTTCCTGTTCCCGCTGGTCTGGAGCGCGGTGGCATCCGTCAGTCCCCAGGGGGCGACGGGCCAGACCCATGGATACGGGCTGGGCAATTACGCGACGCTGTTCGACTTCGGGGCCGGGCTGCCGCGGTTCTTCCTGAACAGCCTGGTCGTCTCCGTCCTGACGGTCGCGATCACGCTCACGGTCTCGCTCTTCGGCGGCTATGCGTTCGCCAGGTTCGACTTCCCCGGGCGCGAGCTCCTCTTCCTGGTGACCCTGGCCATCCTGATGGTCCCCTACGCGACGCTGCTCATCCCGCTCTACGTGCTGCTGAACATGCTGGGCCTGCAGAACTCGCTGGTCGGCCTGGCGCTCGTGTTGTCCATGTACCAGCTGCCCTTCGCCATGTTCATGATGCGGATCTCGTTCGAGGCGGTGCCACGGGAGCTTGAGGACGCCGCCCTCGTGGATGGCTGCGGATCGTTCGCCGCACTTCGGAAGATCCTCCTGCCGGCGGTCGTTCCGGGGCTCATCACGGTGGGCCTGTTCGCCTTCCTGGCCGCCTGGAACGACTTCTTCGCACCGCTCATCCTCATCAGCGACCCGAGCCAGGCACCGCTGCCGCTGGCCATCGCCACACTTCGTCAGCAGACGATGGGGGCCATCGACTACGGGGCCACGGAGGCAGGCGTGGTCGTGATGGCCTTGCCGTGCGTGCTCCTCTTCCTGGTGCTCCAGCGGTACTACGTGCGCGGCTTCATGTCAGGCGCCGTCAAGGGCTGATCGGCAAGCCCTCGGTCGCACGACCATCATGCGCGTCGGCGTCCAGCAGGAAAGGGGGCTCATCCATGCGTAGGTCGTGGGCCGCCAGTGCGGCCATCGCGAGCTTGCTCGCCAGCACCACGGTGCCGTGCGTGGCCCAGGAGGCATCACTGGAGGGTCGGAGCGAGGCCGTGGTCACTGCTGTCGAGCAGCTCGACGAGCGGATGGTCGACCTGACCATCGAGTCGACCTCGGTCGGCCGAGCCAAGGTGCGTCTGCTACTGCCGACTCGGTTCGATGAGCAGCCAGATGCCACCTGGCCGGTGCTCTACCTCCTGCATGGGGCCACTGACGATCACGCGACCTGGACAGAACAGACCGATGTCGCCGACCTGACCGCGGGCCTCGACCTGCTCGTGGTCATGCCGGACGCCGGCACCTGGGGCTGGTACTCCGATTGGTGGAACGCGGGACAGGGCGGCGCACCGGCTTGGGAGACCTTCCACCTCACGGAGCTGCGAGAGATCATCGAGCGCGACTGGCGTGCGTCTGACTCACGCATGGTCGCAGGCCGCTCCATGGGCGGCTTCGGAGCCATGTACTACGCGACGGCTCATCCGGATCTGTTCCGCGCCGTCGCCTCATTCAGTGGCGCCCTGGATCCGGTCGGGAGCGACTTCATCGGCTACGACCCCGGGCTCTGGGGCGACCGCGATGAGCAGGCCGGCATCTGGGCCGCGCACGACCCGGTCGCCATGGCAGAGGCTCTGGCCGGCACGTCCGTGTACGTCTCATGGCAGGACGGTCGACCCGGCCCACTCGATCCGTCCGGGACGCTGCCCGACGACCTGGAGGCCTGGGTGGCCCCGCAGAACGAGACCTTCGTGGCTCGATTGGAGGAGCTGGGCATCCCGGTCACCACCGAGACGGGCCACGGGACGCACGCGTGGTCCTACTCGGAGCAGGGTCTCCACCACGCCCTCCCGCTGTTGCTCGAAGCGATCGGGGAGTGACCAGGGTGAGCATCATGCTGTTCATCGTCCAGCGGAGGGAGGAGAGACAACGTGGTTCGCGATAGAGACTGGCCCATCAGCACGCGGCGGCCGAAGGGATCGCTTCGTGCCGCGAGCACGGCGACGATCACTGTCATCTTGGGTCTGGCCGGTGCCGCGCAGGCGGCCGACGCAGCATCGGAACCGGCGCCGGCAGGAGGCTCGTTCGTCCCGGGCTGCGTCGCGGCGCTCACGGCAGGCAGTCACACCGTGACCCTCGACGTCGACGGCACCCCGCGGGAGGTCATCGTCCACATCCCGGATGTCGACGTCAGCGTCCGGCTGCCCGCGGTGGTGGCATTCCATGGCTACTCATCGTTCGCGATGGACCTCGAAGCTGTCTCTGGCCTCTCGGAGCGCGCCGATGGTGGCGGGTTCGTGGTGGCCTACCCGCAAGCCTTGGGCGACCCGACCGAATGGCACTTCGCCGGCAACCGAGGGTATGACCGACGAGACCTCGCGATGACCCAGTCCCTGATCGGGATGCTGGTCGAGCAGGCCTGTGTCGATCCGACCCGGGTCTTCCTGGCAGGTCACTCCATGGGCGGCGGAATGGCCAGCGACGCGGCCTGTCAGCTCGCCGAGGATGTCACCGGCGTGGTGCTTGTCGCGGCACTCTGGTTCGAGCTACCCTGCCAGCCGGCCCGCCCCGTCCCTGTCATCGCGATGCACGCGCTCGATGACGAGGTTCTGCCATATTCGGGAGGGAGGATCCCTGGGGTACCGGCGGGTGTCCCTGAGCAGCTCGCGGTCGAGATGGCGATCGCCGCCTGGGCGATGCACGATGGCTGTGCTGCGACGCCGGCGGTTGTCGCGGCGGACGATGGCGGAGCCGTGATGACCTGGTCAGGCTGTGCGACCCCGGTGGTGCTCCATCGACTGGCGAGCGGGGGTCATGGCTGGCCTGCCGTGGCGTCGGACACCATCGCCCGAATGGCGACGTCGGGGTAGCCTGCTGGCGAACATGGGAGCCAAGGTGTTCGACAAGACGTTGGGAGGGACAGCATGCGTATCGTGGTGACCGGAGGCAGCGGCAAGGCGGGACGATGGGTGGTGCGCGACCTGCGCGAGCATGGTCACGACGTCCTCAACGTCGATCTCGTCCGGGACGGCGGCCCGCACGGGACGACGCTGGCCGTTGACCTGACCGATCTGGGTCAGTGCCACGACGTGATCGCCGGTGCTGATGCCGTCGTGCACCTGGCTGCCATCCCTGCTCCAGAGCTGCGGCCAGAGGGAGAGACGTTCCGCAACAACAGCCTCTCCACCTACAACGTGTTCGCCGCGGCGGCTGTGCACGGCGTCTCGCGCCTCGTCTCCGCGTCGAGCGAGACGGTCCTCGGCCTGCCCTTCGACACCCCGCCACTGTTCGCACCGATCGATGAGACGATCGAGCCGCGGCCGGAATCATCCTACGCACTGGCCAAGCTGCTGGGCGAGGAGATGGCACGACAGCTCAACCGCCGGACCGGCATCCCGGTCGTGAGCCTGCGCATCTCGAACATCATGGAGCCGGACGACTACACGGCCTTCCCAGGTTTCTGGGCTGACGCCCGGGTGCGCAAGTGGAATCTGTGGAGTTACGTCGACGCGCGGGATGTGGCGCAGGCGGTGCGACGCGCACTGGCAGCGCCGGTCGACGGTGCAGAGGTGTGCATCATCGCCGCCGCTGACAACGTGATGACACGACCAAGTGCGGAACTCATGACAGAGGTATACCCCGACGTGCCGCTGACCCGGGAGGTCCAGGGGCGGGAGACACTGCTGTCCATCGAGCGGGCCAGGCGGATCCTTGGCTATGACCCGCAGCACACGTGGCAGGAGCACGTCTCGCCGTAGCCTGACGTGCGTCGCTGTCAGGTCTGGTCAGCCCCCTGGTCCTGGGCGCCCGGCGCCTGCTCCGCCGCGCCAAGGGGGAGCCACACTCGCATCGCTCCGGGATCCCGATTGGCACATGTCAGATACGGATAGGCCGTGACCTTGGTGGGCTCCCCCACTTCGAGGAGCGTCTGGCTTCGATCGAGGTATGGCCAGTCCGGATCGCGGGCGCCCCGCTGCCTGCGGCTCCTGGCATCGACGTCGATCCTCACGATGCTCTCGGGAAAGCCGGGGAAATCGGCAGGCCGGGCGTCCGGCGCCTGCCGTGGATCGAGCTGGATGTCCTCGAGAGCGACGCCTACGGGGAGGTCCACCTGCTCCAGGCAGTAAACGAGTGGGCTTCGCAGATGCCATCGAACTGCTGCTCGCTGTCCCGATCAGGTTCGTCTCGGCGTGACCGGTGACGTCCCGGTGCGTGGCCACGGTGTTCTCGGCCTCCAGGAGGACCTCGCCGTCCTCGTCGGCCAGCACGGCGCCGAAGGGGTGGTTGCCGCCTCTCACGTGACCGAGCGGAGACGGCGATCGCCAGCCGCAGGAGGCGTTGGTCCTGGTCGTTCAGCATCAAGAGGGCTCCGCCGCCTCAGGCGCTCAGCCAGGCACCCAGTCGAACGTGTCCGGATGCGGGCCCGGTGCGGCCGAGCTCTCCGCGGTCGAGGGCGGCGAGGGCGGTCATGTCGTCCGCCTCCAGCTCGAAGGTGAAGAGGTCGAGGTTCTCACGCATCCGCTCCGGCGACACGGTCTTGGGGAACACGACGTCGCCGCGCTGGATATGCCAGCGCAGCACGACCTGGGATGGCGTCCGCACCAGCCGGGCGGCGATCGCGGTGATAGCCGGGTCGGCCAGGACCGCGCCCTGCGCCAGCGGCGACCAGGCCTGGGTCACGATGCCGTGCTGCTGGCCGTAGGCGCGGACGGGGTCGTTCACGAAGTAGGGATGCGCTTCGACCTGGTTCACGGCCGGCACCGTGTCCGTCTCGGCGGTCAGCCGCTCCAGGTGCGAGGGCTGGAAGTTGGAGACGCCGATGGAGCGGGCGCGACCCTCGCGCTGGAACCCTTCCAGCACGCGCCAGGTCGAGACGAAGTCGCCGCCGTACAACGTGGGCAGCGGCCAGTGGATGAGGAACAGGTCCACGACGTCGGACCCCAGCGCGGCCAGCGTGGCGTCGAAGGCCCGGCGCGCGTCGTCCGGCCGGTGGGCCGCGTTGCTGAGCTTGCTGGTGATGAACACGTCTTCACGTGCCAGGCCGGAGTCGCGGACGCCCTCGCCCACCTCGCGCTCGTTGCCGTACATCTGCGCGGTGTCGATGTGGCGGTAGCCTGCCTCGAGCGCCTCCCGCACGGCCCGGGCGGTGTCCCGCGGCGCGATCTGGTAGACCCCGAGCCCGAGCTGTGGGATGGTCCGGCCGTCGTTGAGCCTGATGTCGGGGATGGTGCTCATCGCAGTCGCTCCTCATGCTTCGCGACCCAGTAGGCGCGTGCGTGCTGGTCAGCTCTCGGGACGCGGCTCCAGGACGACGACCGCGGTCTCGGTCGTCCTGCGTGTCGCGTAGCCGTCGACATCGTCTCCCATCTCGCGCCACCTGGCCCACAGTCGATCCCGCTCCTCGCCCTCGGCCGCGCGGCCGCGCACCGCACGGGTCCCGTGCCTGAGCTCGACCGTGGCGTCGGGATGCGCCTGCAGGTTGAGCCACCAGGCCGGCTCGGGCGCGGCCCAGCCGTTCATCGCCAGCGTGACCAGGTTCGGGCCATCCTCGTAGTAGCCCAGGATGGCGACCCTCTCCTTGCCGGAACGGCGGCCCAGCGTCGTCAGGCGCATCGTGCCCCACTTCCGGGGCGTGGGCGGCCAGAGGCCCCGCCGGCCGCCGGTCAACCGGAAGTAGGTGCGGTGCACGACCCAGGCCGTGCGCACGAACCAGCGCGGCGGGAGTCGTGGGCTTCGTGCGCGTCCTTCGGACCCCGAACCTGCGTCGCCGGAGTGATCGTCAGTCATCGGTCCTCGCCTCCTTCGATGCGGCCCACCATCGCCCCAGGGGCCTCCGGTGTCAACGGCTGAGGCGCGGTGTTCCACCAGGGCCGTCCGGCTGGACAGCCCCAGGGGCGTCGATCGCTCGCAGGTGGTCGACGCGGCACCGGGAAGCCGAACGCCCTAGGCTACGTCGATGAACCACGAACCGATACGGCGGACGCCGCCTGGCCGAGACACTGGGACCCGTCGGGGCCTGGAGCTGGGCACTCCAGCAGCTGTCGAGCGCTGATGCGGGAGCGGCGACCCGCTCGCTCGAGGCGCTCGGCTACCCCGTCACGTGGATCCCGGAGACGCTGGGCAACAAGGAGCTCTTCAGCCACGCCGGGATCCTCCTGGCCGCGACGTCGCGGATGGTCGTGGCCTCGGGCATCGCCAACATCCACGCCCGCGATCCGATGGCCATGGCCAACGGTGCCAGGGCGCTTGGCGAGGCCTACCCGGGCCGCTTCGTCCTCGGCCTCGGGGTCAGCCACGCACCCTCGGTCGCCCGCCGCGGGGGCTCGTATGGCCCGCCGATCGAGACGATGCGCGCCTATCTCGACGCCATGGCTGCCACACCGTACGGCGCGCCGGAGCCTGAGCCACCCGTCCCGGTCGTGCTCGCGGCCCTCGGGCCGCGCATGCTCGAGCTGGCGGCCGAGCGTGCCGATGGCGCCCACCCGTACTTCGTCCCGGTCGAGCATTCGGCGTTCGCGCGCGGGCACCTGGGGCCCGAGCCGTTCCTGGCCGTCGAGCAGACCGCGGTGCTCACGAGCGACCGGGACGAGGGCCGTCGCATCGGGCGGGCCTTCGCGCAGAACTACCTGGCGCTGCCGAACTACGCCAACAACCTGCGCCGGATGGGCTGGGGCGATGACGACCTCGCGTCTGGCGGCAGCGACCGCCTCATCGACGCGCTCATCGCCTGGGGCGACGTGGACGCCATCGTCGCCCGCGTGCGGGCCCACCTCGATGCCGGCGCCGACCAGGTCTGCCTCCAGCTGCGCGCGGAAGCACGCGAACGATCCGGCCGTCGATGCCTTCGCGGAGCTCGCCGCCGCGCTGCTCGAGACGGGACGCGCCACGGGATCGAGCCCTGCCGACTGAGCCGCGGGCCGTGCATCGCACGGCGAGGGTCGCCACGAGTCTGTGAGCCGGGTTCTCCGTCGCCACCGCAGCGACGGCTCGCGTCAGATGCCCAGCTCCGCGAGGTAGGCAGCCACCTGATCGGCGACCCGTCGCGGGGTCAGGCCGAACTTCTCCAGCAATGCGTCGTTCGAGCCGGACGCCCCGAACTCGTCCCGCAGCCCGATGCGCCGCATGCGGGTCGGCAGCTGTTCACCGAGCAGCTCGGCGACCGCCCCGCCCAGCCCACCCAGGATCGAGTGCTCCTCGACGGTCACGACGAACCCGGTCTCGCGTGCCGCGGCCAGGATCAGGTCGTCGTCCAGCGGCTTGATGGTCGGGACGTGGATCACGCGGGCGTCGATGCCTTGTCCGGCCAGCAGTTCCGCGGCCTCGAGCACCCGGCCGCTCTGGGGGCCCGTGCTGACCAGGGCGAGGTCCCCGCCATCCCTCAGGGTGATGGCACGACCAAGCTCGAAGCGGTAGTCATCGGTGAACAGCGTGGGCAGCGCTTCCCGATAGACCATGAGGTACACCGGCCCGTCGTAGGCCACCACGGCCCGAACGGCCTGCTGCATCTCGACCGCGTCGGCCGGGTTGACGACGGTCATGTTCGGCATCGCCCGCATGACCGACACTTCCTCGACCGGCTGGTGTGTCTTGCCGGCCATCCCGCTCATGAGGCCCGTGTAACTGACGGCGATCTTCACCGGGAGCCGGGGTTGGGCGATGA
Organism: uncultured Chloroflexia bacterium; assembly: GCA_963766685.1. Lineage (GTDB taxonomy): Bacteria > Chloroflexota > Limnocylindria > Limnocylindrales > CSP1-4 > JAFMJV01. The sequence continues at coordinate 126,896 of CAVYBJ010000027.1, forward strand.
GCACGCGGATCTGGTCGAGGCTTCGCTTGGCCACGAAGACGGCGAAGGTGACCGGGAACGGGATGAACCCAGCGGCTGCCAGGCCTGCCGCCATGCCCAGCATGTTCTGCTCCGCGATCCCCACCGGGAGGTAGCGGTCCGGGTGGGCCTCCTCGAAGATGTCGGCGCGGGTGGAGTTGCCCACCTCCGCATCGAGCATGACGATGCGCCGATCGGTGGTGGCGAGTTCGGCGACCGCTCCAGCGAACGCCTCCCTCAGGGTCAGTCCGGGAGCCCTGTCGGCGCGTGGTCGGATGACGGTGGCCGTCGCGGCCCGGTCGCTCATGCCTGCTCTCCCAGCTCTGTCAGCGCCAGCGCCAGCTCGTCGGGGGTCACCACCTTCGAGTGCCAGAACCAGCGGTTCTCCATGAACGACACGCCCTTGCCCTTGATGGTCCGTGCCATCACCACGGACGGTCGGCCCTTGGTGGCCCTCGCTTCGTCGAACGCCGCCACCAGGGCGAGCACATCGTGGCCGTCGGCCGGGATGACGTGCCATCGGCACGCTCTCCAGCGATCCTCGAGCTCGCCGGGCTCCCACGGACCGCGCCGCTCGCCGGGCACGTCGGCTGCAGGCCCGAACTGGGCAAGGCCGTTGGCGTCGACGATCGTCACCAGGTTGTCGAGCTCGAACCTGCGAGCGATGAAGGCGGACTCCCAGACCGCTCCCTCGTGGCACTCGCCATCGCCAAGCAGCGCATAGACCCGACCGTCGTGGCCGTGCATGCGGGCCCCAAGGGCGAGCCCGACGGCTGCGGACAGGCCGACGCCCAGCGAGCCCGTCGACATGTCGACCCCCGGCAGCGCGTTCATGTCCGGGTGGCCAGGCAATCTCGAGTCGATGGCATCGAACGTGCGCAGCTCGTCGAGCGGGAAGTAGCCCGCCAGGGCGAGCGTCGCGTACAGGGCGACCGAGGCGTGACCCTTCGAGAGCACGAACCGGTCGCGCTCCGGCCAGTCGGGCTGGCTCGGCCGGATCCGCATCTCGTGGAAATAGAGCGTGGACAGGATCTCGGCCGCGGAAAGAGGCCCGCCGACATGACCGCCCTGGGCGTGGGCGACCGTCCGGAGGATGTTGACCCGGATCCGGCGCGCCATCTCCCGCAGCAGCCCCGGATCCACGCGGGCTTCCGGTTGCCCGATCGCCATGTCTGTCACCTGGTGTCCTCTCGTCAGTCTCGAGCCCCCGGCCGGTCCGCCGGTCGGGGCCACATCATCGTCCATGGTGGTGTCGCGCGCGGGTCAGGCTGGCTCGATGGTCTCCTCCGCCCAGTCCTCGTTGGGTGCCACGGCGGCGAGGAGGAGCAGGGGCTCGTCACCCTCGGGCACCCGGATCACGTGCCTGACGCCACGCTCGGCGAGCAGGAATGACCCTGGACCGACCTCGCGCTCCGGGTCGCTGCCGATCGTGATCAGCGCCCGGCCCCTGACGATGCTGAAGATCTCCGTCGGCCGCAGGATGGACGTGCGGGATGGTGCTGTACCCGGGCGGCCAGGCCAGCAGGACGACGCGAAGGCCTGGCGTGCCGACCAGGCAGCGCCTCCACGGAGGCTCCCCGGACTCCCGGGCGATCTCGTCGAGATCGACGGCTGCGGCGTTCAGCGCCTCGGCCGCGGGGACGAACGGCACGCCTAGGCCCTCACGACCGCGAGCGCCTGCTCGAGGCTCCGCTCGATGCGGTCCACCAGCTCATCGATGTCCGACTCCTCGGCGATGAGCGGCGGGCAGACGGCGAACCAGTCCGGGTCGATGCGCAGGATGAGACCGTTGTCGAGGGCCGCCATGCGGAGGGCTTCCCCCAGCTTCCGGTCGGCCGGGAATGGCTCGTTCGTCGTGGCGTCCTGGACCAGCTCCACGGCCAGCAGGACCCCAAGGCCTCGCACCTCGCGGACGACGCCCGTGGACTTGAGGCCCTCCAGCCGGCTGCGCAGGCGGTCGCCGAGCCGGCGAGCTCGGGCGGGGTAGTCGCCCTCCACGAGCTCGTCGATGGTGGCGATGGCGGCGGCCGCGGCCAGCGGGTTGCCGGCGAACGTGTGGCCATGCTGGAACTGCACGTTGGAGGCCAGCGGCCCGTAGAAGCAGTCCGCGAGGTCCTCCCGGGCCATCATGGCGCCGGCCGGGATGACGCCCGTCGCCAGGCCCTTGCCGCTGCAGATGATGTCCGGCGTGACGCCGTAGGTCTGGGCCGCGAACATGTCGCCGGTCTTCCCGAAGCCCGTCAGGACCTCGTCGAAGATCAGCAGGACATCGTGTCGCGTGCAGATGTCCCGGATCATCTCGAAGTACTCGGCGGTCGGGGTGACCATGCCCCCGGTGTTGCAGACCGGCTCGAGGATCACGCCGGCGATCGTCTCGGCACCCTCGCTGGTGATGACGTCCTCGTAGAGCTGGGCGCAGAACCGGTTGGTCTCTTCCCACGAGGCGAAGCGATCGCGCATCTGGATCGGCGACGCCACCTTGAGGAAGCCGGCAGGCTCGGGCTGGAACTTCACCTTGCGGTGCGAGCCACCACCGGCCGCCATCGCCCCGAGCGTCGAGCCGTGGTAGCTCAGGTAGTTGCCGATGAAGCGGTGCTTGTCAGGGCGCCCCGTCTGCTTGAAGTACTGGCGGGCGAACTTCATCGCCGCCTCGACCGACTCGGAGCCCCCGCTGAAGCCCTTGACGTAGTTGAGGTTCCCCGGGGTCACGGAGGCGAGCCGCTCGATGAAGTCGAGCGCGACGTCCGTGGTCCCGTGGAGCGGCGGCGCGAAGGTCATCCGATCCAGCTGGCGCCGGACGGCCTCGACGACCCGCGGATGGCGATGGCCGAGCACGGCCACGAAGATCCCGCCGATGGCGTCGAAGTACTGCCGCCCGTCCTGGTCCCACACGTAGAGTCCGTCGGCTCGCTCGAACACCAGGGGCCGCCTGAGGAAGTCGGACGTCTGCTTGAAGTCGATGAACGTGTGACGGATGAGCCCTTCCTGGCGAGCGTCGACGGTGGCACCGCGAGCCTCCGGAGATCCGGTCCCGCTGAGCGATGCGCCGGGATGCGTGGTCTGGACGGTCATGGCCGAGATCTCCTCTGGGTGTGGTGGCAGGAACGAGTCATCACGGGGTGCCCTCCTGGGCGTCGGTCGAGAACGTGAGGACCATGCGGTGGCGATAGAGCTGGCCTGGCCGGAGCTCGGTCGCCGGGAAGTGGGAGAAGTTCGGAGAGCAGGGGAACGTCTGCGTCTCGAGCGCGAGACCCGCGTACCTGACATACGGCACGCCACCCTTCCCGATGACGTCCGCGTTCAGGTGGCCAGCCGTGTAGAACTGGACGCCTGGCTCCGTCGCGCGCAGGCGCATCACGCGCCCAGACCCGGGGTCACGGACGACGGCGACGTCGTGCAACTCGCCGGGGGCACCGCGAAGGACCCAGTTGTGGTCGTAGCCGCGAGCCCCGCCTTGGCCGGTGCTGCCCGTGAGCTGCGAGGATCCGAGACCCGATCGTCTCGCCGTGGCGGAAGTCGAAGGGCGTGCCGGCCACGGACCTGATCTCACCGGTCGCGAGCAGCTCGTCATCCACCGGCGTGTAGAAGTCGCCGTCGATGGTCACCTCGTGGCCGAGCACATCCCCGGCGTCATGACCCGCGAGGTTGAAGTACGAGTGGTGGACGATGTTCACGATCGTCGGCGCGTCGGTCCGGCACTCCATCGTCACGCGGAGCTCGTCCACCTCGAACTCGTAGGTGGTGCTGATCTCGAGCGCCCCGGGGAAGCCCATCTCGCCGTCGGCCGAGGTCGTCTCGAACCGGATGGTGGTCCCGGCCGGATCGTAGACGGCGGTCCAGACCTTGCGGTCGAAGCCTTCCCTTCCGCCGTGCTGGTGGTTGGGTCCCTCGTTGCGGTCGAGCTGGATCTGCCGTGCCGTGGAAGTCGAAGCGGCCGCCGCGCGATGCGGTTCCCGTAGCGTCCGCACGTCGCCCCGAAGTAGGCATCGGAGGCCGCGTAGCTGGGCAGCTCATCGAAGCCGAGCACGACGTCGGCGAACGTCCCGACACGGTCCGGGACGTGCAGCGCCACGAGGCGCGCGCCGAAGTCCGTCAGGCGGGCCCGAAGCCCACCCTCCGTGGTGACGGTGTAGGCATGCACGGGCGCAGCCTCGATGTCACCGAACGGGGAGCGGCTGATCACTTGCCCATCCCCATCGTGAGACCGGCGATCAGCTGGCGCTGGAAGAACAGGTAGATGATGACCGCCGGGAGGAGGCTCAGGATGGACCCGGCCATGATCAGCGTGACCGGGATGGTCCGGGAGCTCTGGAGCGTGGCCAGCCCCACCGTGATCGTGCGGACCTCGGGGTACTGGAGGAACAGCAGGCCGATGAGGAGGTCGCCCCAGATCTGGATGAACTGCAGGACGGCCACGGTGACGACCGCCGGGATCGCCAGGGGCATCATGATCGTCCGGTAGATCTGGCCGTAGGTGGCACCGTCCACCAGCGATGCCTCGATGATCTCGTTCGGGATGCCCCGGAAGTACGTCGTCATCAGGAAGGTGGCGAAGGGGATCCCGAGGACCGCGTAGACGAGGATCGGGCCCGGGAACTGGTTGATGAGCCCCACGTTGGCGATGTTGACGTACTCGGGGATGATGATCGACTGGACCGGGATCATCATCCCGGCCAGGATCCCGACGAACAGGAGCGGGGCCAGCGGGAACCGCAGCTTGGCGAACGCGAAGCCGGCCATCGTGCTGACGAGCACGATGAGCGCCACCGCAGAGACGGTCACGATCGTCGAGTTGACCATCTGCTGCAGGACGGGCAGCTGGTCGAAGAGGGCCGTCCAGCTGTCCAGCGAGAAGCCCTCGCCCGAGAGGTACTGGTCGGGGGAGCGGAACGAGACCACGACCATGTAGACGAACGGGAACAGCATCACGATGCCGACCACCGACAGGGTGGCCAGGATGCCGAGGCGCTTCAGGCGACGGGCCAGGGGCACGGAGTCTCCTAGCTGCTGGGGTCCCGGAGGAGCCGGAGCTGGATGACGCTGATCCCGAACACGATCACGAACAGGACGACGCCAACGGCGGCCGCATACCCGAACTCACCCTGCGAGAAGGCCGTCTGGTAGACGAAGAACTCGAGCGTGGTCGTCCCGAAGCCAGGCCCGCCCTGCGTCATCACGAAGATGAGGCTGAAGAGGGCCGTGAAGCCCGTGATGAGGGTCAGCACGAAGGCGAACTGGATGAAGCGCATCAGGAGGGGGATGGTGATGTGGCGGAAGGTCGCCCAGCCACTGGCCCCGTCGCAGCGAGCCGCCTCGTAGACGTCGCGGTCGAGCGTCGCCATCCCGGTGATGAAGATGATGGTGTTCGTGCCGAAGACGGACCAGATGAACGTGATCGCGACGGCGATCATGGCCGACAGCTCGGCCGAGAGCATGTCCGTCTGGACGGGGATCCCCAGTGACGACAGGAGACCGTTGAGCATCCCCCGCTGGGCGAAGAAGCGGACCGCCACGACCCCGATCACGACCCACGAGATGGCGGTCGGCAGGAAGTAGATGGACCGGAAGAAGCGCCAGCCGAACACGTGCTCGTTGAGCAGGAAGGCCACGCCGAGGGGGATGAGGATGGCGAACGGGATCGCGAGCAGGAGGATCACGTTGTTGAGCACGACCCGCATGAACGTCGGGTCCGTGAACAGCCGCTCGTAGTTGGCAAGCCCGATGAACGTGGAGTTGATGCCGTTCCAGCGGGTCAGGCTGTAGTAGAAGGTCTGGATGATCGGTAGCGCCAGGAGGAGTGCGTAGAGGATCACGGCCGGGATGACGAAGATGACCCCTGCGCGCTGCTCGGAACGCCGGAGCCGGCTCGTCTGGCGGGGCGGGGTGTGCTTCGCGGCGGCCAGGGCCTCGTCGAAGGCGGCGGCGTCTCTCACGCGGGCGGCTCCATGTCGCAAGGAGTCGGGGCCAACGGTCCGCTGGCCCCGACTCCCGCGGCGGTCCTACTGGAGCTGGTTCTTGGACTCAGCCGGAAGACCCTCGAGCGTCTGCTGCATGGACTTCAGGGCGTCGGCCATCGACTGCGAGCCGGCGAACGCCGCGTTGAGCACCTTGGTGCCCACGTCGCTGACCTCGGGCTGGAGCACGTTGTCGATCATCGGGTAGCGCGTGAAGCCCTGGTCCTTGGCGAGCGCCAGGAGGTCCTTGGCCATCCGCTGATCGCTGGAGAAGCCTTCCTTGGTCGGGATGATCCCGTTGTCCGCGATGATCTGCTGGCCTTCATCGGAGGCGATGAAGGCGAGGAACGCCGCGGCCTGGGGCTTGTTCCTGGAGTAGGTGGTCATCCCGAACCCGTCGCCGCCGAACTCGACGACGCCCTTGATCGGCTCGTCGGAGAAGGGCGGGACGAAGACCTGGACCTTGTCGCCCATCTTCTCCTGGAACTCGGCGATGTTCCAGGTCCCTTCCATGGTCATGGCGGCCTCGCCGTTGACGAACTGCGCCACGGAGTCCTGGTTGGTGAGGACGTCCGTGTTCGTGCAGCCCCTGGTGAACAGCGATGCCCACTTGTCGAACTGGGCCTGGACGGCCGGATCGGTCCACGGGATCTCGCCCGTGTACAGCTTCTTCCACTCCTCGGGGGCGAGGTACATCATCAGGTAGCTGACGTCATACCAGGGATAGAAGCCGCCGCCGAGCGCCTGGCCGCCGGTGCCGTACGTGAACGGGGTGATGCCGGCCGCCTTGAGCTGGTCACACGCGGCGAACAGCTCGTCCCAGGTCGTGGGGAACGACGTGATGCCGGCCTGGTCGAAGAGCTCCTGGTTGTAGAAGCCGTTGTAGAACTGCAGGTCAAGCGGCACGACCAGGACGCCATCGTCGGCGTTGAAGTTGAGCGACGCGAAGTCGATGCCCTTCATCTTCTTGAGCTCGTCCATCGGGACGAGGTCGTTGAGGGGCTGGAGGTAGTCCTTGTACTTGAGGTCGAAGAGGCCGGTCCACTGGGTGGCGAGGTCGGGCCCCGTCTTCGAGATGGCGGCGGCTTGGAGCAGGTCGAAGTACTGGTCAGCCGGCTGGGAGACGGCCTTGACGGTGACGCCCGGGTTCTTGGCCTCGAACGCCGCGATGAGCGCATCGGTCGCCCGTGGCGTTCGCCTCGGTGCCGTAGTTGTGCCACAGCATGATCTCGGCCGGCTCCAGCGCCTCGGCCGCGAAGGCGGAGGAGGCAAGCGCTGTCGTCGCCACCGCTGCTGTCAACACCGTGAGCGCGAGGGATCTCGGGCTTCGGCGGCTCGACGCCGCAGGGCCTGCGTTCCTGGTAAGCAACTGCGCCCTCCACCTTCTGTTGTTCGTACGTACCGAATGATATTCGGCATGACAACGCAAGCGACGGTAGCCAAACGCGGGAGGCATGTCAATTCACACCATGCCGGTTCACATTTCCCTGGCTGCTCACGGCGCGCGGGTTTGACCAAGGGGCTATTGTGTACGGCATGGCAGTCAGGGGTTCGGACACAACGAACAACGCGGCCCCTCGCTCGCACAAGCCCGTGAAGTACGAGGTCAAGAGCGTCAGCCGCGCCCTGCAGCTCCTGGAGCTCCTCGGGGACCATGCGGACGAGGGGCTCTCGGTGACGGAGGCCGCGGCGGCCATGGGGGCCTCCAAGAGCGCGACCTTCGCGATGCTCCAGACGCTCGTCGGGCGCGGGTACGCTTCTGCCCTGGACCGAGGTCCGCGGTACCGGCTGGGGCCAGCCGTCCTGCGGCTCTCCGACAGTCACACCCGCTCGATGACGCTCATCGAGCTTGTCCGTCCCTCGATGCGGGCATTGACCGAGGAGACGGGCTGGGCATCGCGACTCGCGATCCACGAGAACGGCTACCCGGTCTTCATCGACCGGGTCGACGGCCCGGGCTCCATCCGGTTCCACATGCCGCTGGGCGTCCGCGAGGTGCCCCACCGCAGCGCTGCGGGCAAGGCCATCCTGGCTGCCCTCGACGAAGGCCTCGTGCGCTCCATCGCCCACGAGACCGGACTCCCGCGCTTCACGCCCCACACCATCACGGACGTGGACGCCCTGCTGGCCGACCTCGCGCTCGTCCGCAGCCGCGGCTTCGCCATCGATGACGAGGAGGACGTCACCGGCATCCTGTGCGTCGGTGCCGCGTTCCTGGGTCGTGACGGTGAACCGGCGGGTGCCGTGAGCATCACCGGCCTCAAGGCCGACATCCCCGATCGGAGGGTGCAGGAGCTGGGACGGATCGTCCGTGCTCACGCGGACGAGATGGCCAACGCGATCGGTGGACAGCCCTGGCGACCACCCCTGGCAGACAAGGAGAAGTCGTGACCGCGATCGAGCCCCAGGATGTGCCAATGACCGGTGAGGGGCCGGCACTCGTCGTCCGCGGACCTGGCGATGTCGGGATCGAGCCTCGCGCGTGGGGTCCTCCCTCGGGCCTGGAGGTGCGAGTGACACCCCGTCACGTCGGCCTCTGCGGCACGGATCTCGAGATCGTGGGCGGAACGATGGACCCGGACTACATCCGCTACCCCCTCGTCCTGGGGCACGAGTGGTCCGGTGTCGTGGCGGCCGTCGGCGAGCAGGTCACCAGGGTCGCGCCCGGGGACGCCGTGGTGGTCGAGGGCATCATCCCGTGCTCGGTGTGCGACGCGTGTCGTCGGGGTCAGACGAACCTGTGCGCTGTCTATGACGAGCTCGGCTTCATGCGGGACGGTGCCGCCGGCCAGAGCGTCACGACGCGCGAGCACCTCGTCCACCGGCTGGATCCCGGGGTGCCCCTCGTGTCCGGCGCACTGGTCGAACCGGCGGCCGTGGTCCTTCGCGGGCTCTCCTGCATGGACCTCCAGCCCGGTGCCACGGTCGTCGTGGTCGGAGCCGGCACGCTCGGGTTGCTGGCGGCGCACCTCGTCAGGCTGTGGTCGCCCGCCTCGGTCACCGTGACGGGCCGCCGCCCTGCCCAGGGCGAGCTGGCCGCCGTGATGGGGGCCGACAGGTACGTGGTCGGTCGTCCTGAGCCGCGGTCGTACGACGTGGCCATCGAGGCAGCCGGAACGCTCACGGCCGTCGAGTTCGCGCTCGAGGCGGCACAGCGCGGGGGGCAGGTCCTCCTGCTCGGGATCTGCGGGCATGGCAAGACGGTCCCCATGAGCCCGGACGAGGTCGTCAACAACGACCTCCGGATCCGCGGCAGCTTCGGCTACACGGCCGCCGCCTGGGCCCAGGTCGTGGCGCTCCTGAACGCCGGCCGCATCGACCTGCAGCCCGTGATCACCCACCGGTTCTCGCTGGACCAGTACGAGGCAGCGCTCGACACCCTTGCGAGACCGACGGAGTCCGCCCGGGGCAAGGTCCTGCTGGACCTGTGACCCGTCCACAAGAGAGCATCGAGGTGAGCAGTCACATGGACCAGAAGCCCACGCTGGGCATCATCGGGCTCGGCATCATGGGCCGGCCGATGGCCCGCAACCTCATGAAGGCCGGCTACCCGCTCATCGTCCACGACGTGACACGAGCCGTCGTCGACGAGCTGGTCACCGAGGGGGCCACCGCGGGCACCTCGCCCCGGCAGGTCGCCGCAGCCGTCGACATCCTCATCACGATGCTCCCCGACTCCCCCCAGGTCCGCGAGGTGTACCTCGGTCCGGACGGGGCCTTCGAGGCCCTGCGCCCGGGCTGGCTGGCGATCGACATGAGCTCCATCGCCCCGTCCACCGCGCGCGAGCTGGCCGAGAGGGCGACGGCTGTCGGTGCCGAGATGCTGGACGCCCCCGTGAGCGGCGGCGACAAGGGAGCCATCGCCGGCACCCTCTCGATCATGGTCGGTGGATCCGACGAGGCCTTCGCGCGGGCCATGCCCGTGTTCGAGGCGATGGGCAAGACGATCGTCCACGTGGGACCCTCGGGCGCCGGCCAGGTGGTCAAGGTCTGCAACCAGGTCGTGGTGGCGGTCGTCATCGAGGCGGTCTCCGAGGCCCTGGTCCTGGGTGCCAAGGCGGGCGTCGATCCCGCCCGGATCGCCGATGTCCTCCAGGGCGGGCTCGCGGCGACCAAGGTCCTGGAGATGCGTCGCGCCAACATGCTGGGCGGCACCTTCGACCCGGGATTCCGTGTCCGCCTCCATCTCAAGGATCTCAAGAACGCCCTCGACCTGGCGCGTGAGATCGACGTTGCCCTGCCGGCCGCGGCGGAGGTCGACCAGCTCATGCGTTCGATGAGCGCGTTGGGCCGTGCGGACTATGACCACTCGGGGTTGATCACCGTGCTCGAGGACCTCGCCGGCTTCCGGGTGGCGGATGTCGCCGGGACGCCAGGCACGCCGGCATGACCGGACCGGTGATGGACAGCCCCCTCCTCCGGATGGCGCGCGAGACGCCCACGGAGTGGTGGAACGATTCGTGCGACGTCGCGTGAGCTCGAGTCGGCCATCGAGCGCGGGGCGACTGGCGCGACCTCCAACCCGACGATCGTCCTCGAGGTCATGCGCAAGCACCCCGAGCGCTGGTGGCCACGCGTGCGGGAGCTCGCCGCGCGTCATCCCGAGTGGTCGGAGGTCGAGCTTGCCTGGGCCGTCGTCGACCAGATGGCCATCGAGGGAGCCGCCGTCCTGCACCCGTTGTTCGAGGCCTCCGGCGGGCGCCGGGGTCGCCAGACCGTCCAGACGAACCCGACGCTGTATCGGGACGCTGCGCGGATGGTCGAGCAGGCCGTGCACCTCGCGGGCCTGGCCCCCAACATCCAGGTGAAGTTCCCGGCCACCGCGGCGGGCATCGCGGCCGTCGAGGAGGCGACGTTCCGTGGCGTGAACACCATGGCGACGGTGTCCTTCACCGTCGCCCAGGCGGTCGCCGCCGCCGAAGCGGCCGAGCGGGGCCTGGAGCGGCGCGCGGCCGCGGGTCTCGACGTCGGCGGCCTGGTGCCGATCGCCGTCCTGATGATCGGACGACTCGACGACTGGATGAAGGTGCTGGTCGAGCGCGACGGCCTGGCGGTGGACCCGACAGCTCCCGACTGGGCCGGCATCGCCGTCTTCAAGCGGACCTATGCCCTGTTCCGGGAGCGCGGGTACCGGTCACGGCTGCTCGCGGCGGCGACCCGCCATCCGCTCCACTGGACCGAGCTCGTGGGGGCGGACGCGGCGATGACGCTCACGGCAGGCTGGCAGGCCAGGTTCGAGCGGAGCGGCCTCGTGCCCGAACCGCGGATCGACGTGCCCGTGGACCCGGCCATCATCGCCGAGCTGACGGCCCGGATTCCCGGACTTCACCCGTGCCTACCAGGCCGATGGCCTCGCGCCGTCCGAGTTCGACGGCTTTGGGGCGACCGTGCGGACGCTGCGGGCATTCATCGCGTCCTACCACGACCTGCTGGGGGCCGTCCGCGAGATCATGCTGCCCGATCCCGACAGGCGCTCGGCCTGAAGCCGGGCACGGTTCCGGTCGCCGGGACGAGTCTCACGCTCCCCGAGCTGTCACTGGCGCTGCGGCTGGTTCGCCCCGAGTCGTTCATGCCCTGCGGCAGGATCCGTCAGAGTCTCCCTCCCCTCCTGCGCCGTCAGGAAGGCGGGCCTGTGCGTGATGAGGGGCGTCGGGTCGACGATGCGGCAGGCGACCATGTCGATCGCCTCCCTACGCGTCGTCGGGTCCGATGTGACCCGCAGGGCGATCCTCGTGGAGGACAAGGCTCGAGGCCTCGGTTCGGAGGGCTGGGCTCTCAGGTCGCCGGTCCTGCGTCCAGACCCTTGACCCGGGCGATGAACGCGGCCAGCGCAGCTCGTGGGTCATCGGCTTCGATCAGTGGCGTGCCCTGGACGATCTCCGAGGCGCCCGCAGCGACGGCCGCCACGGCCTCGTCCACGTCGTACGTCGCGTAGGCCACCGGGATAGAGAGGGAGCCGGCGACCTGTCGCAGGGCGTTCAGCTGGGAGTAGTGCGGATCGTGACGACGCTGGTCGACGCCGACATGCACCATGACGGCCCCAGCGCCCGTGCCCTCCGCCCTGCGCGCCACAGCGACGGGATCGCTCACGTTGAAGAGGTCGACGCAGACCCTGACCCCGAGGTCCTGGCCGCGTCTGACCGCGTCCTCGATGGTGACCCAGGGGACGAGCGCCGTGACGGTCACCCCATGTGCTCCCATGTCGGCGGCTGCTTCGACGAAGCCGGCCGCGGCCGCCATGATCATCAGGTCGAGCTCGAACTGGACGCCCGGGAAGCGGGCGATGATCGAGGCAGCGCCCTGCAGACCCAGGAACTCGATGAGTGGCTTGCCGATCTCGAGCTGATCGGCCCCAGCGTCCAACGCCGCGGTGGCCAGGCGGGTCGCCTCATCGATCGACGTGACGTCCAGCGCCACCTGGACACGTGGCTGTGACCTCGCGGCGGGAGGCGCGCTGGCTGCGCCGAGGTCGGGTCGTTCGTTCGTCATCGTCTCGTCCCCCGTTCTATGTCCTGCAGAGACAACGGTCTTGGGCTTGTCTCCCGATCCTAACGCGGCGCCCACCCGCCGAAGCCCTGCTTTGGGAACAGAGTCGGCGGCCAAAGCACCCGGATCACCGAGCGGCCCTGCCAGGAGTCCGACGGCTCGCGACACCGCGTGCGCGATGCCGAACGAACCCAGGATGGCCCCCTCGCCAACGTCGAACGCAGGTCAGACGAAGTGCCAGCGCCAGGTCATGGTGGCAACGAGCGGTCGGTCCGGCGTGACGACGGTCGGCGATGGGAGATTGAGCGAATCGGGCGGTGCCGTCCAGGGTTCCACCGCGACGGCCTGCGGCTCGCGATCGTCTGCGATCCAGCAGGGGCAGTCCGAGTCGATGACGAGCTCCAGCCCGCCTCCGGACTCGTGTTGCCAGCGCAGCCGCGGCGACGCTGCCATCTGGACGAAGCAGTCGTCCCATGGACCTGGACCCGGTGGCACGAGCTCCCCGGTCGGCAACCCCTCCGCGTCATTCTCGTACATCAGACCGGGCCGGACATCGAGCTCGAGTGGCCCGAGTCGGCGCCCGTCTGCGCCCTCGGGACGTGACAAGAACCACGGGTGCCATCCCATCGCCGCTGGCATGGGTTCGTAGGCGAGGAGCTGCAGTCGGGATTCGAGCCCATCCCGGGCAAGCCGCATCGAGTGCACCAGACGCCCGCGCCACGGCCACGGAGCGCCGAGCTCGATTCCCAGCGAGACCCTCCCCGGATCATGGTCGTCCAGGACATCCCAGCGACGGTCCATGACGAGCCCGTGCAGCGCGTGCGGCGGAGCGTTCAGCGGCATCTCGAACGTCCGACCCGCGTGTGAGAAACGTCCGTGGCGCAGTCGTCCGGTCCAGGGGGCCACGACGTAGCTGCCCCAGTGGATGGTGTCGACCCCCTGCCCTGGCACGAGCTCCACCCGGAGACCTGGAGCGAGGCGAGGCGGCCTCCCCGTCCGAGGTCGATGCGAGCGCTGCAGTCATCGGCCACGAGGGCCAGAAGGGGTTCGCCGCTGCCTGCTCCAGTCACTGGGCGGTCCAGCCGCCATCGACGGAGAGGATGGTTCCGGTCAGCATGCGACCCGCGTTCGACGCCAGGTAGATGACGGCCGCAGCGATGTCGTCGATCGCTGCCACGTGGCCGAGCGGGATGCGCGAGAGCACGTCGGCACGACGGACCGGGTCGTCGAGGATGGGCTTCGTCCCGGGCGTCTCCACGAAGGTCGGTGCGAGGGCGTTCACGTTGATGGCGTACGGCGCCCACTCGAGCGCCAGCTGCTTCGTGAGCGTGTTCACGCCGCCCTTGGTCGCGCAGTAGACGGCCGCCTCCGGGAGGCCGACCAGGCCGCCCTGGGAGCTCATGTTGATGATGCGGCCCCCGCCCTGCTCTTTCATGACCCTCGCGACGGCCTGGCTCATGAAGAAGAGCCCGCGGAGGTTCACCGCCATCATCTGGTCCCAGTCGGCCTCGGTCACGGCGAAAGCCGGATGGCCGAAGCCCAGGCCTGCATTGTTGAAGAGCACATCGATGCGTCCCTGCTCCGCCTCGATGGCATCCACTACGGAGCGGATCATGGCCGCATCGGTGAGGTCCAGCCGAACCGGATGAATGCGCAGCCCGCGTTCATCCGCTTCGCGGCGTAAGCCCTCTCCGCTCGACGCCTCCAAGATCGTGGGCACGACCGTGGCACCCGCCTCGGCAAGCATGAGCGCCACGCCTCGCCCGATCCCGAAGTCGGCCCCGGTGACGATGACCACCTTGCCGCTGATGTCGAAGTCGGTCTCACGCATCACGCTCACCTCCTGCCCCAGGGGCCCCGGAAGGCACCCATGCCGTAGTAGTCGAAGAGCCTGGCCTCGTACTCGTCGATCTCGTCGAGCTGCACGCCACCCATGCGCACCGGGTTCCAGCCCGCCACGTTCAGGAACCTGGGCGCCGGCTGGCCGAGGACGTCGAGGACGAGCTGCGCGACCTCATCGGGATGCTCGTTGGCGCCCTCGACGCGGGCGACGCCCGCGCTCCAGGCGGCGACCTGGGCGTCGTAGTGCACGGAGGCGCACGGACAACTGAACGTCGAGACGATGGACTCGCCGAACTCGGTCGCGTACCAACCCGGGTCGAGGACGGCAACCTTGATGCCGAACATCTGCAGCTCCCAGCGCATGACCTGGCTGAGGCCGTGCACGGCGAACTTCGACGCAGCGTACGCGGACTGGTAGAGGTTCGCGTGCAGCCCGACATCCGAGCCGACGTTCAGGATGGTGCCCCCGCCCTGGGCACGCATCGCTGGCACGACAGCCTGCGCCATGCGCATGGTTCCCAGCACGTTGGTCTCGAAGACGCTCCGCGCCTGGTCGATGCTGGTGCACTCCATCGGCCCCAGGAGGCCGATGCCCGCACTGTTGACGAGGACATCGATACGACCCTCCCGGTCGAGGGTCTCGCGCACCGCCGTGCGGACCGATGCTTCGTCGGTCACATCGAGCAGCTGGCCGGTAACGCCGACGCCTGCTTCGCTCGCCCGCTGCTGCAGGTCGGCCGCGGCAGGCTCGAAGCCGGACCGCGACCCCCGAAAGGCCGCCACGACCCGGAATCCCCGGCCGGCAAGGGTCAGTGCGATGGCCCGACCGAACCCCGACCCTCCACCGGTCACCAGGGCCACCTGCGCTGCGGGACCATACGCAGCTCCTTCCCCGGGCGCAGCCTGATCCATCACATCTCCCCGCCGGATGGCCCCATCAGCCCTTCATGACCAAGTGAGTGATGTCGGCGGCCTGCGACGCAGGACGCTCGAACGAACCCACGACACGACCCGGGCGAGCACGATGGCCGAATCGGCGACGGACAGGGCCTGCTCGAGGTTGTGCGTGATGAGGATCGACCGCCTGGCCGGCGTCTCGCGCTCGACGGACCTGGTCGAGCACCTGCTCGGTCTGCCGCACGGCCAGCGCCGCGGTCGGTTCGTCCAAGATGAGGCACCGAGAGCCGTAGTAGATGGCCCTCGCGATCGCGATGGCCTGGCGCTGCCCGCCCGAGAGCGTGCCTGCCGGGTCGGACATGTCACGGTGGAGTTCGACACCGAGGGTCGCAAGAGCCTCGCCCGCGATCCGTTCGGCCGCCCGGGTGTCCAGCCAGTGGAGCGGGCCGAGCCGCCTCCGAGGCTCGTTGCCGAGCACGACGTTCCGGGAGATGGACAGGAGCTCGCAGACCGCGAGGTCCTGGAACACGGTCGAGATGCCCAGCTCGCGCGCCACGTGCGGGTTGCCCAACACCGTCGGCACACCGTCGACCTCCACCGCGCCACTGGTGGGCTGATGGACGCCGGAGAGGATCTTGATGAGTGTGGACTTGCCGGCCCCGTTGTCCCCGAGCAGCGCGAGCACCCGGCCGGCGTAGGCTTCGAGGGTGATGTCCCTGAGGGCCACGACCGATTGGAACTGCTTGGTCACGGCGCGCACGGCCACCACCGGCTTGGTGGGGGCGGGTGCCGGACCGGGTCCCTGGATGGCCGCGTGGGACGGCATCGTCATGGCGCCGCTCCCGCTGCGGACGCGGCGTGTCCGGCCGCGTCGCCTCCCGGGGGTGGGAGGTCCTCCTCCAGTTGCTCGGGGCGCGTCAGCATGACCTGGACCATGACCCGGTTGAGCAGCACCGATAGGATCAGCACCATTCCGAAGAGGATGTTGACCCAGTAGCCCTGGACGCCGATGAGAATCAGCCCGCCCTGCACGATCGCATAGAAGAGGGCGCCGAACACGGTACCGATGACGCTTCCGTAGCCGCCCGTCAGCAGCGTCCCTCCGATGACCGTGATGGCGATGGCGTAGAGCTCCCAGCCGACCCGCGTCCGGCGTCCACCGAGGCGTACTGCGAGGCCATGATCACCCCGGCGAGTGCAGAGGTGAAGCCCGAGATGGAGAAGAGCAGGACCGTCGTGCGGGCCACTGGCACGCCGAGGTTGCGCGCGGCCTGCGCGTTCTGGCCCATCGAGAAGACCCAGTTGCCGGTCGCAGTGCGCAGCAGGAAGAACGTCGCGATGACCGCCAACAACAGGAACCAGAGCACGGACATCCGGTAGCCCCCGAGGTTCGTGCCAGAGAGCAGCGACGTCAGCTCCGGCGGGAACTCCACGACGATGGGCATGCCGGCGGTCTGCATGGTGAGGAAGCCCCGGTAGACCATGGCCATGGCCAGCGTGACGATGAAGGAGGCCAGGCCCGTGCGCACGACGATGAGCCCGTTGGTGAGGCCCAGGGCGGTGCCGAACCCGAGGGAAAGGATGACGGCCACCTCGGCGGGCAGCCCCAGCTGGTCGCTGAAGACGTACATCGACCAACTCGTAAGCCCCACGATGGCCCCCACCGACAGGTCGAACTGGCCACCGATCATGAGCAGCGTGACGCCGACCGCGACGATGCCGAACTGGGCGGCGAGGCTCGTCGCGGGTACGAAGGTAGCGGTGCTCAGGAAGAGGGGGGTCGCCAGGCTGAAGAAGACGAAGGCGACGACGACCCCGGCGAGCGACGCGAGCTCGGGACGGATGGCGGCGCGGCGCAGCCTGGTCTTCCATAGGCGGGCAGGCGGCCGACCCTTGGCGGCTGCGGATGGCGAGTTCGCCGATGCGGGGCGAGTCACGGCACGTTCAACGTGGACCGGGTGCAGAGGCCCTCGACAGGCAAGGCATGCACCGGGGTACGGAGCGGTGGCCGCCCCTGGGGGCTTCGTGCAGCCCTGGAGCGGCCATCGTCCCGCGCACGATCGGTCCTAGCGGACACCAGCCTCCGCCAGGCTGGCGACCTGGTCGGCGTTCGACGCGTCCACGAGGATCGGGCCGGTCAGGTAGTAGTTCGCCTGCACCAGTCCGTAGCGGATGTAGTGGACGAGCTGCATCACGGAGATGTAGCCGCGCCAGTACCCCTGCTGGTCGATTGTGAAGGTCAGCTCGCCATCCTGGATGAGCTTCACCAGCTCGGGCAGGACATCGAAACCACCGGTGAAGATCTCGCGACCGACGGCGTTCTTGGCCGTGACCAGGCCGGTCGTGGCCGAGCCGCCCGTGTTGAGCATGGCATCGACGTCCGGATTGGCCCGCAGGAATGGCTCGAGCAGAGCTGCCGTCTGGCCCGGGTCGGGGCTCCCCGCCACGAGCTGGTACTTGACGCCGGCTTCTGCCGCGACATCAGCCATGCCTTGGCAGCGCATCGACTGCGTGCCGTCAGCGGGGTCCTGCTGGACGCACACGAGGGACTTCGCGCCGTCCGCGATGAAACGCTGGCCGGCCATGGCGCCACCGGCATACTCGTCTGCACCGACGCGCGAGATGTAGATGTCATTGGGGTCGCGCAGCGGCTGGTCCTTCGCGGACGGTGCCGGCTGGAAGCCGACGGCGATGCCGGCGTCCTTGGCCTGCTGCGCGACCGCGTCGAGGTCACCGATGCCGAGGATGACGACGCCGTCAGGCTGAGCCGCGATGGACTGCTCGATCTGCTGCGTGTAGCTGGCGAGGTCGAACGGTCCACCCTGAGGGTAGATGTAGCGAACCTCGACGCAGAGGTCCTTGCCCGCCTGCTGGGCGCCGTTGTTGAGCGTCCTGAAGAAGCCGGAGCCGGGTCGCCGAGGCCCTCGATGACGATGACCAGTGGCTTCCCGCCCGTCAGGTCACCGGGGTAGTTGCACGACGCCTGGTTGCTCTCGTCCTGTGCGAGAGCCGTGCCCGCCATGCCTGAAACGAGCAGGACGGACAGCCCGATAGCGGTCAGTCTAGTCACGAAAGTTCGCACGTTGATCCTCCTAGCCTGTTCCGTCGCCGTCACTGGATCTGCACGCTCGTCCCCGTCGACACCTCCCCTTCGCTGCGCCCTGGTCCGGGATTTGTTCGATGAGCCTACATGCCGTTGACTATACGACGGCTGCGCAAGGGTCATCCGGGCGAGTCGGTCAGCCGGGGGGACGGCAGGGACAACACGTGAGGCGCGGTCCGGGGTGGCTCCTGCGCCGACGCGGGGGGATGGTGCCTGACCTCAGCTGCGGGCGGCGGAGACCTCCGGGCGAACCTCGCTCCCGATGGCAGGGCCCCACAGGGGCTCGGGCAGCGGGCCGTGGTGCGCGGCGGAGACGACCTCCTCCGGATCGTCGAATAGGGGCTCGAATACCAACTCGGCGGCGCCGACAGAGGCAGCGTCGGGGCCGAGTCGGGACATCGCGAGCCGGACCGAAGCGCGAGGCGCGGGGAGGACCAACCGCAGGAATGCGGCATCGGCTTCGCGCTGCACGACCGGGTACAGGTCGCGGAGCGTGCCGCCGAGCACGATCATCTCGGTGTTCAACGCGTTGGCGATGCCCGCCAGGCCCCGTCCCAGGTAGCGTCCGGCGGTCCGCAGGGCCTCGGCCGGCTGGACGACCTGGCCCAGGGCGACTGCGACGGCGTCCGTGTCGTTCGTCTCCAGCCCCAACGCCTCGGCTATTCGCGGCGTGCCAATCTCGGTCTCCCAGCAGCCGACGTTCCCGCATCGGCACAGGACACCGTCGGGGTTCACGAGCATGTGGCCGAATTCGCCGGCATAACCCCGGGCGCCACGCAAGCCGCGCCCGTCGACGATGATGCCCCCGCCGACCCCCGGGTCATCGACGCCCACGTACACGAGGTTCTCGACCCCCTGGCCGACACCCCGCAGGTGCTCCGCCAGCGCACCGAGGTTGGCATCGTTGGCGACCTCGACGCGCAGGTCGGTCGGCAACCGCTCCCCAACGAGACTTGCGAAGGGCGGGTCGATATCAGCCGAGACTGGAGGCCATCTGGATGTGGCCCTCGACCCCGACCAGGCCAGCTACGCCGATCCCGAAGCCGAGCAGGGCGGCGTGGTCCGGCATGTCCCTCGAGACGTCATATGCGAGTTCGACGAGGGCGCCGGCGACCGCCTCTGGCGCATGGGACCTCGGCGTAGAGCGGGCGGCTCTGGCCAGGCCTGACCACTCAGGCCGACCCTGAGCACGCGGATGTGGTCACGACCGAGACCTCGGCCCCCAGCACCTGCACATTCGCTGCGTCCGGAACCACCCGCGGCGAGGGTCGGCCAGCCGACGATCGAGGCTCGTTGTCAGGCACGAGGATGACCGTGCGGAGGGACTCCAGCTCGGACAGAAGCTCCCCCACGGACCCGCGGGTGAGCCCCATCCGTGCGGTGAGCGCCGCTCGCGAGAGGGGGCCGTCTCGATGCACGTGATGCAGCACGACGCCCAGGTTGTGAGGTCGCATGGCGTCGCGGTTGGTGCCCGCAGTCGGCCGCATCCGGATGCTCTATACCTCCTCAGAAGGAGTCCGACTCTAGCACGCAAGGTTGGCGCGCTCGCCCGCTGGTGCCGCTTCGATGCCGACATGGCGCGGGTGAAAGAGCTTCGCGGGCGGCTCGCCGTCTTCGACGAGTCTCTGGCTCAGCGCCTCCTCCGCCGCTACCGCGATGGCGGGCTCGAGGCCCTCGAGCCGAGGTCGCGCCGGCCGCGCAGCAGTCCCGGCCGGACGCCGGAGCCGGTGCGGGAGCGGATCGTCGCACTGCGCACCGAGCTCACCGCCCGTGGGCTCGATGCCGGCCCGGTCACGATCGCCTGGCACATGGGCCGAGAGGGGCTGGCCATCCCGTCGACCTCGACCATCCGGCGTGTCCTCCATGCCGCCGGGCTGGTCGTGCCCGAGCCGCACAAGCGCCCCCGCAGCTCGTGGCTGCGCTTCGAGGCCGCCGCACCCAACGAGCTCTGGCAGTCCGACGTCAGCCACTGGCGCCTGGCCGACGGGACCGAGGTGGAGATCTGCTCGTGGCTCGATGACCACTCCCGCTACCTGCTCGGCTGCACGGCCTTTCGGCGGGTCAGCGGTGACGACGTCGTGGCCACCTTCTGCGCCGCGGGCGAGGCGCACGGCTGGCCCGCCGCCACGCTCACCGACAACGGCTCGGTCTACACCTCGCGCTTCACCGGCGGCCGCAACGCCTTCGAGTACCTGCTCGCCTACCTCGGCATCCGCCAGAAGAACGGGGCGCCCGGGCATCCCCAGACCCAGGGCAAGATCGAGCGCTCCACCAGACCCTCAAGCGTTGGCTCGGGCAGCAGCCCGCGGCGCGGACCCTGGCCGAGCTGCAGGCCCAGCTCGACGCCTTCCGCCTCGTCTATGACGAGCAACGGCCGCACCGGGCCATCGGACGAGTCACGCCTGGTGAGGCCTACCGGGCGAGACCGAAGGCCCATCCTGCCGGGCGCGGTGCCCCGGGCCCCTTCCGCCTGCGCTCCGACCTCGTCGACCGCGGGCGGTCGGATGAGCCTGCGCCGGGGCGGCCGGATGCATCACCTGGGCATCGGGGCCGCCAACGCCCGGCAGCGCGTCGTCGCCATCGTCGACGAGCACGAGGTCACCGTGGTCGCTCTCGACACGGGCGAGGTGCTATCCACACACCACATCGAACCTGAGCGGACCTACTGGCGCGACCAGCGAAGAGACCCCGGCCGATGGCCGGGGTCCCGAGCGACCGAGTGACACCAGAGCTGGTCCATCGGTTGTCGCCGATGTCTTGACTCATGTGTCGCACATGTCGCGACTCATGACGATGGCGCCCCGGCAGGACTCGAACCTGCGACCGGCCGCTTAGAAGGCGGCTGCTCTGTCCTCTGAGCTACGGGGACGCGGTTGGCTGCTCAGTCTACGCAGGACGGCGTTCGGACGCCGAAGCTCAGGGGACGATGACGACCTTGCCGAGTACCTCGCCGGCCTGCGTCCGGCGCAGCGCCTCGGCTGCCTCGGTCAGGCGGTAGGTCCTCTCGATGACCGGGGTCACTTCCCCGGCCAGCACGAGGCCGACGAGGCGCTCCAGGTCCGCCGCGTCCATGGCACGCCACAGCAGCAGGCCCACTTTCTGGCCTGAGTCGCGCGAGCGGAGGGCGCCCGCGGTCGCCGCCTGTGCCAGCCGCAGCGTGGAACCCCCGACGATGAGGCACCTCCCCTCGTCAGCCATCACGCGGCGGTAGCCCGCCGGTGACCGGCGCGACACGAAGTCCAGGATGCGGTCGTAGCGACGTCCAGTCCGTGTGAAGTCCTGCTCGGCATAGTCGATCACATCGTCACAGCCGAGCGCGCGCAGCAGGTCCAGCTTCCTGGCGCTATCGACGCCGGTCACGCGCGCCCCCATCGACTTGGCGATCTGGACCGCGAATGTGCCAGGACCACCGGCGGCGCCATTGATGATCACACTGTCGCCCGACTCGACCGGTCGGCCGTGGCGGAGGCCCTGGAGCGCCAGGAGCCCTGCCTGCGGGAGCGTCGCGGCCTGCTCGAACGCCAGCCCTGCCGGCTTGGCCACGAGTGCCGACTCGGGCGCACGGGCGTGCTCGGCAAAGGCCCCGAAGCCTGACGCGAAGAGGTCGCCGATGACCTCATCACCGGGGGCGAAGCGCGTCACGTCGGATCCGACCGACTCGACCGTGCCAGCGATGTCAGACCCAGCACCCTGACGGCGGGGCGGAACGGCCCCGTGACGCGGACGAGGAACGTGCCCCGCAGGTAATCCACGTCCGCGGCGTTGACGAAGCCGCTCTGACTCGCACCAGGACGTCCCTCGCGCCGATGCGCGGCAGCGGTCGCTCGTCCACCCGCAGGACGGCGGGACCGCCGTACCTGTCCCGCACGAGTGCCTTCACGCCACACATTCTGAACGCCCTGGCAGCCCAAGCTGGAGCGCCCCGGCAGCCCTTCCGCGCGGAGGCCACGCGGCGGCGTCGCCTCACTCGCCGGGCATATCATCCGCATGACAGTCGGTGAGGGATCGGGAACGCTCCTGGATCGTGTCGCAGGGAGGATCCATGACCGCCGTCATCCAGCTCGAGAAGCTCACCAAGTCGTACGGCGCCCACCGCGGCATCATCGACGTCGACCTGGCGGTCGAGGCGGGCGAGGTCTTCGGCTTCCTGGGCCCCAACGGCGCGGGCAAGACGACCACCATCCGCACGCTGCTCGACCTCATCCGCCCCACCAGCGGCCGGGCGCTCGTCTTCGGCATCGAGTCGACGGCCGACCCGGTGGCCATCCACCGTCGGGTGGGCTACATCCCGGGCGAGTTCGCGCTCTACGACCGGCTGACCGGCGCCCAGACGCTCGAGTACTTCGCCAACCTGCGCGGCGGCGTCGACCCGGCCTACCGGCCTCCCTCGTGGAGCGGCTGGACCTCGACCCGAGCCGGCGGTTCAGGGAGTCTAGCAAGGGCAACAAGCAGAAGGTCGGCCTCATCATCGCGCTCCAGCACCGGCCCGAGCTGCTGGTCCTCGACGAGCCCACGTCCGGCCTGGACCCGCTCGTGCAGGCGACGTTCTTCGCGATCATGCGCGAGGCCGTTGCGGAGGGCGCACGGTGTTCCTCTCCAGCCACATCCTCTCCGAGGTGGAGAAGAGCTGCGACCGCGTGGCCATCATCCGCGAGGGCCGCCTGGTGAAGGTCGGCACGGTCGACGCCCTGCGCGACCTCGCCCATCACCAGGTGGAGCTGCGCTTCGTCGGGTGAGGTCCCGACGGCGGAGTTCGCGGCGCTGCCCGGGTGTCTCCGACGTCGTCGCCGACGACCACGTGCTGCGCCTGCGCGTCGCCGGGGCCGATCACGCCGGTGGTCCAGGCGGCGGCACGCTACGAGCTGCTCGACTTCATCAGCCGCGAGCCCTCCCTGGAGGAGACGTTCCTGGCCCAGTACGGCCGCGAGGCCGCCGAGGTGAGTGAGCCATGACCGCCGGCACCGGGACGCCGCGACAGGCCGCGGTGGTCGCCTTCCCGCCCATCCCGCTGCGCCGGCGCCTGTACGGCTTGGGCAGCATCTACGGCAAGACCATCCGCGACTCCCGGCTGGCCTTCATCATCGCGGCCGGCCTGCTCGGTGGCATGGCGCTCGTCATGGGCATCGCCGTGTCGAGCGTCTTCCCGACGCCCTAGGCCCGGCTCGAGGTGGACGCGCTCTTCGCGAGCGTCCCCGAGTCGATGATGAACCTGTTCGGCAACGTCACGGCCATCGGCGCCAAGGTCGGCACGCTGGGCGGCTACGTGACCTTCAAGTACAGCGCCATCTTCGCCCTGGGCACCGCGGTCTGGTCGATCCTCGCGCTCTCCGGCACCCTGGCCGGCGAGGCGCGCCGGGGCAGCCTCGACTTCGTGGCGGCCGCCCCCTTCGGCAAGCGACGCATCGCGCTGGAGAAGCTGACCGCCCACCTCACGCTGCTGTGGCTGGCCATGGCCGTCCTCGCGCTCATGACGACCTTCAGCTCCAACGTCTTCGGCAACGCCGACCTGGGCGACCACATCGGGCCGCTGGCCTCCGTCGGCTTCGCCCTCTGGGTGGGCGTCACCGCCATGCTCTTCGGCGGCCTCGCATTGGCCCTCTCGCCGCTCCTCGGCCGGGCCGGGTCGGCCGGGGTCGCCGGCCTCGTCATGGCGGCCTGTGGATCACCAACGGCCTGAACGTGGGTGGCCCCCTGCTGCTTCTGAGCCCGTTCCACTGGACGTTCGGCCACATCCCGCTGGTCGAATTCTACGACTGGCCGTCGCTGGTGCTGGTGCGGAGTCGTCGGTGTCGTGCTCCTGGCCGTCGGCGTGGAGCTCTTCGCCCGCCGTGACCTCGGCGTGACGG
>CAVYBJ010000028.1:0-23727 GCA_963766685.1 uncultured Chloroflexia bacterium
GCGTGCTAGAGTCGGACCCCTTGTCAGGAGGTATAGAGCATCCGGATGCGGCCGACTGCGGGCACCAACCGCGACGCCATGCGACCTCACAACCTGGGCGTCGTGCTGCATCACGTGCATCGAGACGGCCCCCTCTCGCGAGCGGCGCTCACCGCACGGATGGGGCTCACCCGTGGGTCCGTGGGGGAGCTCCTGTCGGAGCTGGAGTCCCTCCGCACTGTTATCCTCGTGCCTGACAATGAGCCTCAGTCGTCGGCCGGCCGACCCTCGCCGCGGGTGGTTCCGGACGCAGCGAATGTGCAGGTGCTGGGGGCCCAGTAGTTGGGTCGTGACCACATCCGCGTGCTCAGGGTCGGCCTGAGTGGTCAGGTCCTGGCCAGAGCCGCCCGCTCTACGCCGAGGTCCCATGAGCCAGAGGCGGTCGCCGGCGCCCTGGTCGAGCTCGCATATGACGTCTCGAGGGACATGCCGGACCACGCCGCCCTGCTCGGCTTCGGCGTCGGTGTGGCTGGCCTGGTCGGGGTCGAGGGCCACACCCAGATGGCCTCCAGTCTCGGCTGGAATCGACCTGCCCTTCGCAAGTCTCGTTGGGGAGCGGTTGCCGACCGACCTGCGCGTCGAGGTCGCCAACGATGCCTGAACTTCGTGCGCTGGCGGAGCACCTGCGCGGTGTCGGTCAGGGGGTCGAGAACCTCGTGTACGTGGGCGTGGATGACCCGGGGGTCGGCGGGGAAATTCCAATCGTCGACGGGCGCGGCTTGCGTGGCGCCCGGGGTTATGCCGGCGAATTCGGCCACATGCTCGTGAACCCCGACGGTGTCCTGTGCCGATGCGGGAATGTCGGCTGCTGGGAGACCGAAGACTTGCACGCCGCGAATAGCCGAGGCGTTGGGGCTGGAGGCGAACGACACGGACGCCGTCGCAGCCGCCCTGGGCCAGGTCGTGGAGCCGGCCGAGGGCCTGCGGACCGCCGGACGCTATCTCGGAGGGGCCTGGCGGGCATCGCCAACGCGTTGAACACCGAGATGATCGTGTTCGGCGGCACGCTCCGCGACGTGTACCCGGTCGTGCAGCGCGAAGCCGATGCCGCATTCCTGCGGTTGGTCCTCCCCGCGCCTCGCGCTTCGGTCCGGCTCGCGATGTCGCGACTCGGCCCCGACGCTGCCTCCGTCGGCGCCGCCGAGATGGTCTTCGAGGCCCTATTTGACGATCCGGAGGAGGTGGTCTCCGCCGCGCCAGGGCCCGCTGCCCGAGCCCCTCTGCGGCCCTGCCATCGGTAACGAGGTTCGCCCGGAGGTCTCCGTTGCCCGCAACTGAGGTCAGGCACCAGCCTCCCGCGTCGGCGCAGGAGCCACCTCTGACCGCGCCTCACATGATGTCCTTGTCGTCCCCTCGGCTGACCGACTTGCCCGGATGACCCTTGCGCCGCCGTCGTATAGTCAACGGCATGTAGGCTCATCGAACAAATCCCGGGACCAGGGTGCAGCGAAGGGGAGGTGTCGACGGGGGCGAGCGTGCAGATCCAATGACGGCGACGGAACAGGCTAGGAGTCGACGCGCAACATTCATGACTCGACTGACCGCTATCGGGCTGTCGGTCCCACTCGTATTGGGCATGGCAGGCTCGGCTCTCGCACAGGACGAGAGCAACCAGGCGTCATGCAACTATCCCGGAGACCTGACTGGCGGGAAGCCACTGGTCATCGTCATCGAGGGCCTCGGGACCCGAGCTCGGGCTTCTTCCGGACCCTCAACAACGGCGCGCAGCAGGCGGCCAAGGACCTCTGTGTCGAGGCCCGCTACATCTATCCGCAGGGTGGCTCGTTCGACCTGGCCAGCTACACGCAGCAGATCGAGCAGTCCATCGCCGCCCAGCCCGACGGCATCGTCATCCTCGGCATCGGTGACCTCGACGCGGTCGCGCAGCAGGCCAAGGATGCCGGCATCGCCGTCGGCTTCCAGCCGGCACCGTCCGCAAGGACCAGCCGCTGCGCGACCCCAATGACATCTATGTCTCGCGCGTCGGCGCAGATGAGTACGCCGGCGGCGCCATGGCCGGCCACCGTTTCATCGCGGACGGCGCGAAGTCCCTCGTCTGCGTCCAGCAGGACCCCGCCGACGGCACGCAGACGATGCGCTGCCAGGGCATGGCCGACGTTGCGGCCGAGGCTGGCGTCAAGTACCAGCTCGTTGCCGGGAGCCCCGATCCGGGTCAGACGGCTGCCCTGCTGGAGCCCTTCCTGCGGGCCAATCCGGACGTCGATGCCATGCTCAACACGGGCGGCTCGGCCACGACTGGCCTGGTCACGGCCAAGAACGCTGTCGGGCGCGAAATCTTCACGGGCGGCTTCGATGTCCTGCCCGAGCTGGTGAAGCTCATCCAGGATGGCGAGCTGACCTTCACCATCGACCAGCAGGGGTACTGGCGCGGCTACATCTCCGTCATGCAGCTCGTCCACTACATCCGCTACGGACTGGTGCAGGCGAACTACTACCTGACCGGCCCGATCCTCGTGGATGCGTCGAACGCGGACCAGGTCGCCAGCCTGGCGGAGGCGGGCGTCCGCTAGGACCGACGAGCGCGGGAGGGCCGCCAGCGCGACACGAGCCCCGGGCGGCCACGGCTCCGACCCCGGCGAATGCCTTGCGGGCCCAGCGCTCAGCACCCGGTCCAGGTTGAACGCGCCGTGACTCGCCCCCCATCGGCCAAGTCGCCATCCGCAGCCGCCAAGGGTCGGCCGCCCCGGCCCATGGAAGGCCCGGATGCGGCGTGCCGCGATCCGCCCGGAGCTGGCGTCCCTCGCCGGGGTCGTGGTGGCCTTCGTCTTCTTCAGCCTGGCCACGCCGCTCTTCCTGAGCACCGCGACTTTCGTCCCTGCCACCAGTCTGGCTGCCCAGTTCGGGATCGTCGCGGTGGGCGTCACGCTGCTCATGATCGGCGGCCAGTTCGACCTGTCCGTGGGTGCCATCGTCGGCCTCACCAGCTGGTCGATGTATCTCTTCAGCGACCAGCTGGGCCTACCAGCGGAGCTGGCCGTCATCCTGGCGCTCGGCTTCGGGACCGCGCTGGGCTTCACCAACGGGCTCATCGTGGTGCGCACGGGCCTGGCCTCGTTCATCGTCACGCTCGCCACCTCGATGGTCTATCGCGGCTTCCTGACCATGCAGACCGCTGGCATGCCCATCGTGGTGGACTTCCCTGACCAGCTCACCCAGCTGCTCTCGGGCACGAGCCTGGGCGGCTACCGGATGTCCGTGCTGTGGTTCCTCCTGCTCACCGTCATCGCCACGTTCTTCCTCCTGCGCACGACGACCGGCAACTGGGTCTTCTCCATCGGCCAGAACGCCAGGCGGCCCGCAACCTGGGCGTGCCGGTCAGCCGGACGACGTTGCTGCTGTTCTCGATCTCGGGCTTCACGGCGGCACTGGCCGGGGTGATCATGGCCTCGCAGTACTCGTCGGTGGATGCCGGCCGCGGCATCGGCTGGGAGCTCTACGCCATCGCCATCACCGTCATCGGAGGGACGCTGCTGACGGGCGGCTACGGGAGCGTCATCGGCACGGTCTTCGGCGCGCTGTTCTACGCCATCGTGCAGGGCGGGCTCACCTCATCGGCGTCCAGGGCTACTGGGTGAACATCCTGTTCGGCATGGTGCTCATCCTGTCCGTGCTTCTCAACCGGGTCATCGTGCAGGTCATGATGACGCGCCCCGAGCAGCTGGAGGAGGACCCCACCCCCGGGGGGCGACCCGTCGGGACGGGCCATGGCAGCCACGGGGACGGTGCCATGACGACACCTTCGCAGCCGGCCATCGCCCCCAGCCGACCGCCTCGCCCTCGCCCTCACCTGTGCCCGTCGTGGCCGTGCGCGGGGTGACCAAGCAGTTCCAGTCGGTCGTGGCCCTCCGGGACATCTCTCTGGAGGCGTATGCCGGACGCGTGCTGGCGCTGCTCGGCGACAACGGGGCCGGCAAGTCCACACTCATCAAGATCCTCTCGGGCGTGCACCAGCCGACCAGTGGCGCGTCGAGGTCAACGGCAGGCAGACCGTGCTCCGCAACCCGCACGTGGCTCGCGAGCTGGGCATCTCGACCGTATTCCAGGACCTCGCGGTCTGCGAGCTGCTCTCCATCTCGCGCAACGTGGTGCTCGGCAACGAGCCACGCCGGAGCCTGGGGCCATTCCACTGGCTGGACATCAAGGCCGCCGAGCGGATCGCCGGCGAGGCCCTTGCGACCCTGGGTGTCGAACTCCACCGTGACATGTCGGACCCGGCAGGCACGCTCTCGGGCGGCCAGCGGCAGGCCATCGCGATCGCCAGGGCCATCTACTACGGCTCGCGGTGCCTCATCTTGGACGAACCCACCGCGGCGCTCGCGGTGCGCCAGACGGAGCAGGTGCTCGACCAGGTCCGTCGAGCGCGGGACGCCGGCCAGGCGGTCATCCTCATCACCCACAACCTCGAGCAGGCCCTGTCAGTCGCCGACTCGGCCATCGTGCTCGCCCGTGGTCGTGTCGTGGGCTCGTTCGAGCGTCCGCGTCGCAGGCCGCCGAGATACCCACTTGGTCATGAAGGGCTGATGGGTCGATCCGGCAGGGAGATGTGATGGACAGGCTACGCCCGGGGAAGGAGCTGCGGATGGTACCGCAGCGCAGGGTGGCCCTCGTCACAGGCGGCGGCTCGGGGTTCGGTCGGGCCATCGCACTGAGCCTCGCCGCCAGGGATTCCGCGTCGTGGCGGCGTTCGTGGGTCGCGTCCGGCTTCGAGCCGGCTGCGGCCGACCTGCAGCAGCGGGCGAGCGAAGCTGGCGCCGGCGTTACATGCCTGGTGCTCGACGTCACCGACGAGACATCGGTCGAGACGGCGTGCGCGACATCCTCGACCGCTAGGGCCGTATCGACATCCTCGTCAACTGTGCGGGCATCGGCCTGCTGGGTCCGATGGAGTGCACGAGCATCGACCAGGCGCGGGCGTCTTCGAGATCAACGTGCTGGGAACCATGCGCATGGCGCAGGCCGTCGTGCCATCGATGCGTGCGCAGGGCGTGGGCACCATCCTGAACGTGGGCTCGGACGTGGGGGTGCACGCGAACCTCTACCAATCCGCGTACGCAGCGTCGAAAGCCGCCGTGCATGGCCTCAGCCAGGTCATGCGCTGGGAGCTGCAGATGTTCGGCATCAAGGTGGCCGTCATCGACCCCGGCTGGTACGCGACCGAGTTCGGCGAGTCCATCGTCTCGACGTTCGGTTGTCCGGGCGCCTCCGCGCACTACGACGCCCAGGTCGCCGCCTGGAACTCGGGCGTCGCGCGGGTCGAGGGTGCCAACGAGCACCCGTGAGGTCGCGCAGCTCGTCCTCGACGTCCTCGGCCAGCCGGCGCCCAGGTTCCTGAACGTGGCGGGCTGGAACCCGGTGCGCATGGCCGGCGTGCAGCTCGACGAGATCGACGAGTACGAGGCCAGGCTCTTCGACTACTACGGGATGGGTGCCTTCCGGGGTCCCTGGGGCAGGAGGTGAGCGTGATGCGTGAGACCGACTTCGACATCAGCGGCAGGGTGGTCATCGTCACCGGAGCCGACTTCGGAATCGGGCGAGGCGTGGCGCTCATGCTTGCCGAGGCGGGTGCCACGGTCGTGCCCACGGTCTTGGAGGCGTCGAGCGGAGAGGGCCTGCGCCGCGAGGCGGATGAACGCGGGCTGCGCGTCCATCCGGTTCGGCTGGACCTCACCGATGCGGCCATCGATTCGCTCCGTGGTGGATGCCATCAAGGCGGAGCAGGGCCGCATCGATGTGCTCTTCAACAACGCAGGCCTGGGCTTCGGCCATCCTGCTTTCGCCGTGACCGAGGCCGACTGGGACCAGATGATGGCGGTGAACCTCCGCGGGCTCTTCTTCATGAGCCAGGCCGTCGCGAGGGTCATGAAAGAGCAGGGCGGGGGCCGCATCATCAACATGAGCTCCCAGGGCGGCCTGGTCGGCCTCCCGGAGGCGGCCGTCTACTGCGCGACCAAGGGCGGCGTGAACACGCTCACGAAGCAGCTGGCGCTCGAGTGGGCGCCGTACGCCATCAACGTGAACGCCCTCGCACCGACCTTCGTGGAGACGCCCGGGACGAAACCAATCCTCGACGACCCGGTCCGTCGTGCCGACGTGCTGTCGCGCATCCCGCTCGGCCACGTGGCCGCCATCGACGACATCGCTGCGGCCGTCATCTACCTGGCGTCGAACGCGGGTCGCATGCTGACCGGAACCATCCTCTCCGTCGATGGCGGCTGGACCGCCCAGTGACTGGAGCAGGCAGCGGCGAACCCCTTCTGGCCCTCGTGGCCGATGACTGCAGCGCTCGCATCGACCTCGGACGGGGAGGCCGCCTAGCCTCGCTCCAGGTCTCCGGGTGGGAGCTCGTGCCAGGGCAGGGGGTCGACACCATCCACTGGGGCAGCTACGTCGTGGCCCCCTGGACCGGACGACTGCGCCACGGACGTTTCTCACACGCGGGTCGGACGTTCGAGATGCCGCTGAACGCTCCGCCGCACGCGCTGCACGGGCTCGTCATGGACCGTCGCTGGGATGTCCTGGACGACCACGATCGGGGCGGGTCTCGCTGGTATTGAGCTCGGCGCTCCGTGGCCGTGGCGCGGGCGTCTGGTGCACTCGATGCGGCTGGCCCGGGATGGGCTCGAATCCCGACTGCAGCTCCTGGCCTACGAACCCATGCCAGCGGCGATGGGATGGCACCCGTGGTTCTTGTCACGTCCCGAGGGCGAAGACGGGCGCCGACTCGGGCCAGTCGAGCTCGATGTCCGGCCCGGTCTGATGTACGAGAATGACGCGGAGGGGTTGCCGACCGGGGAGCTCGTGCCACCGGGTCCAGGTCCATGGGACGACTGCTTCGTCCAGATGGCAGCGTCGCCGCGGCTGCGGTGGCAAGACGAGTCCGGAGGCGGGCTGGAGCTCGTCATCGACTCGGACTGCCCCTGCTGGATCGTATACGATCGCGAGCCGCAGGCCGTGGCGGTAGAACCCTGGACGGCACCGCCCGATTCGCTCAATCTCCCGTCGCCGACCGTCGTCACGCCGGACCGACCGCTCGTTGCCACCATGACCTGGCGCTGGCGCTTCGTCTGACCTGCGTTCGTCTCGCGCGATTCGCTCCCGGCAACTCACCCAAGCGGTCGCCTACCATCCGCTGCTCGGATGGCCGATATGGCCGAGCAGGGACCCAGGGTCTCGCGACAGGTCGCCATGGGGACCGCTACGGTCGAGCGCGTGATTGGACGTCCTCGGCGCTCAGAGGTCTCCCATGGCGACGCTTACGGTACATCCGGTGCGTCGACTCCAGCAGGAGCCGGTGACCGGGACGCCCAACAGCAGCGCCATGAGTCCTTCGGCCGCGGCTTGGTCAAGGTCTGGCCTGAGCTGAGGTCAGGCGGGCTCGAACGAAGACCAAGGACCTTGGTGACCGGGTGCCCCGCAGAGACGATGATGTGATAGTGACGGCCGGAGCCGGCCTGAATCTAAGCGCGTCTCCGCCTCGGCGTCGGTGGGGCCTTCAAGAAGAGACGAACGGGGGTCGTCAGCGTGAGCGTCGGATCGCATGGGCCAGGGCGGCAATACGTGCTCTACCTATGGGGAGCGCCGCCAGAGAGCGGTGCGCTCAAAGGCCTCGATGGGCGCAACCCTTCGGGCGATCCTGCCGGCCCTCCGCGGGTTCATGTGACCGAGCCTCGAGCTCATGGAGCAGCAGCTTCTCATCCGCTTCATCCGACAGGCGTTCCGCCAGGGTGCGGCGGGTGCCGCCAAGTTCTGGGCTGGCTCGGGCCAGGACTCTGTCGTCGAGCACCTCGAGGCGATGATCTGCAACCTGCGAGGGGGGAGATCGCTCCCCCAGCGGCTTCGGCTTGGCGAGCGGGACGGCCGGTACGGAGGCAAGAGCGAGGCTGCTCCTACCGAGTGCATCCGGGTGGCAGTCCGTGCCCCAGTACGACATCATCGAGGTTCCCTCTGGCGGCCGCTTCTGGCTGCTGTCGTCCGCAGGCGGCGAGTGAGCGATCCAAGACGGCGCGACCGCGCGAAGGTCCAGCGGGATGTCAATGATGGCCTCGTCTCAGCTCAGGCAGCCCAAGACATCTGCGGAATCTCCGTCGATGAGTGGGCGGCGAGTCATGGGAGCCCGCCTATCGCATGGGTCGCGTCTGACATGCCGGAGGGCGGTTGACCCGCGTCCGTATACTCACCAGACCGGTCGCGTCCCAGTGCGCCCCGGCATCGGTTGAGGGATCCCAGGTCACCCCCGGTGGCGCGGTGGATTCCGGGAGGGAGGCAGCGTGCGTCTTCGGCTACTCGCTGGGAATCCTGCTCGCACTCATGATCGGTTCGATCGCGGGGGTCGCGGCCCAGGAGCCGACTCAGGGCGGCGACTTGGTGTTCGTCCGCGGGCGTGACATCGCCTCGCTCGACCCGATGCCGGTCGGCGACACCGACACGATCTACTCGCTCAACCATCTCTACGAGACGCTATTCATCGCGGATCCGGAAGGCAACCCGATCCCGCAGCTGGCGACCGGCTACACGGTGTCGGACGACCAGCTGACCTGGACGTTCAAGCTCCGCGAGGGCGTCAAGTTCCATGACGGCAGCGACCTCGACTCGGGCGACGTGAAGTTCTCGATCGAGCGGGCGACGCCCGGGCTCGAGCCCAACCCCGACGGTGCGGCTTTCGGCTTCATCAACGCGGCCATCGAGAGCGTCGAGACGCCCGACCCGCTCACGGTCGTCATCAAGACGAAGTTCCCGTGGTCGCCGCTCCTCGCTGACGTGGTCGGGTTCATCAACTACATCATCCCGGCCGACTTCGGCGGCAAGACCGAGGAGGAGTTCTTCCAGAGCCCGGTCGGCACCGGGCCCTTCATGTTCGACAGCTGGGACAAGGGCGTCGAGCTGCGCCTGGTCAAGAACCCGGACTACTGGAAGCAAGGCCAGCCCTACCTCGACAGCGTGACCTGGCGCGTGGTGGGTGACGACAACACGCGCCTCCTCCAGCTCCAGGGCGGCCAGGCGAACATCAACCAGGAAGTCCCGTATTCCGCCCTCGCCGACCTCGCGGCCGCCGACGGGACCGATTCCGCCGTCTTCCCGGCCGAGACGACGCAGTACATGCTCCTGAACCTGACGCAGCCGCCGCTCGACGACGTCCACGTCCGCCGGGCCATCGCCTACGCCATCGATCGGCAAGCCCTCATCGACGCCGTCCTTCTCGGCACCGGCACGGTCGCCAACTCGTTCATGTCCCCGCAGATCCGCTTCTACGACCCGCAGTCGCCGGGCATCCAGTACGACCTGGAGAAGGCCCGAGCGGAGCTGGCGCAGTCGTCGGTGCCCGACGGCTTCGACCTCGAGATCACCACCACGAGCGACTACACCCTGTATCTGGACATGGCCACGATCATCCAGGCGCAGCTGGCCGAGATCGGCATCAACGTGACGCTCCGCCCGGTCGAGTTCACGAACCTGTACAGCACGATCAGCTCGGGCGACTTCCAGGCGGCCATGGAGGGCTGGACCTCGGACATCCCCGATCCGGACGAGCAGGTCTCGTTCATGGCCGACTACGAGAGCGCCCAGTCGTACAGCACCAACTGGAACGACGAGGAGGTCAAGGCCTGGGTCTCGCAGGCCCAGCAGGCGTTCGACGACACGAAGCGCGGCGAGCTCTACGCGAACATCCAGCGCAAGGCCAACGAGGACGTGCCTTGGGTGAACCTCTACTACCAGGGCCTCCCGTATGCCTGGACATCCGACGTCAACGGCTTCCAGGTGGGGGCCACGGGTGCATACCGCCTGGAGGACGTCTGGCTCTCCAAGTGACCGGACCTGCCATCCAGTCCGATGCCCGGGCCATGCGTGGCCCGGGCATCATCACACCTGAGCCATGGGACGCGGAGGCTACGTCGCCGGCGCCTCCTCCAGATGGTGCCCATCGTCCTGGGCCTCGTCGTCGTGGTCTTCATGCTCATCCACCTGGTCCCCGGTGACCCGGTGCGGGCAATCCTTGGCGAGCGCGCACCCCAGGCGGCGGTGGATCAGCTGCGCTCGGAGCTGGGCCTCGACCGGCCCATACTCGAGCAGTTCGGCACCTACGTGCTCGGACCTGGCGCGAGGGGACCTCGGGACCTCCATCAAGTACGGCGACCCGGTGGCTCGACGTCATCGCGAACCGCCTTCCGCCGACCCTCGGACTCCTGCTTCTGGCCACCCTCTTCGCGGTGCTCATCACGCTGCCGCTGGCGACGTCGGCGGCGGTCTGGCGGGACCGGCTGCCGGACCACGTCGTGCGCGTCGTGCCGCTCATGGGCCTCGGCATGCCGGCCTTCTGGCTCGGCATCATCCTGCTCATCGTCTTCGGCGTCGAGCTCGGCTGGTTCCCGGTCGGCGGGTACGGGCGGGACCCGGCTCTCCCAGCTGCACTCGCTCATCCTGCCGGCCTTCACCATCGCCCTCGCCATCGCGCCCATCACGATCCGCAGCCTGCGGGCGGCCCTCATCGAGGTCCTGGACGCCGACTACATCACCACGGCCCGGTCGAAGGGCCTGCCCGAGCGCCGCCTCATCGCCCGACCACGCCGTCCGCAACGCCGTCATCCCGATGATCGCCGTGCTCGGCGTGAGCATCGGCTGGCTGGTGGGCAACACGCTCGTCATCGAGCGAGTCTTCGCCATCCCCGGCATCGGCGCGCTGATGCTCGACTCGATCCGCGTGCGGGACTTCCCGGTCGTGCAGGGCGTGACGCTCGTCGTCGGCGTCATCGTGGTCATCGTGGCGCTCGTCACCGACCTGGCCCACGCGTCGCTCGACCCGCGCGTGCGGCTGGGCGAGAAGTGAGCGGCCCGGCGATCCGGCGCCGGCGGCGCTGTCCGCTCCCGCGGAGGCCCGGCCCGCCAGCGGCTTCCGGTCGCGCTGGTACCGGACGCCCTCGTTCGTCCTGGGGCTCCTCATCATCGGCACGCTCATCCTGCTCGCGGTCGCCGCGCCGACTCCTGACCCCCTACGACCCCACGAAGCAGGACCTCGTCAACAAGCTCGCGGCCGCCCTCAGCCGAGCACCTCCTGGGCACCGACAAGTTCGGACGGGACGTCTGGGCGCGGCTGCTCTACGGCGCCCGCATCGACCTCTTCATCGGCTTCACCGCGGTCATCGTCCCGTTCGTCATCGGCGCGACGCTGGGGCTCCTGGCCGGCTACTACGGGCGCGCGACCGAGACGGCGATCATGCGCTCGGTGGACATCGTGCAGGCGTTCCCGTTCTACGTGCTCCTCATCGCGCTCGTCTTCGCGCTGGGCACGGGCGCGATCGGCATCTACGTGGCCATGGCCCTCGTGGCCTGGGTCTCGTACGCGCGGATCATGCGCGCGGAGGTGGCCACGGCCAAGCGCCAGGAGTACGTCCTTGCCGCCCGCGCGGCCGGCTTCAGCGACGCGCGGATCCTCGGTCGGCATATCCTGCCCAACGTCATCACCCAGGCCATCGTCTTCGCCATGTCGGACATCGTGGTCATCATCCTGGCCATCGTGACCCTCAATTACCTGGGGCTCGGCTTTCCGCCGCCGACCCCCGAGTGGGGCGCGATGATCTTCGAGGGCCAGGGCAGATCACCACGCACCCGCTGCTCGCGACCGTCCCCGGCCTGGCGGTCGTGGTCACCGGCCTCGGGCTGTCGCTCCTGGGCGACGGCCTGGCCGACCTACTGCGGCCCGAATGAGCGGGATCCTGTCCGTCCGCGACCTGCGGGTGCGGATCGACGCCCCCGGTCGGACGGTCCATGCCGTCCGCGGCATCGACCTCGATGTGGAGCCCGGGTCGGCGCTCGCGCTCGTGGGGGAATCGGGATGCGGCAAGTCCACGGCCCTGCGCGCCATCGCCGGCCTCCTGCCGCGACGCGCCACGGCCACCGGATCCGTTCGTTTCCGCGACACGGAGCTCCTAGGGGCGGACAGGCGCACGACGCAGCGCATCCGCGGCAGCGGCATCGCCATGATCTTCCAGGACCCGATGACTGCCCTGAACCCGGTCATGCGCGTCGGCGACCAGATCGCCGAGGGTCCACAGGTGCGCGGTGGCCTCACGCGGGAGCAGGCGCATGGCCGCGCGCTCGAGCTCATGCGCAGCGTCGGCATCCCGGACGTCGCGCGCCGCGCCCGCGCTTACCCGCACGAGCTCTCCGGCGGGCCTGCGGCAGCGCGTGATGATCGCGATGGCGCTCTCGCAGGAGCCGGACGGTCATCCTCTGCGACGAGCCGACCACCGCCCTGGACGTGACGATCCAGGACCAGATCCTCCGCCTCCTGGAGCGCATCCGCGCGCGAGACCGGCGTCGCGCTCCTGTACGTCACGCACGACCTGGCGGTCGTGGCGCAGATGTGCGAGCGGGTCGCGGTCATGTACGCGGGCGAGATCGTCGAGACCGGGCCGGTGGCCGAGGTCTACGCGCGATCCGCGGCACCCGTACACGCGCGGCCTGCTGGGCAGCGTCCCTGACTTCGAGCTGGGCCGGGCGCGCGCACCGCGGCCCATCCCGGGTGCGCCGCCGGACCTCGCCGCCGTGCCGCCGGGTTGCGCCTTCCACCCGCGCTGCCCGTACGCGGACGAGGCCTGCCGGAGCGGCGCGTTCCCGTTCCGCGTCGGTCGACACCGCGGCACGCGTCCGCGTGCATCCACCTCGAGCGGCTGCCCGACGATTCGGTCATCGGGGACGCCGAGTCGACTGCCGGTGATGCGGCGTCTCGAGGCGGCGGCCACGGCGAGTGTCCCGTGACGCCGACGCCCGCCCGCCGGTGGACGCCGTGTCCCGGGCGTCCGGCCCGCCAGCGACCGGTCGCCGGGCGACCCGCTCCTCGAGCTGCCGAGCATCCACGTGCAGTACGCGTCGCGACGTCGCTGGCTCGCCGCGCGGTCCGGCGCCGGTCCTCCGCGCCGTCGACGGCGTGGACCTCGTCGATCGCGAGGGGCGAGGCGTTCGGGCTCGTCGGGGAGTCGGGCTGCGGGAAGTCGACGCTGGCCCGGTCGATCGTCGGCCTCCAGGAGCCGACCGCCGGGCGAGATCCGCTACGGCGGCGAGCGCATCGACCGGCCACGGCCCCGCTGGGTCCCGCGGCCGGATCCAGATGGTCTTCCAGGACCCGTACTCGTCGCTCAACCCGCGCATGACGGTGGCCCAGACGCTCGGCGAGATGCTGCGCGTCCACCGGGTCGTCCCGCCCGAGCGAGTCGAGTCGCGCATCGACGAGCTCGTCGACCTGGTCGGCCTGGGACGGTCGACGCGGCACGCCTATCCCCGCCAGCTCTCGGGAGGGCAGCGCCAGCGCGTCGGCATCGCCCGCGCGCTCTCGCTCGAGCCGGAGGTCCTGGTTGCCGACGAGCCCGTCTCCGCGCTCGACGTCTCGGTGCAGGCCACGATCCTCGCCCTCCTGGAGGACCTGCGCGCCCGGCTCGGGCTGACGCTCCTCCTCATCGCCCACGACCTCGCGGTCGTGCGGCAGGTGTGCGAGCGCGTCGCGGTCATGTACCTCGGCCGGATCGTCGAGGAGGGCCCGGTCGAGACCATCTTCGCCGACCCGCGCCACCCCTACACGCAGGCCCTTCTGCGCGCGGTGCCGAGCCTGCATCCCGGCCGCCGACGCGTGGACCGGCCGTGCGGGGCGAGCCCCCAGCCCCTTCGCCCTGCCGCCCGGCTGCCGCTTCGACACCCGCTGCCCGCTGGCCCGGGAGCGCTGCCTGGCACGGGATCGGCCCTGCGGGGCGCGCTGGAGGAGCATACTGGTGCGGGAGCGCCGGGTGGGACCGGGGCGGCGCCCCAGCTCGGTCCGGCGCGCACCGGGCGGCCTGCCACTTCGCGTGGCGACCCCGCGCCGGCGACGGCCGGCTGGTGGCGTCGACGACCCCGGGGTCGCCACCGGTGACGACGGGCGGCCGCGGAGGCGGGCAGCGACCGAACGGAGGAGGGCGACATGAGCGCGGAGAGACCCCGCAGGCGAGCCTCTCCTCGGGCTCCGCTCGTCCTGACGGCCCTGGACATGGAGCCCATCCGCGACGGGGCGGTGCGCGTCCGGGGGGCCGAGATCGTGGCGGTGGATACTGCGTCACGACTCGGGGTCGAGGACGGGGAGCGAGCTGGGACTTCCCCGGATGCGACGCTGCTCCCCGGGCTCATCGATGCACACGAGCACCTTCCGGCCATGATCGCTATGCGATCGGTGACCCGTCGGTGCAGGAACCGGACATGATGTATGCGCTCGTCGGCACCTTCCACTGCCGACGGCTGCTCGACGAGGGCATCACGACGGTCCGCATCCCGGGGGCCCCGGCGGCATCGACTTCATGGTCCGCCGGGCCATCCGCGAGGGGTACGTGGAGGGCCCCCGGCTCATCTGCGCGGGCCGAACCTGTCGATGACCGGTGGTCATGGCTCCGAGGTCGGCGTCGGCATCGACGGCCCCATCGAGGCCCGCAAGAGGCCCGTGAGCAGCTGAAGGCCGGGGCCGACTTCCTCAAGCTCGTTGCATCGGGAGGCGTGGGCATCACGCGCGGAGGGCGAGGAGCCCTCACAGCCGGAGCTGACGGTCGAGGAGATGCGCGCGGCGGTGGAGGTGATGCACTCCGCGGGAGGCGAGCGACGGCGCATGCGGACGGCGTGCCCGGGATCAGCAACGCGCTGGAGGCGGGGGTGGACTGCATCGAGCACGGCATCTACATGACGGCTGGCCACGCGCACTACATGGCCGAGCACGGGGTAGCGCTGGTGCCAACGCTGTCCACGATGCACGGCATCTACGAGCACGGCATCGAGTACGGTATGCCGGAGAGCTGGATCCCCATCGCCGAGGCCATCCTCGAGCCGCACCGCCAGTCTTTCCAGCACGCGCTCGATGCCGGGGTGCTGTTCGCGGCCGGGACGGATGGCTTCGGTGAGCTGGTCGCCGAGATCGAGCTCTTCGCCACCTTCGGAATGTCGCCCTATCGCGCTATCCAGGCGGCGACACGTGACGCTGCGCTGGTCATCGGCCCAGATGCGCGGTACGGGGCGCTGGAGGCCGGTCGCTCGGCCGACGTCATCGCGGTGGAGGGCGATCCACTCGAGTCGCTGGGCCAGCTGCGCCAAGTCCGGTTCGTGATGGCGGAGGGGGTCGTCAGGCGTAGTAACGCCGCTGTCCACTGATACCCACGACGAGTGACTGCCGGCGAATCTCGGCAGGGACTCCGAGCATCAGGTGCATCGGGCCTTCCTGTCACCATCTCGCCATAGTGTGGGCGTGAAGTGACGTGTGTCGAGCGTGGGGGTCGAGGCTGGCTGGTCTACGTGGGGCGCCCTCGACCGGGGACTTGATGAGGAAGCATCCAGTTCGCCGTGCTGCCGAGCATGGCCGCCGCGAGTGCGATCGATGGGCCCGCCTCGCTGGCGACCTACCCGACCCTGGGGCGCAGCGGGCCGACCAGGGTGCATCTGGCCGATCGTTCGCTATCCCGCCAAGGTCGGCCCGCTGGCACTAGGTTGGGTCGAACCAGGATCTAGCCGAGGATGCCCAGAATGGCTTCGGCGGTCCGTTCGTCAGTGGCGAGGGCGTTGATGAGTCGCGCCCGGCAAGCCCCCAAGATGCTGGGGGCTTTGGCCACACCGGCCGCGACGCCCACCACGAGCGGGGTTGCAGACAGTTGCTGACGTGTGACGGCCAGCAACCGCCCCTCGTCGCGCCATGGAACCGGGCGTCCAGCCAGGTCGAAGTAGTGCAGCAGGACGTCGCCCACGGCATGTTGGAGGGCTGCCTGTCCGCGCGGGGTCACCGACGTACCACCTTGCTGTCGATCCACCGCGTAGGGCAGAGCCGATGCCCACGATCGCGATGCTCAGGGAGTCCCACATGGACATCCCGGCCATGACCTCTGGGTCTGCTGTCAACTGCTCTCGTAGGGATTCCGACGGCAGGTATGGCGCGTGGATGAACCTCGCCGTCCCACCAGTCTGCCCAGCGGCGAGGCGTACCAACTCGTTGGTCTGGAAATGGGGTGAGGGCTCCTGCATGCCTCCGCTGGCCGGAACCACCACCACCCCAGGCATGGGAGGGAGGCCGACGCCAAGCACGTCCCAGACCGTCTGCCCCCACCCGATCGCGAGTGAGCCACCCGGCGGCAGCGCGGATTCGGCGAGTATCCGTCTGACGGGCTCAGCGAGGATGGCAAGAGAGGTCGTGGCCGGCGAGCCGGGGGCGATCGCGACGCTCTTGAGATTCGAGGGCGCCCCGAAGTCGGTCAGAAAGGCCGCCTGAGTCCTGTGGGGTCCGGATCTGGATGGTGACGATCCCGAGTTCACGGGCGGCGCGCAGGAGCCGCGACACGGTCGCGCTCGACACGCCCATCTCCGCGGCGATTTCCGCTTGGGATAACTGGGCCTCGTAGTAGAGCCGCGCGACCGTATGAGCCAAACCGCTGCGATCGGTCATCTGCAAAC
This sequence comes from uncultured Chloroflexia bacterium, assembly GCA_963766685.1. Taxonomy (GTDB): domain Bacteria; phylum Chloroflexota; class Limnocylindria; order Limnocylindrales; family CSP1-4; genus JAFMJV01. The sequence continues at coordinate 16,501 of CAVYBJ010000028.1, forward strand.
TTCACCTGCAAGTATTTGCACACCCATGTTACCCTCTCAGAGGCGGACGCACGGATTCATGGCTGCCTCCGCGAACGCCAGCAGCCCATCCGGGCCTTGCATCGTCCGGCTCGAAGACAGAGCGCCCGAATTGGAGGTGGATGGCACCTACATCGCGCTGGTGGGCCACGTCGCCGGCCCCGAGCTTGCCACGCTCGATCTCATGCGTCCGCACCTGTGGACGCTCGAAGGACTCCTGCACGACGTCCCGTCACATCGGGTGCAGGGGTGAGGCAGAGAGGAGACAACCGATGCGTAGAACAAGCCTTGTGGCCTTGCTGGCCGCTTGTCTGCTATCCGCTGCGCCAGTCGCGACCGCGATCGCGCAGGATGAGTCCCCCGCCGCTGGTGACAAGCCAGTCGTCGCACTCGTGTATGGCATCCGCGGAGATGCCTTCTACGTCACGATGGAGAAGGGCGCCAGGGAGAAGGCTGCGGAGCTCGGGGTGGAGCTCGTTGCCGACGGCCCCTCCGAGTGGAACCCTGCGGTGCAGACCCCGATCGTCGACGCCATGATCGCGAAGGGTGTCGACGCGCTGATCAATGTCCCCAACGATCCGGATGCCATGATCCAGCCGCTGCAGCGAGCCTTCGATGCGGGCATCCCCGTCATCACCACCGATCAGTACATCGGCGATGGCGACTATGAGAACGGGAGTGTGACCTTCCCGCTGTCCTACATCGCGTCGGACAACATGGAGGGCGGTCGCATCGCGTGTCAGGCCCTCATCGATGCCATGGGTGGGAGCGGCAAGCTCTACATCCTGGCCACCACCGCCTATGTGCCATCGGACGTCCAGCGTCGCGATGGTTGCATCGAGGTCGTCGATGCGAACGCGGACGTCGAACTCGTCGGCGTGGACTACACGGAGAGCAGCGCCGCGAAGGCGACCGAGCAGACCCAGGCCATGCTCCAGAAGGAGCCCGACCTCGGAGCCGTGTTCGGGGCAAACCTGTTCAGCGCCCAGGGTGCTGCTGCTGCCGTCAAGAACGCCAACCTCCAGGGCGTCGTCAAGGTCGCCAGCTTCGATGCGCCTGAACAGGCGATCGATGACTTGCGGAACGGCGTCGTGGACATCGTGATCGCGCAGCAGCCCGCGCTGATCGGTGCGACGGCCGTGCAGTTCGCGGTCGATGCCCTGCAGGGCAACGAGGATGCGATCGAGCCGAAGGTTGCGACCCCCTTCGTGATCATCACGAGGGATAACGTCGATTCGCCTGAAGCGCAGGCCGCCATCTATAAGAGCGAGTAGGCAAGGTCCGGCTGCATCAAGTGCAGCTCCGAACATGAGGCGGCAGGGGAATCTGTGACCGGGACTCCGGAACCTCAAGAAGCTGCGAGGTCGTCCTCTTCGGCACGCCGTCTCCGGGACAGCGGGAGGAGTCAGGCGACTCCTCCCGACTCGCCTGGCACCGCGCGGCCCCGCGGCAGAGCCGTGATGCTCCTCGGCCAGGCGTGGGCCTGGTTCTTCCTGCTCGCCCTGGTCGATCTTCTTCTCGGTCTCAGCGGACGGCTTCTTCAGCCTCACGAACTTCCAGGCCGTGGCCGCGAACATGACACTTCTTGTGGTCCTGGCCGTTGGGCAGACGTTCGTCATCATCACTGGTGGCATCGACCTGTCGACCGGCTTCGTGATGGGTCTCGCGTCAGTCGTGGCCGCGCTCTTCATGCGCCGAGTCGTGCCTGACCTTCCCCCGGGGCTGATCATCATCGGCGAATTCGCCGTCGCGGTGCTCACAGGCGCGTTGGCTGGACTGGTCAACGGGTTGGTCATCTCCCGTCTCGGCGTGCCGCCGTTCATCGTGACCTTGGGCATGCTGGGGATCGCGCAGGGCCTCGCGTTCATCCTGTCAGGGGGGCCGCCAGTCAGCGTGCCTCTGGCAGGGCTGGGTGACCTCGGAAACGGCTTCGTGCTCTATCACAATCCCGAGGCGGGCTTCACGATGATTCGGCCACCAATCGGTCTTGAGGCCGAGGCGATCCGCCAGACGATGGGGTACGTCCCGATGATGGTCGTGTGGATGACCATCGTCCTTCTGGCGACCCACTGGCTCTTGTCGAGGACGCAGTTCGGTCAGCATGTGTATGCGATCGGTGGCAACTCGCGTGCAGCCACGCGCGCTGGTATCCCAGTTGGGCGCAACCTCGTGATCGCGTACATGCTCTCTGCTGGCCTATCGGGCCTCGCCGGGTTCCTGTATGTGACCCGCTATACGGGCGGTGCCGCAAGCGGCGGTGAGGCGCTGCTGCTGCAGTCCATCGCTGCGATCGTCATCGGTGGCGCCTCGCTGATGGGAGGCGCAGGCACCATCGTCGGCACGTTCATCGGCGCGCTGATCATCGCGATCATCCAGAACGGCATGGTGATCCTCGGGATCGATCCGTTCTGGCAGTACGTGGCCGTGGGCGTCGTCATCATCCTGGCTGTCCTGGTCGACCAGGCGAGGGCGAGGTTGATGTCATGACGAACGGCGGCGGGATCAGCGTCCCCGAGGGTGATGAGGTCGTCCTCGAATGCATCGAACTCACGAAGCGGTTCGGCGGTCTGACTGCGGTCGACAGGGTGAGCATGGACCTGCGAAAGGGGGAGGTCCTCGCGCTCGTCGGGGACAACGGTGCAGGCAAGTCGACACTCGTGCAGATCATCTCGGGGGTGCTCCATCCCGACGGCGGGTCCATCCTCCTGGAGGGCCGACCGGTGACTCACGCAAGTCCCATGGATGCGCGTCGGATGGGTATCGAGACTATCTATCAGGACCTCGCCCTGTGCGAGAACCTCGATGCTGCGTCGAACATCTTCCTCGGCCAGGAAATCCGACGTCGCGTCTTCGGCGTACTCCCATCACTTGATCGAGCGTCCATGCGCGCTGAGTCGCGCCGGGTCCTCGAGCAACTCGATATCGTCGATCCCGGACCTCACTCGTCCGATCCGCCAGCTCTCCGGGGGGCAACGCCAGGCCGTCGCGATCTCGCGGGCCGTCTACTGGAACGCCCGAGTGATGATCATGGACGAGCCGACAGCGGCCCTCGGCGTGCCCGAGCAGCGCCGAGTGTTCGCACTCGTCCGAACACTCCGCGATCGAGGGGTGCCGGTCCTCGTCATCAGTCACAACATCCAGGACGTGATGCACATCTCGGACCGCATCGTGGTGATGCGCCGGGGCTTGAAGGTCGGTGAGCTCGTCACCCGAGACACCGACGTAAACGAGGTCGTGTCCCTGATCGTGGGAGGTCCCGGCGGCGAGTCGGCAGCCGCTCTTGAGTCCGGCGACGAGACTGAGGAGTCCATCCATGGGTAGCACGAACGCGGGCAGTGGGGCCAGAGCAGCAGAGGCCCTGTCGACAGCGGAGCGCCGAGCGTATCGGCAGCTGAGCGACGCCAACGGAAGGATGCTTGTCGTAGCCTGCGACCAGCGCGGTGCCATGCGTGCGGTCCTCGCCGCGACACCAGAAGAGCGGGCGGCCATCAGCAATCCCCAACTCGGCGAGGTGAAGGCGGACCTAGTGCGACACCTCGCGAACCACGCTCCATCGGTACTCCTCGATCCGGAGTGTGCCCTCCCGCGTGTCGTCGATGAGGACATCCTCGCCCGCGATGTCGGCCTCCTGGTCGCGATGGACGCGTCCGGATGGCAGACGAGGCCTGGCTCGCTGCTGCGCTACTCCGCGGTGATACCCGGAGTCGACGCGGAGCGGGTCCGGGCCCTTGGCGGTACTGCGGCCAAGATCCTTGTGTACATGCGTCCCGACCGTGAGGGCGAGGATGGTCATGCCGTACAGCTCATCAGGAATGTCCTGGCTGACTGCCACCGCCTCGATCTCCTGTTGGTGGTCGAGATCCTCGTCTACCGGCTCGAGGATGAGTCCGAGGAAGCATTCGAAGCGAGGAAGCCAGACCTCGTCCGAGGCGCAGCGGCTCTGTCGGTCGCAGCGGGCGCCAAGGTCCTCAAGCTTCAGTACCCAGGCTCCGCCGAGGCCTGCCAGGCAGTGACCGTCGCGGCAGCCGGAGCGCCGTGGGCCGTCCTCTCGGCCGGAGTGGACCACACCACATTCCTCGAGCAGTTGCGCATCGCCCTTGCGAATGGTGCCTCTGGCGCGATCGCCGGTCGCTCCTTGTGGAAGGACGCTGTCTCACTGGACCCCGTCGAGCGAGTGAGCCGACTTGAGCTCGTCGCACTCCCTAGGCTGCGAGAGGTCCAAGCGATGATGTCCGACCTTCCGGCGTGACGGCGATGCTGCGGCGCCTCTAGGAACCCCTGCCATGACGTCCCTGCGTGAGGCTATCGGCATCGACCTCGGGGGCACGAACCTGCGGGTGGCGCGCGTCGACCAGGAAGGAAGGGTGAAAGCTCTTCGCTCCGAGCGTGTCGCCTCGGGGCGTGTGCCGCAGCTGCAGCGCCTCCATGCCTTGACGCGTGAGCTTGCCGCACTCGAGGCGACACCTGGCATGGTGTCCGGGATCGGTGTCGGTATCGCCGGGCGCATCCGTCAGAAGGACGGACAGATCCTGAGCGCTGGCTTCCTCGACCTCGCCGGTGTGCCGCTACGCGGGATCATGGAGGATGAGCATCGTGTCCCGGTCGTCGTCGACAATGATGCCCACATGGCGATGACTGCCGAGATGGAGGTCGGCGCTGCTACGGGCTGTCGCGATGTCGTGATGTTCACGATCGGGACGGGCATCGGAGGAGCGGTCGTGACCGAGGGCGCCATCTACTACGGTCATGGCATCGCGGGGCAACTTGGGCATCTTTCGGTCGCTGCATCCGGCCCGGTCTGCCGCTGTGGGCGCATGGGCTGTGTCGAGACATTCAGCTCCGGCGCCGTCCTGAACGCCTACATGGCTGAGGCGGGTATCGGGGCCGGGATGAAGGCAGACGACCTACTCGCGATGGCGCAGTCGGGCGATCAGTTGGCGGCCGATGTCCTGGAGCGTTGGGTCACTCCGCTCGCGCGGGCCATCGACAGTGTCATGGCTGCCCTGGACCCCGAGCTCATCGTCCTGGGCGGAGGCCTCGGGCATGTCGCGTGTCAATCTCTGATGCGCATCCCGCTGTCATCAGACTGGTTCAGGCGCCCGATCGCCGAAGCACGGCTCGGTGATAGCGCGGGTGTCGTCGGGGCTGCGCTCAGGGCACTGGCGGCCACGTCGCCCACCGAGCGCCGGGGAGTCCCTGTCGGCGTATCCCACAGACCGACCGACGTGACATGAGGCGGGCGCTGCTGATCAACGGGCCACCGGCGTCCGGAAAGACGTCCTTGGGACTCCGCATCGCGAGCCTGCTCACACTGCCGTTCCTGTCTCGTGACACGGTCAAGGAGCCACTCTTCGATGTCTTAGGGACGCCCGATCGCGATACGAATAGAGCGCTCGGCCGAGCCAGCCTGGAGATCATCTGGTCCGTCATCGCGGACTTCCCCGATGAGGTCAACGTCATCGTGGAAGCCTGGTTCGGGGCGCCGCCTTACGACGACGTCTTGGCCGGCCTGGGACGTGCTCGGATCGGCGGGGTCGCCGAACTCTGGTGTCACGCTCCAGGGGACGTCCTCGCGGCACGGTACGCCGAGCGTGTCGGCCAGCGCCATCCAGGTCATCCGGACGCCTCCTACGCACCAGAGCTCGCACTGCTCGCTCCCCGGGTTGCTGCCATGGGCATCGGCCCGGTCTTCGCCGTGGACACAAGTGACCTTGCACGTGTGGACGTGCAGGAGATCGCACGCTGGGTGACGGCCGAACTCAAGCTTGCACAGCGCAGCGGTCACACGGAGTAGCTGGCAGAGGACCCATCGATCGCCGCACCCCGTGCCGACTCCCATCGATGGAGAGAACGCGGAATCCGGCAGCGGAGCGCCATAGCGGCTCGATTGGTGCCGTGGCCGCAGGCACGAAGCCTTCGAGCCCGAAGATGTCCGAGATGTAGGTCACTGAGGCCAGCCACACCATTGCGGCATAGTGTCGACCTGCGTCTGTCGTGACGTGGCCTCCGGGTCCAGATACCGACCATCCAGCAGATACTCGCCCGTACGCTGCGGCGGCTGCCGCTCACCCCCCTCTCGCCCCTACCAAACTCACACATCCTGCGGTGTCAGGGACGCTGCCCGACGACTGCGGCGCCTCGGTGACCCTGGGGTCCACGGGCGACGTCGTGTCCGATCGACCAGCGGCCAATCCCGCCGGGCGAGATACTTGGCCATAGCGGGAGGCGCTGACGCGCGACTCACAGTTCGGCCGAGAAGCGCAGAGCCACTGGCGGGACCGACCCGTCCGAGGCGAGCCGTGCATGCCTGCACGGCACGGGGGAGATGATGCCGGTGCGGAAGTCCGTCGTGCTCGTGTTCACGTTCGTGTTCGCCGGCGTCCAGGCATCCCCCGTCCTGGCCCAGGGCGAGGCGTCGACCTCCGGTCAGAAGCCAGCAGCCGTGGAAGTCACGACGCCACCTGGTGGACCTCAGGCATTCGTCACATGTAGCGGATGGCACGCCCTCTGCTCAGCATCCCCCGACTGCCGGGTGAGCGGCGGCAAGGCTGATTGCGACTGCATGAGGGTGAATGAGACACATATCGTCGCGACCTCCGAGATCCAGGATCCTTCGGTCAAGCGCCTGACGCAGGTCATGTGCACCGACCTTCGTCCATGTGATGTGGATCAAGCTCCAATCTGCAGCACCATGGCAGATGGCCGGTATGAAGTGGATGGTGTCAAATACGATTGGGTATCGACCTACTCGTATCGCGGATGGTGCTCTCTTCTGCAACAGGATCTAGTCGCCTGTAATCCGCAGGCCCCGGGCTATAGCGGGGACCGCAGTTGGGCTATCTGCGATGCCGCTCCGTGCACGGAGAACCTCGATCCGTCTGATCCGAACAGGCCATTGAGCTGTCAGTGTCGGGTGGTCGAGGACGACCCCTTCGTGGGGATGAATGGCAGTTGCACCGGTGACATGGGCGGGATCTTCTCGAGCATGCCGATATGGGCGTGGGACTTCGAACACGACACGTACCCGTTCCCCATGCCGGGTTATGAGTGGGTGCAGGGTGCCTGTGCCCCGCTGGGATCTGATGCATGGGAAGGGCCTCGCTCCGAGCCCGGGGAGGTCGAACCCTGAAGCAGCCGTCTCTGTCCCGCGCGATCGCCAGGCTCATGATCCTCCCGGGAACCTGACCGCCGCAGGCAGCGGAGCTGGCC
>CAVYBJ010000029.1:0-92050 GCA_963766685.1 uncultured Chloroflexia bacterium
GCGGCCACGAGGTAGGCCGGCCCGTGTGTCCGGCTAGACTCGCCTGACCGACACACATGGGGAGCTGACTTGGCACATCCTTCGGACGGCTTGGCGCGGGGACCCCGGCACTGCCGCAAAGCCGTCGTGTTATGAACGACCATGGTCGATATCGTTAGCAAGTCGGACCGTTACGAACAGACCTGAGGATAGGACTCGATGCGCCGAGGGCTGACCGGTAACTACACCCTATCCCGCGACAGCAGCGAGGCCGTGCACGCGTTCCGGCCGTTCGACCTGCCACCAGCTCCGCCGATCGAGTGGACGGGCGACCGCCAGCGCCGCCTCGAGCGCGCGACCCTCGCCGTCGGCAGGCTGGACGGCGTGTCGACGCTGCTGCCGGACAAGCAGCTCTTTCTACAGCTACGTGCGCGGGAGGCGGTGCTCTCGCCGCAATCGAGGGGACAGGCGTCCCTTTCGGACTTGCTGCTGTTCGAGGCGAAGGGGCCCCCGGCGTCCCGTTCGACGACGTGCGCGAGGTCTCAACTACGTCGCCGCCCTGGAGCACGGGCTCGCCCGGATGGCGACGCTTGCCCTGAGCATGCGGCTGATCCGGGAGATGCACGGCCTGCTGATGCAGGGGCGGGGTCGCGACAAGAGCCCGGCGAGTTCCGACGTCACAGAACTGGATCGGCGGGGCACCGCCCGACAACGGCCCGTTCGTGCCGCCACCGCCGGACGACTCGACGCCGCCCTGCCGCGCTGGAGAGTTCTCACGCCGGACTCGCCCCTGCCGCTGCTCGTCACGCCGCGCTACTCCACGTCCAGTTCGAGACCATCCACCCGTTCCTCGACGGCAACGGCAGGCTGGGGCGGCTGCTGATCGTGTTCTTCCTCGTGAGCGGCCGGCTTCCTGCGCCCCGCTGCTCTACCTGAGCTTCTACCTGAGCGAGCACCGCAGGAGTACTACTGGTGATAGGGGAGGTCCGGCGCGATGGCGACTGGGAAGCGTGGGTCGACTTCTTCCTCGACGGCGTCGAGCAGACTGCCGGCGGGGCCGTGGCGACGGCGAACCGCGCTGCTGGACCTGATGCGCTCGGACCAGGCGAGGGTCGCCGGACTGCAACGGCTCGGCCGCGGCTGCGGCGCGCGTGTTCGCGGCCCTGGTGCGAACGCCCGATCGCATCGATCCGTGATACCGCCGTGCCGGCTCGCCGTGTCGCTGCCCACGGTCACCCGGGGCCATCGAGGCACTCGCAAGCCCCCTGGGCATCGTGAGCGAGATCGACCGCGGGGCACCGCCGGAACCGCCTCTACGCCTACGATGAGTACCTCTCGATCCTGACGCGGGAGCCGACGCCATGACCGAGGCTGCTGTGGATGGGTGGGTGACGCGAAGCTGGTCTCCGCGATGTGTGCACGAGCATCTTCGACTGCCCGCACTCGACGCCGGCGTGACGGCTCAGGGCCCGGTCGTCCTGCGCAGCCACGACATCCGAGTCGGTGGGGCTGCTGCTGGACGACGCCGGTGCTCGTCGTCGAGCTCAGAGCCGGTGGTGCTCCAGGAACGAGCGGATGGTGTCGGCGACCTGGTCGTGGCTGTGCTCGCCGATGACGAGGCCGTAGTGGGAGTGGGCGCCGAAGGGCTGGTACTCGGCACCCAGCCAGTCGGCCAGGCGGGCACTGTCGAGCTCGGAGAACTGGCGGTCCAGGCCGGCGCCGATGACGAGCATCGGCACGTCCGGCAGGCGGTCGCGATCGACATGGACGCCGGCCAGCATCTGGCGACGGGCGGCACCGCTCTCGGCGCCCAGCAGGTGCTGGACCCGGCGAACGTCATCCAGGCTGAGGTCCTGGTTCTGGCGCTGGACCTGTTCGAGCGTGCCCGCCCAGTCGATGAGCTCAGCCTGGTAGATGGCCGGCACGAGGCGCACGACGTGGGGCGGCGGCACCGGCCGCACCGGGGACGGGATGGCCGGGCTGAGCAGCACCAGGGCGTCGACCTCGCGCGCCTCCGCGAGCTTCATGGCCAGCAGCCCGCCGAGGCCGTGCCCGACCACCACGGCCGGCCGGTGCAGCGCCTCGTACCCCGCGATGACGTCCTCCAGGTAGGTGCCGAAGTCGAGCTCCTCGAGGGCCGTGGTCTCCGACCAGAAGTGGCCGCGCAGGTTGAGCGCATGGCCCTCCCAGCCGCGCTGCGCGAAGTAGCGCAGGTAGTGCTCCCAGAGCCACGAGCCAGCCAGCTCGCCGTGCAGGTAGAAGAGCGGCCGGCGCCGCGAGCGACGCTCGGGCAGCCACGACTCGATGTAGAGGCCGCGCTCCTCGAGCACGATCTCGTCCTTGCGCACGGGCTTGCCGACGGTCGCCCGCCGATGTCCGCCTCGTGATAGCCGCGCCCGTTGCCGGCGATGGCGGCCGTCTCGCTGGGGGGCTCTGGATCCATCCTCTCGCTCTCTCCTGTGTCCGGTGCGTGCTCCCCTGTCACGCCAGGGGGCTGATGGCCAGCCCGGTGGGCGCCTTGGGGTCGAAGTAGGTCGACTTCTGCGGCATGACCTCGCCGGCTGCAGCCACCGGGGTGATGGCCTCCGCGGGCATCCCATCGAGCAGGAAGGCGGCCGAAGCCGCTTCGTCCACGACCTGCTGCGTCGCCTCGCGCGCGTCCTTCAGGTACCAGAGCCGACCGTCACCGGCCATGGTGCCCGGCTCATCACCGTAGGCCCGGTCGATGATGGCCGAGAGGGCGTTGACGTCCAGTCCACGGGAGGCCGCGGACAGCCCCGCCGGCAGCAGCGTGTCGACGGCTGGCGGGTCGACGTGAGCATCACGGCCCGGTCGCGCGTCAGCAGGCCGATGCGCCCCGTGCCGGTGGCACCGGGCGCGAACGCGGGGGCCTCGGCCATGCGCGCCAGCAGGTCCTCGCGGTCGGCCAGGCGCTCAACGGACGTCCAGGCGGCCAGGCGCTCCACGAGGTCGTCCCCGCAGGGCCGGCCGCGGACGACGCGGTGGGTCGGCAGCACGGGTGGCGACTGGTCCAGCGGGTAGACGAGCACCAGCAGGAAGTCCTCGGGCGGGCCGGCCTCTCCTGCCGCGGCCGCCTCGGGCGCAGCCCGACGGGCATGGCGATAGGCCAGCGCTGTCTCATAGCGGTGGTGGCCGTCCGCGATGGTCAACGGCGCGGCGGACAGGGCCTCCAGGACGGGGGCCGACTCGGCGCCTGGGCAGACCCAGAGCTCGTGGCTGACACCATCGGCCGTGCTCGCCCTGGCGTCGGCCGGTCGCTGGGTGAGATGGGCCAGGGCAGCAGCCGCGGGCGCAGGGTCCGACCCGGCCAGGAGGACGACGGGGCTGGTGTTGGCGCGGGTCTCCTCGAGGAGGCGCAGGCGATCACGCTTGGGCCCGCCCAGCGTGCGTTCGTGGGGCAGCACGCCGGCATCCGGGCCGAAGGCCTCCAGGCGCAGCTGCGCCAGCACGCCGGTGGCGGTGTGGCGCTGGCCATCGGCATCAGCCCAGGACATCCGGTGCACGGTCACCGTCGGGGTCGCGTCGCGGACCAGCACGCCGTCACGCTGCCAGGCGCTCAGCGTCCCCGCGGCCGCACGATAGTCGTCGTCGGTGGCGCTGCCGAGGTCGGCCGGCAACTCGATGCGCACGACGTTGTGGGGGTCCTGCGCCAGGAGCGCCTGCCGCTGGGCCGGGCTGATGACGTCGTACGGGGGCGCGAGCAGCGCGGACAGGTCGCCCGAGGACACGTCGAAGCGCAGGGCACGGAACGGTCTCAGTGTGGGCACCCGCGCATGGTAGCGACGATCGGCCGATCCGGCCGCGGATCGCGTCCTGACGAGGCGCTGCGGCTACGCTAGCGAGGTGTCCGTCATGCGTCGCTCGTCCCTCGCCGCCCTCGCACTGGGCGGCCTGCTCGTGTCCGGCTGTTACAGCTTCAGCGAGCCCTCCTTCGACCCGGGCAACCAGCGCGACGTGCTGCAGTCCATCGCGCGGCGCGGCATCGTGGTCAGCCAGCCCGTGGTCGGGCAGACGGCCTGCGACGACCCGACCTGGTCGCCAACTCCTTGTACCTGACGGCGCGCCTGCCTGACGAGCGCGAGCCGCGAGACGTCTACGTGCACAGCTACCGCGAGAAGTCGTGGTCGGCCTCACAGGCCGAGGTCGATGCCTGCCAGGCCGTCTACGCGGCGGCGCATCCAGGCGCCCGGATCTCGCGCTTCGACATCCCCACCTTCCGCGTCTTCGGCGCCGACTGGTCGCCGGAGCTGACCCGTGAGCTGCGGGCGGCCATCGAGGAAGCGTCGCAGGCGGGTGTCGAGTGATGGCCGAAGGCCCGGCCGTCACCAGCCGCCAGAACCCGCGATTCAGGGCCGCACTGGCGCTGCGGGAGTCCAGGGAGCGGCGCGCCCGAGGCCGCCTGCTGGTGGATGGCGCACGTGAGATCGGGCGGGCCATGGAAGCGGGGCTGGACCTGCTCGAGGCCTGGATCGCGCCTGAGCTCGTGCGCAGCGCTGAGGCCGGCGCGCTGCTGCCGCGACTGCGGGCCGCCGGCGCGGAGCTGCTGACGACCACGCCGGTGCTGCTCGGAGCGCTGGCCTACGGGGACCGCGACGACGGCATCGTCGTCGTGGCCGCGGAGCCCTCCACTGCCCTTGAGCGGTTGTCCCTTCCGGAGCGCGCGCTCGTGGCCGTGGTGGAACAGGTGGAGAAGCCCGGCAACCTGGGCGCCCTGCTGCGCTCGGCCGATGGCGCCGGCGTGGACGCCGTCATCGTCGCCGACGCCCGCTGCGACCCCTGGAACCCCAACGCCATCCGGGCCAGCCTGGGCACCATCTTCAGCCTGCCCATGGCCGTCTGCACCTCAGCGGAGGCGCTGGGATGGCTGCGGCGGCAGGGCCTCGGGATCGTCACGGCTCGCGTGGATGGCACGGTCGACTATGACGCCGCGGACCTGCGGGCAGGCGTCGCCATCGTCGTCGGCGCAGAGACCACGGGGTTGAGCGCGGCCTGGTCGGGCGATGACGTCACGGCCGTCCGCATCCCCATGCTGGGGCTCGCGGACAGCCTCAATGTCTCGGCCAGCGCGGCCGTACTCTTCTACGAGGCTCGGCGCCAGCGCCGGGCGACGACAGGCAGCTGAGCGGGCCGCGCTTGGCGGCCGTGGCACGTGGCCGCACGATGGCGGCCATGCAGCGAAGGCCGCCCGGGCGGCTGAAAGGAGCACGGCGGTGGGAGAGGTCACGCTGGTTCCCGGTCTTCGAGATCAAGCCCGGACGGACGGAGGACTTCAAGGCAGCGGCAGCGAAGCTCATCGAGCGCACCAACGGCGAGCCGGGCACGCTGCGCTACGAGCAGAACCTCTCGGCCGACGGCCTGCGCTGCGTCAACATCGAGGTCTTCCGCGACGCGGATGCCTTCGTGTACCACAACCGCAACGTGGCGGACCTGGTGGACGCCCTCTTCGACGCCGGGCCCGTCGTCCACGTGGACGTCATCGGCGAGGTCAACGACGCCCTGCGCCAGGAGCTCGGCTTCACCAACGTCACCTACCTCTCCCCGCTGGGCAGCATCGACCGCTAGGGGGCGCCACCCGCGGCTGCGCGCCAGCGCGTCGAGCGCGAGCGGCTCCGGGCGCGAGCGGCGTCCGGGCGCGTCAGTCGGGCGCGGCTGCCACCGACGTGCGCCTCAGCCCAGCGGCTGCGTGGCCAGGCTGGCGACGGCGATGGAGCGTCGCCGCGGACCGTCCAGCTCCAGGAAGATGACGCGCTGCCAGGTCCCCAGGTCCAGGCGGCCATCGGTCACGGGCAGCAGGAGCTGCGTGCCCAGGAAGCTGGAGAGGACGTGCGCCTGCGCGTTGCCGGGGTTCCACGTCTCGTGCCGGAACGGCCCGCCGTCGGCGACCAGGCGAGCCGCCACGCGCTCGTAGTCCTCGAACATCTCGCTGCCCGATTCGCCCAGGAAGATGGCCGCCGTGGTGTGCTCGACGCTCACCAACAGCAGCCCGTCCGGCCAGCCGCGCGACGTGAAGAGGTGCGTGATGTCGATGGCCTGCCAGCGTCGAGTCGTGGCCATCTCGAAGCGCAGCAGGCCCGATCCGTCGACCGCCTGGATCAAGGCCGCCCGGGCGGCCGCTCGATGCCGATCCGGAGCTGGCCACGCTCAGGCGTCCGCGATGACGACCACCTGCGCAAGGTGGCGCGGCGCCTCCGGGTCCAGGCCGCGCCGCACGGCTACGCCCAGCGCCAGGGCCTGGAGCGCGTGCAGCACGAGCGGCAGGCGGGCGATGTCGTCGAGGTCGGCGGCCGGGCCGTCCGGCCCCAGCAGCCAGGTCGTCGCGCCCAGGGCGGCCGATTCCTCGAGCACGCGCCGCTCGGCGCTCTCCGAGGGCCGCCCATGATGCCCACCACGAGCATGCCCGGCTCGCAGACCGAGATGGGCCCGTGGCGGAACTCGAGAGGATGGAACGCGGAGGCCGGCACCTGGCTCGTCTCCGTGGCTTTCAGGACGGCCTCGTTGGCCAGGCCGTGGGCAGCCCCGCCGCCGAGCACGATGAGCCGCGTCGGGTTCGTGGCGGCAAGCTCGAAGGCGCGCTCGATGAAGGGGCCCAGGTCGCCCCAGCGTTCCGGCAGCGCATCCAGGTCGGCCGCGAAGGCCGGCTCGCCCAGCCGCGCCCCGAGCCGCATGATGAGGGCCACCTGCGAGGCGAACGAGCGGGTCATGACGATGGCCGCCTCGTCTCCCTCGGGAACGGCCACGGTCGCCGTGGCCAGCTGCGCCATGGGGCTCTCCGGTCGGCAGGTCACGGCGAAGGCGGGGGCCCCGCGCTCCTGGACGGCACGGATGACGTCCAGCGCCTCCGTCGTGGAGCCCGACCGGGAGACCACGATGACCGGCTGGCGGGAGGGCTCGCCGGGTGCGAAGACGGCCTCCGGGCGCAGGAGCACCTCGGACAGCGGTGCCGCCACGGCGGGCAGCCCGCACCTGGCCCGCAGCGCGACGGCCGCCACCTGTGCGATGTAGTAGGAGGACCCGGCACCGGTGATGACGACCTGCGACGCGCCCGCGAGGGCGTCCAGGATCTCCGCGGGGGCCTGGCGCGCCACCTCCAGGGCAGCCGCGATGGCCTGGCCACCGGTGCTGGCCTCTCGCCAGGCGGTGGTGGCCTGCACGGCGGCACGGACCGCGGCGGCCGTCGTGGGTGCCGCCGCGGCGGCCGGGGCGGCGGTGTGGAGGATGGTCATGGCGTCACCTCGGGCTGCAGGGGCATCAGGGATGGGGATCGGGGAGGCTGCTGGTCACACGTCACCCAGCTCGACCGAGTAGTGGTAGCGATCGGCCCGCAGCGTGCTGCGGCAGTATTCGATGACGTGGCCGTCGACATCGTACGTCGTGCGCTCGACGCGCAGGGCGGGGCTGCCGACGGTGCCACCCAGCTCGCTCGCCTCGGTCTTCGTCATGAGCACGGGCTCGAAGGATTCGCGTGCCCGCACCGGCCGCACGCCGAACTCCGCGGTGAGCGTCTCGTACAGGCTGCGGCGGCTGAAGTCGAGGCCCTCGAGCCCCGCGAAGCGGTCGGCTGGCAGGTAGCTCGTCTCGGTCACGATGGCCTCGTCGTCGGCCAGCCGGATGCGGCTGAGGGCCACCACGGCATCGCCCGGATCGATCTCCAGGATGGCCGCCACGCGCGGGCCGGCCTCCTCGACGCGCAGGCTGCGCACCCGCGTGCCGGGCCGCATGCCGTGTCGCTCGATCTCGCGGCTGTAGCTGTAGAAGCCGCCCAGGCGGTGCTCCACGGCGGCCTTGCGCACGTAGGTGCCCAGCCCGCGGCGGATCTCCACGAGCCCCTCGTTGATGAGCCCGGCGAGGGCCTGGCGGACGGTCGCGCGGCTGACCTCGTAGCGCGCCATGAGCTCCTGCTCGGTCTCCAGGCGGCTGCCCGGCGGCAGCTCGCCGCTGCCGATGCGTTCGCGAAGTTCCGACTGGATCTGGCGATAGAGCGGCACGCCGGCCACGTCGATCATCTGGCTGACCCCCTATCCATCCGCGCGGCGCTCATCCCTTGAGCCCGCTGATGGCGATGCCGCGCACGAAGTACTGCTGGGCGATGACGAAGAGCGCCACCATGGGCACGAGGCTGACCATGGCGCCGGCCATCATCTCGGGCCACTTGCCGACATGTTGGCCCTGGAAGAAGGCCAGCCCGACCGTGGTCGTGTAGTCGGGCAGGTCGCGCAGGTAGATCAGCGGGCTGAGCAGGTCGTTCCAGCTCCACATGAAGGTGAAGATGGCAAGCGTCGCCAGCACGGGCCTGGCCAGCGGGATGTAGATCCAGCGGAAGATGCCCCAGGGGCTGGCGCCATCGACGCGGGCCGCGTCGGCCAGCTCCCGCGGCACGGTCAGGAAGAACTGGCGGATGAGGAAGATGCCGAAGGCGCCGCCCAGCCAGGCACCGACCCAGAGCGGCTCCTGCGTGCCGATCCAGTTGCCACTGTCCGAGAGCGGGTGGGGCAGCGCCCGGTAGAGGATGAAGTTGGGGACGAGCACGACCTGGAAGGGGATGATGAGCGTGGCCATGATGAGCGCGAACAGGAGCCCCTTGCCACGGAAGGGCAGGACGGCGAAGGCGAAGGCGGCCATCGAGCAGCTCACCAGTGCCCCGATCGTCGCGAGCGTGGCGATCTTGAGCGAGTTGATGAAGAAGTCGCCGAACGTGACGCCGGGCAGCGCGTTCCACATGCGCCCGTAGTTCTCGAAGTGCAAGCCGGAAGGGAAGGCCAGCATGGGTGCGCTGAAGACCTCCGCCCGTGTCTTGAGCGAGGTGGCCACCATCCAGAAGAAGGGCAGCAGCATGATCGAGCCCGCCCACGATGAGGATGGCGTAGAGGCCGAGCTTGCGCAGTCGTCGACGCCAAGGGCCGGGCCCGCCGGCAGGGCCGGCCCGGGCGCCGCTCGAGGAGCTGGCCGCCGAGGCGCGCGTTGCCGCCGAGGCGCTCACTGGTAGTGCACCCAGCGCCGCTGCAGCCGGAAGTAGACGATGGTCAGGCCGGAGGCGATGAGGAACAGGATCCACGAGGCCGCGCTGGCGCGGCCCATGCGGAAGAAGCTGAAGCCCTCCTCGTAGATGAAGTAGACGAGCGTGATGGTGGAGTTGGTGGGCTTGTCCGGCCGCGCCAGGACATAGACCTGGTCGAAGACCTGCAGCGCGCCGATGAGGCTCAGGATGCCGGTGAAGAAGATGCTCGGGGTGAGCAGGGGGATGGTCACGCCGCGGAAGCGCGCCCAGCGGCCGGCCCCGTCCACGCTGGCGGCGTCGTGATACTCCTGCGGGATGGCCTGCAGGCCGGCCAGGAAGATGATGATGTTGACGCCGAGGCCCTGCCAGACACTCATGACGATGATGGCCGGCATGGCCCAGAAGGGGTCGCTGACCCAGCGCTGCGGCGGGATGCCGAACGGTGGAGAGCAGCACGTTCAGGAGCCCGCCCGCGGGCGCGTAGATCCAGAGCCACACGAGGCCCACGGCCACCGCCGATGTCACGAGCGGCAGGAAGTACATGGTGCGGATCCAGGCGATGCCCCGGATGGCCTGGTCGAGGCCCATGGCCAGGGCCAGCGCGATGGCCATCCCGAGGGGCACCGACAGCAGCGTGTAGAAGAGGGTGTTCTGCAGCGCCCGCCAGAAGCGGGGCGTCTCCATGAGCTCCGCGAAGTTGTCCAGGCCGACCCAGGTGGGCGGGGTCAGCAGGTCCCAGTCGGTGAAGCTGATGGCCAGCGTGGCCAGGATCGGTCCGGCCGAGAGGACGGCGAGCCCGATGAGCGCGGGCGCCAGGAAGAGCCAGGCCCAGCGTCGCTCGCTGGCGAGCGGCCCGCCACGCCCCGAGCCGGGCTCACCGGGCAGGGGTCGCTCGCCGGCCGTCGCCCCTTCGACGGTCGGCGAGCCCGAGATGCGCACGCTGCCTCCCGGCTGCCTGGCGCCTGCCGCGGCGCGACGGCTACTGCGCCTGGTTGGCCAGGATCTCGTCCAGGGCCGGCAGCACCGTGTCGATGGCCTCGCGAGCGGTCTTGTTGGGAACGTCGAAGACCTGCGTGTCGAGCTCCTCCTGGAGTGCCCCGGTCCACTCCTCGTAGCCGCGGAACGAGGGCTTCAGGTGGGCATACTCGAGGGCCTGGGCGAAGACGTCAGAGCCCGGGAACGCGGAGCTGTAGCTGCCCTCGAGGACCGACTTGTCGACCGGCAGGGCGGCCTTCGACTGCATGAGCATCTCCTGCGCCTCGGGGCCCACGAGCCAGGAGACGAAGGCCCAGGCCGCCTCGGGGTTCTTGGAGGCGGCCGAGACGACGGCCCCGGTCGGGTTGACGCTGGTGGCCTGGCCGGCTGACCCGGCCGGCAGCGGCGCGATGCCCAGGTCGATGCCGGCATTGAGGTGCGTGGGCACCAGCCAGGAGCCGTTCGACTCCATGGCCGCCAGACCCTGCTCGAAGGCGTCGCCGATCTGCAGCACGATGTCGGCCGGGGGCATGATCTTGTGCGTCCAGATGAGGTCCTGCAGGAACTGCAGCCCACCGACCGCCTCGTCTGATCCCAGCAGGGTCTGGGTGCGGTCGTCGGAGATGATCTCGCCGCCGTTCTGCCAGACCAGCTCGGACCAGTAGTTCTCCATGTCCGTGGTCTCGGTGTAGAAGCCCCACTGCTCGGGCTGGCCGTTGCCGTCGGCGTCGAGGGTCAGCTGCTTGCCGACCTCGACGAGCGTGTCCCAGGTCCACGTCTCGTCCGGGTAGGGCAGGCCGGCCGCGTCGAACATGGCCTTGTTGTAGTAGAGCGCCGTCACGTTGAGGTCGCGAGGCAGGCCATACTGCCCGCCGTCCGAGGTCGTGAAGTGGGCCACGCCGGCGTCGGCGAGTGCGGTCAGGTCGAAGCCGTCGCGCTCGATGTAGGGGGCCAGGTCGAGCAGGACACCGCGGGACTGGTAGTCCGGGAAGAGCGGACCGTCCATGGCGAAGACGTCGGGCGCATCACCGCCGGCGATGCTCGTCTGCAGGGCGGTCCAGTAGGCGTCCCAGTCGGAGACCGTCACCTCGACGTCGATGTCGGGGAACTTGGCCTCGAAGGCCTCGACGAGCGCGATCTGGTTGGCAGAGCTCCGCCGGGTCGCCCCAGATGGCGTACGTGATCTTGCCGCTGGGCCCCTCCTGGGCGATGGCCGGTGCCGCGGTGGCCAGGAGACTGGCGCCCAGCGAGCACGGCGCTGCCGGCGAAGGCGACGACTCGACTGCGGAGACGTGGATGGTCCGACCATGGTCCGATCCTCCTCGTGCTGCGGCCGCTCGTGGGGTCGGAGCCGTGCCGCGTAGTGACATCCGGACGTCCGGACGTCCGGACTGATAGTGCCACCGCTGTCAAGGCGTGGCCCGGTCGCCGCCAAGCTTCCCCTGGGCGGCGAACCGGCGGCACGGACGCGGGACGACCTCCGTGGACCTTCCATCAACTCCGTCAGCCTCCGTCAAGCTCCGTCGACCTCCGTCGACCTCCGTCGAGCTCCGTACGTCGACCCTCTCGTGCGGCAGCGGACCTCCGTCGATCCGCGATTCCCGCCTGGCGGGAGATCGTGACCGTCTGACGGCGCCGGCGACCTCCGGGCGCGCGGCAGGGGCCCCGCACCGTGCAGGACCCTCCCGGCTGGCGCGAGCCGGGCCTGCGCGCGTCGTCGAGATGTCCCGCCTGGCGGGAAGCCGGGCTTCTCGCGGCGCGCGGCGTGTCGAGATGTCCCGCCTGGCGGGAAGCCGGGCTTCTCGCGGCGCGCGGCGTGTCGAGATGTCCCGCCTGGCGGGAATCGGCGGACGACCCGTCAGCCTCGAAGCCAGGCGGGCAGCCACTCCGCCTCGGCCGCGATGAGCTCGTCGGTCATGCGCCAGACGGCGTCGAGGTCGAGCGAGGCCTGCACCTGCGGGTCCTGCATCACGGCGTGGTAGATGGCCTCGCGATCCTCGTGCAGGGCAGCCCGCACGGTCAGCGCCTGCGTGTCGACAGCCGGGCCGATGTAGGCCGCGCACTGCGGCGGAAGCGCGCCGACGTGCACGGGCCAGACGCCCGTGCCATCCACCAGGCAGGGCACCTCCACGCAGGCGTCGGCGGCCAGGTTCTGATGAGAGCGCCCTGGTTCATGACGTTGCCCACGATGCGCGCCGGCTCACCGGTCAGCAGCGCGTGGATGATGACCGCCGCGTACTCGCCGCTCTGCTCGATCTCGAAGGGTTCGCCAGCGTCCAGTCGCCGCTTCGTCTCGTCGTACTCGTCGAGGTTGTGGGCGACCCGGTCGAGGTACTCGCCGATGGGGATGTGGTAGCGCTCCACGGCATCGCCCTTGGGGATGAACCAGGGGTTGTACTCGGCGTGGTGCTCGGACGATTCGGTGGGGTAGTAGCCCAGGCGCCGGAAGAGCTCGGCGCGAACGAGGTCGTCGTCAGGCACCCGGCCGGCGGCCACGAAGTCGCGCAGCTCCGGGTACAGGTCCCGCCCGCGGTGCTCGAGACGCAGCAGGAAGGCCAGGTGGTTGACACCGGCGGAGACGTGGTCGACCTCCGCGCGCGGCAGGCCCAGGTAGCCGGCCAGCGTGTCGATCGTCCAGAAGACGGAGTGGCAGAGGCCGGCCGTTCGGATCTGCGTGCGCTCGGCCACCGCCCGGACGAGCATGGCCATGGGGTTGGTGTAGTTGAGGAACCAGGCGTCCGGGCAGAGCTCCTCCATGTCGCGCACGATGTCCAGCACGACCGGGATGGAGCGCAGGCCGCGCATGACGCCACCCACGTTGATGGTGTCGTTGATCGTGTAGCGCAGGCCATAGCGGGCGGGGATGTCGAAGTCGATCTGCGTGGCGCGCGCGCCGCCGACCTGGATGGTGTCGACCACGAAGTCGGCCCCGGCCAGCGCCGCACGGCGATCCAGGTGGCCCTCGATGGTCGGTGAAGCGCCCAGCGCGGCCGCGGTCCAGGCCGCCATGCGCTCCGCCGTGCGCAGGCGGTCGGCGTCGATGTCGTGCAGGACGATGGTGCTGTCGCGCAGCTCCGGGTAGACCAGGAAGTCGCCCAGCAGGTTGCGGGTGAACTCCACGCTCCCGGCGCCGATGAGGACGATGCGGGTCATGCTCCCCCTCGCCTACCTTGAGGTACGGACGTCCGGACCTCATGGGATAGTAGCATCGGCAGCAACGGCTACGGCCAGGACGCGGCAGGCATGACGACGAGGAGTTGAACCATGACGCTCAGGATCGGCACCGTGCGAGGACTGGATGCCTGTGCCTCGGACACGGGCAGGCTGTCGGTCCTGGCGCTCGACCATCGCAACAACCTGCGTCGGATGCTGGGGCCGGACGATCCGGCCGCCGTGACATACGAGCAGATGGTCGAGGCCAAGCGAGCCGTGGTGCGCGCCATCATGACGACGGCCAGCGGCATCCTGCTGGATCCGGAGCTGGGCGCCGCACAGGCCATCAGCGACGGGTCGCTGCCCAGCGCGGCCGGGCTCATCGTGGCCATCGAGGCCAGCGGCTACACGGGGCCCGCGACGGCCCGGGTCAGCCGCCTGCTGCCGGACTGGGGCGTGGCCCAGGCCAAGCGCATGGGCGCCGACGCCGTGAAGCTACTGCTCTACTACCACCCCGACGCCGAGAACGCCTCCGGGCAGGAGGACCTGCTCATCGAGGTCGCGGAGGCCTGCGCCGACGCCGACCTGCCGCTCTTCCTGGAGACGCTCGGCTTCTCCATCGACGAGTCCGCCCCCAAGCTGACCGGCGAGGCGCGGCGGGACGTGGTGGTGCGGACGGCGCGGCGCCTGACGGCGCTGGGCGGTGACATCCTCAAGTGCGAGTTCCCGTACGACCCCTCGGTGACGGATCGCGATCGCTGGCTGGAGGCCTGCCAGGAGCTCGACGAGGCGTCGGCCGTCCCCTGGGTCATCCTGTCCGCGGGTGTCGACGACGCCACCTTCGAGGCGCAGACGGAGGTGGCCTGCCGGGCCGGTGCGTCGGGCGTGCTGGTGGGACGCTCGGTGTGGGGCCCGGGCGTGGTGCTGCCGCCGGCCGAGCGGGCTGCCTGGCTGGCGTCGGAGGGCGTCGTCGCGCATGCAGCGGCTGGTGGAGATCGTCGAGCGCGAGGGGCGGCCCTGGCGTGAGCGCTCGCCGCTGGGCCGGCAGCCGGAGCTGGCCGAGGGCTGGTTCCGGGACTACCCGGGGTGACCGAGCCGGTCCCCCTGGCACCTGGGTCGAGCGACGAGGCCCGCGAGACGGGCAAGAAGCGTCGCGAGACGGACGTCTACGTCATCGGCGACGTCAACCCGGACATCCTCGTCATCGACGGCGACCCGACACCGGAGTTCGGGCAGGTCGAGAAGCTGGTCGGGTACCATCCGCCTCACGGTCGGCGGCTCCTCGGCCATCGCGGCCTGCGGCCTGGCCCGGCTGGGCCTGCGCGTGGCGCACGGTGGCATCGTCGGCGACGACCTCCTGGGCCACGTCACGCTGGAGGCCATGCGCACCCACGGCGTGGATACCTCGACGGTGGCCGTGGACCCGGCCATCCCGACCGGCGCCACCGTCCACCTCTGCCGAGGCGACGACCGGGCCCTCCTGACGGCCACCGGGACCATCGACCGACTGCGGGCGGAGGACGTCCCGCGCGAGGTCCTGCCCTTCATCCGGCACCTCCACGCCGGCTCCACGGCCATCCAGCCACGGCTGCGTCCGGGGCTCCCGCGACTGTTCCGTGAGGCGCGGGCGGCGGGGGTGACCAGCTCCTTCGACACGAACTGGGACCCGGATCGGCGCTGGGAGGGCATCGCGCCCATGCTGGCCGCGGCGGACATCTTCTTCCCCAACGAGCGGGAGGCAGCGCTCATCACGGGCGTGGGCGACCCCCTCGGAGCGGCGCGCGCGCTGGTGGCCATGGCGGAGGCGGAGGGGCGCGACCCGGCGGGCGGGCCGCTCATCGTGGCCGTCAAGCTGGGCGCGGAGGGCGCGCTGGCCGTTCGCGGTGACGAGGCCCTGCGGTTGCCGGCGAACCGCGTGCAGGTCATCGATTCGACCGGCGCCGGCGACGCCTTCGACGCCGGCTTCATCCGCGGGTTCCTGGACGGCCGGCCGCTGGCGGAGATGCTGGCCCTGGCCGTCGCCTGCGGCACCCTCTCGACCCGGGCGGTGGGCGGCGTGGACGGCCAGGCGACCCTCGAGGAGGCGCTCGCGCTGCTGTAGGAGCGGATGCGTCGCGGCAGGGAGCCTGCGCCCCCTGCAGGCGTCCGTTCGGCTCTGGCCGGGATGGCTCCGAAGCGCTTGCATGGGGCTCGCATGTTCGGTCGTCTCGGACATCTCGTGCTGCGGGCACGGATCGCCATCATCGTGGGCTGGCTCGTGCTGGTCATCGGCGCGCTCGCCTTCGTGCCCTCGCTGGCCTCGCTGACGGCATCCCAGGAGGCCGGCTTCCTGCCGGAGGACAGCCCGGCACGACTCGCCGCCGAGCGGCTCGAGGCCGCGTTCCCGGAGCGACAGGCGGCCGCCACCGCGACCGTCGTCTTCTCACGCGGCGGGACCGCCCTGACGGAGGCCGACCACCGGGCCATCGGCGCCGTCGCGGCCTGGCTGCGTGGCCCGGACGTCCCGCCGGAGCTGGCCGACGTCCTGGTCTCGGTCGAGGGCGCGGCCGACGTACCCGGCTACGAGGCCATGTACCGCAGCACTGACGAGGCCGTGGAGATGCTCTCGGTGCGCCTCTCCGCCGACCCCATGGGCCAGCCGGCCCGCGAGGCGGTCGGCGCGTTGCGTGCCCACCTCGCCGGCCTCGAGGTGGACGGGCTGGAGGCGGCGGTGACCGGGACGGTGGCCATCACGGCCGACTACCTGGAGGCGGTCATCGCCGGGCACGGACCGCACCACGCTGGTCACGGTCGTGCTGGTCGTGGTCATCCTGCTGCTCATCTACCGGGCGCCCGTGGCCGCCACCGTGCCCCTGGTGACGATCGGCGCGGCCTTCGTGGTGGCCCGGGCCGCCCTCGCCCTGCTGGCCAAGGCCGGCTGGCAGATCCCTTCGCTGCTGGACTCGTTCATCGTCGTGCTGGTCTTCGGCATCGGCACCGACTACGCCATCTTCCTCCTCTCCAGGTACCGCGAGGAGCTGGGCCGCGTGGCGCGCGACACGGCGGCCGTCGTGACCGTCGGCCGCATCGGCGCCGTCATCACGGCCAGTGCGGCCACCGTCATGGTCGGCCTGTCCGCCATGGCCGCGGCCAGCTTCGGCATGATCCAGACCATCGGCCCGGCGCTGGCCATCACCGTCGCCATCACGCTGGCGGCCGGGCTGACGCTCACGCCGGCCCTGGCCGTTCTGGCCGGCCGCTGGCTCTACTGGCCACGGCACGACGCCGTCGTGGAGGGCGAGGCACACCTGCCAGGCGCCTGGGACCGGCTGGCGGCCTTCATCACCCGTCGCCCGGGTCGCGTCTCCGCCACGGTGATCGCCCTGCTGGCCCTGCCCCTGCTGGCCCTGCCCAGCATGGAGGTCGAGTTCGACACGCTCAAGGAGCTGCCGGCCAGGACCGAGGCGCGGCGAGGCTTCGACGCGGTGGCAGGCCACTTCGACCGAGGCCAGCTGCTGCCCATCAGCGTGCTCGTGGAGGCGCCGGAAGGGGTGGACCTCGGCTCACCCGCCGGCCTGGCGGAGCTGGCACGGGTCAGCCAGGCGCTGGGCGACGTGGAGGGCATCCAGACGGTGCGCTCACTGGCGACTCCGGCCGGCGACGGCAGCGTTCCGGCCGCCCTCCGGCCATCGAACCAGCTGCAGGCCATGGTCGAAGGCCTGAGTTCGGGCAGTGACCTGCTGGGGGCACTCGCTGCCCTGGCCGACCCCGCCACGATCGATGGCCTGGACAGCGCCATCGCCTACCTCGACGCGCTCGTCACGGCCTATCCGGACATGGTCGACCAGGGGCTGCCCGCGTCCCGCGACGACGCGACCATGTTGCGAGAGGCCGTGGCGACCTACCAGGCGGCGCCCGACGGGACCCCAGAGCGGCTGCCGCCCTGAGCGGTGCCGTCGAGCTGGCGGCCCGGCTGCCCGCCGAGCTGGGCAGCCTGGCGGCCGCGTTCCGGGCTCGGCCGGACGACCTCTTCATCCCGCCCACGGCTGCCAGCGACCCGTCGATGGGACTCCTCCTGGAGACCTACCTGTCGGCCGACGGCCGCGCCAGCCAGCTGAGCCTGGTGACCGCCGACGAGCCGTACAGCCCGGCAGCGTTCGCGACCGTGGGCAGGGTGCGCGCCCTGCTGGCCGAGTGGACGACAGGTTCGACGAGGGGGCGACCGGGTCACGTCCGGGCATCGTCACCACCGCCCACGTCGGTGGCCCGACCGCGTCATCCGCCGACGTCCAGGCCGCCACGACGGAGGACTTCAAGCTCGTCGGGCTCATCACCGTCCTGGGCGTCTTCGTCGTGCTGGTGCTGCTGCTGCGCAGCCTGGTCGCGCCGCTCTACCTCGTCGGCAGCGTCCTGCTCAGCTTCGGGACCACGATGGGCGTGGCCACCCTGCTCTTCCAGGGCCTGATGGGACAGGACGGCCTCAACTACCTCGTGCCGCTCATCGTCTTCGTGCTGCTCGTGGCGCTGGGATCCGACTACAACATCTTCCTCATGAGCCGCGTGCGCGAGGAGAGCGCGTCACGGGACCTGCGCGCGGGCATCACCGTCGCGTCGGCCCGCACGGGCACCGTCATCACCTCGGCCGGCATCATCCTGGCCGGCACGTTCGCGGCCATGACGGTGGCTCCACTGCAGGTCCTCCAGCAGGTCGGCCTGACGGTCGCCATCGGCGTGCTCATCGACACGCTCATCGTGCGCAGCCTGCTCATCCCGGCCCTCACGGCGCTCATCGGCGAGCGCGCCTGGTGGCCATCGCACCGCACGCGTGTCGCAGCCACCCTGGCCAGGGGCGACACGGCCGCATAGCCCTCAGGCTTCCTCGCGCTCGACCTGGCGGCGCGTGGCCGGGGTCCGACGTGGCGGGGCCACCGCCAGCGCCTCCGCGACCCCGCGCACGAAGGAGGCCTCCCGTGCCCACGCGGCGGCCTGCTCCTGCTCCTCGACCGACAGGATGCCGTGGCGCGCAAGAGAGGCCAACTCGTCGCGGATGTACGTCTTGAGCATCTCCGGGCCGTCGGTGTTGATGGTGTAGCGCACACCGTTGCGCCGGAACGTGTCGAAGATCCAGCGGAACTCATCCCAGCCGGAGACGACCCGCGAGTTGAGGTTGCTGGTCGGGCAGATCTCAAGGGTGATGTCCCGCTCGCGGATGAGGCCCATGGTGCGTCCGTCATAGGCGGCCTTGACGCCGTGCCCGAGGCGGTCAGGCTCCAGGGCCTCGATGACCTCGGCGATCTCCTCGACGGGCCCGGATTCGCCGGTGTGGACGGTGATGCCCAGGCCCTTGCGGCGGCAGCGCTTGAAGAGCGCCCGGTAGTCGGCCGGACGGAAGGCCTCCGATTCAGGGCCGGCGATGTCCACGCCGACCACGCCACGGTCGCGGTAGGCGATGGCCTTCTCGGCGATGATCTCGTTGAGGTGCACGGGGAAGGCGCGGTCGAGGCAGAGGATGAGACCCGGCTTCACGGGGTACTCCAGCATGGCCCGGTCCATGCCCCGGATGGCCGCGCTGATGATGTGGTCGAGGTCCTGCTCCCCTCCCCGGTTGCGCTTCATGGGGTTGAAGCGCAACTCCATGGTGGTGACGTGGTTCTTGCGGTAGGCGCCGCCGATGACCTCGTAGGCGGCCCGCTCCACGGCCAGGGGCGAGGACTGGATGAGCTCCGTCCAGTGGAAGAGCTGCAGGTAGCCGTCGAAGGACCGCCCGCGCCGCGACGACACCGTGATCATCTCGCGGAACGCCCAGTAGTCCTTGCTGGGCAGTCGGATGCCCTGGGCGTGCGCGATGCCCCACATGATGGCCGGCGTCACGGCGCCGCCCAGGTGGCAGTGCAGCTCCGTCAGCGGGATCGTGCGGGACATGACAGCAGGCACGCCAAGATGCTAGCGCGCAAGGGTCTGGCGGATCGCACCGCAATCCGTCATCGTGCGGGTCAACAGGTGGGCCGAGGGCCAGCCAGGCGGTTCGTCGAGGGGGCGATGCTGACCGTCAACGGTCTCCTCGGGTTGACACCTGTGGCAGGATGATGTCCGGACGTCCGTACGTCCTGACGTCCCGGGTTCCGCCGCCGGCGGGCCCGACACACGGAGGAGGTCGGAGCAACGATGACCACGAGACTCAGCCGACTGCTGACCCTGGGGGCTGCGGGCCTGCTCGTCGTGGCGGGCGCCGCACCCGCAGCGGCGCAGGACAAGACCAGCATCGAGATGATCCAGTCCGGCTATACGCCCGAGATGCAGCCCTACTTCGACGACCTGGCGGCACGCTTCATGGAGGCCAACCCGGACATCGACGTCAGCGTCCAGGTGGTGAGCTGGAACGACATCTACGACGTCATCAATACTCGCGTCGCGTCGGGCGAGCCGCCCGACATCATGAACCTCAACTACTTCGCCAACTTCGCGGCCGATGGCCTGCTCTACAAGGCCGAGGAGATCGTCACGCCGGAGGTCCTGGCGGACTTCATGCCCGCCTTCCGCGAGAACTCGAAGTACGACGGCGTCGAGTACGCCGTGGCCGACCTGGCGAGCGACCGGCTCTTCTTCTACAACAAGGACATCCTCGAGGCTGCCGGGGTGACCGCCCCGCCGGCCACGTGGAGCGAGCTGCTGGCGGCCTGCGATGCCATCAAGGCCTACGACCCGAGCATCATCCCGCTGGCCCTGCCCCTCGGTCCCGAAGAGGCCCAGGCCGAGTTCCTGATGTGGACCGGCGGCAACGGCGGTGGCTACTTCAAGGATGGCGAGTGGGTCATCAACAGCCCGGAGAACCTCGAGACGCTGGACTTCCTGCAGCAGCTCGTGGACGCCGGCTGCACGCAGCCGAACCCCGGCACCACGGACCGCACCTCCGGTGCCTGGCCGCTCTTCGCGCAGGGCGTGGCCGCCATGGCCAACGGCAGCGTCTTCCTGCCCGGCGAGCTCAAGAACACCTTCCAGAGCGACGTGAACTGGGGCGCCGCGCCGATGCCCGCCAATGACGGCAAGGACAGCATCACGGTCGGCGTCCAGGACTACTTCTTCGCCTTCAAGAAGGAGGGCAACCAGGAGGCCGTCCAGAAGTTCCTGAGCTTCCTCTTCGAGCCCGACAACTACGCCGGGTTCCTCAAGGCGGCCGGCGGCTTCATCCCGGCCACGATCTCGGCCGGTGAGGCGATGTCCTCCGACCCGGCCCTGGCAGCCGTTCATCGAGGTGCTGCCCACGGCCATCTTCTACCCCAGCGACCAGGCCGCCTGGCCGGCCGTCCAGGGCGCCATCCAGCAGACCATCGGTACCGCGCTGGCGGGCACGGACAAGCAGCAGGTCCTCGACCAGATCCAGGCTCGCGACCGAGCAGTAGCGGCTCGTCCCTCCTGATCGGTTCGACCAGCATGCGGGGACCCCTGCCGACAGGCCGGGGTCCCCGCCTCTGTTCCGCGGAGTTGACCCGTGAGTGAAGCGCCCATCGCCAAGGACGGCCGGCCCGCTGCCCCGCGGGTGAGCGGGACACCCCGACGGCGTCTTCCGGACCTCGGCCCCCTGCCCTGGATCGGCCCCGCTCTCCTGCTCATCTTCGGCGTCGTTCTGTGGCCGGCCATCGAGATGCTGCGCACCTCGACGCTGGACATCAGCATGTCCGGCATCAGCCGTGGCTTCGCCGGCCTGGAGAACTTCCAGAACCTCTTCGCCAATCCCGAGCTGCCGGGGATCCTCGTCGCGCACCATCACCTGGGTCGTCGTGGTGGTGAGCGTGACCATCGTCATCTCGCTCGGGCTGGCGGCCCTGCTGAACGCGGCCTTCCCGGGGCGTCGCCTGGTGCGCTGGGCCCTCATCGTGCCGTGGGCCGCCTCCGTCGTCATGACGGCGACCATCTGGCGCTGGATGCTGGACGGCTTCTCCGGCATCGTCAACCGCATCCTCTTCGACCTGGGCCTCATCGCCAACCCGGTCAACGATTGGCTGGGCACCCCCTCTGTGGCCTTCGTCTGGCTGATGGCCGTGGCCATCTTCGTGTCCCTGCCCTTCACGACCTACGTCATCCTGGCCGGACTGCAGTCCATCCCGACCGACATCTACGAGGCCGCCAGGGTCGACGGCGCGACCGGCGTGCGCACCTACCGGTACATCACGCTGCCGCTGCTGCGACCGGCGCTGCTCGTGGCGACCATCATCAACATGATCAACGTCTTCAACTCGTTCCCGATCATCTGGGCCATGACCACCGGCGGGCCGGGGTTCCAGACGGACACGACGACGACCTTCATGTACAAGCTGGCCTTCCGCTTCCAGGACATCGGCCAGTCGGCCGCCATGTCGGTCGTCAACCTCGTGGTCATCCTCGTGTTCGTGCTCCTCTACCTGCGGATCGTGGACTGGCGGCGCGCCTGAGATGTCGACCACGCCGCTCAAGAAGGCGCTGCTCACGGGGGCCGGTGCGCTCGTGGCCTTCTTCTTCCTCGCGCCGTACATCCAGATGCTCATCACCGCGCTGACCCCGAAGAAGGAGCTCTACTCGATCCCGGCGCAGTACCTGCCGTCCCGCTTCGAGTTCTCCAACTTCATCGACGTCTGGTCCGAGGCACCGCTGTGGGGCTACCTGCGGAGCAGCCTCATCATCGCCGGCTTCGCCACGATCCTGGCGCTGGCGGTGGCCCTTCCGGCGGCCTACTACACGGCGCGCTACCGCTACCGCGGCCGGCTGCTCTTCCTGCTGCTCGTGCTCGTCACGCAGATGTTCGCGCCGACGGCGCTGGTCATCGGCATCTACCGCGAGTTCGTGACCATCGGCGACATCGTCCCGGCCGCTGGCGTCAACACCTACCTGGCGCTCATCATCGTCAACGCGGCCTTCAACCTGGCCTTCTCGCACCTGGATCATGGTGGCCTACTTCTCGACCATCCCCGTGGAACTCGAGGAGGCCGCCGCCATCGATGGCGCCACTCGCCTGGGCGTGCTGCGGCGGGTGACGCTGCCGCTGGCGCTGCCGGGCATCGTGACGGCCACCATCTTCACCTTCATCGCGGCCTGGAACGAGTTCGTCGTCGCCCTCACGCTGGCCCAGTCGCCCGACATCCATCCCTTGACAGTGGGCGTCACCACGTTCATCGGCCAGTACCGCGTGGAGTGGCAGTACCTCTTCGCCTCGTCGGTGATCGCCATCGTGCCGGTGGTCATCCTCTTCATCGTCATCGAGAAGTGGCTCGTCGGCGGACTGACGGCCGGCGCATCAAGTGAGACCGCTGGCGCCTCCCCACGGCTGGCCCGGGGAGGCCGCCGCTCATGCGAGCGACCGGGGATCGACGTGCCTGACCTGAGACTCGTCGACTACCGGCCCGTGCGCACGCCTGCGGGTGCCTGAGCACCGCGTGGAGCGGCCGCGCTTCCCGGTCATCGACGCCCACAACCACCTGGGGCCGGCGTTCAGCGGTGGCTGGCACGAGCGCCCCGTTGCCGAACTCCTGGCGGCTCTCGACGAAGCCGGCGTGGAGACCATCATCGACCTCGACGTCGAGCAGCGCGTCGGGCTGGCCGAGCGCATCGCGAGGTACGGTCGCCAGCATCCCACGCGCTTCGTCCACTTCACCGGGCTGGCCTACGACGAGTGGGCGGAGCGGCCCGACTTCGGCCTCGTGGAAGCGCAGCGCCTCGAGGAGGCGGCCCGGATGGGTGCCCGCGGCGTCAAGGTCTGGAAGCCGCTCGGCCTGCGCGCTCGCGACCCGCAGGGCCGGCTGGTCGCGGTGGACGACGAGCGGCTCGACCCCTTCTGGGCGGCGGCAGCGCGCCTGGACCTGCCCGTGGTCGTGCACGTCGCCGATCCCATGGCCTTCTTCGACCCGCTCGACGAGCACAACGAGCGCTGGGAGGAGCTGTCCGAGCATCCCGACTGGCACTTCTGGCCGCCGAGGGGGTCGGACGCGTCCGACGCCGAGGCCGGCTTCCCGGCCTTCGACGAGATCCTGGCCGCCTTCGACCGGGTCATCGGCCGCCACCCCGAGACGACCTTCATCGGCGCCCACGTGGGCTGCGCGGCGGAGGACCTGGCGCTGGTCAGCTCGATGCTCGACCGGCATCCCAACTACCACGTCGACATGTCGGCGCGGATGGCCGAGCTGGGCCGCCAGCCGTACACCGCGCGCGACTTCTTCCTGCGCCACGCCGACCGCATCCTCTTCGGCACGGACCTCGGCTACGACCCGGAGATGTACCGCCTCCACTACCGCTTCCTGGAGACGCTGGACGAGTCCTTCGACTACTCGACCGACGAGGTCCCGCCGCAGGGGCGCTGGCAGATCTGTGGCCTGGGGCTGCCCGACGACGTGCTGCGCAAGGTCTACGCCGACAATGCACGCCGGCTCATCCTCGACCGCTGAGCGCGGGCGAAGGGTCCGTCAGGCCGCCGAGGCAGCTCACGCCGAGGCGGACCGCGGCGAGGCGGACTCACGCCGAGGCGGATCAGTCCCCGACGGGCATCCAGAACGTGAACATGCGCGCGGCGTCGATGCGGGCGTAGACAGCCCCGCCGTCCAGGACGGCCTCCCAGTCGGGGCCATAGCGGGGCACATAGATGTCCAGCAGGGTGCGGCGGAAGCCGGCCTGCTCCTCGGCCGCGAGGTCCACGAGCGACGCGCGGCCATGGACCGTGACGGAGAGTGCCTCCGATGGCAGGTGCGTGGCGCTCACGGCAGCGTCGCGCCGGATGTGTGCCATGCGCAGCGAATCGGGCGCCGAGCCGAAGTACCAGTGGCCGCGATAGAAGACGCCGTCCACCGGCCCGGCCATGGGTCGGCCGTCACGGGTGACGGTGGCCAGCACGAGCAGGCACATGCCCTGCAGGCGATCGGCCAGGTCGGCTGCGGAGAGGCGACGCTCCGGCGTGATGACGTTGCGCAGGTGGCTGCCGGCCGACCCGTAGCTGGTGTCGAGCAGCGCCTGCAGGCGGGCCAGGTCGTCGGGCGTCTCGTGCATGTCCGGCCTCTGCGGCGTCAGCGCTCCGCGTGGCCAGGCCGTTAGCAGCCAGTGCGCGCGGCCCCACGGCCGCGCGTGCGCTGCCGCCGGGCCTCCTCCGGCACCTGGTCGCGGGCGTGGTACGAGGAGCGCACCAAGGGCCCCGACTCCACGTGCTTGAAGCCGAGGGCCAGGGCTTCTGCCTTCATCTCGCGAACTCGTCGGGGTGGACGTAGCGCTCGACGGGCAGGTGGGCCGGCGTGGGGCGCAGGTACTGGCCAAGGGTCAGGATGTCGCAGTCCACGGCGCGCAGGTCGCGGAAGGCCTGCGAGAGCTCCTCGCGCCGCTCGCCCAGGCCGACCATGATGCTCGACTTGGTGTGCACCGTGCCCGGGCGACCGGCCAGCTCGAGAGCCATCGACTTGGCGTCCGCCAGGACCTGCAACGAGCGGTCGTAGCGGGCCCGCTTGCGGACGGGCTTCTGGAGTCGCTCGACGGTCTCGACGTTGTGGTTGAGGATGTCCGGCGCGGCCGCCATGACCGTGCGCAGGTCGGCGCCGAGGTAGTCGGGGATGAGGACCTCCACGCCGGTGTCCGGGGCGAGGCGGCGCAGCTCCCGGATGGTGGCCGCGAACACGGCAGCGCCGCCGTCGGCCATGTCGTCGCGGCAGACGCTGGTGACCACCACGTGCTCGAGGCCCATGACGGCCACGGCCTCCGCGACACGCCGCGGCTCATCCGCGTCCTGCCAGTCGGGCCGGCCGGTCTTGACGGCGCAGAAGCCACAGGCCCGGGTGCAGGTGTCGCCCAGGATCATGACGGTCGCCGTGCGCTGCTCCCAGCACTCGCCGATGTTCGGGCAGCGGGCCTCCTCGCAGACCGTGTTGAGCGCCTGGCCGCGCACGAGGTCCTTGAGCTCCGCGTAGTTGGCGCCGCTGGGCATCCGGGCCTTGATCCAGTCCGGGTGGCGCGCCTTGTCCGGTCCACGCAGGCCGGAGGCGTCCACGGAGCCACCCATGGCGATGGTCAGCGGCTGGTAGGCGTGGCCTGCGCCGGGGCCGTCTAGGCCGCCGGCCGGCGTGAAGATGGGGAGCTCGCGACCCATGGCGCTACCAGATGGAGGTCTGCTCGGAGACCGAGCCGAGCCAGCCCGCCACGTCGGCCAGGAAGGCCCCGGCCTGGGCGCCATCAGTGGCACGATGGTCGATGGCGATGCACATGTTCATCATCGAGCGGACGGCGATGGCGTCGCCCTGGTCCTCGAGGATGACGGGCCGCTTGACGATCTTCTCCATGGTCACGATGGCCACCTCCGGCACGTTGATGATGGGCAACGTGAGGATCGAACCGGTCCAACCGGTGTTGTCCACCGTGAAGGTGCCGCCCTGCAGGTCGTCCGGGCGGAGCCGCTTGCTCCGGGCCCGGGCGGCCAGGTCGTTGATCGCGGCGTTGAGCGCGTGGAGGCTGAGGTCCTGGGCCTTGTGGATGACCGGCACCACGAGGCCATCGGTGACGGCCACGGCGATGCCGATGTTGATGTCCCGGCGCCGCCAGTGGCCCTCCGGCGTCCAGTGGGCATTGAGGTCGTGGTGTGCGCGAAGCGCCTCCACGCAAGCCTTGGTGACGTAGGCCACGTAGCTGAGGCCGATGCCCTCACGGGCCTTGTAGGCATCGTTCACGGCCGCGCGCGCGCGCACGACCGGCGTCATGTCGACCTCGACCGTGATGTACGCCGCGGGCACCTCCAGCGAGCGCGTCATCTGGGCCGCGATGGCCTTGCGCATCGGCGAGAGCTGCTTGAGCGAGTCACCGTCGCGCACCGGGGAGTCCGGCGTGCCAGGCTGGGCGGCAGGGGTGACGGCGGCGCCGACCGCGGAGGCCGGGGCGCTTGCGGCCGGGGCGCTTGCCGCCGGGGCGGTCTCGGCGTGGCCGTCGGCGGGGGGACTGCTCGTGGCCGCGCCCGCTGCGGCGGCCCGCTCGATGTCGGCTCGGGTGATCCGGCCACCGATGCCGGAGCCTCCGATGGTGGTGACGTCAACACCGCGCTGACGGGCGAGCTGCCGGACGGCGGGGGTCATGCGGATGCCGGCCGGGACGTGGACCGCGGCGGGAGCGGGGGCGGCGGGGGCCGGTGCGGCGGTCGCGGGGGCGGCCGGAGCGGGGGTCGGCGGCGGAGCCGGTGCGGCGGGCGCGGGGGCGGCGGGAGCCGGGCGCGCGGGAGCCGGGCTCGCGAGAGCCGAATCGGCTGGAGCTGCGGCGACCGGAGCGGCCTCGGCGACGGGAGCAGCGGGAGGAACATCGCCTGCCGCGGCGCCCGCGACCTCGATCTCCGCGATGACCGCATCGTTGGCGATGGTCTCGCCCTCGCCAGCCAGGACCCTGGTGAGCGTGCCCTCGAAGGGCGAGGGGACCTCCGCGTTGACCTTGTCGGTCACGACCTCGACGAGCGGGTCGCCGATCCTGACGTGGTCGCCGACGGCCTTCAGCCACTTGCCGATGGTCCCCTGCTCGACGCCTTCACCGAGCTGGGGCATGGTCACCTGGGGCATCAGCAGACTCCTGGGACGTTCGTTGGCTGGTTCACGATGGGCACTGCAGGGTTCCGGCTGACCATGATAGCGGCCACCTCCACCCCGATCCTCAACGGCACCCGGCACGGGCAGCCGGCACACCCAGCGCGCCCGGCCGCGCCTCGGCGGCGAGCCACCAGGGCCACCGATCGCACCACGCGACGGACAGGCGAAGGCGCGTCAAAGACGCCGCCAAGGGGCCGCGAAGGCGCCGCGATGTCGCGTCGAAGGGGCCGCGAAGGGGCGCTCGTCATGGTTCGGTCATGGATGACATCCGGATGGGACAGGCGGTGCGCGCCGTCCGCGCCCGGAAGGGCCTGCGGCAGGTCGACGTCGCCGAACGCGCCGGCGTCAGACGGGCGGTCGTCGGGACGCTCGAGCGTGGCGGCGCCGGCCGACTGCCACTGGAGGCGCTCCGCCGCGTGGCAGCCGCGCTGGGCATCCGCATCGACATCAGGCTCAGCTTGCCCGGTGGTGATCTCGACTGGGTCATGAACGCCGCCCACGCCGCGCTGCACGAGTCGCTCGCCCGGCAGCTCGGGCGTTCTGCCGGATGGACCTGGCTGCCGGAGGTGAGCTTCTCGATCTATGGCGAACGGGGTGTCATCGACATCCTGGCCTGGCATGCCGCGACACGCAGCCTGCTCATCATCGAGCTCAAGACGAGCATCGTCGACCCCCAGGAGCTGGTGGCCGTGATGGACCGGCGGGCCCGCCTCGGTGCGCGGATCGCGGCCGATCACGGGTGGCGGCCGGCGACCGTGAGCGCATGGGTCGTTGTCGCAGACACGCGCACCAACCATCGGCGCGTCCTGCGCCACGCTGGCCTGCTGCGGACCGCCTTTCCGGCGGACGGCCACCAGATCCGCGCCTGGCTGCGTCGCCCATCCGGCACCATCAAGGCCCTGTCCTTCTGGACAGATGTCCGCGAGGACGTCCTTGGGCGTCCTCCAGGACACCCCCGGCGCGTCCGCGTGGCCAGGCGCGCGTGACATCGGGCGGACAAGGCGAGCCGGTCGAGCGTGGCTGAGCGTGGCAAAGCGACGGGGGACACAGCCGGGCAGGCTCCAGTCTCGTCGATCCGGCGGCCAAGGAGCGCCACGAGCACATCTGTCCTGCGCCGGACCCCGAATCCTCGGATAGTGGCCGCTGGGCGGACATCTGCCCTCAAGTCGTGCGGCTTGGCAGCCGGCGCTGGGCAGCCGGGCGCTTGGCAGCCGGGCGCTTGGCGGCCGGGCGGCACCGGGCAGCCGGCGGCCGGGCGGCCCGAGCGCGAGCGGCTCGAGCACGGCGTGGCCCGGCACGGCGTAGCCCGAGCACGGCGTGGCCCGAGCACGGCACGGCCCGCCCTCGGGCGGCGCCGTCCGAGCCCGGCACGTCGGTCGGGAACGAGGGTCTAGACTCACGAACGATCCACGGATAGACACAGGGAAAGGGAGCACCATGAAAGCCCCGGCCATCGCGTTCAGCCTCGTGCTCGCAGGAGCCAGCCTGCTCTCTTCGGGCGGCCTCGCTCTGGCCGCCGCCGGTGACGTCGTCGATGGCGGGACGTTCACCATGACCCTCTCGGCCGACCCTGGCAACCTGGACCCGCAGTCGGGCGCGGCCAGTGCGCTCTTCCAGGTCTCTCGCTTCGCGTATGACTCGCTGCTCAGCCTGGATGCCGTGGACGGCACGATCAAGAGCGAGCTGGCGACCGACTGGTCGGTGGACGGCACGACGGTGCAGCTCACCCTCGCCGAGGGCATCAGCTGCTCGGACGGCTCGCCCCTGACCGCCACTGACGTGGTGGCCAACCTCGACTACGTGGCCAACCCCGAGAACCAGAGCCCCTTCCTGGGCACCTACTACCCCGTCGGCGCCACGGCCGTCGCCGATGACGCGGCGCGCACGGTGACCATCACACTGGCCGCTCCCGCGCCCTTCGTGCTCAACGGCCTGGCCGACCTGCCCATCGTCTGCGCGGCCGGCATGGCCGACCGAGCGTCGCTCGCGAGCGCAACGTCCGGCACCGGACCCTACGTCCTCAGCGAGGCAGCGCCCGGCGACCACTACACCTACACCATCCGTGACGGCTACACGTGGGGACCCGATGGCGCCAGCACGGACGTCGAGGGCATGCCCGACACGGTCGTCCTGCGCATCGTCGAGAACCCCGCCACGGCCGCCAACCTGCTGCTCACGGGCGACGTGAACGCGGCGACCGTCGTCGGCCCGGACGCCCAGCGGCTCGTGCAGGAAGGCCTCTTCTACACGGAGACGGCGGCCCTCATCGGCGAGATGTGGTTCAACCATGCGGAGGGCCGACCGACCGCCGACCCCGCGCTCCGACAGGCCCTCGTCCAGGCGGTCGACCTGGGTCAGCTGCAGCAGGTGCTCACGGCCGGCCAGGGGTCGGCAGCGACCACCTTCGCCACCCTCCCCCCGGTCGCCTGCCCCGGTGACTCGATCAGCGCGGCCCTGCCGGCCTTCGATGTCGAGGCGGCCCGCGGGCTCATCGAAGAGCCGACCAGCATCACGTTCCTCCACGACACGGGCGCCGGCCCGGCCGGGCTGGCCGCAGCCGAACTGGCCACGCAGCAGTGGACCGCTCTCGGCATCGACGTCGTCGACAAGGCCCAGGGCGGCACGGCCACCCAGGAGACCCTCTTCGGCACCGGTGACTGGGATGTCGCCTGGGTGGCCCTGAACGTCAGCAGCCCGGACCAGCTCGTGCCGTTCCTGTCGGGACCGGGTCTCGCGGATGGCGGTGCCAACTTCGCGGCGGTCGCGAACGCCGACTACGACGCCGGCGTGCAGGCCGCGGCGGCGATGGTCGGCGCGGAAGGCTGCCCCACCTGGCTGGAGGCGGAGTCCGCGCTCGTGGCCGGCGCCGACGTGGTGCCATTCGCCAACACGGTCGTGCAGACCTTCGGCAACGGGGCGGAGTTCGTCATCTCCGGCTCGCTCATGCCGACCAGCATCCGCATGATCTCGAAGTAGGCGGATCCGCGACCGGCTCGTCCCACGGCGAGCCGGTCGCACGTCTATCCCATGATCGGCGGGGCTTGGTGTCCCATGCCTTGAGCCACTGAGACCGAGGAGCACCCCATGAGCACACTGCGCGACATCGAAGCCTGGATCGGCGACCAGCTCCCCATCCTGGCCAAGGAGCATGGCGTTCCAGGGGCGGCCGTCGGTGTGCTGGCGGACGGAGAGATGATCGACGCCGCCACGGGCGTGCTGAGCCTCGCCACCGGCGTGGAGGCCACGCCGGATTCGCTCTTCCAGATCGGTTCGATCACCAAGCTCTGGACCGCCAGCCTGGTCATGCAGCTGGTGGACGAGGGCCACCTGGACATCGACCAGCCCGTGCGCGCCTACCTGCCGGAGTTCACCATCGCGGATGAGGTCGGCGGCGGCATCGATCACCCCGCGCCAGCTGCTCAGCCACACGGCCGGCTTCGAGGGCGACATCTTCACCGACACGGGCAAGGGGGACGACTGCCTCGAGAAGTTCGTCCTGACGCTGGGCGACACGCCACAACTCTTCCCGCCCGGTGAGCGCTTCTCGTACAACAACGCCGGCTACTGCGTGCTGGGACGCCTGGTCGAGGTGCTGCGCCAGAAGCCCTACGACGACTGCCTGCGCGAGCACCTCTTCACGCCCCTCGGCCTCACCCACGCGGCCAACGGCCCCTGGGAGGCCATCCTCTTCCGCGCCGCGGTCGGCCACGTGCAGACGAGCCCGGATGCCGACCTCGTGCCGGCGCCGGTCTGGGCGCTGGCCCGCTCGAACGCGCCGGCCGGTTCCATGCTTGCGATGCGCCCGCGGGACCTGCTCGCCTTCGCGCAGATGCACCTGGACGGCGGACGCGCGGCCGATGGGAGCGCAGTGCTCCAGCCGGACACGGTCGACCTGATGCACGAGCCGGCGGTGGAGCTGCCCAGGCTCGGGCTCATGGGCGACGCGTGGGGCCTCGGCCCGGAGCTGTTCCGGACGCCTGGCGGCATGGTCACCGGGCACGACGGCAGCACCATCGGGCAGGGCGCCTTCCTGCGCTTCAGCCGCGACAAGGGCGTCGCCGTGACGCTCATGACCAACGGCGGGGACGCCTTCTCGCTCTACCGCGACATCTTCAGCCACGTGCTCGCGGAGCTGGCCGGCGTGACGATGGCGCCGCTGCCCAGCCCCGCCTGCGGTGCCCCAGCGCATCGACGCCAGCCGCTATGTGGGCACCTACTCCGCGCAGGTCGTGGACCTGGTCGTGAGCCAGGAGGCAGATGGACGCATCTG
This sequence comes from uncultured Chloroflexia bacterium, assembly GCA_963766685.1. Taxonomy (GTDB): domain Bacteria; phylum Chloroflexota; class Limnocylindria; order Limnocylindrales; family CSP1-4; genus JAFMJV01. Next base: position 30,935 of record CAVYBJ010000029.1, read on the forward strand.
GCTCGACCAGATCCCCAAGGGCATCTTCGCGGAGATGGGCGAACAGCCAGAGCGCAAGGAGCTCGTCCACTACGAGGGCGACAGCCTCATCCCGGTGCAGGCCGACCGGGGCATGTACCTGCCCCACGCCTTCGTCGGCGACGACGGCCATGGCCGGGCCCTCTACCTGCACATCGGTCGAGCCGTCCGCCGAGCTGGGGAGCGAGCCCGGCGACGCGAACTCCGCCGGGCGCTGAGTCCGCCCGTCTCCATCCGCTGGCGCCCACGATCCCCGTGACGTGAACGCCGTGGAGCCAGCCGTCGGACAGTCGGCCGCGCCAGGCCCGCTCGCCAGGCTCGCGTCGAACCCCTGGACGGCCTATGCCGCCCGGCGCCTGGGGCGCCTGCTGGTGTCGCTTGTGGGTGCTCGTCACGGCCTCGTTCCTGATGATCCACCTCATCCCCGGGGACCCGGTGCGCGGGGCGCTCGGCATGACGGCCCCCCCGGCGCTGGTGGAATCGACTCGCGAGGCACTCGGCCTCAACGACCCCCTGTGGGTCCAGTACGCCGACTACCTCCGGGGACTGCTCAGCGGTGATCTCGGCACCTCGATGATCACCAAGACGCCGGTCGCAGACGTCATCGCCCAGCGCCTGCCCGCGACACTGGCGCTGGCGGTCCTGGCATTCCTGGTGGCGGTGGCGGTGGCGGTCCCGCTGGGCGTGACGATGGGCGTCCTGACCCGCCGCGGCCGGCGCCGACGGACCGAGCTCGGCTTCACCACGGCCAGCGTGGTCCTCGGGACGGTCCCCGACATCATCGTCGGCGTCGTGCTGGTCTATGTCTTCGCCGTCAACCTGGATTGGCTTCCGGTGGCAGGCCGCTCGGGGCCCGATTCCTACATCCTGCCGGTGCTCGCGCTGGCTCTTGGCCCCGCCGTCATCCTGGCCCGCATCGTCCGGGTGGAGATGGTCAGCGTGCTGGAGGCCGACTTCATCCGCACGGCCCGCGCCAAGCGACTCCCGCCGCACGTCATCTACCTCGGGCACGCCCTGCCCAACGCGCTGACCGCGTCGCTCACGCTGGCGGGGCTGCTGCTCAGCTCGCTGGTGGCCGCGACCGTGCTCGTGGAGAACGTGTTCGCCTGGCCGGGACTCGGCGGCACCATCGTGCGGTCCATCCTGGACAAGGACTACATGCTCGTCCAGGCGACCGTGCTGGTGTACGGCACGTTCGTGCTCCTCGTGAACCTCGCCGTCGACATCATCCTGGCGCTGCTCGACCCACGCTCGCTGATCAGGCAGGACTGAGCATGGTGAGCGGTCGCTGGGTGCGCGCGTTCCGGACGCCGGTCGGCCTGACCGCGGCGCTGCTCATGGGCGTGGTGCTGACCCTGGCCGTGATCGGGCCGCTGGTCTGGGGCGAGCAGGCCGCGGCTGTCGACACCAGCCAGATGCTGGCCGGCCCGTCGCCGGAGCACTGGGCCGGGACGGACAACCTGGGCCGCGACATCCTCGCCCGGGTGCTGGTGGCCACCCGGCTCTCGGTCGTGCTGGCCCTCTCGGCGACCGTGGTCGCGGTCAGCGTGGGGCTCCTGCTGGGCTCCGGGCCGATGCTGGTGGGCCGACGCTTCGGCCGGCTTGCTGACGGAGACCGTCAACATCGCCGTGGCCTTCCCGGGGCTGCTGCTGGCGCTCTTCTTCGCGGTCATCTTCGGGGTCGGCGCGGTGGGCGCGGTGCTGGCCATCGGGCTGGCCGGCGCGCCGTCGTTCGCGCGCCTGTGCCAGACGCTCATCGCCGGCGTCGCCCAGCGCGACTTCGTGACCGCCGCGCGGATCGCGGGCGTCGACCGCGGCCGGCTCCTGGTGCGGCACGTGCTGCCCAACATCGGTGAGCCCCTCATCGTCAACGCCACCATCGGCGCCGGGGCGGCCCTGCTGGCCTTCGCCGGGTTGTCGTTCCTCGGGCTCGGCGTGCAGGCCCCGGCCTACGACTGGGGCCGGCTGCTCATGGACGGCCTGGCGAGCATCTACATCCAGCCCGTCGGAGCGCTGGCTCCGGGTGTCGCCATCGTCGTGGCCGGTCTTGCCTTCAACCTCTTCGGCGAGACCATCGCCAAGGGCTTCGGCCTCACGACGCTGGAAGCAGGCGGGCCGCGGCGACCGGGTGTGAGCGCGGCCGCCGCGCTGGCCGTCCCGGCGGACGAGACGGGATCCTGGAGCAGCTCGGTCGGGTCGGACGAGGATGGCCGCGAGGCGCTCCTCGACGTGCGTGACCTGAGCGTCTCCTTCCCGACGCCCCAGGGCCCGGTGCGGCCGGTGCGGGGCCTGACCTTCCGGGTCGAGCCGGGCGAGGCGGTGGGCATCGTCGGGGAGTCCGGCTCGGGCAAGTCGCTCACGGCGCTGGCGGTGGCACAGCTCATCGAGGAGCCGGGCGTCGTGGACGCCACGAGCCTGCGCCTGCTGGGCACCGACCTGCGCAGCGGCGGGGAGCGCGTGCACCGCCACTTCCTGGGCACCTCCCTGTCGATGGTGTTCCAGGATCCCGGCACCTCCTTCAACCCCACGCGACGGGTCGGCGGGCAGCTCGCGGAGGTGGGCCGTCACCACCTGGGCATGAGCCGCACGGAGGCCCACGCCCGCGCCGTCGACCGCCTGCGCGCCGTCCACGTGCCAGCTCCCGAACGGCGCGCCGGACAGTACCCCCACGAGTTCTCCGGCGGCATGCGGCAGCGCGCCATGATCGGCATGGGGCTCATGGGCAGCCCCGCTCTCATCATCGCCGACGAGCCCACGACCGCCCTGGACGTCACGATCCAGAAGCAGGTGCTCAGCCTGCTGCAGTCGATCCGCGAGGCCGACGGTGTGGCCCTCCTGCTCATCAGCCACGACGTGGCCGTCGTGCGGCAGGTCTGCGACCGGGTCCTGGTCATGTACGCGGGGCGCATCGTCGAGGACCTGCCGGCGGCCGAGCTGGTCACGGGCGCGCAGGCACCCCTACACGCGGGCGCTCGTGGCGGCCGTGCCGGACATGGAGAGCGACCGGGACCGGCCACTGGCGGTGATCCCGGGCCGACCCGTGGAGCCATCGGAGGTGCCGCCCGGGTGTGCCTATGCCGCACGCTGCCCGCTGGCCGACCAGCGCTGCCTGGACCGCGATCCCGTCCTCGTGGCCGATGGGGCCGGACGGCGTGTCGCCTGCTGGCACGCTGGCGAGCCGCTCGACCTCGGGGTGGCGGCCGCGGCCCAGGCCACCTCCGCGGCTGCACGCTCCGGCAACGCACTGCGCCCGGCGAGGACCCGGGCGTGGCGCCGTACCCGGTGGCGCCGGCATGACGGGCCTGCGCTTCGAGGACGTCAGCGTCCGCTACGGGAGCCGGCGCCACGGCGTGACCGCCGTCGACCGGGTCAGCCTTGGCGTGCCGCCGGGGAGCGTCGTGGGCCTGGTGGGGGAATCGGGCTCCGGCAAGTCCACCCTGGCCCGGGCCGCGGTGGGCATCGTGCCGCTGCACGCCGGGCGCATCCTCTTCGACGAGGCGCCCATCCCGACGAAGGGCAGGCGACCGCTGCAGATGGTCTTCCAGGACCCCTACTCCTCACTCGATCCGCGGATGACGATCGGCGAGTCCATCGAAGAGGCACTGCCGCCGGGCATGAGCCGAGGCGAGCGTCGGGCGGAGGTCGAGCGCCTGCTCGCGCTGGTCCACCTGGACCCGGCGCGCTCCCGGGTCGTGCCGGCCCATCTCTCGGGCGGGCAGCGGCAGCGCGTGGCCCTGGCGCGTGCCCTGGCTGGCCGACCGGATGTCCTCATCGCCGACGAGATCACCTCTGCCCTGGATGTCTCCATCCAGGGGGCCGTGCTCAACCTCGTCCGCGAGTTGCAGCGCGAGCTGGGCCTGTCCATCCTCTTCATCTCGCACAACCTGGCCGTGGTGCGCTACGTGGCCGACCACATCGCGGTCATGTACCTGGGCGGCCTCGTGGAGTTCGGGACGGCGGCGGAGGTCCTCGCCGATCCGCAGCATCCCTACACACGCGACCTGCTGGCCGCCATCCCGGGAGGCAGCCGTGCGCCGGCGCCGGGCGCCATCGACGTGTTGGAGGCCGTCGACCCGCACCACCCACCGCCCGGCTGCCCCTATCACACGCGCTGTCCGGTGGGCCCGCTGGTCGACCCCGGTCGCGAGGTCTGCCGACTCGTCGAGCCGACCGCCGACCATCGCCAGCGTGCCACCTGCCACTTCGCCCAGCCCACCCGACCCGCCACCACAGAGGATCGGAGCACCCCGTGAACCGCAGCATGGACATCGACGGCCCGGCGCCCCTGGACGCCGACCACTGGCAGCATCGCCTCGTCGAGCTGGCCACGAAGCACCGCGTCCCGGGCGCCCAGCTGGGCATCCTGCGCTGCTCGGACGGCGGACCCGACGAGCTGCTGGAGGCAGCCCACGGCGTGCTCAGCCTGCGCACCGGCGCGCCGACCACGACCGAGGCCCTCTTCCAGATCGGCTCGATCACCAAGGTCTGGACCGCCACGCTCGTCATGCAGCTGGTGGACGAGGGGCTCATCGACCTGGACGCGCCCGTGACAGCGGTGCTGCCGGAGCTGCGGCTCGCCGACCCGGAGGTCGCCGGGCAGGTCACCGTGCGACACCTCCTCACGCACACCAGCGGCATCGACGGGGACGTCTTCACCGACACCGGCCGCGGCGATGACTGCCTGGAGCGCTACGTCGCGCTCCTCGCGGACGTGGCCCAGAACCACCCCCTGGGGGCCACCTGGTCCTACTGCAACTCCGGCTACTCGCTGCTGGGCCGGGTCATCGAGTGCGTCACCGGCAGCACCTGGGACAAGGCCCTGCGCGAGCGCCTGTTCACACCCCTGGGGCTTCAGCACACCGTCACGCTGCCGGAGGAGGCCCTCCTCCACGCGGCAGCCGTGGGCCACGTCGATGACGAGGGCCAGCAGCACGTGGCGCCGGTCTGGGGCCTCATGCGCTCCGTCGGTCCGGCCGGGCTCGATCGTCTCCAACGCCGCCGACGTGCTGGCCTTCGCGCGGATGCACCTCGCAGGCGGGCGCACCGCCGGCGGCGAGCGTGTCCTCAGCGAAGCGAGCGTCGCGGCGATGGCCGACCGACAGGCGGACCTGCCCGACCCGTACATCCTCGGCGATTCCTGGGGCCTGGGCTGGATCCGCTTCGGCTGGGATGGGCACCGGCTCATCGGGCACGACGGCAACACCATCGGCCAGGCGGCCTTCCTGCGCCTGCTGCCCGAGCAGGGGCTGGCCGTCACCCTCCTCACCAACGGAGGGCAGACGCGGGATCTCTACGAGGACCTCTTCCGCGAGGTGTTCGAGCAGGTCGCCGGCTTGCGCATGCCGGCCCCGCTCAGCCCGCCGGAGGAGCCGGTGGAGGTCGACCCGTCACCCTTCCTGGGCACCTACGAGCGTGCCTCCGTGCGCCTGGAGGTCCTGGCTGCCGATGCCGAGCATGAGACGGCCCGCCTGCGGACCACGGTCACGGGACCCTTGGCAGAACTGGCGCCCGAGCCGCCCAAGGAGTACGCCATGGTGGCCGTGGGCCCGGGCCTCTTCGTCGTCCGGCCGCCGGAAGCGGAGACGTGGTTCCCGGTCACCTTCTACTCGCTGCCCACGGGCGAGCGCTACATGCACTTCGGGGCCAGGGCCACGCGCCGCGTGGACTGACGGGGCATCCAACCACTGCGCCCAGCGTCCCTACCGTGGGTCTGGTGAGCCGGACGAGGCCGCACCACCCGTCGGGCAGGATCAGGGTCCTGCGGATCGGCGCCATTCCGCCCGCACGACGCACTTCTGGCCATTTGTCCGCCTGCGGGCCGCTATCCGGGGATCAGGGTTCCGGCGCAGGACAAAAGTGCCCGTGGGGAACCTTGGCTCGCCGTCGACCGAGGCGTACGGGCTCGGCGGCGGCATCCTGGCCGCACCTCGATGCCCGGCCACGCTCATCCACGCTCGGCCAGGTCCCGCGACCCGCGGCCTGTCACGGTTCTCGAGCCACGCGATCGCGGCGGACGTGTCCTGAAGGGCGCCCAAGGACATCTGGACGGACTTCTGTCCAGGAGTGACATGGCCGGCGCGGGCCGCGCAGTGACCCGCCGGCGCGGGCCGCGCCAGTGACCCGCGGCTCGGGCCGCGCCCGGGGACCCGCGGCTCGGGCCGCGCCAGTCGCCTAGAAGTTGATGGACTTGCCGTCCACCGCCAGGGCCGCCTCGCCCAGGACCTCCGAGAGGGTCGGGTGCGGGTGGACGGCGGAGCCGACCTCCCAGGCCGTGGCCTCCAGCAGCATGCCCACGGAGGCCTCCGCGATGAGCTCCGTGACGTGCGCGCCGATCATGTGCACGCCCAGGACCTCGTCCGTCTCCGCGTCCGCGATGACCTTCACGAAGCCACTCGTGTCGCCGTTGATGATGGCCTTGCCGCTGGCCTGGAAGGGGAACTTGCCGACCCGCGTGGCCGCGGCCGGCGGCCTCGCACTGGGCAGAGGTCAGGCCGATGGAGGCGATCTGGGGGCGGGCGTACGTGGCCCGCGGCATCTTGACGTAGTCGACCGGCTCCACCTCCCGGCCGGCGATGGCGTGGACCGCGGCGATGCCCTCGTGGGCGGCCACGTGGGCCAGCCACAGGCCGCCGATGATGTCGCCGATGGCGTAGAGGTGCGGGTCGGCCGTGCGCATGTGGCCGTCGACCTTCACGAGGCCCTTCTCGACCACGGCGCGCGTCGTCTCGAGTCCCACGTCCTCCGTGTTGGCGGCGCGGCCGGTGGCCACCAGCAGCTGCTCGGCCCGCAGCTCCGCGGGCGCCTCCCCTTCCCGCCCGACCATGAGGCGGACCCCGCTCTCATCGACCGACACCGACGCCGGGTCGAAGCGGGCGCTGGTGACGACCCGGATGCCGCGACGCTTGAAGGCCCGCTCCATCTCCGCGGAGATCTCGGCGTCCTCCAGCGGCACCATGCCGGGCAGGTACTCGAGCACCGTGACCTCGCTGCCGAGGTCGTGGTAGTAGCTGGCGAACTCCACCCCGACCGCGCCGGCCCCGACCACGATGATGGAGCCCGGCACGGCCGACGAGCGCAGCACGTCATCGCTGGTGACGATGCGGTGGCCGTCCGGCACCAGGCCCGGCAGCGACTTGACGCGCGAGCCCGTGGCCAGGATGACGTCCCGGGCCGTGAGGATGACCTCACCGCTGGAGGCGCCGGCCTCGTCCACGGTGGCCACGCGGACCTGCTGGGGCCCCTCCAGCCGACCACGGCCGCGAACGTAGGTGACGCCGTTCTTCTTGATGAGGCTGTGGAGACCCTTCACCAGCCGCGCGACCGTGCGGTCCCGGCGGGTCGCGATGACCGCGGCGTCCACGGCCGGATCGCTGACGGTGATGCCGAACTCGCCTGCGTGCAGGATGCGCTCGTAGAGGTCGGCCGACTCGAGCATGGCCTTGGTGGGGATGCAGCCCCAGTGCAGGCAGGTGCCACCGATGCCGGCCGGTCCGTCGTCGACGAGCGCGACCCTGAGGCCCGAGCTGGCCTGCGCGGAACGCGGCCGAGTAGCCGCCAGTGCCGGCGCCGAGGACGACGATGTCGAAGGACTGGCTTTCGTTGGGCACCTTGGGACTCCGCGAACGAGGCTGGGATGACGGCTCGATGGTATCAAAGGGGCCCACCACGTCCCTATACTCGGCCGGCGTGGACGACCTGCCGCTGACCATCGGGCTGCTCGTGATGGGCTACCTCATCGGCTCGCTGCCGATGGGCGTCATCGTGGCGCGCCTGACGGGCGGCACGGACCCGCGCACCGTCGGCTCCGGGCGCACCGGCGGCACCAACGCCCTGCGGGCCATGGGCTGGGGGCGCGCCATCACGGTCGGCCTGCTGGACCTCGCCAAGGGCGCCGTGCCCATCCTCATCGCGCGCGCCCTCGGGGCTCCCGTCGAGGTCCAGGCGCTGACCGGCGTGGCCGCCGTGCTGGGTGCCTGGAAGTCGGTCTTCCTGGGCTTCCACGGCGGGCGTGGCGTGGCCGCCGGTGTGGGCGGCATGATCGTCGTCTCGCCGCTCGTCTGCCTGATCGCGGCGCCGGCCTTCTTCATCATCATCGCGGTGACCCGCTACGTCTCCCTCGGCTCGCTGCTGGGGACCGCCTTCGGGGCCGGCGTGGCCGTCGTCTTCGTGCTGGCCGGGGCGCTGGAGCCGGCCTGGCTGCTGTACGTGCTGCCCGGCCTGGCCATCGTCTGGATCGCGCACCGCGACAACATCGAGCGCCTCCTGGCCGGCACGGAGCGGCGCTTCGACCCGGGAGATCGCCAGCCCACTCCACCGCCGGGCAAGGGCTGAGCCGGGCGAGTCGCGCCGGACAGACCGCTATCGGCGCAGCGCGCGCCCAAGCACCACGACGGTGCCGCCCACGAGCAGCAGACCCACCAGCGGCAGCGCCGCCAGCGCGTCGTCAACGCCGGGGGTGATGGCGCTCAGCAGGTCGACGGCCAGGACGGCGACCACCAGCGCAGCCAGGACCAGGACGACGGTCCGCGCGCGTGGCCCGCCATCCGCTGGTCCAGACACCGTCAGCGGCGATCGGCTTCGACCGGGATGCCGATGGGCGCCACGAGGACGCGCCCGGCCAGCACGCTCCCGACTCGGCTGCGCAGCCCGGGCTTGGGCCGATGGAAGGTCACGGTCACGTCGGCCCGCACGACGGGATCGGAGGGCTCGCCGCTGGTGAGGTCGAGCGAGGTGGGCGTGTCCACGGCCAGGACCGGCACGAGGTGCTCGCGCGCACGCACGGCGACGTCGACCGCGGTGCGCACCGGCTCCCGCAGCGGACCGCGCACACCGGTCCCCAGGAGCGCGTCGACGACGAGCCCGGCGCGCTCGATGCCGTTGAGGTAGAGGGCCATGTCGCTGCCGCGCACGGTGGCCACGCGGTGGACGGCAGTGCAGGCCGTCCAGGCGCTCCCAGTTGAGGATGGCGTCAGGCGTGGAGGGGCGCCCGTCCGGCGCCAGCAGCACGACCTCCGAGCTGATGCCCAGGCGGGCCAGGTGCCTGGCCGCCACCAGCCCGTCGCCGCCGTTGTTGCCGGGACCGCAGAGGATGAGCGGACGCACGTGGTGCGAGCGCTCGCCGCCGACCAGCAGGGCCCGCGCGGTGGCGGCCACGGCGGCGCCGGCCTGCTCCATGAGCCACTCACCCGGCGTCCCGAGCCGCTGCGCTCGCGCGTCTGCGCCGCGCATCTCCTCCGCCGTCATCGTCGGCAGGGCGGCCTGCGCTCGCCATCGCTCGGCCAGCAGCTCGAGGTCCGCCGAGGCCGCGAAGATGACCTCGTCATCGGCGGGCAGCGGGATCCCCGTGGTCGGGTCGACGATCGGCGCCCGGAAGTCGCCGAAGGGTGGCTCGCGCGTCGTGCTCATGGTGTGGACGATGGTAGGCGCACTGCCCCGTCGGCACGCATCTCGAGGAGGCCGTCCTGCTGCAGCGCCGCCGTGGCCTCCGCGATGCGCTCCGAGCCGTGCGCACCGATGGCGTCCGGCAGGCACGCCCAGGCGCCTTCCTCCAGGGTCGCGCAGCTGCGCCACGATGCGTCCGCGCAGCCAGCGGGTCGTCTGCTCGAAGGCGGGTCGGCTGACCGGGGCCGTGCGCGGTGGCGCACCGTCCGCGGCAGGCACCCCGCCGTGGCTCGGGACCCGCGATCGTGCCGGGCTGGCCGAGACACGACCGGCACTGGCGCACCAGCGGCTGACCGGGCAGGCCTCGCAGGCCGGGGCCACCGGGCGGCAGAGCGTGGCGCCGAGCTCCATGGACGCGTGCGTCCAGGTCGCCGGGTCGTGGCGGGCCACCAGTCGGTCGGCTTCCACCTGCAGCTGGGAGGCGCTCAGCGACCGACCGGCGAGCCGGCCGACGACCCTCCGCACGTTGGTGTCCACGGCAGCCACCGGCTGTCCGAAGGCCAGGGCTGCCACGGCCCGGGCGGTGTAGGGGCCGACGCCGGGCAGCGACTCCAGCAGCTCGATGCCGCGGGGCACGCCGCCAGCGTGCTCGCCGACGATGACCGTGGCGGCCCGTTGAAGGTGCACGGCACGGCGGTTGTAGCCCAGCCCTGCCCAGGCCCGCAGCACCTCCGCCGGCGATGCCTCGGCCAGCGCCCGGGGCGTCGGGAAGCGCTCCAGGAATCCCGCCCAGGCCTCATCGACGCGCGCGATCTGCGTCTGCTGGGCCATGACCTCCGCCACCAGCACGGGCCACGGCTCGCGGGTGGTGCGGATACGCAGGGGGCGGGCGTGGGCCCGATACCAGTCCAGGAGGGCCGCCTGGAACACGTGGCGCTGCGCGGCCGGCAGCAGGCGAGCCCGACGACGCGGCGGCTCCGGCGTGGCGGGGCGTATCGGAACCTTCATCTCCCTCTCACCCGCTCTCGCTGTTGGTCATGCACGATCCTGGGCCGCATGCCGTACCGCCCACAGAAGCGCCGCGCTTCGCCGGCATCCAGCCGGTCCCGGGACAATCGGGGTTCCACCGCCGATCCATCGCCCGTCCTGCGCCGGCGCGCTCGCGTCGCGCATAAGTGCGCCGTAAGCGGGACACGCTACCCTCGGTGGATGTCGCTCGAGGAGTACTGGCGCAAGCGTGACTTCGAGGTCACGCCGGAGCCCAGGGGCGCCCGGCCGGACCTTCGGCCGGTACCACGGCGGCGCTTCGTCGTGCAGCGGCATCGGGCCCGCCGGCTCCACTACGACGTGCGACTGGAGATCGGCGGGGTCCTCGTCAGCTGGGCCTTGCCACGGGGACCGTCCATGCGCCCCCTGGCCAAGCGCCAGGCGGCACGCACGGAGGACCACCCAGTCGAGTACCTCGGCTTCGAGGGCATCATCCCGGCCGGGGAGTACGGCGGCGGTGACGTCATCGTCTGGGACCAGGGCACCTGGGCGCCGGAAGGGCTGGATGATCCGGCCGCCTGCCTGGAAGACGGGGAGCTCAAGTTCGTCCTCCACGGTCAGCGCCTGCAGGGGCGGTTCGTGATGGTCCGCACGCGGCGCATCCACCAGTCCCGGGAGGACTGGCTGCTCATCAAGAAGGCCGGCGCGGAGAGCGACCCGTTCTGGGACATCCGGGATCACCCCACCTCCGTGCTCAGCGGGCTCACCAACGAGGAGGTCGCGGCCCGGCGGACGCCAGCGCAGGCGCCGCCGGCCGGCCCGCTCGATGGCAGACATCGACCTCACGGCCGCCAGGCAGCGACCGCTGCCCACCTTCATCGAGCCCATGCTGGCGACCGCGGTCGGATCGCTCCTTCGATGACGGTGACTGGCTCTTCGAGCTGAAGCTGGATGGCTATCGCCTCCAGGCCAACGTGCACGGACACGCCGTCCGGCTGCGGACTCGCAACGGCAAGGACGCGGCAGGCTACTTCCCGGCCTTCGCCGCCGCCCCGGGCAGCGGTTGGATCGCGGCCTACGACGCCATCGTGGACGGGGAGATGGTGGCCCTGGACCCGGATGGCCGGCCCAGCTTCAGCCTGCTGCAGGACATGGTCGGGATGCGCGGCCTGGGCGTCAAGCGCGGCGGAGCGCCTGCCAGCCGAGGAGCCACCGCCACCGGCGGTGGTCGGCCCTGAGCGGCGCGGCGGCACGCTCGTGTACCACGCCTTCGACCTGCTCTACCTGGACAGCTGGGACCTGCTGGACGTGCCCCTGGAGGAGCGCAAGCGGCTTCTCCGGCTGGTCCTGCGCGACCACCCGTCCGTGCGCTTCGTCAGTCACGTCCTCGAGCACGGCGTGGACTTCCATCGGGCGGTGGTCGACCAGGCCCTGGAGGGCAGCGTGGCCAAGGCCCGGGCAAGCCGCTATGAGCCCGGCAAGCGCTCGCGGTCGTGGCTGAAGATCAAGGCCCGACGCGAGCAGGAGCTGGTGGTCGTCGGCTATGAGCCGGGCGGCGGCGGTCGCCAGGACCTCGGCGCGCTCCTGGTGGCCACCTGGGAGGCCGAGGGCTGGCGCTATGCGGGCAAGGTCGGCAGCGGCCTGGACGAGCGGTCGCGGGCGATCCTGCGGCGCGTCCTGGACGAGCACCCACTGTCGGAGCCACCCGTGCCAGGCGCCCCGACCATGCCCGAGGCCCGCTGGAGCGAGCCGCGCCAGGTCATCCGCGCGGAGTTCACGGAATGGACACCGGATGGCCTGCTGCGGCAGGCGGTCTTCAAGGGCAGGGAGGTCGGGCGTGACCCGCGGAGCGTGGCTCGGGAGCCCGTGGAGCGCGCGGGGCGGGTTCGGGAGCCGCTTCCTGAGGAGGTCGCGCACCTCGCGGACACTGGCCCTGGGGCTGCGCCATCCGTCGCAGCTGAGAGCCACCTCCGGCCGGACCTCGGACCGCCGCTCGCCTTCGAGCTGGTCCGGGCGCAGGACGATCACCGCGCACCGGCTGAGGCCGTGACTCGCGCGGAGCTGGCGGCGCTGGCAGCCCTGGGGGACGGCGGCCACTGGGAGGTCGGCGGGCATGCCGTCGAGCTCTCCAACCTGGACAAGGTGCTGTTCCCGGCAGCCGGCTTCACCAAGCGGGACCTGGTGCGCTACTACACGACGATCTCGCCCGTCCTGCTGCCCTACCTGCGTGACCGCCCGCTCAACCTGCATCGCTGGCCGGACGGTGTCGCCGGGCGCACGCAGTTCTGGCAGAAGCAGCTCCCCGGCCACGCGCCGGAGTGGGTCAACCGCTGGGAGTACCCGGAAGCTGAGCGTGACCGGTCGCACACGTACCTCGTCGCCGACCGCGTCGCCACGCTGGCCTGGGCCGCCAACCAGGCCGTCATCGACCTGCACCCCTGGACCAGCCGGCTCCCCGAGTACTGGCGGCCGACGTACGCCTACATCGACATCGACCCCGGTGAGCAGACCACCTGGCCGGAGGTGGTGACGCTGGCCCGTCTCTTCCGCACCGCGCTGCAACACCTCGGCGTGCGCGGCCACCCCAAGGTCACCGGCAAGCGCGGCATCCAGGTCTGGATCCACGTCCAGCCGAGATACACCTTCGACGAGACGCGCGAGTGGGCCGGGCAGCTGTCCAGGGGCGTGGGAGCGGTCGTCCCGGAGCTCGTCTCGTGGGAGTGGGGCAAGGCCGATCGCGGCGGCAGGGCCCGCCTCGATTACACCCAGAACTCGCCCATCAAGACGCTGGTGGCTCCCTATGCCGTCCGGCCCGTCGCCTCAGCGGCCGTCTCGGCGCCCATCACCTGGGACGAGCTGGACGACCCGACGCTGCGACCGGACAACTGGGACATCCGCTCGATCATCCGGCGAGTGGAGGCGAAGGGCGACCTCTTCCGCGGCGTGCTGGAGGACCCCCAGGAGCTGCCTCCGCTCTCGTGACCGCGTCGAGCTCTAGGAGCGGCGGCCCAGGTGGCGCCCAAGGACGAGGGCGCCGATGACGATGAGGATGACGGGCCACAGACGCAGGGCGCCCTCCACGTCGGTGCGGCTGATCTGCACGAGGCCGATCAGGGTGAGGATGCCGCCCGGGATCAGCGGCCACCAGTGGTTCTGCGGAAGGCGGTAGAGCGAGCCGAGCACCCAGATCCCCAGGAAGCCGCCCGCGATGGAGAGCATCATCACGCCCGATTCGATGTCGCCGCTGGTGGCCGGCTCCAGGGCGATGCCGATGCCGATGCCGGTCAGCAGCGAGCCCGGGACGAGGAAGCCGTACTCGCGGCGGACGACGAAGACGGCCAGCATGGCCAGGCCGATGAAGAGGGTCACGAAGCGGCCGATGTCCGGCTCCACCTGGCCGGCCAGGAAGAACAGGCCGAGCCCGGCGATGACGAGCCCGGCCACGAGCCCGCCAGGGTCACTGCGGGGCGATCGTCTCTGGCGAGCGGTCGGAGGCGGCTGGCTCCGACCGAGTCGCGGATCGCTCGTCGGCGGGGCGGTGCCCGCGGGAGGTGGCCAGCCGGGCCACGAAGGCGGCGGGGGAGGCGGGCCAGCCTGCCATCCTGCGCTGGTCGATGGCCCGGGGGCTGGTGGGCCGGGCTGCCAGCCAGCCGGGGCCTGCGGGGGCTGGGGAGCCTGCGGGGGCTGAGTGGCCGGTCCCGGCTGCGGGTCTCGCTGCCACGGCGGCGGGCCCCCGTAGCCGAGCGGGGCGCTCGGGTCGATCACGCCGCCCATGCTGGCACGAGAGCGCGCAGCGCGCTCGGCTGTGGGACCATGAGGCCGCCTGCTGGGACAAGGAACGAGGAGGGAAGCACCAGATGTCCGATCATCGCCGACGCGCGGGCGTGCTGGCCGTGGGTGCCGCCAGCATCGCGCTGCTGGCCAGCCCGCTCGGCGCGCTGGCCCAGGATGCAGTCCATGGCGCCGGCCGTCGAGTCCATGGCGCCCGTGGAGTCCATGGCACCGGCGCTCGTCAGCGAGGCCTGCCAGGCCGCGGCTCTCGACGGCGTCCTCAAGAACCCCGGCCGCTTCACCGTCAGCACGGACAACCCGGCCTTCCCGCCGTGGTGGTCAGGCGAGGTCCCGGAGGGCTCCGAGTGGGCCGACTTCGGTGGCTACCCGCCGTCCGGCGAGGGCTACGAGTCGGCCATGGCCTATGCCATCGCGGCCGCCCTCGGCTTCGCCCCGGACCAGGTCGACTGGGTCGGCCAGGCGGCCTTCGGCCTGGCCTTCAAGCCGGGCGAGAAGGACTTCGACATCCACCTCGGCCAGGTCTCCTACCGCCCCAAGCGCGCCGAGCGGGTCGACTTCAGCGACTCCTACTTCGACGTGAACCAGGGCATCGTGGCGCTGGCGGACAACCCCATCAACGAGGCGACCAGCCTGGCCGACCTCAAGGAGTTCAGGCTCGGCGCCCCGGTGGGCACCACGAGCCTGGAGATCGTCGAGACCCTCATCCAGCCCACGAGCGAGGTGCTGGCCTACAAGGACGTCGCCGGGTGGCACCAAGGCGCTCAGCAACGGCCGCATCGACGGCCTCGTCGTGGACCTGCCGAGCGGCCTTCTACATCCGCGATGCGCAGCTCGACGACTTCGACACGCCGGAGCCGGAAGGGTCGGTGGCCGGACAGATCGCCACCGAGGCGAGTGAGTACTTCGGCATGGTCCTGGAGAAGGACAGTCCCCTCACCGCCTGCGTGAACGAGGCACTCGCGGTCATCAAGGAGAACGGCACCTGGCAGGCCATCTACGACCAGTGGATCAGCGAGGTGAACGCCGCACCCTTCTTCGAGTGACGGCTGATCGGTCCCGGGGCCCGGCATGACCGACCCCGGGACGCCGAGCCGGGAGGCGATGCCTTCCGGCTCGCGCCGCTCCAGGCTCCTCGGCGGCTCCGACACGGGCAGCCGGGGAGTCCTCGTGTCGCTCATCAGCACGCTCCTGTTCCTGGTGCTGGTGGGCTTCCTCATCGTCAACTCGCCCGGCTGGGACGAGTTCCAGTCGTTCTTCTTCGACCCCGAGATCTTCGCCTCGTCCTGGCCGAAGATCGTGCGGGCCTTCTGGATCAACGTCCAGATGTTCCTGGTGGCCGAGGTCTTCGTCCTCATCTTCGGGCTGCTGCTGGCCCTCATGCGCAGCCTGCCCGGACCCGTCTTCACGCCCATCCGCGGCCTGGCCATCGTCTACGTGGACGTCATGCGGGGCCTGCCGGCCATCCTCGTGGTCTACATCCTGGGCTTCGGGATGCCGGGGCTGGGCATCGAGGGCATGCCCCAGGACGAGTTCTTCTGGGGCACGCTCTCGCTCGTGCTGCTCTACTCCGCCTACGTCTCGGAGGTCTACCGGGCCGGCATCAACTCCGTGCATCCCAGCCAGGAGGCGGCCGCCCGGTCGCTGGGCCTCTCCCGCTTCCAGGCCCTGCGCTACGTGGTCGTGCCGCAGGCCGTGCGGCGCGTCATCCCGCCCCTGCTCAACGACTTCATCGGGCTCCAGAAGGACACGGCCCTGGTCGGCCTGCTGGGCCTCGTGGAGGCCTTCCGCCGCGCGGACATCGAGGCCGCCCCGGCCTTCAACTTCACGCCCTACGTGGTCACGGCGCTGCTCTTCCTGGCCCTCACCATCCCGCTCTCACGCTTCGTGGACTGGCTCGTCGCCCGTGACCAGCGTCGGCAGATGGCAGGCGCCCGATGAGTGGCGCCGGAGCTCTCCGTGACCGGTGCCAGCGGGCGGCGCTTCGGCGCGGAAGCGGTCCGCATCGAGGGCCTCCACAAGTCGTTCGGCGACGCTCGAGGTGCTCAAGGGCATCGACCTCGTCGTCCACGAGCACGAGGTCGTCTGCCTCATCGGGGCGTCGGGGTCGGGCAAGTCGACGCTGCTGCGCTGCGTCAACCTGCTGGAGCCCATCGATGCCGGCCGGGTCGTGGTGGAGGGCGAGGAGATCACGGCGCGCGGCACGAAGGTCGACCGCATCCGACGCCGCATCGGCATCGTCTTCCAGGCCTACAACCTCTTCCCGCACATGACCGTGCTGTCCAACATCACGCTGGCGCCACGGAAGGTGCTGAGGCTCTCCCGGGCCGAGGCCGAGCGGGAGGCCCGGGACCTCCTGGAGCGCTTCGGCCTGGCCGAGAAGGCGCGAGCAGTATCCCGATCGACTGTCAGGCGGGCAGCAGCAGCGCGTCGCCATCGTGCGCGCGCTGGCCATGAAGCCGGACCTGCTGCTCCTCGACGAGATCACCAGCGCCCTCGACCCGGAGCTCGTGGCCGAGGTCCTGGACGTCATCCGCGGACTGGCCGAGCAGGGCATGACGATGATCATCGCCACCCACGAGATGGGTTTCGCGCGGGACATCGCCGACCGCGTCTGCTTCCTCGACCAGGGCCAGATCCTGGAGGAGGGGCCGCCGGTCGAGATCTTCGGCAGCCCGCGTCAGCCGCGCACGCGCCAGTTCCTCGACCGTGTCATCTCCGCCGGCCGCATGGGTGGTGGCGCCAGCAGCGCGAGTGGTGGCGCCAGCGGAGGCTGACGCCACACGGGGTCAGCCTGCCGCGGCCTCGCCCAGGCGGCCCGCCCGGAAGGCCTCGATGAAGGCCATGCCGAAGGCGTCCTCGCCGGTGAGCATGGCGGCCGCCAGCTTGTAGGCCTCCGAGTCGCGGTCTGGCGCGAGCGCGGCGGCGATGTCCGCCGCCACCGGGTCCACGATGCCGCTGTCGTTGCCGGCCTGCACGCAGAGGTCCAGGAAGACATCGCTCACGAGTCGGCGCGCGGGCAGGCCGAAGGAGACGTTGGAGATGCCGCCGGTGACGTGGATGCGCCGGCCGAAGCGCTCGCGGATGCCGCGCACGGCGTCCAGGTAGGCCGACCCGGCGAAGGGGTCGACGCCGATGGGGATGATGAGGGCATCGACGTAGAGCGACTCCTCCGGCATGCCCTTCTCGAGGGCCAGGCCGGATGATCTGCTCCGCCCGGTCGAGGCGGTCCTGGCTCCCTGACGGCATCGACGAGCCCGTGCACGAGAGCACCACCGGGGTGCCGCGCCGGGCGCACAGGTCGAGGATGTCGGTCCGCTCCGCGGAGGCGGAGTTGACCATCGGCGTGGCGCCGCCGGCCCAGGCCGGGTCGATGGCGTCAAGCCCGGCCTCCAGGACGGTCGCGTCCGAGGAGTCGATGGAGAGCGGCACGCTGGAGACGCGGGCCGACCGCACGCACCAGCCAGGTCATGGCGTCCACGCGGCCGGCGGTCTCCGGGTCGATCTCGTCCACGTTGAGGTCCAGGTAGGCGGCACCGCCGGCGATCTGCCGCTCAGCCATCCAGGCCACGTACGCGGCGGCTGCGGCTGCTTCCGGTCCACCGGCCAGGCCCTGGCGCACGGCGGCCATGACGTGCTTGATGCGGCGGCTGGTGGTGAACTCCGTGGATCTCCAGGATGGAGTCGGGCAGCGGCAGCCAGGTCTCGCCGCCGGAGCCATCGGGGAAGCGCACGCCGGGCCGCCCATCAGGCGCCACGCCACCGCGCGCGCCGTCGCGCTTGACGACGCGGGTGCAGTGGATGTTCTCGCCGATGATGATGAACGGGCGGGCGCCTGCGGCGTCGGTCACGAGTCGTCTCCTTGGCTCTGGTGGCGGTAGTGGTCACGGCCCATGAAGGTGTTGGCCCAGGCGCTGGTGCCACGTAGCGCATTGTCCTGCAGGACAGGCTCGCGATCGAGCATGGTGAGCGCTTCCCCGTAGGGCTTGAGACGAGCGTAGGCGTTGGCCCAGATGCAGGGCTTGCCCGGCACCTCGCACTCGGCCGTTGAGCGAGCCGCCGCAGGGTCCGTTGCGCTGGTTCTTGGCGCAGGCGCCCTCCGGGCACTGGTAGGCGATGTCCGGCAGCGAGCAGTCGCCGCAGTCCTTGCAGCCGTACATGGGGATCTTGGCGGCCTGCTCGAGCACGTGGGCGGGCTTGACCATGTGCATCGATTCAAGGCGGCCGTAGGCGGCGCGGGCGACCGCGAAGCCCTTCGACTCGGGGTCGAAGACGTGGTCGTGCACGAGGCGATTGAAGCGGTAGAAGAGCGGCGCACCGGGGGCCTTGCCCGGTCGGGCGGGTCGGTCGGACGCCAGCTGCGGCACGTCACCGGGCTCGAAGAGGCGGTGGGCGCCCGGCTCCGGGTAGGAGACCTCGGCCAGCATGCCGCGCCAGTCGTCCGGACCGTAGGCGTCAGCCATGCTCAGCACGCGGTCGATCTCCGAGGCGTCGCGCTGGCCGGCCACGTAGACGCCCGCGTAGCCAAGGCCACGGGCCACGGCGACCTGCATCGCAGCCAGCTCCAGGAAGCGGGCGCGGCCCTTGTCCGGCGACTCGGCGGCTGCCTCCACCATGGCCAGCAGCTCCGCGCTGAGGCGGATGCCGGGGATCTCGTCGCGGTGGAAGACGCGGGCCACGCCCCGGCCCAGGATGTAGACGGGGGCGATGAGGGGGATGCCCAGGCCCTGCGCCTCGCTCCAGCGGATGAGTTCGTGCAGCGAGCGCGCGTCCCAGCCCACCTGGCAGATGGCGAACGAGGCGCCCGCCCGAACCTTCAGCGCGAGCTTCAGGAGCTGCGGCACCAGGTCGGCCTCCAGCGCCTTGAAGGGGTTGACGGCTGCCCCCGTGGTGAAGTGCAGGCCGTGCGCCGAGGCATCGCGCAGGAGCGCCAGGAGGCCGACCGAGTCGATGTCGAAGACCGGTCGCGAGCGTCCGTGATAGCCGTCCGTGGGGAAGTCGCCGGAGAGCGCCAGGACGTTGGTGAGTCCCTCGCTGGCGAGGCCGTAGGCGAGCGTCTCCAGCGAGGCGCGGTTGCGCTCACGGCAGGCCACGTGGACGAGGACCTCGCCGCCCATGTCGTGGATGGCGTGACCCAGGGTGAGCGGTCCCAGGCGGACGTGTCCGCCCGCGTTGTCGGTGATGGTGATGGCGCTGACGCGCGCGTCGGCCGCGAGGTCGCGGGCCTCCGAGCGCAGGCGCTCACCAGCGTGGTCCTGGATGGTGCCCGCCCAGGGGACGAGCTCGGCGAGGACGAGGCGGCCATCGGCGCGCGCCAGGGCATCAGCGAATCGGGACATGCGACCGATGGTACGCACGTGGTCGACCACTCGGACGGTCCGAGCGGCAGGGTTGTCGGGTGACCTTGGTCGGGTTGACAGAGTCTGCTCGTTCGTGCTCGAATAGCAGCATTCCATGAGCGAATTCTGAGCGAACCCCTGGGAACGTCGTGGCCTTCGCGCCTGAGCGACAGGAGCGCGTGCGCCAGATCGTGCGCTCGCGCCACGCCGTGCGCGTGGAGGAGCTGCGCGAGGAGCTGGGCGTCTCCACGGCCACCATCCGCCGGGACCTGGACGAGCTGGAGGAGCGTGGCGCGCTTCGGCGCGTCCACGGCGGCGCCGTGGCCGTGGACGGGCGGCCCATCGAGGCGCGCTTCGAGGCCAAGGCCGCCAAGCACGCCGAGGAGAAGCGGCGCATCGCCGCTCGGGCGGCGATGCTGGTCGAGCCGGAGGCGCGCATCTACCTGGACGCCGGCAGCACCTGCCTGGAGCTGGCGCGCCTGCTCGTCGAGCGGACGGACATCACGGTCGTCACCAACAGCCTGCCGGCCATCGTGGAGCTGGCCGGCCGGGGACCGCGTCTCATCGTCGTGGGCGGTGAGCTGCGGCCACTCAGCCAGGCGCTCGTGGGGCCGCTCTCCGCGCGGCTTCTCGATGAGCTCTTCGTGGACCGTGCCTTCATGGGCACGTTCAGCCTCTCGCTGGATGCCGGTCTGACCACGACCGACCCCGGCGAGGCCTTCACCAAGTCACGCGTCCTGTCAAGGGCGCGTGAGGTCGTGCTGCTGGCGGACAGCAGCAAGCTCGGCTCCCGTTCATTCGCTCACGCCGGTCGTCTCGACCAGATCGACGTCGTCATCACCGACGCCGACCTCGACGAGGCGGCCGCCTCTGTCTTCGCCAGTGCTGGCGTCCGCGTCATGGTCGCCTGAGGAGGATCGATGTCCGAAACCACCACCCTCTACCGCTCGGACACCGGCCGGTCTTCGAGCCGTTCACCATCCAGCCGCCGGCGGTGAAGGGCTTCACCTATCGCGGCGACCTGGCGACCGAGCTGCGTGACGGCCGCGTCACGGCCGCGTCGGCCATCGAGCTGCTCGACGACATGCTGGCCATCCGCGAGCTGGAGGAGATGATCGTCCGGCTGCGCTCGGGCGGCTACGAGCCGCTGAGCGGCTACGCGTACCGCGGGCCGACGCACGTGTCGATCGGCCAGGAGGGCACGGCCGTGGGCGCCTCGTCGGTGCTGTGGCCCACGGACCGCATCACGAGCTCCCACCGCGGCCACGGTGACGCCATCGCCAAGGGCTTCTCGGCCATCCGCCAGATGAGCGACGAGCAGCTCAAGGCCCGCGTGCCGGGCAGCGGCGCCACGGACCGCGCCGGGCTCGTCGCAGCTGCCCTGGAGGAGCACGTCTACCGCACCATCGCCGAGCTCTTCGGCAAGGACGAGGGCTACTGCCGGGGACGCGGCGGCGGCATGCACATCGCCGACTTCTCGAGTGGCCAGCTGGGCGCCAACGCCATCGTGGGCGGCAGCGTGCCCATCGCCACCGGCGCCGCCATGGCCCTGCGCTACCTGGGCACCGGTGAGGTCGTCTGCTGCTTCGCCGGTGACGGCGCCTACGCCAACGGCGTGGTGCTGGAGTCGCTCAACTTCGCCTCGCAGTACCAGTGGTCGAACTTCCTGGCCGGCGAGCGCCACGGCGGGCTGCCCATCATCTTCCTCATCCAGAACAACCACTACGGCATGACCCATCGAACCGACGACGAGGTCATGGGCGTCAAGGCGCTGGCGCTGCGCGGCGCGGGCTTCGCCGACGACGGCATGCACGCCGAGGTCGTCAACGGCATGGACGTGCTGGCCGTGCGCGACGCGGTGACCCGGGCGGCGGAGCTCTGCCGCGCCGGTGAGGGCCCCGTGCTCATCGAGTCCTCCACCTACCGCTACTACGGCCACTCGCTCTCCGACCCGCGCAACGAGTACCGCACGCGTGAGGAGGAGGAGGCCTGGCGGGCCGTCGATCCCATCGAGAACCTGGGCCGCCAGCTGGTCGGCGGCCGGCGTCCTGGACGAGGCCGGGCTGGCAGCGGTCAAGGCGGCCGCGACCGAGCGCAACGCCGCGGCTGCCAAGCGCGCCGCCGCCGCCACCGACCCCGACCCGGCCGACGTGCTGAAGTTCATGTACGCCGGTACCGTGACCGAGACCGTGCCGGCAGCGTTCGCCACGCCCAAGGTCTACGAGGCGGCGCCCGTGCCCAAGGTCACCGATGCCGGCATGCTGCAGCGCGACGCGCTGCGCGAGGCCATGGTCGAGGAGATGACCCGCGACAGCCGCGTCATCTTCTACGGCGAGGACGTGGCCGACTACGGCGGCGCCTTCAAGGCCAGCAAGGGCCTCATGGAGACCTTCGGTCGCGACCGCGTCTTCAACACCCCCATCTCCGAGGCCGCCATCTGCGGCACGGGCGTGGGCGCGGCGATGGCCGGCCTGCGGCCCGTCGTGGAGCTCATGTACATGGACTTCGCCCTCATGGCGTCGGACCAGATCGCCAACCAGGCCGGCAAGTGGCACTACATGAGCGGTGCCCAGACGACCGTGCCGCTCGTCATCCGCGCCTCGGTCGGGGCCGGCAAGGGCTACGGCGGCCAGCACTCGCAGTCCCTGGAGTCGATCTTCACGCACACGCCCGGCCTGGTGGTCATCTACCCGGCCACGGCGGCGGACGCCAAGGGCCTCCTGAAGTCGGCCATCCGCTCGGACGACCCGGTGCTCTTCTGCGAGAGCCAGGCGCTCTACGCGGAGCGGGGCCCCATCCCGGACGATCCCGACTACCTGGTGCCCATCGGGGTGGCCCGCGTCGCCCGCGAGGGTGCTGACGCCACGATCGTGGCCTGGGGGCCGGCGGTCACGGATGCCCTGGCGGCGGCGGAGACGCTGGCGGGCGAGGGCGTCGAGTGCGACGTCATCGACCTGCGCACGCTGGTGCCGCTGGACATGGAGACGGTGCTGGCGTCGGTGCGCAAGACGGGGCGCTGCGTGGTGGCCGCGCAGGCGGTGCTCATCGGCAGCTACGTCAACGAGATCGTGGCCCGCGTGGTGAACGAAGCCTTCGACGACCTCGACGCGCCGGTGGCGCGCATCGGGGCCGCCAACGGCATCTCGCCGCAGGCCGAGGCGCTGGAGGCAGCCTTCCTGCCCAACGCCACCGACATCGCGACCGCAGTCCGAGGGCTCATCTGATGGCCGTCGCGATCCGCATGCCCATGCCAGGGCAGATGACCGAGGAGTGCACGGTCCTGCAGTGGTTCAAGAAGGAGGGCGACAAGGTCGTCCGGGGCGACCCGCTCTTCGAGATCGAGACCGACAAGTCCAACATGGAGATCGAGGCCTTCGACGAGGGCGTGCTGCTGCGCATCGACGCGCCCGAGGGGGCGACGGTGCCGGTCGAGTCCATCGTGGCCTGGATCGGGCAGCCCGGGGAGGAGATCCCGGCGGCCGTGGCGGCTGGTGCGGCCGTGGCGGCGGTCGGCCGGCGGCTCGGCGGCGGCCGCGGCGCCGGCGAGCGACTGCCGCCGGCGCCCTGCGAGACCGGCCAGGGGCACCCTCCCCCTGCGGGTCCACTAGGCGACGTCCGCCGGTCCAGCCGGAGACGTCGGCGGCCGAGCCCGGGCGTCGGTGCGGCGCCTGTCGGTCAGTCGGCCGGTGGCCGGATCATCATCAGCCCGCGGGCCAGCCGGGTCGCGGCGGAGCTGGGCATCGACCCGCGGAGCGTGACCGGCACCGGACCCGGTGGCCGCATCGTCGAGCGTGACGTCCTGGCGGCTGCCTCCGAGGCGGGCGCACCGGCACCGACCATCGAGCCAGCGCCGCGACTGCGGGGGCGGCAGGGTCGGTCGCGCCGGCGGCCACATCGGCGGAGACCCCAGCCCCAGCAGCCCGCTCCGCGCCGGCGCTGCCGGCTGCGGCCATGTCCGGCCCCGGCGAGACGCTGAGCCGGATGCGCCAGACCATCGCCCGGCGGCTGACGGAGGGCACGTCCGTGCCCACCTTCAGCGTGACCGTCGCGGTGGACATGACCGACCTGCTCGCGCTGCGCGCCGACCTCAAGAAGCGCGGCTCGGACATCTCGGTGACCGACTTCATCCACGCCGCCACCGTCCAGGCGCTCGGCGAGTTCCCCATCCTCAACGCCTCCACCGATGGCGTGACGGTCTGGAAGCACGAGCACGTCCACCTCGGGGTGGCGGTCTCGGTACCGGCCGGACTGCTGGTGCCGGTCGTGCGCGAGGCCGACATGCTCAGCGTGCGCGCTCTGCACGACCGCACGGCGGAGGTCGTCGCTGCGGCCCGCACGGGCAAGCTCAGCCCGGACGCCCTCTCCGGCTCCACGTTCAGCGTCTCCAACATGGGCATGTTCGGAGTGGAGCAGTTCACGGCCATCATCAACCCCGGCGAGTCGGGCATCCTGGCCGTCTCCAGCGTCACGCCTGAGCCGCGCGTCTTCGGTGACGGCATCGCCGTTCGCCAGGTGATGCGCATCACGCTGACGGCCGACCATCGGCTCGTCGATGGCGAGGTCGGAGCGCGCTTCGTCAACGCCGTCAAGCGGCGCCTGGAGAACGCCGAGGCCTTCCGAAACCAGGTGCCCACCGGCTGACCGCAACCGTCAAGTCAGCTTCTCGAGTCAGACAAGGCCGGCCCCCGCCACTGGGGTTCGGGTCGGCATGCCATTCCATTGGCACGCGCGTCCGCTGGCCGTGCGTCCGCTGGCCGCGCGTCCGCTGTCGGCCGATGCCGCGTCGCGTGGCGAGTCAGTCGGCGGTCACCAATAGCGCCTGCATCGAGTCGGCCAGCGCCGTCAGCAGGAGCCAGCAGGAGGTGGCTCCTGCGTCGAGCACGCCCCGCGATCGCTCGCCGAGGCGACTGGCCCGGCCGACCCTGGCCACGAGGTCCCGGGTCGACTCCTTGCCCCGCTCGGCCGCCTCGGCCATGGCCGCGAGCGCCTCGTTGAACGGGGCGCCTGCGTCGATAGCGCGCAGGTAGGCCTCGCTGGCAGGGACGAGCGTGTCGAGCAGGGTCTTGTCACCCACGCGAGCCTCACCGAGGTCCTCGACCACCGCGCGACCCGCCGCAAGCATGCGCCCCACGGTGGCCGCGTCGATGCGCTCGACGCCTGCACACGCCGTGCCCATCTCGATGAAGAAGCTGCCGTAGAGCGGCCCCATGGCACCCCCGATCCGGGTCAGCAGGGCATCGCCCAGGGTCACCAGGCCGGTCGAGAGGTCGACCTGCTCAGGCAGATCATCGCGTGCCATCAGGAAGCCCTTGCGCATGTTGATGCCGTGATCGCCGTCACCGATGGCGCCGTCGATCTCGCTCAGCATGGCCGCGTTGTCGTCGATCGCGGCGACCAGCGCGTCGATGACGACCCGTCCCTCGGACGCCGGCGAACGAGGCTGGGGGTCATGCCGGCAGCTGCCGCAGGCCCACGCTGTCGGCCTCCAGGTCCAGGCAGGCTTTCAGTTCGTCGTCGAGGCGCATGACGGTGACGGTGGCACCCATCATCTCGAGCGAGGTGAAGTAATTGCCCACGTAGGGACGCCGGATCGAGAGGCCAGCGTCGGCGGCGATGGTGGCCAGGTGGTCGAAGAGGATGTAGAGCTCCATGACCGGGGTGGCACCCAGCCCCGAGACCAGCAGGCGACCTCGTCGCCCCGCTCGAAGGGCAGGTCCGGGAGGATGACATCCATCATCTGAGCGGCGATGTCCCCGGCCGGCTTCAGCGGCTCCACCGAGACGCCGGGCTCGCCGTGGTGGCCGATGCCCACCTCCATCATCCCGGGCTCGATCGTGAAGTTGGGTTTGCCAACAGCCGGGATCGTGCAGGGCGTCAGACCGACGCCGATGCTGCGGGTATTGTCGATGGCCTTCTGGGCGGCGGCGATGACCTCGTCCAGCGTGCCGCCCAGGGCCGCCCTGGCGCCACCGACCTTCCACATCAACACCTCGCCGGCCACGCCACGCCGCTTGGCGCGCTCGTCCCGCGGCGCAGAGGGTACGTCGTCATTGGCGATGACGGTCTCGACCCGGATGCCCTCCTTGTCCGCATTGCGCCGGGCAAGCTTGACGTTCATGTTGTCGCCCGCATAGTTGCCGTAGAGGCAGGCCACGCCGGCCCCCCCGTCGGCGGCCCGGAAGGCGATGAGGAACGCTGACGCGGACGGCGAGGTGAAGATCTCGCCCACGGCCACGGCGTCGACCATGTTGCGACCCAGGTAGCCGATGAAGGCCGGCTTGTGGCCCGAGCCGCCACCGGTGACGATGCCCACCTTGCCCGGGATCGGCGCGCCGGCGGCACGCAGCACGCGCGGGTCGTCGGTCGCCGCTACGAGGTCGGGGTGCGCCCGGACGAAGCCCCGAAGCATGTCTTCCACGACGAGCGCGGGATCATCGATGATCCGCTGCATGGTCCCCTCCTGACTGGGCTCGACTGACTGCGGTTCGCAGGTGTGCATACACGCTCTTGCCCCAGCCTATCGCGCGGGCACGCCGGAGGCAAGTCGGAGACCACACTCTTGCCCGGCGCGACCGAGCGGTGTCCGCCACGGCGGTGGCTCGCGTCGCGAGGGGCCGCCCACGAAGCCCGGCCAGGAGGTGGCTCGCCGGTCAGATCCGGAAGTAGCGCTCCGCGTTGGCGCTGAACATGGCTGTCTGCTCGTCGGGCGAGAAGTCCCTGATGAGGGTGGCGTACGCGTCGATGACATCCGGGTAGGACGAATGCAGCCGCCCGAAGGGCCAGTTGGAGGCGAAGACGGTGCGCTCGGGTCCGAAGGACTCGATGCAGGTCATGACCCAGGGCCGCAGCGAATCGATCGTCCAGCCCGGGTCGCAGATGTCCAGTCCGGAGACCTTGACGATGACGTTGGGTGCCTCGGCGAGGTTGGCGATCTCGCGCTTCCAGAGTGCGAAGTACTCGTCGTCGCGGCCGCGCGGGAAGCCGGCATGGTCCAGGCAGATACGCATGCCCGGGTAGTCCTCGGCCAGCCGCTTGACGTCGGCATACGTGTCCGGCCGGCGTGCACGCAGCTCACCAGGCCATGCTTCTGCAGGTGTGAGAAGCCTCGCACCCAGGCGGGTCGCGCAGGTAGTCGTCGTCGCGGTACTCGCGCACGCCCCGGACGTTGGCGAACTCCATGTGCCGCTCGATGACGTCCTCGGCGTCCGGTCGTGCCAAGTGGACTTCGGCGACGATGCCGTGCGGATGACCGAGGCGGTCGGCGAAGGCCTGCAGCCAGCGTGTCTCCTCGACGGGGTCCTCGATGCCCCCGGCGCACTGGACGTGGATGGACTTCACGACATTGGAGAAGCGCACCTCGGCCAGCCAGTCGTCGGCCCAGTAACGCTGCGCCTGGATGGCGCGGATGTCCTCCAGGATCTCGTGTCGGGCGCCAGGCTGGAGCAGGTCGTAGCGCAAGTTCGGGTCCTGCAGGTCGTAGAAGTGGACGTGCGTGTCGATGAAGGGAAGGGTTGCCATCGCTGCTCCTCCTGCGCTCCTCCGCTGGGCCGCGCCACGGGCGCCCGTCGTCCAGCCCGTCAGGGGCGGATGATGGTCTTGACGATCTCTCGGGTCGCGCGCCGTCCGGTGGAAGGCATCGACGGCCTCGGCGAGCGGCACGTCCAGGGTGAGGATGTGCTCGACCGGGACCGAGCCGTCGGCGATGAGCCTGATGGCACGCTCGACGGACGTCCTGGTGACGCCCACGCTGGCGTGGATGGTGAGCTGCTTCCAGACGACCTTGAACTCGTCGATCTCGATGACGCGCCCGACATTGCCGAGCCAGACCAGCTGTCCGCCGGCCCGGGTGAGCGTCCACGGCCGAAGCCACCGATGCCGTCGAGCCGACCGCCTCCACGGTGACGTCGGCACCGAGCCCGATGCGTGGCCTCTTCCACCTGGGCGGCCAGCGTCCTCCGCCGGTCGGGTCGAGGACGAGCGTGGCGCCCATGGCGCGGGCGATGTCGCGGCGCATCGCGAGCGGCTCCATGACGACGAGCGGGCGCGGTTGGTGGAGCGCCAGCACGGCCGTGGCGATCAGGCCGATGGGGCCGCCACCGATGACCACGGCACTGTCGCCTGCGGCGATGTTGGCGCGGGCAAGGCCCTTGATGACGACGGCGAGGGGCTCGATGAGGGCGGCCTGGCCGTAGCTGACCTCGTCGGGGATGGGGATGGCGGTGCGCTCGCTGATGAGGAAGAGCTCGGCGAAGGCACCGGGCAGGTCGCCCCCGTAGACCTTGCGCTCCGGGCACAGGTCGAAGGCACCGTTGCGGCAGGCCGAGCAGGTGCCGCACCAGTGCATCGGCATGGCGAAGACCCGATCGCCCGGCACCACGGCGGTGACGGCCGGTCCCACGGCGACCACCTCACCGGTGGCCTCGTGTCCCATCACCAGGGGCGGCGTGCGACGCCCGGTCGCACCCGTATAGCCGTGCGTGTCCGAACCGCAGATGCTGGCCGCCCGGACGCGCACGAGGACATCGTCATCGCGGCTGATGACCGGGTCCGGCAGTCTCCACGATCTCCAGCACGCTCGGCGCGCTCAGGAGCATCGCCTTCATCGTTCTCCCCCTTCGTCGTGATGGCTCGCCGCGGTCAGGCGCGGACCGCCTTCACGCGGCGAACGTACTCGGTCAGCATCGGCTTCTGCCTGGGGTCCCAGCAGGTAGGGGTGGCCGATGAGCACGATGTCCGCGCCGGCGGCCACGGCTGCCGCACCGCCCTCGGGGTCGAAGGTGACCACCCCAACGGGAACCCCCACGGCGGCCTTCACGCGAGGCAGCACGGACAGGGTGTCGTCGGCCGTGGGGTCCTCAGCGCGCGCGTCGCCACCGTAGTGGACGAGCACGACCTGGGCGCCCATGCCCACCACCTCGATCGCCCGCTGGACGGGGTCAGGGGCGGCATACAGGTCCACCATCACGGTGATGCCGGTCTCGCGCTGGCCCGCCAGCGCCTGGCGGATGCTGGCGTCGCTGGCCACACCGCAGATGGTCACGAAGTCGGCGCCCTTCTCAGCCGCCGAGACGACGTACTTCCTGGCACCGTCGACGATCTTGACGTCAGCCAGGACGGGCCGGTCAGGGAAGGCCGCCTTGAAGCGGTCGAGCACGGAGAGGCCCTCGTAGAGCACGATGGGTGTCCCGAACTCGAGCAGGTCGACGCCGGCCCGGACGGCCATGTGCCCGATCTCGATGGCCTGCTCGACGGTGGGCACGTCGATCGAGACCTGAACGATGGGTGGCGGGACGCGCATGAGCGCCGCGAGCGCAGCCGACCGCTGGCTGGCGACCGCGGCACCGACAGCGACCGCGTCCGTCGCTTGACCCGGTGAAGTCGGGCTCGTCATCTCCATCGCTCCCTCGTACCCGGCCAGGCTGCCGCGTGTGCACGAGACCGGACTTGCCTATGTGATGTGTGCATGCAAGCATATCAGGGTCGAGGGACCCTAGAGCAAGGTCGTCAGACACCGACATCGGACTTCCAGGGGAGAGAGCATACGCATGACGGAGAACTACTTCGGCTGGCTCGCTCGCGAGACGCCGAGCCGTGTCTGGGTCAACAACCCCACCCAGGAGGAGATCGGGCTGGCGCTGGCGCAGGGCGCCGTGGCCTGCACGACCAACCCGGCGTACGGCGGCAATCTGCTGAAGCGTGCGCCGGATGAGATCGAGGCCGACATCGCCGCGGTCGTCGGCGGAGGGCGCGGCTGGCGATGACGCGGTCGCCCAGGTCCAGGCGCGCCTCGTGGCCCGCATCCTCCCGCACTTCCTGCCGCGGTTCGAGGCCTCCGGGGGCCGCGAGGGCTGGGTCTCGTTCCAGGGTGCCCCCGAGCTGGACACCGACGTGGAGCACATCCTCGAAGCCGCGCGCATGGCACGTGGGCTGGGGGTCAACTGCATCCCCAAGATCCCGGCCACGGGACCCGGCCTGGAGGCCTTCGAGCGCCTCGTGCGCGAAGGATGCCCCACCCTCATGACCGAGGTCTTCAGCCTGGCCCAGGTGACGGAGACCTGTGAGCGCTACCTGCCGCGCCGCCGACGAGAGCGGGCAGCGCCCGGTGTTCATCATGGCGCCCATCACCGGCATCTTCGGCGATCACCTGCGCAAGCTGGCTGACCGCGACGGGCTCGCCGTCTCGCCCGAGGTGACGCAATGGGCCGGCGTCATCTGGTCACGGGCTGCCAAGCACCTCGTCGACGAGCGAGCCTATCCCGTCCAGCTGCTCTACGGTGGCGCTCGCACGACCGCAGACCTCACCGGCACTGGTCGGCGGAGGCCATGCCGCGACCGTGAACTGGTCGACCTTCGAGGAGGTCCTGGAGGCCGACCCGGAGCGACGCGAGACCGTGGATGACCCGGCACCATCGGACATCCTCGAGCAGTTGACGGCCAGCTTCGACGACTTCCGGCGAGCGCTGGACATCGACGGGCTCGAGGTGGAGGAGTTCGAGGGCTTCGGCCCCGTGCAGCACTTCCGGGACGCCTTCATCGCCGGCTGGACAGCCGTCCGCGACGCCATCGAGGCGCCGCAGGCTGGCCCCTGGGAGTGGCGCCCGCTAGCGATAGACGCCCACCTCGCGGAGGGCTTCGACCATGGCCACGAGGTTCTCCGGCGGGACATCGGCCTGGACGTTGTGCACGGTGGCGAAGACGTAGCCACCGCCGGGCATCAGCACCTCCACGTTCCGCATGACCTGCTCGCGGACCTCTTCGGGAGTTCCCCAGGGCAGCACCTTCTGGGTGTCGATCCCGCCGCCCCAGAAGACGATCTCGCGGCCGAACTCGCGCTTGAGCTCGACGATGTCCATGCCCTCAGCGGTGAACTGCACGGGGTTGAGGGCGTCCACGCCGGCCTCGATGAGGTCGGGATGAGCGACTTGATGGCGCCGTCGGAGTGGAGGAACACCTTGGCGCGGCTGTTCGCGTGGACGAAGGCGTAGAGCTCGCTGATGCGCGGCTTGACCATCTTGCGCCACAGGTCGGGCGCGATGAGCGGTGCCGTCTGGCTGCCGTAGTCGTCCGCGTCGTAGACCACGTCGAGGATGTCGCCGATGTGGCTGAAGACCGACTCCCAGTAGCGCAGCTTGATCTCGAGGGCCTTGTCGAGGATGGCCCCGGCCAGGCCGGGGTCGAGCACGAGGTCCATGAAGAAACGCTCGAAGCCGCGCATCCAGAGCGACACCTCCAGGGTGCCCGGGATGATGCCCTTGCAGGCCGATGCCCGCTCCTCCTCGAACACCACGCGCTCGCAGTCGGCACGGAGCTGCGTGAAGCGGTGCGGATCGGTCGGGTCCGGCCAGGGATGACGAGCCACGTCCTGGGGTGTCTCCACGTCGGCCAGCGGGCTGCGGTGCAGGTCGAAGTACAGCCCGCCATCCTTGGGCTGGCGCCAGTCCATGCCGTACTCGTCGGTCAGCTCCAGGTACTCGCCAGCGTCGCGGATCTCCAGTCGCCAGCTGGCCGGGTCGGGTGGCTGGGTGGCCACGATGCCGGTGTCCACGCCCAGGAGATCGCGGACGTCCCGGCCGACCCAGGCCAGCCCCAGGCGCACGTCGGCCATCTCCACGTCCGGCGACAATCCCAGGTGATCGCGAAGCCGCCGATAGGCCACGTGGTGGGTGCCCGTCACGAAGGTGCCACCGAAGTCGTAGGGCACCCGGTCCGGCTCGCGGTGGTCGAGCGCCGTGAGGACCCGTTCGCGGGAGGACAGGCGACCGGCTGGCGGGGTCAAGCCGGCTGAGGCCGACGCAGCAGGTATGCGTGTATACATACCTAGCATGATACGCGGCCGCCCGCGCGTGCGGGAACCTGCGCCGTCGGGTGAGCCCGACGCTGCGACTCAGGCGGGCTGTGCCGGGCGCGGGGGTGCCGTCGACTCCCGGACGATGAGCTCCACCGGGAGCTCCTGGACCGTGGGCACCTCGTCGCCCTCGAGGACGCGGAAGAGCGTCGACGCAGCGGCGCGACCGAGGTCGTAGTAGGAGAGCCGGACGGTCGTCAGCGGCGGCTGCAGATGCTGTGCGAACTCCATGTCGTCGAAGCTGACGACCGAGAGGTCGTCCGGGATGACCAGGCCGTGCTCGGCCGCGGCCTCGTAGGCGTCGAGGGCCAGGAAATCGGCGTTGCAGACGATGGCCGTGGGGCGCGGCTCGAGTCGCAGGAGCCGCTCGGCGGCGGCGCGGCGGTCCTCGTCGAAGACACTGCGCACCTCGCAGACGAGATCGCGGCTGACCCGGATGCCCTGGCGCTCGAGCGCCGCGATGAAGCCCGCCTTGTGGTCGCGGTAGGTGTCGGTGGACGCGGTCGCCGTGAGCAGCCCGATGCGTCGATGACCAAGGCCGTACAGGTGTTCCACCGCCAGGCTGCCCGCTCGTCGCGCGTCGGGCAGCACGGCGGGGACGCCCGCGCCGGGTGGAGTGCGCTTGATGAGCACGGCACCCAACTCCTGCTCGGCGGGGATCTCCACGACCCGCCAGTCGACGTCGCCGGCGACCCGGAACAGGAGCCCGTCGACGGGCTGGTCGTGCAGCAGCTGTCGGATGGCCAGCGAGGCTGTCATCGGATCGTTGACGGGCAGGACCGTGAGCAGCGCGTCGTGCTCCCACATCGACGAGGCGATGCCGCCCACCAGCTGACCGAAGGAACCGCTGTTCTGGCGCCAGGCGCTCTCGTTGTAGCCGATGATCACGACCGCGATGCGCAGCCGACGGCGCATGCCCGTGACGAAGGCGCCCAGCCCACCGCGGCGCTCCACGATGCCCTCGTTGAGCAGGTCCAGGAGTGCCCGGCGTGCGGTGATGCTGGAGACGCCGAACTCGTCGCACATCTCCCTCAGGGAGGGGATGCGGTCTCCCTGTCGGAACTGCCCAGCCTCGATGCGCCGGGTGATCTCATCGCGGATCTGGACGTACTGGGGGACGTAGGCCTGGGCGCCACGTGTCGATCGAGCCACGCTGGACAGCATACCGGCCGCGCCGGGGCCAGCGACGCCATAGCGCCTCGATGCTGGCGGGCGCACGCCGCCGGATCCTGCTTCTCCGCGCTTCGTCATGTGCCATCCATCCTCAGGCCTTCACCACGCCCAGCCGATCCATCCATGCGAAGGGGTCGATACCAGGCTGGCTGGGCCGGAACTCACAGCCAACGAGGCCGCGATAGCCGCTGTCGGCGATGGCCCCGAGCACCGTCGCGTAGTTGATCTCGCCACTGCCCGGTTCCGTGCGCTCCGGCGCGTCGGCGATCTGGACGTGCCCCGTGATGCCGGCGCAGGCCGCGATGGTGGGCAGGAGCTCGCCCTGCGTCCGCTGCAGGTGATAGACGTCCAGCTGCAACCCCACCCGTCCGTCGAGGGCATCGATGACCGACCGCGTGCGCGCCAGGTCCGAGAGCAGGAACCCGGCGTTCTCGATGGGGTTGAGGAGCTCGGTGTTGACGGCGACGCCCACGGTCGCCAGTCGGTCGGCTGCCTCAGCCAGCTGCTCGATGAGGCAGGCCAGCTGCGTCGACTCCGAC
The DNA here is from genome assembly GCA_963766685.1 of uncultured Chloroflexia bacterium. Taxonomy (GTDB): domain Bacteria; phylum Chloroflexota; class Limnocylindria; order Limnocylindrales; family CSP1-4; genus JAFMJV01. Next base: position 64,006 of record CAVYBJ010000029.1, read on the forward strand.
AGCTCCGGGAGGCGACGGCCGGCCAGGGCGTTGACCTTGCTGGCCCCCAGGCGCTCGGCGATGACGATGGCCCGGTCCACGCCGAGCCGGAATTCCTGCCTGCGCCTGGGGTCTCCGGCGAAGCCCCGGTCGCCGGCCAGGAAGTCCCCCATGGGCAGGTTGAAGAGGTCCAGGCGCAGTCCACGTCGTCGCAGCGCTCGCTCCAGGTCATCGAGGTCGGGCGCATAGGGGTCGAGCAGCTCGATGGTGTGGAAGCCGGCCGCAACGGCACCGTCGAGCGCCTCCTCCAGGGGCAGGCCCGGGAAGTGGAAGCTGACATTGAGCGAGCAGCGCAGCGGCTCAGCGATCGAAGGTCACCTCCAGCGCTTCGAGCCCCCGATGGGTCAGCGACGGCGTCCAGCGCACCTCGCCCGAGGCCAGCTCCAGGCCGGGCAGCGCCAGGAGGACCGGGAAGGCGATCCTCGCCTCAAGTCGTGAGAGCGGTGCCCCGACGCAGAAGTGGATGCCGTGGCCGAAGGCGCAGTGGCGGTTCGGCTGTCGCGACGGGTCGAAGTGGTCAGGGTCATCAAAGACGCGCGGGTCCCGATTGGCAGCACCGATCATGAGGTACACGAGCTGGCCCTCCCGGAGCCGCTCACCGTGCAGCTCGAGGTCCGCGGCCACGCGCCGCCAGCCCCGCTGGATGGGGCTTTCGAAGCGCAGCATCTCCTCGATGGCCGTCGCCAGCAGGTCCTCGTCGCTGCGCAGCCGTGCCAGGTCGTCCGGTCGCCGCAGGAGGGTCAGCATGCCGTTGGCGATGAGGTTCCGCGTCGTCTCGTGCCCGGCGATCATGAGCGTGGTGCACATCGAGATGAGCTCCGGCTCGGAGAGCCGGTCGCCCGCCTCCTCGGCGTCCACGAGGGCGCTGACGAGGTCGTCGCCGGGCGTCCGGCGACGCTCCTGGCAGAGGTCGCGGAAGTAGTCCTCGATCCGCACGATCGACTCGGCTGAGCGCACCAGGTGCTCGTCCACGGCGGCTCGACCGGACCGCTGGATGCCGACCACCCCGTCGGAGAGCTCGATGAGGAGCTCGCGGTCGCCCTCGGGCACGCCCATCAGCTCGGAGATGACGATGGCCGGCAGCGGGTAGGCGAACTCGCCTTGCAGGTCGGCCCGTCCGCGCTCGCGGAAGCCGGCCACGAGGGCCTCGATGATGGCCGTGATGCGCTCGCGGGAGGCCTCCACCGTGCGGGGCGTGAAGGCCTTGTTGATGAGCGGACGCAGACGAGAGTGCGCGGGCGGGTCGGACTGCAGCATGCCCGTCGCGTAGTGGCGTCGGAGCGGCTCGACGTGGGGGGCCGCCTCCGGCGGCAGCTGGTCGAGGTAGGCGCTGAAGCGGCCAGCGTTGGAGAAGCGACCGGGGTCCTTGAGGACCGCCAGCACGTCCTCGTGCCGCGTCACCACCCAGACGCCCCAAGCCTCGCTCCAGTAGAGCGGCGTGGCCTCGCGGATCGCGGACAGAGCGGGGTACGGATCCTGGAAGTAGCCCGGGTCGGCCAGCAGCGCGTCGAAGGCCCCGGGCTCGACGGCGTCCGTCATCGGCGCCGACTGTCGCGAGCGGGACGCCATGACGATGCTGTCTCCCGGTAGCCGTGGCTCTCGGGGTCGCGGAAGTCGAACGAGACGGACAGGCCGGCATCGACGGCCACGACGGCCCCGGTCATCCCGGCCGACTCGGGCGTCGAGAGGAACCACACGACACTGGCGACCTCATCCGCGCTCAGGATGCGCCCCAGCGGATTGCGGGCTGCGCGCTCGGCGATCCAGGCCTCGGGGTCGTCCGCGGTGCCCATGGCACGACGGAAGGCAGGTGTGTCGGTGGCGCCGGGCGCCACGACGTTGGCGCGGATGCCCTGGCGGGCGTGGTCCACGGCCAGGCTCCTGGCGAACTCGATGAGCGTGGCCTTCGTGCAGGAGTAGGCGATGAGGCCCTGCTCGGCCATCCAGCCGTTGACCGACGAGACGACGACGACCGTGCCGCCGCCGGCGGCGATCATGTCCGGCAGGACAGGCCCTGGTCCCCAGCACGGCGCCGAAGAAGTTGTCCTCGAACTGCTGGCGCCACTCGTCCATGCTCACGCTCAGGACCGTGCCGATGCGGGCCCGGGCGGCATTGAGGACGAGACTCGTGGGTGGCGTTCCCATCTCCCGGCAGTGGCCGAGGACGCGGTCCCACGCGGCAGGATCGGCCACGTCGCCGATGACGGCGTGGAAGCGCGGATGGGAAGCCAGCGGCTCATCGGGTGGCGAGGTGGAGATGCCGACGACGGTCGCGCCCTCGGCCAGGAAGCGCCGGGCGCTGGCCTCGCCGATGCCCTTGGACGATCCGGTGATGATGGCCACTCGAGGCTGCATGTCGTCGATCTCCGCGTCACGCCACGTGAAGGTGATGGCGAGCCGGCTTGGAGGATCGGAACCGGCTCGCCATCGAGGATCTGCGGGCTGACGGGTGGTCGTTGCTGACCACCCGTCAGCCGTGCGCTGGGGCCCTGGTTAGTAGGCCGGCTCGAAGTCGGCCATGTTGTCCGGCGTGATGACCGGGGAATCGATGGGGATGTTGGACTCGATGGTCTCGCCGGCCAGGATGCGCAGCATGGTGTCCACGGACAGCGTCCCGTCGATGACGGGGGACTGGTAGATGGTGGCCTGCATCCAGCCGTTGGTCATCAGGTCGAAGCCGTCGACGTTGCCACCGATGCCGGTGAGGAGGACGTCGCCGGCTGCGAGGCCGGACTGCTCGAGGCCCTCAGCCACGCCTGCGGCCAGGGTGTCGTCCTCTGCGTAGATCATGTCCAGGGTGTCGCCGTACTTGGTGACATAGTCACGCGCGATCTGCAGCGCGCTCTGTCGGGACCAGTCGGTCGGCTGCGTGTCGATGACGGTGACCTTGTCCGGGCAGAGCTCGGCGATCGTGCTGGTGAAGCCATCCGTGCGCTCGATCGTGGCCGAGTAGCCAAGGGCTCCGGAAACGATGGCCACGTTGCCGCCATCCGGCAGCAGCGTGTCACAGGTGTACTTGCCCATGATCTGGGCCTGGAGGGTGTAGTTGGGGCCCGTGAAGCCCTGCACGAGATCCGTGCAGCTCACGCCGGCGTTGGAGGTCAGCACCGGGATGCCGGCGTCCTTGGCCTCCTGGAGGACAGGACAGAGGGCCTCCGTGTCGTTGGCGATCAGGATGATGCCGTCGACGCCCTGGGCGATGCAGTCACGCATCTGGTCGACCTGGACCGCTGAGTCACCCTCGGCGGACAGGACGGTGACCTCGATGCCCTTCTCGGCACCGTAGTCCTGGATCTGCTTGTTGATGCGTGACGAGTAGGGAGTGGTGGAGGCGGGAGCCAGGAGACACGCGGTGGCCGTCATCTCCGCGGCGTGCCGTGGGATTCGTCCTGGGCGGCCACGGGGACCGCGAGCCCGGACGCAACGATCGTCAACGTAGCGACGAGGCCGATGGTCTTGAGGCTGGTCTTCATGTCGATCGGGTACTCCTCATGTCATGTCGGGTCCTGAGAGAAGCCTGGTCTCGTGACTCCTCCGTGTCACGAGGCGGGTCGGGTGGGCTCGCGGTGTCCTCCTCCTATCTGCGACCGCAGGGTGCCGTCAGGTGACCGCTCGCGTCGATCCGAGCTGGCCGGCGATGACGAGGCGCGTGCGCCACGCGCTGTAGAGGGCGTCGATGAGCACGACGAGGATGAGGATGACGCCCAGGACGATGCTCTGGAGCCAGACCTGCACGGCCGCCTGGTTCATGGCCGTGTTGACGAGGGCGAGAAGGAGGACGCCCATGAGCGTCTTCATCATCGAACCCGAGCCACCGGTCAGGGCCGTGCCGCCGATGACCACGGCCGCGATGACGCGCAGGCCGCTGTCCGTGCCCACCACGGGGGAGCCGGTGTTCAGGCTGAGGCCGAGGACGGTGCCGGCCAGGCCGGCGCACAGGCCGCAGAAGACGAAGGCCGCGAAGGTGTACAGCTGGAGGTCGGGATGCCCGACAGGCGCGCGGCCTCCGGGTTGCCGCCCACGGCGTAGACGTTGCGACCCTGGCGGACCCGCAGCAGGAAGACGTGCGCCACGAACAGCAGGGCCAGGAAGATCGAGGATGCGCGGCGTCAGGAAGGTGCCCAGCGGCTCGTCCAGTGGCCCGAAGAGCGCCCGGTCCACGCTGGCGCCGAAGCTGGCATCCGCCCCGCGGATGGGCGCGGCGTCGGAGAGGGTCATGGCGACGCCCCGCACGGCGATCATCGTCGCCAGGGTGACGATGAACGAGTTGATGCCGGCCTTGACGACGAGGGCGCCGTTCACGACCCCCACCAGCCCGCCGGCCGCGATGCCGACGATGGCCGCCGGGATGGGGCCGATGTCACCCTGGAGGCCGAGGGCCACGACGCCCGCTGAGGGCGAGGACGGAGCCGACCGACAGGTCGAGCTGGCCGGACAGGATGACCACGGTCATGCCCACGGCCATGATGCCCTCGATGGAGGCACGGGCCATGATGTTCTTGAGGGCCGCGACGCTGCGGATGTCGGGGATGAAGATGAGCGCGAACACGAAGGCGACCGCAAGGAAGATGTAGATGCGGTTCTCGGCGATGAAGCGCAGGGTCCGTGGGCTCATGCCGTCACTTCCTCAGGCGCAGGTCGAGGAAGACGGCGCCCACGATGAGGGCACCCTTCACGATGTTCTGCGACTCGGCTGGGATGCCCAGCAGGATCATGAGGTTGTTGAGGACGCCCACGATGAGCACGCCGATGATCGTCCGGGGCACGGTGCCCGCACCGCCGAAGATGCTGTTGCCACCGATGGCCACCGCGGCGATGGCGTTGAACTCCAGGCCCGCGCCGGCGCCCGAGCGGGCACTCTCGTTGATGGAGGCCAGGAGGATGCCGCCGATGGCCGAGAAGGTGGCGCAGATGACGAAGACCGAGACCATCACCCGCCGCACGGGGACGCCGGCGGCCCGGGCGGCCGCGTAGTTGCCGCCGGTGGGATAGACCCAGCGGCCCAGGACGGTGTTCGACAGGATGAGGTGCGCCACGACCGCGACGGCCGCCAGGATCCAGAGGGTGTGGGGGATACCCAGCGTGCGGTCCTGGGCGAACTGCGAGAAGAACTCGTTCTCGGTGTAGACGATGTCGCCCTGGGTGAAGATGAGCGAGATGCCGATGGCAGCGACGTTGGTGCCCAGCGTGGTGAGCACCGGGTTGGTGCGGAAGACACCGATGAGGATGCCGTTCACGAGGCCGATGACGATGCCCGCGGCGATGCCCGCCATGACGCCCCCGAGCACCCCCAGGGTGGGCATCAGCGCCAGCGCGATGATGCCCGAGGCAGCCATGCTGGCCGGGATGGACAGGTCCACGAACCCGCCGCTGGTGGTGACGAAGAGCATGCCCAGGGCGGCGAAGCCCGTGAAGGCCACCGACTGGCCGATGTTCAGCAGGTTCTGGGTCGACAGGAAGCGGTCCGAGAGGAGTGCGCCGAGGAGCAGCAGGAAGATGAAGACGAGGAAGATGGCGTAGTTCTGGATGAGCGTGCGCGTGCGCGCCGAGCTGGTCAGCGGCACGCTCGTGGTGGGCTCGACACCGGGCTGGGTGGCCAGCAGCGGACTCATCTCAGGCCGCCGCCAACGCCTGACCAGTGGCGGCCATCATGATGCGCTCCTCGGTCGCCTCCGCCCGCGACAGCTCGCCGGTGATGCTGCCCTCGTGCAGCACCAGGATGCGGTCGCTGGCGGCGAGGACCTCGGGCAGCTCCGAGGAGATCATGACGATGGCCACGCCCTGCCTCGCCAGCTCGCCGATGAGCTGGTGGATCTCCGCCTTCGCGCCCACGTCCACGCCGCGCGTCGGCTCGTCCAGGAAGAGCACGCGGGGGGTCGCGACCGTCCAGCGCCCGATGACCACCTTCTGCTGGTTGCCACCGGAGAGCGTGGCCACCGTCCGTTCTGGGTCCGGGGGACGCAGCTGGAAACGCTCGATCATGGTGCCGACCGTGGGCATCTCCATGCGCTTCGTGATCCAGCCCGCGCGCGCCAGGTCCGAGAGGACCGAGAGGACGGTGTTGCTGCGCACGGAGAGACCCAGCACGAGGCCGTCCTTCTTGCGGTCCTCCGGCACGTACCCCATGTGGGCCTTGACCGCGTCGCGCGGGCCGCGGACGCGCACCCGCTGGCCGTCGATGAGCACCTCGCCGGCGTCGTGGGGATCGAGGCCGAAGATGCTGCGGGCGACCTCCGTGCGCCCCGCGCCGACGAGGCCGGCAAGGCCAAGGACCTCGCCGGCACGGACCGTGAAGGAGACGTCCGCGAAGACGCCCGAGCGGCTGTAGCCCCGGACCTCGAGAACGACGTCACCGATGTCGACCACGGCCTTGGGGAAGAGGTCGGTGACGTCGCGGCCGACCATCATCGTGACGATCCCTGCCGCCGTCAGCTCGCGAATGGGCCGTGAGCCCACGAGCTTGCCGTCCCGCAGCACGGTGACCTGGTCGGCGATCGCCAGGACCTCCTTCAATCGATGGGAGATGAAGATGATGGCGATGCCCTCGCTGCGCAGCCGCCGGAGGGTGGCGAAGAGGATGTCCGTCTCGTGCTCGGTCAACGCCGAGGTCGGCTCGTCCAGGACCAGGATGCGCGGGTCCTGGCTGTAGACCTTGGCGATCTCCACCATCTGCTGCTGGCCGACGGAGAGGTCGCGCACCAGCGACGTGGCGTCGATGGGCGCCCCGAGACTGGCGAGGAGCGCCGTCGCCTGATCCCGGAGTCGGCGGCGGTCCACGATCCCGAAGCGCCTGACGGGCTGTCGACCGAGGTAGATGTTCTCGGCGACGGAAAGGTCGGCCACCAGGTTGAGCTCCTGGAAGACCATGCCGACGCCCAGGGCCTGGGATTCGTGCGGCGACGAGAAGGAGACCGGCCTGCCGTCCATCAGGATGGAGCCCGTATCCGCCTCGTAGGCCCCGGCCAGGATCTTCATGAGCGTGGACTTGCCAGCGCCGTTCTCGCCCACGACCGCGTGGATCTCGCCAGCGGACACGCGCAGGTCGACGCCTGCCAGCGCCTGGACGCCCGGGAAGCGCTTGCTGATGCCCGTCATCTCAAGGGCATCGGTCGAGCCAGCGTCGGCCGCCCGGTCCCTGCTCGCGTGGGTCAACTCCCTCTCCCTCGAGAGCCTGTATGCATACGTGCTAGGATACTCGCCTGTGACGGCCGGCACAAGTCGGGCGCGCGCCTGAGCCCAGGGGCAGCGTCGCACTCCCGGCCGCAACGCGCGACGGAGGTCCGAAAGGGCGATGCAGCACTCCCTGTTCTCCATCCAGCTCGTGCCGGGGACCGAGGAGGAGTACGACCGCCGCCACGCCGTGGTATGGCCGGAGATGGTGGAGGCCATGCATGCCTGCGGCATCCGCAACTCGACGGGCTTCCGGCGAGGGACGGAGGTCTTCTACTACGCCGAATGCGACCCCGACCCCATCACCTGCTACGGACGTCTCGAACCCATGGAGGTCAACCAGCGCTGGTCGGCCGTCTTCGAGGGCATCGTGGCAGAGCGCCTCACGGACGAGGGCCACTTCCCCTTCCTCAGCGTGGTCAGCCACGTCGACTGAGCGGTCTCTGTCGCGGTCCGCTCAGTCGAAGCGCACCACGGCCCTGATCACCGCGCCGCGTTCGACGTCGCCGAACGTCGCCTCGACGTCAGCTAGCGCCACCTCACGGTCCACCAGAAGGTCGAGGGGCAGGCGACCCTCCAGGTAGAGCCGGGCGATAGCCGGGAAGTCCCGCTCTGGTCGTGCGCCGCCATAAGCCAGACGCTGGACGGTCTTGTTGCCCATGAGGCTGCCGAACCGGATCGACAGGTCGTCGCCCATCGCGAGCTTGCCCAGGAGCGTGAGTTCGCCGCCGGGACGAACCAGTTCGAAGGCAGTGCGCATCGCGGCAGCGTTGCCGGCCGCCTCGAAGACATGGTCCGCGCCACGGCCGGCGGTCAGTGCCTGGATGGCCCCGATCGGCTCTTCGCGACTGGCGTCGATCACCAGGTCGGCGCCCAGCCGTCCCGCTCGCTCCAGGCGGTCGGGCGAGCGATCCACGGCCACGATCGTCCGCGCACCTGCCAGGCGGGCCCCGGCGACCACCGAGAGCCCCACGATGCCGCAGCCGACGACCACGATGAGCGAGCCCGGCTCGGACGCGGTGGTCGAGCGGAGCGCCGGCACGATCCCGGTGCTGATCCCGCACCCGATCGCAGCCCCCACACCGAAGGGCAGCTCGGCCGGGACGGGCACGGCCGCAGCCTCGTTGATGACGGCGTGGTCGGCATGCGAACCGGTGAACATGAACTGGTGCACCGGCCCGAGCGCATCGGAGAGTGGCATCCGGCCGTCCGGCAGCGTGCCGGCGCCGGCCGCCCGACCGCACACCTGACACAGGAGGGGCTGGCCTCGGCTGCAGTAGAAGCAATGGCCGCAGGCTGGGTTCCAGGAACAGACCACGTGGTCGCCAGGCTTGACACGTTCGACCGCTGCGCCAACGGCCTCGACCACTCCCGCTCCCTCATGGCCCAGGACCATGGGCAGCGGCATGGGGATGACACCGCGCATGACCTCCAGGTCGGTGTGACACAGGCCGGCCGCACCCATGCGCACGAGGACGTCTCGCGGGCCCAGGGCGGACAGGGAAAGCTGCTCCACGCTGAGCGGCTTGCCCGCAGCCCGGAGCACGGCTGCAGTGACGGAACGTGAAGCCATCAGGAGTCCTCCGTGGCTCTCGGGGGTCCCGGGAGCCCTATCGATCGGAGCGCCCGCCGTGGCCGATCTGCTCGCCCGGCTCGTGGCGTTCGACGAGGGCATGCCAGTGGGTCCAGCCGTCGATCAGCTCGGCGAGCACAGCGTAGCCCTCGTCGGCTGGGTGGATGCCGTCGCCATCGCGGATGGCGCGCTGCCAGCGCGGGTCCCCGAGCAGCGCTTCGAAGACCGGCAGGTACGGGAAGCCGACCCCCTGGCGACCGCCGCGAGGTGCTGGTCGATGGCGTGGATGTCCGCGTTTCGGGTCCGCTGTTCCACGCCGGGCACCAACTGCGGGCCGTCCCGTGCATCGTCGACAGGCGCCGGCCCGATCATCATCGTCGGCCAGTGTGCGGCCGCCCCCGCCAGGATCGCGGCGGTCGTCGCGAGCGTCTCTTCCACGGGCACGCGCCGTGCGGCCGTGCCGCCGGCCGGGGTGCGCACCGTGCAGTCGTTCAGGCCGAACTCGAAGACCACGGCGGCGGGAAAGATGCCGGGGAGACGCACCGACGCCTCTGCTTGCCAACGCCCGGCGACGTCCTGTGACGTCTCGCCACGGACGCCCAGGTCGTAGATGGTCACGTCGCGACCGCCCCGCAGCAGGGGGCCGAGCAGGCGACCGTGCCAGCCCAGACAGCGGCTGTCGCCGGTGCCCGCCGCGATCGAGTCCCCGATGACGCAGATACGCAGCGACATCAGGCGGATCCTGGGCTCAGGGTGGACCGAGCGCATGCCGCTGGGCAGGCCGGACCCAGGACCGCGCGGACGGTCCGTACCCGAGGTGTGTATGCTCGCATCAATGGCACGATAGCGGCGCCCCGTCGGGTCCGCAACTGTGGATGACATGATCCGTGGTCGAACGCCCCGCGTGAGGGGACGAAGGCGCCCGGGCCGGAGCCGGCACCGGTGGCGCAACGAGGAGGGATGGAATGGGCGGGATGACCTCACGACAGCGAGCCCTGGCGGCCTTCGCACACGAGGAGCCGGACCGCATTCCCCTCGACATCGCCGCCACCGGAGCCAGCCTCATCCGTCGCGAGGTCTATGAAGGGGTCCGCCAGGTCTGGGGCCTCCCCGTCGAGGAGGACCTCGGCACCAACCGGGCCTCCGGGATGGTCATCCCGGGCGAGGCCTTCCGACGCCGCGTCGGTGCCGACTTCGTGCAGGTCGGCCTCGAGTGCCTGGAGGCCTGGGAACCGCTGGGCGACGACTCGTACCGGGACGAGTGGGGCGTCACGTGGGTGCGCTCCGACGGCGGTGAACCCGCGGCTCTGGCCGGCCCGCTCGAACGGGAGGACATCACCGTCAGGGAGATCCTGGACTGGGATGGCTACCCCAGCGCGGATGACCCCCGCCGCTACCCCGACCTGGCAGAACGGGTCGCCCGACTGCGAGCCGAGACCGACTACGCGATCGTCTTCGATTTCCACTACGGGGTCATCCGCGAATGCCAGCGGCTCCGTGGCTTCGCCCCCTGGCTGATGGACCTCATCGCCGAACCCGAGCGGGCGGAAGCCGTCATGGAGAAGGTGGTGGAGACGATCACGGGCATCGCCCGGCACGCCCTGGCGCAGATCGGCGACCAGGTCGACGTGTTCCTCTTCTACGACGACATGGGCTTCCAGGACCGGCCCTACATGAAGCCGGAGATGTACCGCGAGCTCGTGAAGCCCTACCACGCGCGCTTCCTGAAGTCGATCAAGGGCATGACCGGCGCGCACATCATGATGCACAACGACGGGGCCATCCACGACCTGCTGGCCGACTACATCGAGATGGGCGTGGAGGCCCTGAACCCCATGCAGGTCTCGGCCCAGGGCATGGGCGACACGGCGGCTCTCAAGGCGGAGTTCGGCGACGAGCTGCTGTTCTGGGGCGCCATCGACACGCAGGCCGTGCTGCCCTTCGGCTCCCCCCAGGGCGTCCGCGACGAGGTGAAGCGGCGCATCGAGACGCTGGGCCCCGGCGGCGGCTACGTGCTGGCTCCCGGCCACAACATCCAGTCCGAGGTGCCGCCGGAGAACGTGGTGGCCATGTTCGAGGCGGCCATGGAGATGGGAGCCTACCCGGTCGGCTGAGCGAAACGACAGGGACGATCGGGTCGACGGTGAGCGACGTGGACGCCCGGCTGGTCATCCAGCGTTTCAACGAGCGAGTGGATGCGGCGCAGCGGGCCGCGTCACCTACCAAGGCGTGGGTGCGATCGGCGGTCCGGCGTCATGGGGCGGAGCGCTGCCCCGTGCGCCTCAGGCGACTCTCCAACGACGTGATCCTGCGCCATGGCGACGCGCTGGCCGACCTGTTCGTGGCCTATCCCGATGACGTGGTCCACGTGGCCCCCTACGACATGTTCGTGGGCTACCAGCCGGAGGGCCTGGCAGAACCACTGGACCCGGTGCGCCTGCTGACGGAGGATGCGAGCTGGGTCGACGAATGGGGGGTCGGCTGGCAGCATGCCCTGGGCGGGACCGGTGCTTCGACCATCTCGGCCCCCATCGGCGGGTGGGAGGACCTGCCTTCGTACGTCGCCTCGCGGATGCCGGACCCTGGGGACCCGGGGCGCTTCGATGCCGCCCTGCCGGTCGTCGCCGCCTTCGCTCCGACCCACTACCTGGCTGGGACCACCCACCAGGCCATCTGGGAACGCTACGCGCAGCTGCGCGGCATGGAGAACGCCTTCGAGGATCTCCTGGCCGGCGGAGCGGAGAGCGTCGCGCTCCTTGACGCGCTCGTCGAGTACCAGGTCGCGCTCATCGATCGATGGGGGTCGTTGGGGGGTGTGGACGCCGTCTTCTTGACCGACGATTGGGGCTCGCAGCGGTCGCTGCTCATCTCGCCCGAGACATGGCGCGAGGTGTTTGCGCCGCGCTACCGGCGCCTGTTCAGGGCGGCCCACGACGCTGACCTGGACGTCATCTTCCACAGCTGCGGGAACGTGGCGGCCATCATCGGCGACCTGGTGGACCTCGGCGTGGACGTCATCGACCCGCTCCAGTCGGAGGCGCTGGACCTCGCCTGGGTGGCCCGCGAGTTCGGCGGGCAGGTGGCCTTCGCCGGCGGCCTGCCGGAGCAGACGCTGCCCGCCCTCACGCCCGGGCAGGTGCGCGACGCGGTCCTCCGGCTGGTGGACCTGCTCGGTGCGCCGTTCGGCAACGCCCTCATCATGGCGCCCTCCAACTCGCTCCTGGCTGACGTTCCGTTGGCCAACCTGGAGGCCCTCTTCCAGGCCAGCCACGAGGTGTGACACGGTCGAGCGCGCGACGCTGTCCGCTCGCCGCGTCGGTCTGTATATTCGCATCCACACCGACCGGTACACTGGGCGCACCGACGAAGGCAAGGACGAAACGTTCATGGCGGTGGTCCCGCTCGACACGCTCCTGACCGATCAGGGGTTCACCCAGGACCCCTACCCGGCCTATCGGCGCCTGCGCGAGGAGGCGCCGGTGGTCTGGAGCGAGGCCTGGGGCGCCTGGCTCATCACGCGGTTCGACGACGTCGTGGTTTCGCTGCGCGATCACGACCGCTTCTCCAGCCGTGGACGCCTCGTGGAACTCATCGACGCGCTTCCGGGGTCGGCGCGTTCCGATGCGCAGCCGCTACGCGAGCACTTCTCCACGTCAGGGCTCATCCACTCGGACCCGCCCGACCACACCCGCATGCGCTCGCTCATCAGCCAGGCCTTCTCGCCGCGCATGATCGCCGCCCTGGAGCCGCGCATCGACCGGATCGTGGGCGAGCTGCTGGACCGCATCGAGCCGGGTGAGCCCTTCGACGTCATGGCCGCCCTGGCCTATCCGCTGCCGGCCATCGTCATCGCAGAGCTGCTCGGCGCGCGCCCAGAGGACCGCGAGCGGTTCAGGAACTGGTCGGACGACATCGTGGCCTTCCAGGGCCAGGGTCGAGCCATCCCGGAGGCCGTGCCCATCTCGGCCCGCTCGCTCACGGAGATGCGAGCCTACATCGCCGAGCTCGTCGCGGAGCGGCGGGCAGCACCCCACGAGGACCTGCTGGCCAACCTCGTGGCCGTCGAGGAAGCGGGCGACCGACTGACGCTCGACGAGATCTACTCGACGTGCGTGACGTTCCTCATCGGCGGTCACGAGACGACCACCAGCCTCATCGCCAACGGCCTCTACTTGCTGCTGCGCCACCCCGAGCAGCTGGCGGCAGTGCGCGCCGACGGCGTCTCATGGCCGGGGCCATCGAGGAGTGCCTGCGCATCGAGAGCCCCATCCAGCGCACGTTCCGGCGCGTCGCGGCTGACTGCGAGTTCCAGGGGCACCACATGCGCGAGGGTCAGATCGTCGTCCAGTTGCTGGGCGCAGCGAACCGGGACGCGGCCCACTTCGAGCGCTCGGAGGCCTTCGACATCACGCGGCGCCCGAACCGCCATATCGCCTTCGGGAGTGGCGTCCACTTCTGCATCGGCGCTCCCCTGGCTCGCCTCGAGGCCCGCATCGCACTGCGTGCCATCCTGGAGCGAAGGCCGCGACTGGAGCTGGCCACCGGGCACGTCGAATGGCAGACAGAGAAGGCTCTGTTCCGCTGCGTGCGCTCGCTGCCGGTCCGCGACCGGCGGGGGCTGGCGGCATGAGCTGGCGGGAATGCAGCCGGTCGATCGGGACGCTCGTCGCGGTCTGCGTCTCTGTCGCCCTGCTGTGTGCTGCCCCGGCCGGTGCTGCACATCGCAACGACGTGGCCACGCCGCGGTTCGTGGATGAGTCGGCCGCCTCGGGCCTCGAGCACGTCAACCGCTACGGCGTCACGGACGAGGTGCCCGATGGCGGCTTGGAGTTCGTCGTGGGCGGCGGAGTGGCCGTCCTCGATTGCGACGACGACGGCCGACCGGACCTCTACCTCGCTGGCGGCAGCGGCCCGGCCGCGCTCTATCGCAACGAGAGCCGCGTGGGTGGCCCCCTGCGCTTCACCCGCCTGGCCGACGCGACGACCGACCTGGTGCAGGTCTCGGGCGCCTACCCCCTCGACATCGACAGCGATGGCCACACGGACCTGGCGGTCCTGCGCCGCGGTGAGAACGTCCTGCTCCGAGGACTGGGGGGGTGCCGCTTCGAGCGCGCCAACGAGGGGCTCGGGCTCGACGGCGGCAACGACTGGACGACCGCCTTCAGCGCCACCTGGGAGCCCGGCGCCCGGCTGCCGACGCTGGCGTTCGGGAACTACAAGGCCATGGACGAGGCCGGCAAGCTGACGGCCGGATGCGGCGGACAACCGTCTCTTCCGGCCCGCCCCGGACGCCACCACGTACGGCCCGGCGATGGTCCTGGCCCCCGGCTGGTGCCCGCTCTCGATCCTCTTCAGCGACTGGGGCCGCTCGGGACGTCGCGACCTGCGCATCAGCAACGACCGAGAGTTCTACGTGCGCGATGGACAGGAGCAGCTCTGGCGCATGAGCGTCGGCGAGCCACCCACGGAGTACACCGAGAAGGACGGCTGGGAGCGGGTCAAGATCTGGGGCATGGGCATCGCCATCCCACGATCTCGATGGCGATGGCTACCCGGAGGTCTACCTGACGAGCATGTTCAGCAACCGGCTGGAGACGCTGGCGGACGGCCCGGATCGTCCGACGTACAGGAATGTCGCCGAGAAGCTTGGGGTGGGATCCAGGCTTTCCGGTCGCGGGCAGGGACAAGCGGCCCTCGACCTCCTGGCACCCGGAGTTCCAGGACGTCAACAACGACGGGCTCGTGGACCTGTTCGTGTCGAAGGGCAACCTGGACGCCATGCCCGACCGTGCGTTGGCCGACCCCAGCAGCCTGATGCTGGGCACACCGTCCGGGCGATTCGTCGAGCGCTCGACGCAGGCCGGCATCGATCGACTTCGCCAGCGCCCGCGGCGCGGCCGTCGTCGACCTGGACCTGGACGGCCTGCTGGACATCGTCAGGGTGAACCTGGGCGAGCCGGTCCAGGTCTGGCGCAACGTCGGCGCGGGCGGCGCCGAGCGGGCGGTGCCCATGGGTCACTGGCTGGCGCTGCGGCTCCAGCAGCCGGGCCCCAACGTCGACGCCGTGGGGGCCTGGATCGAGGTCAGGTCGGGCGGCAAGGTCCAGCGGCGGGAGCTCACCGTGGGCGGCGGGCACATCGGTGGCCAGGCCAGCTGGATCCACTTCGGCCTTGGGGACGCGAAGCGCGCCCAGGTTCGCGTCCAGTGGCCCGACGGGACTTGGGGGCCGTGGCAGGCCGTGCAGGCAGATCGCTTCTGGGTCATCGAACGCGACGCCGACGCGCCGACGGCGTGGGAGCCGGGCCCCGACTGACGGAGGAGCGGACTCCGGTGGTCCTGGTCGTGGTCCGCTATCCCTCGGGGGCCGCCTCGCGGCGGTCGAGGTCCTCGATCTTGGCCACCTTCCGACCTGAGTTGCCACCCGCGAACTCGCCGGACAGCCAGTGGTCCACAAGGAGCGTGGCGACGTTCCGGCCCGTGACCAGGCCGCCGAGGCAGAGCACCCGGGCATCGTTGGAGCGGATGGCACGCTCGGCCGAGTAGGGGTCGTGACGGGCGCGGCACGGACGCCGCGCACCTTGTTGGCCACGATGGCCATGCCCAGGCCGGTGCCGCAGACGAGGACGGCGCGCTCGACTTCCCCGCGGGCCACGGCTCGGGCGACCGGCTCCGCGACCTCTGGGTAGTCGATGTCCTGGTCGCTCTCGACACCGAAGTCGACCACCTCGTGGCCGAGGCCGATGAGGTGCGCCTTGACGACCTCCTTGAGCTCGTAGCCGTTGATGTCGGCACCGACGCCGATGCGCATGTCGCTTGACCTCCCTTCCTGCGGTACTCGCCTCGCCTAGTGTCCACTGATGGACGCCGACTCGGCCAGGGTGAGGCCGACCTGCGGCCGGCCGGCTGCAATCGACGAGCCGGGTCGCCTACGCGACGCCGACCGGCTCGAAGTGGCAGCCCTCCACGAAGAGGCCGAAGAAGTCGGGCTCGCGTCTCCAGCTCGACGTGCTCGATGCGGCCGACGAGTCGCCCAGCTCCCGGCGCCGCGCCCGTGAGAGGAGGAGCATGACCGCGCCGTGGAGGGCGGCGTTGCCGACCCGCTCGACGCGCTCCGGGCGCACGTCAGCCAGGAAGCCGATGGCGATGGCGTTCTCGATGTCGATGGCGTTGGCGAAGCCGCCGGCCAGGAGACGCGGTCGACCTGCTGCGGGTGGAGCCCCAGCCGGCGCAGCAGGATGCGCTGGCCGGCAGCGTTGGAGGCCTTGGCCTGGGCCAGCTGGCTGGCGTCGGCGCGCGAGAAGGTGATGAGCGGGTCGGGTGCGATGGGCCAGGCGTCGCGCCCGTCGGCGAAGCGGCCCGTGGGCGTCATCCAGTCGACCCGGCGCAGCTCGGCCAGGATGTCCACGAGGCCGGACCCGCAGATGCCCTGCGGCTCGACGTCGCCGATGACCTCGATGGCGAAGCCGCCGTCCTCGATGCGCACCTTCTCGATGGCCCCGTCCGCGCCGGGCATGCCGAAGCGCAGCAGGCCGCCCTCGAAGGCCGGACCGGCGGGGCTGGAGGCGGCCACGATGCGCTGCCCGTCGCTGACCACGATCTCCGTGTTGGTGCCGATGTCCACGAGCATCGTCGTCCCGGGCAGCCGGCCGAGCTCGGTGGCCACCAGGTCGGCGGCCACGTCGCCGCCCACGTGGCTGGCGACCAGCGGCGCTCCGACCACCCGACCGTGCGGGTTCATGAAGATGCCCAGCTCGTGGGCGAGGCGCGTGAGCCAGGTGGAGTCGGCCTCGCCGCGCGCCATGGCCAGCTCGGTGACCGACTTGTAGGGCATGTGGCCGATGGGCGCCACGTCCAGGTCGAAGAACATGTCGCGCATCGTGGAGTTGGCCACGACCATGGCCTCGTAGACGCAGTGGCGGTCGATGCCGGCCTCCGCGTAGACCTCCTTGAGCGCGCCGTTGAGCGCGCGGCGCAGGGCCTGGCGGAGGGCACCCGGATGCGTCGCCTCGTAGGTGATGCGCGACATGACGTCGCTGCCCCCGAAGCGCTGCGGGTTCTCGAAGGCGCCGCCGGTCACCGTGTGGCCGGTCGCGAGGTCGATGACGCGGAAGACGACGGTCGTCGTGCCCACGTCGATGGCCAGGCCCAGCAGGCGACCGCGCGCGTGGTCGATGGGCGTGCCGTCGTAGAGGACCGCGTCGCCCTCGACCGTGACCACGGGGTCGACCTCGCTGGCCGTCTCGCTCGTGGCCTCCAGGATGTGCATGCGCCGGCGGATGATGGCGAACTCGATGTCCTGGTCGGTGGCCACGACCGAGGCCTGGCAGGCCAGGCGGAAGTCCTCGGGCAGGTAGGCCTCCGCCTCCGTGCGCGGCGAGAGCGCCTCGCCGCCCTGCCGGACCTCGACGACGCACTCGCGGCAGCGGCCGGACCGCCCGCACGACTGGGGGACGGCGATGGAGACCTCGTCGGCGTAGTCGAAGAGCGACTTGCCGGCCTCCAGCGGCCGGCGGTCGATACCGTGGATGATCTCGGGCACGAGGACTCCTGCCTTCCGCGCGGGTGACGCTGGAGCGCCACGGGGTCGCTCCGCAACGCTACCAAATGGCGTACCCGCGGACGGCGTGGCACGGGGACCCGGGCACGGCCTCTGCTATCCTGTCCGCGTCGCTGGCGAGTGGCCAAACGGTAAGGCACCTGACTCTGGATCAGGGGATTGAAGGTTCGAATCCTTCCTCGCCAGCCATCCTTCTGAGCGTGAAACGGCCCTTCAGGTGATCCTGAAGGGCCTCTCTGATTCCCGAAATGTAGCCACGGTGTAGCCACGGCGGGGCGTTCCTAGCCGGCAGGGGCAGCACGCAGGGCGTCCATGCGCTCCGCGGCGTCGCGCTGCATGGCAGGCATGACGTGCGCGATTCGCTGGAGGGTATGCCGCACTCTCAAGGTGCCACTCTCGAGGTCGACGTCCTCCCACTGCAGGCCCAGTGCCTCTCCCTGACGAAGCCCGACGGCGAGCGCCACGGTGAAAAGGGCCTCGAGCTGGTCATCGCGGATGTGCTCTGGTATGGCACGAGCAGCAGTCAGGCTGTCCGCCGTTTCACCACCTCGCCTCGCCGGTCATCTCTAGCCGTCGTCCGACCCCTGCGTGCCCGGCCAACTTGCTCACGACGCTGAGGTCGGCGCCCCGTTCGAGCAAGTCGGAGACGAAGCTCCGCCGGAGGTCTTGGGGGTCAGGCGCGTCACCCCGGCCTGCCGTGCTCTCCTCTGCAGGACCACATGGACGGCCCGTCCGGATCGATCGGTCCTGGCTCACCCGGCCACCCTTGCCGACGGCCATGAAGAACGGGCCTGGCTCGTCACCCCGGACGGCCAACCAGTCGGCCAGTGCCAACGAGGAGCCGTTCGTGACCCAACAGACCCTGGGCCTGTTGCCCTTGGACTTCCTGGTGGTCAACTGGCCCGTCTCTGCCTCGTAGTCGACAAGGTCGAGCGCCACCGCCTCAGAGCGACGCAGGCCACCGCCGTAGAGCAGTGCCACCAGGGCCGCATCGCGGGCACCCGCTGGGCTCGGGTCGGTGCTGCAGGCGGTCGTCAGGTCTCGGGCGCTGGCTGTCTCTGCAGTGCCGACGATTCCCGATAGGCCCGCGCGTTCGTCTCGGCATCGATGGACGGTACGACCACGGACGTCTCGACGGCGGGTCCTTGGGGCCACAGCTCGTCGGTGCGGGCTCGCGCCAGGAGCGCGTAGACCTCCTCGAGCCGGTCGACCGGCACCGGGACCTTGACGAAGCCGACGATCCTGCGTCAGGGTCCGGTCGGCCTTACGCCAACACAGGCTGAGGAGCTCCCAGAGAAATCTCGTGATCCTGCGCTTGATGGCCCCCATACCCTATGGGGACCGGATACGACGTCGGGGGGTCCAGCGGTCGGATCGACCGTCGGCCAGGAGATGCGGCGGTATGGACCAGCGACTCGTGGTACGGGTTCAGAACGGCGACCAGCGTGCCTTCGAGGCATTGGTGGTGGCCGACCAAGCCCGTCTCTACCGACTGGCATACGGCATCCTTCGTGACCTTCAACTGGCCGAGGATGCCACCCAGCAATCACTGCTCGGTATCTGGCAGGACATCCGTCGACTGCGTGACCCTGCCAAGTACGAAGGCTGGTCCTATCGCCTGCTCGTCCGAGTCTGCTACTCGGAGGCCAAACGGCGTCAGCCGTGGATAACGAGCGACGACGTTCTGCTCGCAGCGCAGCCACGAGCCGCCGATGCCTACGCTGGCGTCGCGGACCGTGACCAGTTGGAGCGAGGCTTTCGGCGCTTGTCGATGGACCATCGTGTGGTCCTCGCCATGCGCCATCTCCTGGGCATGACCCCGGAGGAGATAGCGGCCGTGCTGGACCTTCCCCGCTCGACCGTGTACTCAAGACTCCAGGCGGCGGTGAAGGCCATGCGTGCAACCCTCGAGGCGCAAGGCAGGTCGGTCACGGCTACGTTGGAGCGGCAAGGAGCCGTGCGATGAGCGACGAGCGGATGCGGTCCCTCCTCGACGAGTGGTTCGAAGGCACGGACCCACAGCCGCCGAACGCACGGCGAACAGCTTCCGATGTGATGGCCCGAGTGCCGCATACCCGTCAGCGAGGACGCTGGTCGTCCTTGCGACTGTTCCCTCGACGGGTCGAGACCCCGACAGCCACCGACAAGACCGTGTATCAGCCCAGTCTTATCCCGGCCACGAATGGCCAGACCCCTACTGACATCGGGAGGACCCAAGCCATGTTCAGCCCAGCCAAGGCCATCATCGCGGGGGCGCTCGCGTTCGGCATCGGCAGCGTCGTACTCATCGCCCAGCCCTTCGGCCAGCGGGCGGGCAGCGTACCTGGGGCAGCGACAGATGCGGGACCCATGGAGCCAGTCGCGTTCACCGCTCGTATCGATTGGTGGCGCGACATCGGCGACGCCACCTACGAGGAGGTCGACGGTCATAACGAGCGGAGGGGTGTCGTGGAGGCACCGGTCATCACCGCGAGCGACCCCCGCCTCGAGGGACGACTCACGCTGAGCATGGACGAGGACACGTACCCCACGCCTGAGGGTACCTTGACCCTCGGGACCTCGACGTGGCGCCTCGAGACCGACGAAGGAGCCTGGCAGGGTTCACACCCGTACTTCTACGACACCGCGACGTTGGACGACGTCATTGACGCCACGGTCGTCCTCGTCGGCGAGGGGGTGTACGCGGGTCAGTTCGCCGTATTCGAGATCTCGGATACCGAAATCCATGGGGCCATCTTCCCGGCTGGCCCACCCACTGCACCAGCGGCACCGCAGTCAGCCGAGTGACGAGAGGCCCGTCCCCGCGGGGGCGGCGCTCTCCCCGTGTCGGGGAGCCTGTGCTGACGCCAGCGCGGTGACGATGCCGGTCGGGGCTGTCCCATCGATGGCCGAGGGCGCAGCGATCTTCGCACCGACCTCGGTTCTCGGTGCCGTTCCTTGTATCCCGGGGCCTTCGAGCGCCTGGTAGAACACGGTACGCTCGCCGAGCGTGTCGACGCCGCCCGAATACTGAGCACTTCCGCCGGTCGAAACCTGAGCACCCGACCAGGACGTGACCGTCACCCTCGCGCGAGCGGAGCTCGTCGGCGAGGGAGGAAGGAGTGCACACGGTGAAGGACTGGGCCGAGGTCCATCGGCTCTTCCACCGCGAGGGGATGCCAAGGCGGCCATCGCGCGGCGGCTGGGCATGAGCCGCAACACGGTCGCCCGGCTGCTGGAGCTCGACGGAGCCGCCGCGCTACGTGCGGGAGCCCGGCGGGGTCGCAGCTCGACGCGTTCGCCGACCGGATCGCGGCGATGCTCGACGAGGACCCGACGGTGCGGGCCACGGTCATCCGGGAGCGCCTGCGCGCCGCGGGTACCGGGGCGGCATCACGATCCTCAAGGAGCACCTCGCGAAGGTGCGCCCGGCGTTCCTCGCCGCCCGGGCGTACCAGCGCACGGAATACGGCCCGGGCGGGATCGGCCAGGTCGACTGGTGGCACACCGGTGCCCACGTGCCGGTCGGCCGGGGCATCACGCCGGGAGGCGTTCGGCCTCGTGGCCACGCTGCCCTGGTCGGGCGCCCACGCGACGGTGTTCACGCTCTCGCCGGACGGTCGGGCGACCTGCGGCCGGCCCTGTCGGGCTGCACCGAGCGCCTCGGTGGGGTGCCCGCGGCCTCGTGTTCGACAACGACGCCTCGTCGTCGCGTCGCGCGAGGGCGGCCGGGCGCGGCTCCACCCCGAGGTCAGCGGGCCTCCTGGGCGGCCCTGCGCGCCCGGGCGATCGTGCTGCGCCCGCGGCGCCCACCTCCAAGGGCGCCGTGGAGCGCACGATCGGGTACCTCGAGACGAGCTTCCTGCCGCTGCGCACGTTCACCTCCCTCGCCGACCTCCAGGCCCAGCACGACGCCTGGGCGGCCGACGTCGCGTTCGCCGGCGTCACTCCGCCGGACCGGCACGACCGTGGCGACGGGCTGGGCCGTCGAGCGGGGCCACCTCGGTCCGCTGCCCGACGCCCATGCCCGACACCGACCTGCACCTCGAGGCCCGGGCGGTCAAGGGCTGGTGCGGGTGCTCACCGCGGACTACTCGGTGCCGCCGGCGTATGCCGACCGGCGGATCGGCGCGCGGGTCAGCCCCGTCGGCGGTCCACCTCGCTGCGAGGGCCGGGAGATCGCGGTCCATGCGCCGCAGCTTCGTGCCCGCCGACGTCGTGCTCGACCCGGCGCACGGCCGGGCGGTCCGGCTGGCCCGGGAGGCCCGCGACCGGCTGCGCGACGGCGACGTCGAGCTGCCGGCCGGTCGACCTGGCCCGCTATGACGCGCTGTGGGAGGTGCCGCATGAGCGGGACGCACGGCATCCGAGCTGGCGTACCTCTCCCGGGCGCTCAAGGCGCCCCGCCTCCGGGCCGTCGCGGGTCGCCTCGCGGAGCGGGCCCGGGACGAGGGCTGGGACCACGAGACGTACCTCGCGGCGGTGCTCGCGGAGGAGGTCGCGGCGCGGGACAGCCACGGCGGGACGGCCCGGGTCAAGGCGGCCCGGTTCCCGGCGGTCAAGACGCTCGACGACTTCGACTTCACCGTCCAGACGAGCGTCAAGCCGCAGCGACCATCGCCCACCTCGCCCAGCTCGACTTCCTCGCCGAGGCGAAGAACATCGTCTTCCTCGGACCGCCGGGCACCGGGCAAGACCCACCTGTCGATCGCGCTCGCGGTCCAGGCGGCGCGGCGGGGCCACCGGGTGGCCTTCGCGACGGCCCACCAGTGGGTCAACCGGCTCGGTGCCGCCAAGCGGGCGGGCCGGCTCGACGAGGAGCTCGAGCGCCTCGGGCGAATCCCGCTGCTGGTCGTCGACGAGGTCGGCTACATCCCCTTCGACCCCGAGGCCGCCGCGCTCTTCTTCGCGCTCGTCAGCTCGCGCTACGAGCGGCGCTCGCTGATCGTCAGCTCGAACAAGACCTTCAGCGCGTGGGCCGAGATCTTCGGCGACCCGGTCGCGGTCGCCGCCATGGTCGACCGGCTCGTCCACCACGCCGAGGTCATCGTCCTCAAGGGCGACAGCTACCGACTGCGGGGCAAGAGGGAGGAGGTGCTGAGCGGGCCCAAGAAGCGCTGACCTGCTCAGGTTTCGGCCGGCGATTCCTGCTCAGGTTTGGACCGGCGTTGACACCGAGCGTTCTGACCCGAATGAAGCCACGGTGTAGCCACACGACTCGTCCGCCCCCGTTCGGTCGCGTCCGGTGGTGCTTCCAACATTCACCCCGCATGCGTGGATGGACGCTCCTGGACCCCTCCCAGACACCTCTTGGTCAGACTCTGGATCAGGGGATCGAAGGTTCGACTCCTTCCTCGCCAGCCATCCCTTTGACCGTGAGACGAGGCCGCCGGGAGCCGCCGGCGGCCTTTCTGATTCCCGGAATATCGCCACGGTGCAGCCACGGCCGGGTGTTCCCAGCCGGCAGGGGCAGCAAGCAGGGCGTCCTTGCGCTCCGTAGCGCCGCGCTGTATGCCAGGGGGCGTTCCTTGACTGCTCAGAGGTTGTCTCCGAGGGGCAGTCATCTGCGGCGACCCGTCCCGCACATGTCGCTTGCCAGACAGGGCCTTCTCCCGATCACTTGCCCGAGCAGGCGACCCACGACTCTCCGGTTCCCGTGTCCCAATTCGAGATGATCTGCCCTCTGCAGAGGGACGCGAAGCTGGCCTTCGCCTGTCTGAAGTCGGTCCATTGGGGCGCCAGGAACTCGCAGGTCATCTCGGGGGAAGCGGTGTAGGTGCCGCCCAGTCCCAGGCAGGTCGACCCGAAGGTAACGGGTCTCGTTTCGAAGCTGAGGTCCCGCGTGCCTGCATCGCACCCGTTGGTGCGGAACCACTCGGCGATGGCCCGGCGCGCCTCTCCCGGGGGCGCGTCGAGGATGCGGCCTTCGACTGGGCCGTCGGCGTTCTGACAGGTGACGCCGATGTCCACGAGGACATATGGTGGAGCGGCGAGCGCCGGTACAGCGATCGCCAGTGTGAGCGCCGCAGCCGCCAAGGCTGAGGTGATGGCCCTGTTCATGGCGAACCTCTCCCTCCTGCTCGGTCGCACCCGCAGGCTGCGGAAAGGTCCGCTCGAGTGGGACCGTGAGGCCGGGAATTTACAGCGCGGCGGTATGCGTTGTCGAGAAGCGCAGCGACGGATCCGCGAGCCGCAGACGGCCGGTGGGGTACCCACGTCCCCGGGTCAACAGCGACGTGACCACCCTACGCCCTCGCTGACAGCCCCATGCCTGCTCTACTTCGCCCTCCCGTCGCCTAGCATGGAAGATGGCGAGACGGCGCTGCACGCTGTCCGGCTGACATAGGGTGAGCGGCCATGTCGTATGACCCGCGGAATCCAGGAGGGCCGTGCCGAGCCTGCGGATGACCGTGATGCCGATGACGTCCCCGCCGAGGACGCCGCCGCCCTGTTCGTCGACGCCGTCGCGGCCGTCCCCGCGTTCGGTGACCTGCGCGTCTGGGAGCCCCTGCTGGAGCACATCGGCAGGTGTCACGTCGTCATCAGTGACACCCCGACCGTGCCCGAGGCGAGCCATGTCGATGTCGAGCACGATGGCATCAGGGTCGCGTTCATCCGGCGGGTGCCGGACGGCCGCGTCCTCGACTACGTGTCCCTGGCCGATGGCCACTGGCTCGTGTCTCCAGACGGCGTGGATGTCGGCCAGGACGACACGTATCACTTCACGTTGCTGCCGACGGACGGCGATGTCGCCGGGTTCATCGAAGCCCTCGATGAGGCCCGCGTGGGCGCGGTCCCCGACGGTGCGCCAGCCGTCGTGCGTGCCTACAGCGGCAGGCGACAAGCCGATGCGGACAAGAGGTTCCAGGACGAGGTCGTCGTCCTCGCTCGATACGGGTACCGACCCACGAGCCAGAGTTGGACGCCGGGGCGGTGGGGCTTCAGCGCGTACCTACTGGCCCTGCTCACCATCGTCCTGGTCATCGGCATCATCACGCTCATCTATCTGCTCCTCGTGAAGCCCGACGGCACCCTGACCGTCACCTACACCCTTGAGGCAGGGCGCGCGGCGACGGCGCAGTACCAGCGCGACCGCGATCGCGCCCCGTTGAGCGACCGGAGGCACGTCCCTGACCCGGCCGAGAGAGCGGCTGATCGAGCCCCGCGATTCCGGAGGACCGAAGCTGCCGCGATCGCGTTCATGTGCGACGTCGTTGCTGCCCTGCCCGCATACGCGGTGCACCACTGGCTTCTGTCGGACATGCCAGACGAAGACGCCTCGATGGTATCCATGGTCATCCGGCTCGGGGTGCTACTCATCGGGGTCACCGTCGGTGTGCGCTCTGTCGGGCTGTCGGGCTGGCGCACGTGGCTCGTCGTCCTCGTCGTCGCCTTCACCATGACGATGGCGTTCGACTTCGCGATCATCCTCCTCGCCGTCTTCGACCTCCCTGCCCCATGGGCGGAGGCACTGACCCTCCTACTCCTCGGCGGGATGGTCGTGTGGCTCGTGCGACGCCGCCGGATGCGCATGGACATGGCCGTCTGACGCCCTGGCACGGGCTGCCTGAACGTCGCGCAGGCAGCTTATCGGCTCGGCCCTGGTGACCTGGCGCGAGTCGCAGCGGCGACCGCGCCGGTGGCCTCCCTGACTTCTCGCCCGGACAAGGCGACGGCGAGGCATTAACAGCGGCGCCGGCCGATTGGCGCCGCACGGTCGTGGACCTAGACTTGGGTGCCATCCATCCCGCCTGCGGAGGTCCGGTCATGACCATGGAGTACGTCTCCCTGCCCGGTGAGACCGTCCCGCCCATTCCTGATGGGCCGAAGTTGTGCGACGGCGACGACATGCGCATCCTGCACAATGCCTTCCTGTGGGCCTACGAGGAGGCGCCCGGACTGGTGCGCGGCGCTCCCGCCGGTGACGTGGCGCGCAGCGAGTTCCTCGGTCAGTGGCTCGCCGATCTCGACGCGACGCTGCATACGCATCACGAGAGCGAGGACGAACTCCTGTGGGACAAGCTCGAGCAGCGCGCTCCAGCCTGCGCACTGCACGTCGGCCAGATGCGTGCACACCACGCGCAAGTGGCGGAGCTGCTCAAGGAGGCGAGTCCGCTCCTCGCCCGATGGCGCGCGACGGCCGACCCGGTGGTCGGCGAACAATTGGCCGACGCCTACGAGCGGATGCTCGATGTGCTGAAGGTGCACCTGCGCCGTGAAGTGGTGGAGGTCGTCCCGGTCGCGGAGCGGGTGGTCACCACGGAAGAGTGGGCCAAGATGGCCGACCACAGCGTCGGGGCGATCCCGAAGAGTCGACTCCTGCCGCAACTCGGGATGCTGCTTGCGAACTCCACGCCGGCGGACCGCCAGAACTTCTACGCGGGCATGCCCCTCTCCGTGAAGGTGCTCTGGCGCCTCGTCGGCAAGCGCCAGTACGCCAAGCAGTTCAGGCTGTTGTTTCCGAGCAGGTCCGTCCCGCCGACCATCTGACGTGTGCGTGCCCGTCCATCCCTGGCTTCCCCGGGTCGCCCTCACCGCTCGTTGACGTCACGTCGCCCGGGCTGCGGCCCGTGGTGGGGTACCCGGGTCGGCCCCTGCGGTTCGCGGAAGACCGCGACCTCGGGAAGCTGGAGGCGACGATAGGACAGAAGGGCAGTCTGGTCGGCCTGGCCCTCGGTTGAGGTCCTGGTCGCCCGTCAGGTCGCCGACACCCTCCTCGACGTTGCCCTTGGCCTGGTTGAACATCGATCCATCCCTGCTGACGGCCAGCGACTTCGTCACGACCTCGGCCAGCGACCCGGTCATCGGGATGGGGGTCCTCGGCGCCCTGGATGATCGGGTGACGCATGCCTGGCGCCGGTCGCTCGCCATCTGTCCCACGTGGAAGACCAGTAGGGATGGTGGCGGACCACGATGGGCATCGACCCCAGTGCGCTCGATCGGCCTGGCGCGCAGCTGCCGGACCGACGACGGCGCCTCGAGCGACGACTGCCAGGTGCGGGCACCAGGATGAGAGCCCGGTCAGCGGGCCGAGGCCACGGTGCAGCCGAGGCCACGGTGCAGCCGATGCAACAACGCGACGTCCGGACCGATCGGTGTGCCGATCCCGTTCACGCCATGCACGACGCTGTCAGCGCGGTGCACCAGGTGCAAGAATCGGGCGAGGCTCGCGTCCCGCGGGTCGAGATGTTGCAGCCGGTGCAAGCGGACCCAAGGCCCCGGGCCCCGGGCGCGATGGCGGTCAGTCGCAGGCCCGCTCACCCCTGACAACGTCGCTGGCCGCTCATCCCGGACATGGTCGCTGGCCGCTCACCCGGGACATGGTCGCTGGCCGACGACATCATCGGTTTCACGCCTTGACGCAAGGGTGGCCCGTCCCTACCATCGATAATCGATGATTGGGCCACCAATCACGTGACCGCTGGACGGACGAGAGCGCGGCCCAGAAGCGGACTCGGGTCGCGCCACAGGCCGAAACCGTACGAAGTGCACCCGGGCGCTCGACGATGGCGGCGCGCTCAGCTTCGCCTGGCCCGAAACTCCAAGGGCACGCACGGCGCCGGCCTGACGGTCGTTCGGCTGAGCAGGCAGGAGGAGACGGGATGAGAGCATCGCGATCCGTGAGCGTCATCAGTGCGGCACTGGTGCTCGCGACAGCCGGCGTGGGCGCTGTGAGCGCCCAAGATGAGAGCGGGCCGGTCTTCTACACGACGGCCGGACCGCTGGCCGAGAGCCAGGTCGGAGACGTCCTGGCCCATCAGCACATGTTCGTCGAGCTCGGCGCGGTGCCGCCCGTGGCCTACCTCGACGCCGATCCGGAGATCGTCCTCGAGGTCCTTCGCCCATGGCTCGAGTCAGCCAAGGCGCTGGGCATCGGGACGTTCATCGAGTTCACGCCCGAGGGCGTCGGCCGACGGCCCGACATCGTCAAGTACGTCGCCGACGAGGTCGGGCTGCCGACGATGCTGGTCACCGGCATCTACCGCGAGCCCTACATGCCCGACTGGGCCTACACCGCCACCGTCGACGAGATCGCCGACTTCCTGCGCACCGAGCTGACGGTGGGTGTGACCGACACGGGCATCCCTGCCGGCTTCATCAAGCTCTCGCAGAACGACACCGGCATGACCCTCACGGAGCGCAAGATCCTGGAGGCGGCCTGCATCGTGGCGAAGGAGACGGGCTCGGCCATCGCCAGCCACATCACGTCGGGACCGGTCGCGCTGTCGGTCATGGATGCGCTCACGTCGTTCGGTTGCCCACAGGATGAGGTGCGGTTCATCTGGGTCCACGCGATGGTCACCGCCGTGGCCGAGGGCGCGAAGCTCGAGGGTGATCGGGTCGGTGCTGACCCGGGCCTCGAGTACCTCATGGCGGCGCTGGACCGTGGGGCCTACGTCAGTCTGGACGGCATCGGCAGCGGTTACTGGACCGACTGGGTCGGCGCCTACGACATGAACATCGATTGGATCTCCCAGTTCGTCGACGCCGGCTACGAGGACCAGATCATCATCGGCGCGGACACCGGCTGGTTCGACCCGGGCCAGCCGGCCGGCTTCGAGATCGAGCAGGTCGACGGCGTCTGGGCCAGCGTCGGTGACCTGGCGCAGGACTACAACTCCGTGCCTGAGGAGTTCGTGCCCGCCATGCGAGACGCCGGCTTCTCGGAGGAGCTCATCACCAAGCTCATGCACGGCAACCCCTGGAATGCCTTCTCTAGGTAGCCG
>CAVYBJ010000030.1:0-34927 GCA_963766685.1 uncultured Chloroflexia bacterium
AGGCGTCCGGCGGGATGACGCCCTTGCGCAGCATGAAGCAGCCGTAGAAGCGCCGCTCGCCGGTCTGGACGACCGCATAGGCCTGCGCGCCAGGTCGTAGAAGGCGAAGCGCTCGATGGCCACCATGGGGCGGGGGCGGCCCTCCGCGCGGTCGATCTCGGCCTGGACCTCCGCCTGCACGGGCGGGACCTCGTCGGGGTCGTCGCCGACCTCCATGCGCCCCGCGAAGTCATCGACGAAGGTGTCCAGCGGCAGGACCGACAGGATGGCCTGCATGGCCTCGGCGGCGGTCAGGTTCTCCATGCGCAGGAGGCTGCCCGTGACCGTCGCCCGGGCGACCGAGTCGGCCGGGAAGTTCGTGTCCGACACGATGAGCATGTCGCCGTGGCCCATGGCCCGCAGGGCACCCCAGGACCTCGGCGTTGAGCCGGTGGTCGATCCCCTTGAGCATCTCGTCCTCCCCTGTGGTGCCTCGCGCGCGCTGGCCTGCGACCGACGATGGTGCCACGCCGCAGCAGCCTCGGGGCGCGTTCGCGACGCCTGATGCGCGGCTCCGGCGGACGCGCCCGGCCAGTAGCACGCCGAATCGGTGAGATCTCGGCGCCTTGACAGCGCTACTCTGTCGTGACCATGCTGCCCGTCACCCGGCGTTCAGGCTGGGACGAGCGACGTCTTGCCACGGAGGAGGGCTGACATGAAGGTCGAGTCTCTACGAGGCGATCGAGCGGAGGGCCCCGGCGCAGGGTGCTGCCGAGGGCGGCCGCCCTCGGAGCGGCAGCCGCCCTGCTGGTCGGCGTCCTGCCGGCCTATGCCCAGGACGCACAGCCCATCACGCCGGAAGAGGCCGCGCTGCGCGCCGAGATCCTGCAGATCCCCGGCGTGGGCATGGGCAGCCCGACCGATGCCGACTGGCAGAAGGTCGGCGAGATGACCCTGGGCCCCACCAAGGCCAACATCGCCGAGGGTGAGTGCACGGGCGTCGAGCTCAAGTTCCTGGGCCTCAACAACCAGAACCTGCACAACATGCTCTTCCGCGGCTTCCTGAAGCCGTGGGAGGACTACACCGGCGCCACGATCAGCTGGATCGACCTGGCGCAGGCCGACTACAACGGCCGCCTCCAGCAGGCCATCGCCACCGGCACGGTGGACTGGGACATCATGGAGATGGGCGCGCCGTTCGAGGGTGACACGGCCGGCCGCGGCCTGCTCGACCCGATGCCCGACTGGGTGGCCACGCAGATCGACATGGCCGACTACGTGGACTACCTCAAGCCGCCCATCGGCACCTGGGACGGCCAGACGTACCGCATCTCCATCGATGGCGATACCCACACGCTGGCCTATCGGACCGACTACTACGACAACGAGGAGTTCGCGGCCGCCTGGACGGCCGAGGGCCACGAGGGCGAGTGGGCACCGCCGACGACCTGGGAGCAGGTCAACGAGCAGTCCAAGTTCCTGGCCGGCAAGACCGACCCGCTGACGGGCCTGGATGCCTACGGCGTCGTCGACCCGCTGAAGTACCTGTGGGGCGGCTTCGGCTTCTACTTCCTGGCCGACCGCGCCGTGGCCTACGCCAAGCATCCCGGGCAGCCCGGCCTGGCTGTTCGACCCCGAGACGATGAAGCCGCTGGTCAACAGCCCCGCCTGGGTGCAGGCCATCCAGGACGTCATCGACCTCATGAACACCCCGGGCGCCTATCCGCCCGACCAGCTCAACGCGGACCCGAACACCACCGCCTTCCAGCAGTTCCTGGCCGGCACCGGTGCGCAGGTCATGTGGTGGGGCGACGTGGGCTCGAACGCCCGCACGTCGGACACCTCCGTCGTGGGTGACGTCGTCGGCTTCGACATCAACCCGGGCGCCGAGCGCGTCTACAACTGGCAGACCGGCGAGTGGGAGGAGACCGCCGAACCGGGCTCCCATGAACGCCTACATCGGCTGGGGTGTCTACGTCACCAACAACGTCTCCGCCGACGAGCTGAAGCGCAAGTGCGCCTGGTCGGCCGCGGCGCACCTGGGCGGCAAGGACCTCTCGCTCTGGATGGCGGCCTATCCGTCCGGCTTCCAGCCCTACCGCAACTCGCACTTCAACTACGACGAGTGGGTGGCCGCCGGCTACGACCAGGCCTTCATCGAGGACTACCTCGTCGTCGAACGCTGACAGCTACAACCACCCGAACGCGGCCAACGAGCCGCGCATCCCGGGCATCTTCCAGTACTACTCGCGGGCCGAGGACGAGCTCGTCAACGGCCTGGGCAGCGGCGCCTCCGCGCAGGAGATCGCCGATGCCATCGCCGCCGGCTGGGAGGAGATCACCGACCAGATCGGCCGCGAGAGCCAGCTCGAGCTCTACCGGGCGTCGCTCGGTCTGTGATGGGACGGGGGGCGTGGTCGACTGCGCCCCCCGATCCCTGATGGCACACGGGACTGACGAGGTGCGCGGTCATCGCGCACCTCGTCGCCACTCTCGTCCCGCGCCGACACCACGCCGACCCAGCCGACACCGACTGACCACCGACCGTGAGCACCACCGGCGACCTCATCCACGTCGTCTCCTACGAGGACATCTCGCGCCGCCGGGCGCGCCTGGGCCGCATCCTCATCCGGGGCTCGTTCCTCATCCTCATGCTGGTCCTCGCGGCGCAGCTGCTCCAGGTCGCTGGGCGTCTGGGACCTCGGCTTCACGAACTGGCAGCCGACGCTCTATCGCCTACGTCGCCTGGTGCGTCTGCCTGTGCGTCGGGCAGGTGCTCATCCGCGGCGAGCAGGGCAAGAAGATCCTGTTCGTGCTGCCGGCGGCCCTCTTCGTCGTCTCGCTGACGATCATCCCGCTCGTCCTCGGCATCGCCATCGCCTTCGCGGACTGGAACCTCTCGTCGCCGACCGGCCCCAGCTTCGCCGGGCTGGGCAACATCGAGCGGATGCTGTCGGACCCCTTCTACTGGAACGCCCTGACCAACATGGTGTGGTACTCGCTGGGGGTCATCGTCGAGTACGTCATCGCCTTCGGGCTGGCCATGCTGCTGAGCCTGCAGATCCGGGCGCGCCGCTTCTTCCGCGTGGCCTTCCTCCTGCCGCTCATGCTGTCGCCGGTGGCCGTCTCGTGGATGATCGGCAAGTCCATGCTGGAGTTCCGCTTCGGCCCGGTGTCGCAGCTGGCTCGCGCCCTGGGCTGGGAGGACCCCGCCTTCTTCGCCAGCGCCGAGACGGCCCGCGTCACGATGTCCATGCTGGACGCCTGGATCTTCATCCCCTTGATGATGATCATGCTCCTGGCCGGCCTCCAGGCGCTGCCCGACGAGGTGATCGAGGCGGCGCGTGTCGACGGCGCGTCGGCCTGGCAGACCTTCCGCAAGGTCATCTTCCCGCTCATGCTGCCGGTCTCGATCACGGCCATCATCGTGCGCATCATCTTCAAGCTGAAGCTGGCCGACCTCGTCATCAACATCACGGCCGGCGGACCCGGGCGGCGCGACCGACACGGTGACGAGCTTCATCTACCGTGAGTACCGGGACCGCTCGAACGTCGGCTACGGCACGCTGCTGGCGATCTTCTACCTCGTCGTCATCGTCATCGGCCTGACGGGCCTGATGCGCGGCCTGAGCCGCTGGATGAAGCCCTACACATGACGCAGGCCATCTTCCAGGACAGCGAGTCCGACCTCGCCTACAAGGCCAAGTGGTGGACGAGCCGCGTCGTCATCTACGGCGTGCTCATCCTCTGGACGATCGTCTGCCTCTTCCCCATCTACTGGACGATCACCACCAGCTTCAAGAGGCCCCGGACGTCATGCAGGGCCACCTCATCCCCTTCGTCGACTTCCAGCCGCAGTGGCTGGGCTGGCGGTCGCTGGGCCTGTCGCCGGACACCATCGGGGCCGACAGCACGGTCCGCGACCAGTTCTTCGCCCGCTTCTTGAACTCGGCCATCGTCTCCGTCTCCGCCTCGTTCCTGGCGGTCTTCCTGGGCACCATCACCGGCTACGGGCTGTCGCGCTTCGGCTACCAGTTCGGGTACATGAAGAACGCCGACATCTCGTTCTTCTTCATCAGCCAGCTCATCCTGCCGCCCGTGGTCCTGGCCCTGCCCTTCCTCGTCCTCTACAAGGAGCTGGCGCTGCTGGACACGCACATCGGGCTCGATCATGCTCTACGCGCTCACGGTGCTGCCCATCGTCGTCTGGATCATGCGCGACCAGTTCATGACCATCCCGACGGAGCTGGACGAGGCGGCCATGGTCGATGGCAAGGGCGTCTGGGGGGCGTTCTTCAGCATCATCGTGCCCATCGCCCTGCCGGGCATGGTGGCGGCCTTCGTGCTGTCGCTCGTGCTGACCTGGAACGAGTACTTCTTCGCGGCGCTGCTGACCTCCACGAACACCATCACGCTGCCCGTCATGGTGGCCAGCCAGACCGGCAGCCAGGGCATCTCGTGGTGGACCATGGCGGCCATCTCGTTCGCCGCCATCCTGCCGCTCATCATCGTGGGCATCCTGCTGGAGCGGTTCATCATCCGGGGCATGTCGGCCGGCTCCGGCAAGTAGCGGCGGCTCGGGACCGCCGGGCAGGCCGCGGTCACTCCATGTTGGTGTGCCGCGCGCGCATCGAGCCGGCCGTCTCGCCGAGGGTGTCGCGCAGCCGCAGGACGAGCACCTCGAAGACCAGGAACATGGCCCCCTCGAAGAGCGAGCCCATGGGCAGCACCGACGCACTGCCCACGTCCGCGCCATGGTCTGGGCCGGGATGACGAGGAGCGTCGTCAGCGAGGCGTCGACGTTTCGCCCTCCGGTTCGGCCGTCACGACCAGCACGCGCGCGCCGGCAGCCCGGGCCACTCGGCAGAGGGCCGAGCCGGTGGACAGCGAGCCGGGCCCGGCCGCGCAGAGGAACAGGTCACCCGGGCCCAGCGGGAAGGCCGCCATGTCTCCCTGCATGCAGACCTCCAGCCCCAGGTGGTGGAGGCGCATGGCCAGCGCCCGCATCATGAGGCCCTCGCGCCCGCAGCCATAGAGCATCACGCGCCGGGCGGCCACGAGCGCCTCGACCACTGGCGTCAGCGACGCCTCCTCGAACGCGTCCGCGACCGCCGACAGCTCGGCCGCGGCCTGGCGCATGGTCATCTCGCCACCTCCTTGGCCCGTTCCTCTCCGACCTCAGCCGGCCGAGCCTGCGCACTGGGCGATGATCTCGACGCAGCGCGCGTGATCCGGGAACGAGCGCTGTGTGCCCGGACGCAGGACCGACTCGGCAGCGATGGCACAGCCAAGCCGAACCGAAGCGACCTCGGACCAGCCCGAGGCGAGGCCGAAGACGAAGGCGCCCACGAAGGCGTCACCGGCACCGGTGGTGTCCACGGCCTCGACCGTCGGAGCCGGCACCCGCTGAACATCGCCGTCCTTCGCGACGAGGGCCGCGCCGCGCTCGCCGAGCGTGACCAGCAGGCGCACACGCAGGCCTCGCAGCGAAGGCGGCCAGCGCCTGCGGGTCCTCAACGTCGTCGGACAGGCCGGCGGCGCGCGCGATGATGCCGAACTCCGTCTCGTTGGGGATGATCCAGTCGCTGACCGACGGCGAGCTCCGCGCTGACCTCGGCTGCGGGTGCCGGGTTCAGGACCGTGATGGCGCCGCGCTCGCGCGCAGCGGCGAAGGCCGCGGTGGTCACATCCTGGCGGATCTCGAACTGGCCGATCACGGCATCGACCCGCGGCTGCTCTGCCACGGCCGAGGCGCCGTGCTCTGGCAGCAGCCCGTGGTTGGCGCCGGGGATGACGATGATGCGGTTGCTGCCATCCGGCTCCACCCAGATGGGCGCGACGCCGCTCGAGCCGGGCTCGCGGCGGACATACGTGGTGTCGATGCCGAAGGACCGGAAGTTCTCGATCGTCTCCGCGCCGTAGCTGTCATCTCCGACGGCGTTGACCATGGCGACTTCGGCGCCCATCAGACGCGCCATCACGGCCTGGTTGGCACCTTTGCCACCGAAGCCCTGGGCGAAGCGGTCCCCGACGACCGTCTCCCCCCGTTCGGGCATCCGCGCCGCGTACGCGATCTGGTCGATCATGGTGCTGCCGACCACGGTCAGCCACGGTCCGGATGCCTTCGCCCTCGCCTCCACGGCGTCCTCCTGCGCGTCATTCCAGCCACTCGGGGTACGACCGCATTCTGGCACCCGCGAGTGGCGCCCGACGTGGGCCGGCGCGTCCCTCAAGCGGACGTCCATCCGATATCGTTGGGGTCAACCAACAGCACGGGGTGATCGATGTGAACTGGCTCGACGAAGTCTTCGGCGTCCCGAAACCCGTCATCGGCATGTGCCACTTCGCGGCCCTGCCCGGCGATCCCGACTACGACGAGCGGGCGGGTCTCGCTGCCGTGGTCGAGCGGGCCAGGGCCGACCTGCGCGCGCTGCAGGACGGCGGTATCGATGCGGTCATGTTCTCCAACGAGTTCAGCCTGCCGTACCTGACCAAGGTGGAGCCCATCACCTCGATCGCCATGGCGCGCGTGATCGCCGAGCTCTATCCCGACCTCGCGGTGCCCTTCGGCGTCAACGTGCTCTGGGACGGTGTGGCCTCGATCGAGCTGGCGGCCGCGACCGATGCCCGCTTCGTGCGCGAGATCTTCACCGGTGTGTACGCCAGTGACTTCGGCCTGTGGAACACGGACGTGGGCGCGGCGGCGCGGCGGCGCCGTCAGCTCGACGCGCAGGACGTGCGGTTGCTCATGAACATCGTGCCCGAGGGGGCCCGGTACCTCGCCGATCGCGACGTGGCGGACATCGCCCGCTCGACCGTCTTCAACGCCAGGCCGGATGCCCTCTGTGTCTCCGGCCTGACCGCCGGCGCCGAGACCGATACGCAGGTCCTGGTCCGCGTCAAGCAGGCGGTCGGCGAGACGCCGGTCTTCGTCAACACCGGCGTCAACCCGGGCAACGTGCGCGAGCAGCTGGCCATCGCGGACGGTGCCGTCGTGGGCACGTACTTCAAGGTCGACGGCGTGTTCGAGAACCGCAGCGACCGCGAGCGCACCGCCGAGCTGATGAGGATCGTGGCTGACCTGCGTCGCGCGGTCTAGCGCCATGTTCGTCGGCGTTGACGTCGGCACCGCCGAGACCAAGGCCGTGCTCGTCAGCCACGACGGTCGCGTGCTTGCCGGAGCTTCGGCGCCCAACACGCTGCGCGTGCCCCAGCCGGGCTGGGCGGAGCACGACGCCGAGGCCGACTGGTGGGGCAACCTCTGCACCGTCACACGCGAGCTCTTCGAACGGAGCGGCCGCTCACCTGCCGCCGTGGACGCCGTCGGCTGCAGCGGCATCGGGCCCTGCGTGCTGCCCGTGGACCGGGACATCACGCCGCTCGGTCCCGGCATCCTCTACGGCATCGACACCCGCGCCAGCAGCGCAGATCCAGGGCCTCAACGAGGTGCTCGGCGAGGCGGCCATCCTCGAGCGTACGGGCAACGCCCTGACCTCGCAGTCGGCCGGCCCCAAGGTGGCCTGGCTCCGGGACGAGCGGCCGGAGGCCTTCGCGGCGGCCGCGATGTTCCACACCTGCCAGTCCTTCCTCGTGGCACGGCTGACGGGCGAGCACGTCATGGACCACACCACGGCCGCCTACTGGGGTCCCTTCTATGACCTCCGCTCGAACGCCTGGATCGAGGAGTGGGTCTCGCGCACGGTGGAGCCGGAGCGGCTGCCACGGCTGGTCTGGCCGACCGAGGTGGTCGGTCGGGTCACCGCCGAGGCGGCCCGGGCCACCGGACTGGCGGCGGGCACGCCGGTCATCGCCGGCGCCCCCGATGCCCCGGCGGAGGCTGTGAGCGCGGGCGTCCTGGGGCCGGGCGAACTGATGATCATGTACGGCTCGAGCATCTTCATGATCGCCGTCGTGGGCGAGACGATGATCGATCCCCGGATGTGGGCGGCGCCATACGTCTTCGAGGGCACCTCGATCGTGGCCGGTGGGACGGCCACCGCCGGCACGCTCACGCGCTGGCTCATCGAGCTGCTGTCCGACGAGCATGAGACGGCGGCCATCTCGGATCACTACGGCGAGTTCGCCGCGTGGGCGGCCGGGTCACCACCGGGCGCCAGGGGACTGGACCTGCTGCCCTACCTCTCCGGCGAGCGCACGCCGATCCACGACCCCGACGCCCGGGGCGTGCTCTTCGGTCTCTCACTGCGGCACTCTCGCGCCGACGTCGCGCGTGCAGCGCTGGAGGGGATCGCGCAGGGATCCGCCGCAACGTGGACGTGATGCTCGAGATGGGCGTTGCCATCGAGCGCATCCGGGCCGTGGGGGGTGGCGTGAGGAACACGGCCTGGCTGCAGGCTGTCAGCGACTGCCTCGGCCGACCGCAGGAGGTGGTCACACAGCGAGGCGCCGCGTATGGTGACGCCATCCTGGCAGCCATCGGGGTAGGCGCCCTGGAGCGGGCCGACGTCTCCAGGTGGCTGGCGGTCGACCACACGGCCCAGCCCGAACCCCGACTGGCGGAGCTCTACGCGCGGCAGGCCTCACGCCACCGCCGACTCTACGAGGCCACCAAGCCTCTCATGCACGAGGTCGCCCGTGAACCCTGACGACATCGGCGATGCGCGCCGCGAGAACGCCGCGTGGCGCCGCCTGGCTGACCGCATCCTCGACGACTCGGTGGCGCTCCGAGCGGGCGAGAACCTGCTCGTGACCCTGACCTCGCCAGAGGTCTACCCGCTGGCGGCGGCGCTGGCCGATGGCGCCGTGCGGCGCGGGGCCAACCACCACGCGCTGCTGCATACCGAGGACGTCGACGAGGCCATCCGGCGGCACGGCACCGACGAGCAGGCGCGCCAGCGCCTCGAGGTGGAGCTGTTCGCGATGTCCTGGGCGGACACGCACGTGGCCCTGCGAGCGCTCGAGCCGCCGTCAGGCACGACCGCTGACGCGGGCTTCGGGCGGCGAGCGGCGCTGCTGCGGGCGGCCCACGGTGAGGTCTCGGCAGCTCGCTGGAGTGAGACACGCTGGTGCATCGTGCGCGTCCCTACGCCCGGCTACGCCGCCTACCTGGGGCTGCCGCTGGAGACCCTGGAACGGGAGTTCCTCCGCGGCAGCATCGACGACTCTGGCTGGGCCGGTTGGGAGGGTCTCGCCTCGGCTCTCGATGGCGCGCACGAGGTGCGCATCGTGGGCGATGACACGGACCTGACCATCTCGGTCGAGGGACGGACCTGGAAGCTGTTCGACGGCAGGATGAACCTGCCCGATGGCGAGGTCGCGACCGCCCCGGTGGAGACCGACGGTCGAGGGCCACATCACCTTCACGGACCCGGTCGTCTTCGGCGGCCAGCGCATCGACCGCCTGCGCCTCGAATTCCGGTCGGGCCGGGTGGTGCGGGCGGAGGCAGGCCCGGCCACGACCTTCGTGGAGGCCATCATCGCCACCGACGAGGGCGCATCACGTGTGGGCGAGTTCGGCATCGGCGTCAACCGCCACATCACGAGCTGGACGCAGGACCTGTTCTTCGACGAGAAGATCCTGGGGACGACGCACATCGCCCTCGGTCGCGCCTATCCCGAGTGCGGCGGCGTCAACCAGTCGGCCATCCACTGGGACATCGTCAAGGACCTGCGGCCCGGGCCTTCGCGGGCCGGCGGGGCCGTCTACGTCGATGGCAAGGCCGTCGTCGAGGGCGCGGGGCTGCGCATCCCGACTGCTCGGCGGGAGCGCAGCTGAGGGTCGCGCTCAGCCTTCTCGAGGGCCCTCCTCCGGGCGACCGCTCAGCAGCGCCTCGACCGCGGCCGGACCGAGTGCCCCCCGCTCGGACAGGGGCGTGCTCACATGCAGGGCTGCGGCGGCATTGGCGTAGCGCAGCGCCTCCGCCAGCGAGTCCCCGAGCGCGAGGCGTGCGCCGAGGGCACCGACGAAGACATCCCCGGCACCATGTGTCTCGGCCGGGCCGACCTGGTGGGCTTCGATGCGGACCGTGCCCGTCCTCGGCCGCTGCAGCCACCCCGGCCGCGCCAGCGGTCACCACGACGGCGGGCGCGAGCGACAGCAGTGACCGGGCAGCTGCGAGCGCGCTGTCCAGGTCGCCCACGGGCCCGGCGCCCAGCATCTCGGCCTCCACGCCGTTGACGACGAGGACGTCGACGAGGCCGGCCAGGCCACCCAGGGGCCGTGCGGGGGCGGCGTTGAGGACGACCGTCGCGCCGGCGGCCCGCGCGAGTCGGGCGGCCGCAGCGTTGGCGGCCTCGGCGATCTCGTGCTGGAGCAGCAGGACGCGGCTGCCCTCGATGGCCGCGCCGCTCGCCTCGATCTGCTCAGCGTCGAGCTGGCGGTTGGCACCGGAGACGACGATGGCAGCGTAGTCGCCGCTGCCCTCCTGGATGGCCACGCTCATGCCGGAGCCCTGGGCCACCGTGCGCACGTGCGCCAGGTCCACGCCGGAGGCCGCCATGTCGCTCGCGCAGTCGGGCACCGAACTCATCATCACCGAGGCAGCCGACCATCCGCACCGCCGCGCCGTGGCGGGCGGCCGCGACGGCCTGGTTGGCACCCTTGCCGCCCTGCTTCCACCACCAGGCGTCGCCGATGAGCGTCTCGCCGGTGCGAGGCAGGTAGGGCGCCCGCACCATGATGTCGAAGTGCAGGCTGCCGACGACGCAGACGCGCGGGCGGTCGGACACGGTCAGCTCGATGGCGACGGCGCGGCGCTCAGCCGTTCCGGCCGAAGATGGCGGCCTGGACGAGCCGATGAGCGGCCACGGCGTCGTGCCGCTGGAGCGCCGCGTCGAGCTCTGCCTCCGGCAGGCGGTCGAGGACGTCGAACATGGCCTCGATGGTCACGACGTTCGCGGCGCACTCGGCGACCGGGTCGAGCGTCGCCACGTCCGGGAAGGTGTCGAAGTACATGGCGCCCGCGAAGCCGTCACGGCGCAGCTGGCGCAGCAGCTCGATGGTCTGCACGGTGTGCACGGAGCCGACCATCAGGCCGTCGTCACGGTGGCCGTAGCCATCGTTCATGTGGAGGCCCAGCATGCGGCTGCGGCGGCCCACCAGCGCCGCGGCCATGGCCGGGCTCGTGTCCGCCTCCAGGACGTGGCCGAAGTCGAGCGTGACGCCGAGGTTGGGCGCGCCGGCCTCCGCGATGGCCAGCAGCGTGGCCGAGACGTTGGGCAGGATCATGACGCTGCGCGGCTCGCTGGGCTTGTACTCGATGGAGACCGGGAAGTCGGGGGCGTGCTCGGCGACCTGGCGGATGCCCTCCACCTCCCAGTCCCACAGTCGCGCGTAGTCGACCTGGAAGGGGTGGTCGAAGCCGTCCTGGCCGGGCCAGATGGTGAGCATCCGCCCGCCGGCCTCGCGGGCCTCGTCGATGCCGCGCCGGCTCAGGTCGATGGCCCGCTGGCGGACGGCCGGGTCGGCGTTGGTGAAGGCGCCCGAGCGGAATGCCGGATCGCCACCGTAGCGCATGGCGAAGCCGTTGAGGACGAGGCCACGGTCGGCGATGCGGGTGCGCAGCTCGGAGAGCTCGATGCCCGCCGTCTGCTGCGGGTAGTTGACGTCCACGGCGGAGAGGCCGGGGACGGTCGCGGCGCGGTCGATGAGGTCGAGCGTCGTGGGCCGATCGGCGCGGCCGGGCCAGGCCAGCTCCGGGCGGGTGGCGAAGGAGTTGAGTCGCGCGGCGTACAGGTAGCGGGTCATGACAGGTCGGCTCCTTCCGGGTGGAGCCAGTCTAGCGAAGGTGCCCATGGCGAAGGTGCCTCCTGGGCAGGGTACCGATGAGCGGAAGGACACGGCCGCGGGTCGCCGGCACGACGGCCGGCACGCCGGGACGCAGAGAGCGGCGGCGGTGCACCCGAGGGTCCGCCGCCGCCTGCTCGTCATGCCCTCGAGGGCATGACGGCCTGAGACCGGAACTATCCGACGGATGCCAGAGTCCGGTGCCTCCGGCAGCTCGCCGGCGAAGATGCTGCCCGTGATGACCGCGGGCTCCTTCGTCCAGTCGGCGTCCACGATGGCCGAGAGGCCCTCGTAGCCACCCTCCCCCCGGAGCAGGACGAAGTCCTCGTGGTCCGGGCCCGCCGGCAGCAGGCCGTTGCCGACGACGAGGTCGGGCGCCGGGTTGGCGGCGGCGAGACCCATCGACTGGCCCACCCAGCGGCCGTCGTCGTTGGTGATGACGAATGTCTCGCTCTCGACGAACGAGCCATCCCGGTTGACCTCGCGGTTGCCCGCGCAGATGACGTCGCCGGAGAGACGGTCGTCACTGGACGCCCACGTCATCTCCATCTGACGACCCTGCTCGTGATAGACGGTGCTGCGTGTCGCCGGGCCGCATGACCCCGGGAGCGACGAGAACTCGGCATCGAAGGCCTGGATGGTCACCGGGCCTGCGGCCGGCGCATCAGACGCCGTGCGGGCCACCGGGCGCGCGATGCCCGACGATGGCCAGGATGGCCGCGGCGGTGAGCGTAGAAGCATGGTTAGCACAGGGATACCCCCTTTCGGAATGTCTGAGCAGTACCTGGACTGTCCTGGACTGCAGCCGGGCCGCGGTTCCCGGCGTCAGGTCCGCTGAGGTCAGGGCTCGAGGTGCAGTCGCCTCGCGGTGGCGGTGCGCTCCTCCTCCGAGCCGGTGTCCGTTGTCCTTGAGGATGGATGTCATCGACATGGACTCCCCGTCGGGGGCGATGGTGGCCTCCGATCGCATCTGCTTGTCCGAGCCAGGTGCGGACGGGAAGCTGACCCAGCTGGCGATGGTGTCGTCATCGAGCGGCTGCCAGTAGCCAGCCCCGACGCCGTAGGCGCGGGTGGCGGGCGATGACCGTGCCGTCCGT
Organism: uncultured Chloroflexia bacterium; assembly: GCA_963766685.1. GTDB lineage: Bacteria > Chloroflexota > Limnocylindria > Limnocylindrales > CSP1-4 > JAFMJV01. The sequence goes on from CAVYBJ010000030.1 coordinate 12,823, forward strand.
GAGATAGGCGGTGACGGCCGTGCCCGGACTCGGTCGACTCCAGCCAGACCATGCCCTCGTCGGGCCAGAGGTCGGCGTCGGCCGGGGGCAGCGGTGCGCCATCGATGCCCAACGAGTCGGCGCGGGGCGGCCGGGAGCAGGCCATCGAAGGCCTCCGTGGTCCCCACGACGAGGGCACGCTGCTTCAGCTGCCCCACCCAGCCCTCGGCGGACTGCATGTCGGGGAGCGGTGCCCAGCCCGTCAGCGCCCGGGTGTCCGGGCCGCTCGGGATCCACAGCCCGGCGCCGCTGCCCTTCGGGGCTCGTGAAGAAGGCTCGTGCCGTCGCCGTGCACCACCATGAAGCCTGGCAGGTCGTGGGGCTCGCAGTCGTCTACGGTGGGCGAGAGCGCGGCCACGCTGCCCGAGCCGGCACCCAGGGCCATGGGACCCAGCGATCGGCTTCCAGGCCGGCTCGGCCGGGAGGTCGTAGATCGCCTCTGGCGGCAGCCCGAGCCGGTGCAGCCTGGTGAGCCTGGAGTGCCCGCTCGCGTCCGGCAGGCTCGTCCCGTCGATGGACTGGAGCTCCGCCGTCCAGGCCAGCATGCCGCTTTCGGCTGCCTCGTCCAGGGTCCAGTCGGCCTGGTAGGTGCTCACGCCACGAGCCTGGTGCCGCTCGGGGTCGGCGTCCGGGTAGACGATGACGCTGGAGATACCGCCCTGGCCGTCCGGCCTCCACAGGCCGATGCCGACCGGCGAGCCCAGGTCCTCGGACGCGCTCCACGAGGGTGCCGTCGGGATGGAGCGTGATGTCGTGGTCGACCTCCCCCTCGGCCTGCTCCAGCCAGACGCTGCCCGTGAGCGCTCCGTCCGGGAAGCCGACCTGGGCGACGGGGGCCGGCGAGGCCGCGGCGCGTAGTCAGGCGAGGCGGGCGCGAAGGCCGGCGCCTCGTCCGGGTGCTGCGAGGGTGCCGTCATGACGATGGGCACGGCCACGAGCACGGCGGTCGCGGTCGCCGCGACCGCGGTGAGCCCGATGGCAGTGGCGCCTCCAGGCGGGCGCAGGTGCTGGCGTCGCCCGGACCACGCCTGCTGAAGGCGGGCCCACCACGACCGGTTGGGCTGCTGGTGGGCGTGCTCGATGACGCTCTCCAGGACCCAGGCCGAGGCGCTGGTGCGCCCCGTGCGCATCCACTCGCCGAGTGACCGCTCGAAGTCGGGCTCGTTCATGGCAGGACGTGCTCCATGACGGGAAGCCAGCTCTGCTCGCGCCGCAGGGCCTCCCGCATCCGTCGGGTGGCGTGGAACAGGCGAGAGCCGACCGTCCCGATGGGGATGCCCAGGATCTCGGCGATCTCCGCGAAGGGCAGGTCGGCGTAGTAGCGCAAGGTGAGGATGGCGCGGTGCTCCGGGGAGAGCGTCCGGAAGGCCTGTTCGATCTCGTCGCGGTCGGCCAGCGTGTCCGATGTCTCGGCCACGACACGGTCCTCCGGCAGGACCTGGCGGACCGCGTCGCGTCGAGTTGCGGTCGCGGCGAGCCTCCCGGTAGGCGGCACGCACCACGAGCCGGTAGGTCCAGGCGTCGAAGCGGTCCGGGTCGCGCAGGCTGCGCAGGTGATCCCAGGCTGAGACGAGCGCCTGCTGGGTGGCGTCGTCCGCCCGGTCCTGGTCACGCAGGATGCGGTAGGCCACGCCGTGGAGGCGGCCGATGGCCCCGGCGGCCAGGAGGCTGAACGCCTCGGCATCGCCCTGCTGTGCCCTGATCACGAGGTCGCGCTGCACCTTCTGCTCTCCCCCGACGCCGCACTGTGCGGCGTCCACCCACATGAGCCTCGGTGAAGCCGGTTCTCTTCAACTGATCTCGATGAGCGTCATCACACCGCGGTGGCGGAGCGCGGTCAAGGGTCGCGCGTCACGAACCTCGCCCTGCCGGTCAGGCGCCCATGTAGATGCGCCGGGCGACCTGGTCCTCCAGCGAGAGCCAGCGGCGGCCGGCCTCGTCCCCGGCGCGATGCGCCATGGCGGCCTCGCGCAGCGAGCGGAGCCGCTCGAGCGGCAGGACCTGGTTGGCGTCGAGCTCCTCGGCGATGGCCACGAACTCGGTGGCGGCCTCCACGCCGCCCAGCAGGGGTGCCGCGTCCTCGCGCCATGAAGCGCTCCCAGGTGAGCGTCGGCTCCCACGAGAAGCGCGCGAAGGCGAGGTACGAGAGCTCCACCGTGGCGTGGTACGGCGAGGGCTCACCCCACACGGTCAAGCCCTGCAGGCCACGCTCGGCACACAGCCGCGCCATGTCGCCGAAGACCCGCGCATTGAGGGCATAGCGCTCGCTGCGCTCGTCGCCGTTCCACTGGCAGGCGAACTGGCAGCGCAGCACGTTGGGCTGCGTGGGCAGCGACTCCACGTATTCGCGGGTCAACTCGCGCCGGATGCGACCCCAGTAGGTCCGGTTGGTGGTGTGCTGGTAGATGCCGCCCCTCGGCAGGCGGCGCTGGGCCTCGTGCGCCACCGGGTCCAGCAGGTTGTCCCACTGGATCTCGCTGTACATCCACAGGTCGGGCTTGATGGCCTTGGCGGTCCGGTAGAGCCGAGGGAAGTTGTCGGCCATGTCCGTGTGGGACCAGTAGTCGCCGTGGACCTTGGCGCGGCGGGCCGCCTCCGCCTCGTTGGCGCGGCGCGTCACGCAGCGGGCACAGCCGCAGACACCGTAGTCGCCGGCCTCGATGTTGATGCCGCCCAGCTCGAAGGTCTCCGCGAGCCAGGCCACGCCCTCCTCCATCCAGGCCATCGTCTCCGGCGCGGACGGGCAGGCGGAGAGCGTGTAGTCCGACTTGGGGAAGTTGAGCGGGAAGGCCAGGTCGGCGATCTGGAAGCCGACGCCCCTCTCCAGCGTCGCGGCGTGCTGGGGGTTCGCCTTCAGCCAGGTGGCCAGGTTGTAGCGGTGGTCCCCCTCCCAGTAGCAGCCACCGTAGGAGCCGATGGCGACGCCCGGGAGGATGCGCACGCCGCGCTCGGTGGCGTAGCGGCAGAGCTCCTGGGCCGCCTCGACGCCGCCGTGCGGGTCGCGCAGGAAGCCGAAGATGACGATGGCGGCGATGCGATTCCGGGAGCAGAAGTCGACGCAGCGCTGGTAGTCGCGCAGGAAGCCGCCCGGCGGCTTGCCGTAGGGGTTGAAGACGCCGATCTCCTGCTGGCCCACCTGGGAGAGCTCCCAGTTGGTCGAGTGGTCCCAGGTCCAGAAGGTGCGGTAGGCCAGGCCGGGCGACTGGGCGACGGTGCCGCGCGGGATGGCGAGACGCCCCGGGTCCGAGCCCCCGCCGGCGATGACCTCCTCCACCCCGTAGATGACGCCGGAGAAGGGGCCGCCGGAGATGAGCGACGCGCTCGCGGCGAGGCCTCGATGCGGAAGGCGCCCTCGGGCAGGGAGGAGTCCTCGGCGAGGGTGACCGTCGGTCCAGCCGCGCCGTCTGTCCCATCGACGCCCTCCGAGACGTCGCGCCAGACGATGCCGGGGAAGGACTCGCGCAACCGACGCGCCGCGTGGCGGTGCACGGTCGCGCGCCCTCCAGCCGGAGCGGCCCCTCGAACGTGATCGACTCAGCTGTCATGGTCGCCCTCCTGGACGGAGCGGTGCGGCCGGCGCCGGCTACGCGTCCCGCTCCCAATACCAGTAGTCGGTCCGGAACTCGTCGTACTCCCGCCGGGCCGTCATGCGTTCCACCTCGATGACGATGACCTTGGTGTTCAGCAGCAGGTTCTCGCCATGCTGATAGTCGGGTTCACCGAAGTACTGCATGAACATCTTGAACGTCCGGATGAGCTCGTCGTGCTCGGAGACCACCCGCGCCTTGCCGTAGGCGATGACGCTCTCCCAGGGTCCGTGGCACTTCAGAGACTTGTCGAGGTCCCGTCGGTCCCCGTAGAACCTGGTGATGACGTACGAGACGTTGGGGTTCTGGTCGATGACGTCCAGCTTCCGGCCGGTGGTGGCGCAGTGGAAGTAGAAGCGGCCGTCCTGGTAGGCGTGGTTCACGGGGACCGCGTAGGGCTCGCCGTCGAGCGCCATGCACAGGACGCCCTGGTAGGTGCCCGTGATCATGCCTTCGCACTCCGCGTTGTCCCGGACCGGGTGGTACTGCTGCTTCATCGGTGTCCTAATCGACGGGATGGCCCATGCACGGTGTAGTAGGCGAGGTTGGGCTGCCGGACGTCCATGCGCCCGATCTGGCAGACGATGGGCGCGCTGGACTCCAGCTTGAGCGCGTACTGGCCGAAGGGGATCTGGAAGCCGCCGATGGGTTCGTTGGTGCGGATGCAGCGCACCCTCCGAGCGCCGACGACGAGCGGCTCCAGGACCTCCGGCTCGCGGTCCTCGAAGTAGACCGTGAGGACGACCTCGGCGTCGGTATCGCCAGGGTTGAGCATGATGAGCGACTCGTGGCCCTGCGGCGGGTCGCCCGCCGGCGGGATGTCGCCGTCGGGGAAGAACCAGGTCCGCGAGCCGGGCTGGCCGGCGCTCACGTCGCCACCTGCCTGCGTCAGGATCTTGCGCATGCGCTCGAGGACGAGGTCGGCGCCGAACTGCCCGTACTCCTTGGTGGCCTCCGTGGCGGTCGCGAGGTACCACTTCTCGGTCGACAGGTAGTCCATGTCCACGGACTCCGGGACAGAGCGCCATCATCAGCGAGGTCTCGCCCTTGGCCGCGTGGTCGAAGTCGTACTGGCTGATGATCTCGGCATCCATGAGCGGGTGGCCGGAGATCCAGTTGAAGGGGTTCGCGCCGCGCTCGTGGTCGGCGTAGTAGCTCGACATCTCGTTGCTGCCCCACCAGCCCTCGCCGCGCTCCTTCTCGAGGAACTCGAAGATGGCCAGGCGGGCGCCCGTCCGGAAGGCCAGGTCGGTGGGCATGCCCTGCATGAAGTTCTCGGACTGGTGGTGGATGAAGAAGTGGATGTTGCGGAAGCCGATGCGCAGCAGGCTGCGGAAGAGGTCCTTGGTGAACGGGATGAGGTGCTCGCCGTCCACCTGCACGCTGCCCTTGCCCTCGGGCGGCTCCACGGCATAGCTCGCCGGCGCCCACCAGAAGGTGGGCATGAGGACCATGTCCATCTCCTGCTCGAGCCGCTCCGCCGTCTTCACCACGGCCAGCGTGTCCATGCCCACGGACATGTGCTCGCCGTGATACTCGAGCGGCCCCACCGGCAGGACCACGGGCCAGTCCGCGTCGATGGCCGTGCGGATGTGGTGCGGCAACATCAACTCGTAACGCATGACGTTCTCCCCTCCGTATGCAGCCTCGGCTTCACCGGGGCGGGCGAGTCGGCGCGCGCGGCTGGCTCGCCCTTCCCCTGCGGCTAGCGATCGAGCTCGATGATCTCCATGTGCGTGCCGCTGCTGAGCCACTCGGCAGGGCCGCTCTCCTTGACGAGCATGCCGTCCTCCCAGCGCAGCCCGAAGTCGTCGTCGTAGAAGAAGGTGTCCGCCTGGAACGTCATGTCCGGCTCGATGACGTACTCGCTGATCGTCTCCATCCAGGGCTGCTCGACCTCCATGAGCCCGAGGCCCGTGCATGGCCCGTACAGGTAGTGCTGCCACTTGCCCTGCGCCTTGACGTACTCCTCGTAGCGGATGGCGACGTCCTTGGCCACCACGCCGGCACGCACCCAGTCCCGTGTCTTGTGGTGCATGTCCAGGCCGAACTCGATGAGCGAGCGCTGCCGGTCGGTCATGCGGCCCAGGCAGACGGGCCGCCCCACGGAGGGCGAGTAGCCGTCCACGCGGCCGCCGACGTTGATCTGGATGATGTCGTTCTTCTCGAACTTCCGATGGGTGCCGCGCGAGATGCCGTTGGAGGTCTTCTTGCCGCCGAAGGAGTAGACCGTGTGGGCCTCGCACTCCGCGCCGTTGCGGTAGAGCACGTCGATGGCGATGCCGGCCAGCTCCAGCTCGGTCATGCCCGGCTTGACAGCCTCCAGCATGGCCTCCAGGGCCAGCTCGCCCAGCCGGAAGCCCTCGCGCAGGCAGGCCAGCTCGGCGGGCGACTTGACGGCCCGGAGCTTGGTCGTGATGAAGTCGGCGTTCACGATCTCCGCATCGGGGAACGATGCCTTGAGCCCTTCGTACATGGCCATGTTGGTGCACAGGTAGCCCGCCACGCCGACGCGCTTGACGTCCGTGACGCCGATGGATTCGCAGACCTGGGCGTAGGTGCGACCCGCGATGCTCGGGTAGACCGGGTCGGCGGTCTCGCGGTACTCCTTCATGAGGTGGATGTTGTCGATGACGCTGCGGCCCTTGGCGAACTCCTCGGACTCCATGCCCACCATGAGAGCGGACTTCCCAGAGGGCGCGATGGCCACGCCGCCCATCTCGAAGAGCGGCCAGTAGGCCGAGAAGTAGCGCACGTTGGAGGCGTCCGAGTCGGTGCCGTTGGCGATGAGGACGTCCAGACCTGCCTCTGCCACCAACGTGGCAGCCTTCTGCCGACGCTCGGCGTACTCCTCGACGGGGATCATCGGTCGCTCACTCATGCCTGTCCCTCCCTCATCCACGATCACCAAACCGTCGAACGCGTCCGCACCCATCGGAGCACCATGCCCCTGAGGCGCCTGGCATTGACGGAGCCATGGCCTCAGTATATCGTGGTTAATCGATTACGGAAATCGTTATCGTCTGCTGGAAGGAGGCCTTGACGAGCGTGGGCAGACCCACGATGGCCGACGTGGCCCGAGCGGCCGAGGTCTCGACCGCGACCGTGTCGCGGGTCCTTCGGGGCATGCAGGGAGCAAGCTCGCCGGAGACGACCGCCAGGGTCCTGGAGTGCGCCGCGGAGCTGGGCTACATCGTGAACGGCGTCGCTTCGAGCATGCGCAGTCGGCGCACCGGGACGGTAGGGCTGGTCATCGCCGATGTCGCCAACCCCTGGTTCGGCCAGCTCGTGGGCGGCGTCGAGAGCGTGCTGGGCCCCGCCGGTCTCAGCGTCATCCTCACGAACACCAACAACAGCGTCGAGCGCGAGCGCGAGGCGGTGCAGACGTTGCTCCAGAAGCAGGTGGATGCCCTGATCGTCGCCTCAAGCTCCACGGACGGAGCGCACCTGCAGCGTGCCGTCGCGCGCGGCACCCCGATCGTGCTCGTCGACGCCGCCGTGCCCGGGTTGGACGTGGACACGGTCACCGTCGACAACGAGGCCGCTGCCAGGCTGGCGGTCGAGCACCTCCTGGATCTTCGGTCACCGGGACGTCGCCATCGTGTGCAGCGCGCCCGGGCCAGCCTCCGACCAGGCTCGCCTGGATGGCTACCGCGACGCGCTCGCAGGGCGAGGACTGGAGGTCCAGCCGGGATACGTGAGCATCGGCTCGGACACCTTCGAGGGTGGGCGGCAGGCGACGACTGGTCTGCTGGCGCTGCCCCAGCCGCCGACTGCCATCTTCGCCACCAACAACCTGATGACCGTGGGCGCGCTGGTCGCCATCGCCGAGGCCGGCCTGAGCGTCCCTGCGGACATCTCGATCGTGGGCATCGACGACATGGAGTGGTATCCCATCGCCAGGTCCGCCATCACCGCGGTCAACGAACCAGCTGCCGAGATCGGTCGCAGGGCGGCCGAACGGCTGCTGCTGCGCCTGCGGCGCCAGCGACAGCCCGCGACCGAGCACATCCGCGTGGCGACGGAGTTCCGGGTCAGGGACAGCGCCGGGCCACCTCCGCTCGGACGGCGGATACCGGAGCCCGCGCCCGAGGCTCAGCCGGCCGGTCGCGTCCGTCGGTCGATGCGCTCCGGATAGGGCGTGTAGCCCATGCGCCGCAGCAGCCCCTGGGCCGCCGCATCGATACGGGCCAGGAGCGCCGGCTCGTCGAGGTGCGGGAACCGCCCATCCTCGAGGACCACGCGGCCATCCACGATGACCGTCCGGACGGACTTGGACCCCGACGCGTAGACGAGGTTGCGGATCATGTCCGTGACCGGCCGCATCTCGGGCCGGTCGAGCGTGTGGATGACAAGGTCGGCGCGCTTGCCGGGCTCGATCGAGCCGATACGGTCCTCCAGCCCGGCCGCCCGTGCGCCGCCCCGGGTGGCCATCCGCAGGACATCCTCCGCGAGCAGGTAGGTGCGGTCCTCGTGCGCGTCGCGAGCCGTGAGCAGGGCCAGGTTGGCCTGCCGGAAGAGGTCGAAGCTGTTCGACCAGTTGGCCGAATCAGACCCCAAGGAGATGGTGGCGCCCCGGCGCCAGAGCTCGGCATGCCGGCCATGGAGCGTCCCGCCGTGTCCCCACATCATGGAGCCGGCAGGCACCCAGGCGATGCTCGCTCCCTGCTCCAGGAGGACCTCGCACTCCACGTCGGTCAGGTGGTTGCCGTGACCGAGCGTCGTGTTCCGGTCCAGGACGCCGATGGCGGCGAGGTGGATGAGGGGGTCGCGGCCGTACCGCGCGCGGTCGGAAGCGGTGTCCGCGAGGCTGTAGGCGTGGTGGATGTTGAGCACGACCCCGGCCGCGTCGGCCCGTCGCTTGGCCTCGACCAGCAGTTCTTCGGACGCGGTTCCCAGGCCCAGGACCGCCACGTGCCCCCGGACGAGCGCATCGGGATCCTCGTTGCGGCGCAGCTCGCCGCCCAGCCGCGCCAGCGCCTCGTCCAGGTCGCGCGGCGCCCGGGAGATGAAGGGCGACGGCGCGCGCTCCTCCTTGCCCTGCGCGTAGCCGGCCGGCTGGTCGATGATGCAGGCATCGCCGAGGACGGCCCGGATGCCCACCGTCCGCGCTGCCCTCGCGCCAGCCTCCGGCTCGAGGATGGTGCCAGCCTCCAGGAAGCAGGTGGTCCCGTTGCGGATCATCTCCAGCGAGGAGAGCAGGCAGCCGAGCTCCTCGTCCTCGGCGGTGACCTGCTCGTAGAAGTGGTGCTCGATGGTCGGGAAGACGTCGACCTCACGGATCGCGTCGGGGACCGCGCCACGATACGTCTGGTACGAGGCGTGGAGGTGCGTCTCGACGAGTCCCGGGTGGACCGGTGCGCCTGCGGCATCGATGACCCGCGCGGGCACCACGGCCCCGGCCACCTCGCCGTCGGGACCGACGGCCTGGATGTCCCGCCCGGTGATGGCGATGGCGCCGTCAGGGATGAGCGTGCCGGCATCGTCCATCGTGATGACATAGGCATGGCGGACCAGCAGGTCGACCTGCCCCGGGGCTGCGCTCCCTGTCATGTGACGGCATCCTCCTTGTCCAGGTCGGGCGCCTCGGCCCAGACGATGGTCGCGCCCCGGTGACCAGCGCACGGCGACCTCCGAGCCGGGGACCAGGTCCGCGGCCTCCTCGTCACGCAGGCCGGCCCAACGGTGGAAGCCGGCGCCCGTCTCCACCTGGAGCCGGATCAGGTTGCCGAGGGACACCATGCTTGTCCAGGTCGGGCGCCTCAGCCAAGTAGCGATCCGATCGCGGCTTGGCCCGATTGCCACGATATCGATTTCCGTAATCGATTAACGAGAGTATACTCGAGGCACACCGGCGTCGATCCGACAGAGGGATCGGCACGCTCCGGGGCCCCCGGCCCCACCAGCGTGGGACACGAGAGAAGGGAGGGCCGCAGGGACAACAGGCGCCCGTGGGGGTAGCGAAGATCGCCGTCGCCCAGAGCGACAGCCTCGGCACATCGGACCCGAAGGAGGGAGCAGGCTAGTGAAACGACTGTTGATAGCTGCATCGGTGATGGCCCTGGTGGCAATGTCCGCCCAGGCGGTCATGGGGGCAGCCTCGTCCGCGCCGGCCGCAGGCGGCGATGTCATGTCGGCCGCGGAGCTGACCGGTGACGAGAATGCCCCGATCGTGGTCTGGCTCGACGAGACGCGCCTGCCAGCCATCGAGGCCTGGAAGGCCGCCCATCCGGAGCAGGCGGATCTGGTGACCGCCGAGGTCGTGGACATCCTCCAGATCCCAGCCAAGATCGCACTCGCCAACAACGCCGGCAAGGGTTGGCCGGACGTCGTCTTCAACGGCGCGAACCTCATCGCCATGACGGCCACCGAGCGGAATGACTGGGCCATGGACCTGGCGCCGTACGTGCCGCAGGAGCTCCTGGACCAGTTCGAGAAGTACGTCATCGCCGAATGCATCCGCCCGGATGGCCGGCTCATCTGCCTCTCCAACGACGTCGCCCAGAGCGTCACCTACTACAACAAGCCGCTCATGGACGAGTTCGGCTACACGGTGCCCACCACCTGGGAGGAGCTGGCAGCGCTGGGCGAGAAGATCGCCGTGGAGCACCCGGGCTACCTCATCGGCGCCTTCGGTGACGCGCTGAGCCTGGACATGTACTTCTGGACGGCCCGCTGCGCGACCGGCCAGCTCAAGGGCGAGAACAAGGTCTACATCAACGTCCTGGCACCCGAATGCGTCCGCGCGGCCCAGTGGGTCGACAAGCTGCAGGCACTCGGGGTCGTGGCGAAGGTCGGCACCTTCGATCCGATGTTCATCGACGCGGCGAACCAGGACAAGCTGCTCATCCTCACGGCTCCCTCGTGGTTCGGAGAGTTCGTGTTCGGGGGCACGCCGGATAGCGTGTACTACACGGAGGCGAACGGGCAGCTCGGTGTGGCCGCTCCGCCGAAGTGGGAGGCGGACGACCAGCCCTACTTCGGCGGCCAGGGTGGCGCGGCCTGGGCGGTCTCCAAGCACAGCCCAGAACCCCAAGCTGGCGCTCGACCTGGTGACCTGGCTGGCGACCGCCGACGAATACCAGGTCGACCTGGCGCCCACCTATCCCGCCTACAAGCCGCCGGCGGAGCAGTGGGTCAAGCGCATCGCCGAGAACCCGCTGTACGCCAATGACCCCGGACCCGTGTACATCGAATCAGCGGCCTTCCAGGATCCGCTGTTCGGGATCGTGACCTACGACACGGCCACCATCTTCACCTCGACGGTGATCGCCGCGCTCAACGAGGGCAAGACGGTCGAGTCGTCGCTGCAGGCGTTCCAGGATGCCCTGGTGCAGGCAGCCGAGGTGGCCGGCTACGAGGTGGTGACGACACCCTGATCCGGGGAGACCCAAGCCGGACGGCAGGCGTCACCCTGCCGCCCGGCCATCCGAGGTAAGCGATGCTCGCCCGCGCCCGCCGGGCCATCAAGCCGGCGCACCTGTTCGTGCTCCCGCACACGGTGTTCCTCGTGCTCTTCGGCATCGGCCCCGCGCTCTACGCGCTGATCATCAGCTTCGCCTCGTTCCGGACCGGCCGGCCGGAGTTCTTCGCGGCAGGGCTGGACAACTACGTCACGGCCTACAGCGACACGCGGTTCGTGCCCGCCGCCTGGCACGTCACCCAGTTCCTGGCCATCTCGGTGCCGCTCGGAGCCATCGGCGTCGTGGCCATCGCGCTGCTCGTGCACGCGCGCCAAGACCGCCTCGGGTCAGGCATGCGCACGGTCTACTTCATCCCCGGTGCCATCGCCGGGCCCATCCTGGCCTTGCTGGCCATCTTCATGTTCGACCCCCGCATCAGCCCCTTCGGCCCACTGCTTCAGGCGCTGGGCTTCAACACCATCGGGCAGCTCACGAGCGGCGAGCGCCTGCCGTGGGTCTTCTCGGTCATGTTCTTCTTCGCGGCGGCGGGTGGCTGGGTGGCCATCTTCTACGGTGCCTTCAACGGCATCTCGCGGGAGATCACTGAGGCCGCCATCGTGGACGGCTGCGGTCCCGTGCGCATGGGCTGGTCCATCAAGCTGCCGCTCGTCCGCCCGTACGTCATCTACATGCTCATCCTGACGTTCGCGGCCAACGTGCAGCTCTTCGTGGAGCCACAGCTGCTGGCTGTCGCGCCGGGCTCCACGGTCGGCAAGTACTGGTCCCTCAACCAGCTCAGCTACGCCTACGCCTTCGAGCTCTCCGACTTCGGGAGCGCGGCGGCCATCTCGCTGCTGATGCTCGTGGTCGGCCTGCTGGCCGCCATCCTCATCATCGGCCTCACCGACTTCTTCCGCCCCGATGTCGCAGAGCGATAGCCAGGGCCGGCGCCGTTCCCTGCCCTCGGTCGGCGCGTCGTCGCGCGTCGTCCTGCTCGGCGTGCTGGCGGTCTTCTTCGGCGTCCCGCTCCTCTGGCTGGCCATCGCCCCGAGCAAGCTCCACAACGAGTTCGTGACGCTTCCGGCCCTGGCCTTCGGCGAGGCCTCCAACTACCTGCGCGCCTGGGGCCATCTCGTCGAGTTCAACGACGGGCAGATCCTCGTGTGGGCCTGGAACTCGGTGTGGTACACGGCCGCGGCCATGGTCATCGGCCTCGTCATCTCCATCCCGGCCGGCTACGCCCTGGCGACGGCGGAGTTCCGCGGTCGGCGCGTCATCCTGTGGCTCACGCTGATCGCGCTCATCGTGCCGGCCTCTGCCCTGGTGTTGCCGCTCTTCCTCGAGCTGAGCCTGATCGGCCTGGTGGGCAGCCCATGGGCGGTCATCCTGCCCACGGCCTTCTTCCCCTTCGGCGTCTACCTCGCCTACGTCTTCTATGCCACGAGCATCCCGCGAGACCTGCTCGCGGCCGGACGCGTCGACGGCTGCTCCGAGTGGCAGCTCTTCCGCTACGTCTGCCTGCCGATCTCCAAGACCCTCATCGGGCTGCTCACGTTCCTGAGCTTCACGGCCAACTGGAACAACTACTTCCTGCCCTTCGTGATGCTCAACGACGATCAGACCTACACCCTGGCCGTCGGCCTCCAGTCGCTCGTCACCGGCACGTCGATGGTCTCGATGTCGGCCATCCGCGGCACGAGCTCGGTCATGAAGAGCCCCGAGGGGGCGCTCATGGGACTGCTGATGGTGCTGCCGTTGACGCTCGTGTTCATCGTCTCGCAGCGCTACGTCATCCGAGGCGCGCTGACCGGCTCCATCAAGGAATGAACGGCCCGGCCGAGCCCCGCGGCGGCCGGTGGCTGCCGACGGGTCGCGCCGTGTCAGCCTGTGGTCCCACCGTCAGCGCCGGGGTCGCTGCCGGGCGGCCCGCGCTGCATCAAGGAGGTTGCTGATGGCCAGGGTCGCCTGGACCGCCCGGCTGCGGCCGGACAAGATCGACGGCTACATCGAGGAGCACGCGCATGTCTGGCCGGAGGCGCTGGAGGCCATCAGGGCCGCCGGCATCCGGGACTATTCGATCTGGCTGTGGCAGGACCGTGTCTTCGCGCAATACGAGGCCGACGACCCCGAGGAGGCGCTGCGCATCGAGGAGAGCGCCGAGGCGACCGAACGCTGGCGCGCCCACATGCGCGAGTACTTCACCGAGGAGCTCGCCACCGAAGGCGTGACCTGGCTCCGCGAGATCTTTCGCCTGGAGTGAACCGCCGCGTCGGCCAGGGCCCCGCACCGAGCGATGCCGCGGGCGCCGGCGAGCGCCCGGCGCAGGAGGTGCCTGAGAGCCGGGCAGGCACACGATGGGTGACGCGGCACACATGCGAGAGGAGGCAGGACCCATGAGCGTCAGCTGGCCGACCGGGAGCCCTGTGGACGTCGAGGCGCTCGTGCGCCGCTTCGACGATCGAGTCAGCAGAGGGCTGGAGCAGGCCGCTCCGAGCAAGGCCTGGACACGCAGCGCCCTCCAGCGACGGGGAGCGCCACGCTGTCCGGTGCACCTGCGCGAGCTCTCCTACGACATCGTCCTGCGCCACGGCGACACGCTGGCCGAGCTCCTGGTGGAGCACCCCGACGACCTCATCTTCGTCGACCCCTACGAGTGGGCCATCGGCTACCAGGCACCCGGGACGCCGGAGGTCATCGACCCGCTCCGCGCCCTGACCGAGGAGGCGGACTGGCTCGACGAATGGGGCACTCGCTGGGCCCACGCCGCGGGCGGCGTGGGCGCGAGACCGATCGACCATCCGATCGCGGACTGGTCCGAGGTCGACGACTACCTGGCGCGACGGCTGCCCGACGCGCAGCTGCCCGGCCGTCTCGACGCCGCAGTCCCGGCCCTGCGTGCCCACGGCCCGACGAGGTTCTGCGCCGGCAACCTCTCCGGCGGGCTCTTCGAGCGGCTGCACTTCCTGCGTGGCATGGAGTCGACGCTCGAAGGCTTCTACACGGCACCGACCGAGACCCGGCGGCTGCTCGACGCCATCACCGAGTACCAGGTCGAGCTCATCCGTGCCTGGGCGGCCTTGCCGCATCTCGATGGCGTGCTACTGACCGATGACTGGGGTACGCAATCGGCCATGATGATCTCACCCGCGATGTGGCGGGCGGTCTTCGCAGAGCGCTACCGCCGGCTCTGCGACGAGGCTCACCGAAACGGTCTCCTCGTGGTGTTCCACAGCTGCGGCAACGTCTACGAGATCATCGGCGGCCTCATCGAGGCCGGCGTCGACGTCATCGATCCGCTGCAGCCGGAGGCCATGGACCTGAGGGCCGTGGCTCGTGAGTTCGGCGGCTCGGTGGCCTTCTGCGGCGGCATCAGCGACCAGCGCCTGGGGACCCAGACACCCGGCCAGGTTCGTGATGAGGTGCGCTGGCTCATCGACACGCTGGGCGCCCCGTTCGACAACGCCTACATCCTGGCCCCGGCCAATAGCCTCATGCCGGAGACCCCTGTCGAGAACCTGGTGGCGTTGTTCGAGGCCTGTCACGACCAGTAGCGGCCTTGAGCCCACGCGAGGTCTGGACATCATGGATGCCGAATACTGGGTGCATGCGCGTCACACGGCAGCCGCTCACGTTCCGACGCGCTGTCCTGGGACTCCGGATCATCCACCCCTTGCCCAGCGCGCTGAACACGGCCCTCGTGGTCGCCATCGCCACCGTGGCCGGTGCCCCGCTCATCGAGGCCGGGCTGCTGGGGCTCGCGATGCTCGGCTTCCAGGCCTCCATCGGTGCGCTGAACGACGTGGTCGACGCCGATCACGATCGACTCTCCAAGCTCACGAAGCCGATCGCGGCTGGAGCGATCGGCAGACGGGGAGCGATCATCGTCGCGCTGGCCGGCGCGGCGATGGGTCTCATCGTCTCGGCCGGCTTCGGCCTGCCAGTGCTCATCCTGGGTGCAGCCGGCTATGGGCTGCGGGCTGGCGTACGACCTCGTCATGCGGCAGCGGGGCCTGGGCTGGCTCTGCTTCGCCGGCGCGTTTCCGCTGCTGCTGGCATGGACCTGGGTGGCCGCGGCTGGTTCCCTGCCTCCCGGCTGGCCGATGCTGCTGCCGCTGGCGGCCCTCGCGGGGCCCACCATCCACCTCGCCAACAGCCTCGTTGACCTCGAGGCCGACGCGCAGGCGGGAGTGACCAGCATGGCCACTCGGCTCGGCGGGGAACGTGCTCCCTTCGCGCTGGCGATCGCCACCACCGCCATCTACGTCCTGGCCTGGGCCATCCTGATCTGGCTCGCGGCTCCGCCGACCGCCGCGCTGCTGACGGCCGCGGCCGCGACGCTCTGCGCCGGGCTTGGGGTCAGCCTCTCGTGGCGGTCAGCCGCCAGGGCACGGGAGCAGGGTTGGCTGCTCCAGGCGACCGGGCTCGCGCTCCTGGCCGTGGCGTGGGTGGCCGCGGCCAGCGCGTAGGCTCAGCGGGCCGTCCAGCCGCCGTCGACCATCAGGGTCGTGCCCGTCACCAGGCTGGCCGCCGGTGAGGCGAGGAAGATCACGGCGCCGGCCACGTCCACCGGCTCGCCGATGCGATGGAGCCCCGCGATGCGCTCCACGACGTCGGCCGCGAAGACCGGGTCGGACAGCGCCGGCTCCGTCCCGGGCGTGCGGATGAAGGTGGGCGCCACCGCGTTGACGGTGATGCCGTGCTTGCCCCACTCCACCGCAAGGCACTTGGTGAGGTGCGAGACGGCGGCCTTGGAGGCGCAGTAGACGGCCTCGCCGGGCAGGGCGATGAAGCCCGCCTGGGAGCTGAGGTTGATGATCCTGCCCGAGCCCTGGCGGATCGATGACGCGGCCGACCACCTGGCTGGTGAAGAAGAGGCCCTTGACGTTCGTGTCGAAGGTCAGGTCGTAGTCGGCCTCGCCGACGTCCTCGGCGGGCTGTTCGGGCGGCCCCAGGCCGGCGTTGTTGACGAGGATGTCGATGCGCCCCAGGGCCGCCACGACGGCGTCGGTGGCTGACTCGACCTGGGCCCGGTCGCGCACGTCCATGGGCACGCGCATCGAGCGTCGCCCCATGGCCTCGATGTCGGCCACGAGGTCGGCCCCGTCGGCGGCCTGGCGCACGCCCAGGGCCACGTCCGCGCCGGCATCGGCGAGCGCGAGAGAGATGGCGCGACCCAGCCCACGGGCGGCCCCCGTGACCAGCGCGGTCCTGCCCTCCAGGCGGAAATCCGGATACTCGCTCATGGCTGCTCCTGCGTGTCGCTAGCTCGAGGGCGGAACGCTCGCGCCGCGGTCATCAGCTGCGCGGCCGAGGCCGGCCCGTGATCAGTTCCTCGACCTCCTGGATGCTCGTCTCGCTGCGCGCCATGTCGCCGACCTTCAGGCCGTGTCGCAGCACGACGATGCGGTCCACGACCTGGAACACGTGGTGGATGTTGTGGCTGATCAGGACGCTCGAGTGACCGGCCTCCTTGGCTTCGCGGATGAAGCGCATGACGCCATCTGCCTCTTCCACCCCAAGGTTGTTCGTGGGCTCGTCCATCACGATCAGGTCGGCTTCGAAGAACATGGCTCGCGCGATGGCGATGGCCTGCCGCTCGCCGCCGGAGAGGCTGGCGATCGGCGTGCGGGAGTCGAGGGCCTTCATGATGCCGACGCGGTTCATGAGCTCACGGGTGGTGCGCTCGACGTACGCACGGTCGATGCTCCGGAAGGGTCCCAGGGACCGGGTCGGCTCGCGACCCAGGAAGAGGTTCCGGCCGATGGACATCTGCTCTACCAGCGCGGAGTCCTGGTAGATGGTCTCGATGCCGGCGTCGATCGCGTCACGCGTGCTCCGGAAGCGGACCGCGGAGCCCATGAACCGGATCTTCACCAGCGCTGGGACTCACGGCCCCGGACAGGATCTTGATGAGCGTCGACTTGCCCGCGCCGTTGTCGCCGAGCAGTCCCACGACCTCCGCGGGACCCACACTGAAGTCCACGCCGGCCAGTGCCGTGACGGGCCCGTAGTGCTTCTCGATCCCGAGCATCTCGACGAGGAGCGCGGCCACGGCTAGAGAGCCACCCTGCCGCGACGCTCCGCGAGCGCCTGCAGGATCACGGCGACCAGGATGATCAGCCCCACGAACATGTTGTAGGCAAGGCCCGGGACACCGACGACGATGATGCCGTTGCGAATGGAGCGCAGGAGGATCACACCGATGATGGTGCCGATGATGGTGCCGCGGCCGCCATACAGCGAGGTTCCGCCGACCACGCACATGGCGATGACCTCAAGCTCGTAGCCCGTCCCGGAGATGGCGTAGGCCGAGCCGATGCGCGTGGCGCTGACGATGCCGGCGAAGCCAGCCAGGAGCGAGCTGAGGATGAAGAGGCCGATCTTCACGTTGGCGGTGTTCACGCCCCGGGCGATGGCCGAGCGCTCGTTGCCGCCGGTGGCCGTGATCCAGTTGCCGCGCGGCGAGCGGTCCAGGAGGAACCAGGTCAGCGCGGCCAGCACGACGAACCAGAAGAGCCCGGCGTTGACCGTCAGCGAACCGATGTCCACGGAACCGACGAGCAGCGACTTGAGGAGCGACTCGCCCTGCAGTGTGTCCTCGGGAAAGCCCTCCGAGATGTAGAGGCCGAAGCCACGCACGGTGAGGGCCATGCCGAGCGTGACGAGGAACGACGTGATGCCGATCTTGGCCACCAGGATGCCATTGGCCAGCCCGATCAGCATCGAGATCCCGAGCGCGATGAGCATGGCCAGCTCGGGTGCCACGTGCGTGTCGTTCACGAGCATGTACATGATCAGCGCCGCGAACCCGAAGACGCTGCCGACCGAGAGGTCGAAGACCCCCGCTGTGAGCAGGAGCGTCATCCCCAGGGCCACGATCCCGAACTCCGGGATGAAGGCGAACATGTTGCCGAGGTTCGCGAACGACAGGAAGGAGTCGTCGACGAGCCCCAGGACGACCCAGGCACTCACCAGCAAGGCGATGGGGATGATCTCGGGCCGGGCGACGACCTGCCTGCGCAGTCGGGCGCCAGAAGAGAGCGTGCTCGTCATCTCAGCACGCCCAGGACAGGCAGGAGGCGGGGCCACCCGGCCCTGGCGCGAGGCCTGGTCCGGGTGGCGATGGCATGCTCGATCTGCAGCGTCACGAAGGCGCCGCGATCGACATGCGTCACTGCGTCAGCGCGATGTACTTGTCGGCCGTCGAGGCGTCGTAGAGGGTCTGCGTGGGGATGTCGTAGCCGATCGTGAAACCGGTGGCGGCCTTGTTGAGCAGGACGATCGAGTCGTAGCCCGCGGCGTCCGGATAGGCCCAGATCGCGGCGTTCACGTAGCCTTCCTTGACCTCGTTGGCCGTCTCGTTGGTGCTGCCCCAGCCCGTGACCGGGATCGAGCCCTTCTCGATGCCGGCGGCATCGAAGGCCGGCTTGATGTTGGTCATCACCAGGTCGCCGAGGCCGATGATGGCGCTCACGTCGTCCTTGTGAGCGGTGAGGTAGTCGGTCATGTTGGACAGTGACTGCGCCGGGTCGTAGCCGGCGTCGAAGACCTCGTACGTGATGCCGAGGGGATCGAAGATGCTGCTGATGCCCTCGGTCGCCAGGACCTGGTAGGCCGCTCCCGGGACCTCGACGGGCATCCACACGAAGTCGCCTTCCTTGAGGAAGCCGTTGTCCACGAGGAATGACGCCCACGTCGTCCCGAGGGTGAAGAGGTTGGCGCCCACGTAGGCGAGTCGGCCCGACGTCACATCGTCCGTGTCGAGATAGACGACGGGGATGCCGGCGTCCAGGGCTGCCTGGGTCTCCTCGACGAAGGCGCCCGTCTCGGGGCTGGAGACGGCGATGCCGTCCGCGCCCGCGGCGATGGCGGCGTTGAACGACTCCTTCTGCGCGGCGATGTCGTTCTGGGCGAAGGAGACGTTGACCTTCACGCCCAGGTCGGCGCCCGCCTGCACAGCAGCGTCATTGACGATGACCCAGTAGGAATCGGAGGCCGCGCCGTGCGTGACGACGTAGAAGGTGAGGTCCTTCGACTCGTCCTGTGCTGCCGCTGCCATGGGCAGGCTGGCCAGCATCGCCACCGACGCCAGCGCCACCAGGACTCGTAGCACTCTGTTCATGCCACTCCCTCCGCACGGTGCACGTGCGCTGCGATAGGCGGGCCGTTCATTCGGCTCGCCCCGACCGCCTCCCCGACGCCCTCCGTCACGAAGGCCAGCCAGCACCGTAGGCCCTCACACCGGGCGAGTCAAGGCTGGTCGTCGCGTGCCTGCGGGACGAACGGCAGGGGGACATCGGTCGAGAGCAGGCGCGGGTGGCCGGCGCGTACCATCGGACCTGTTGCCGGGCGGGCTGGACGCTCGGAGACGCTCGCCGAGGGACACCTGACAGGAGCCGATGCGCATGGTCGAGTTGACGTCGGTCGAGCGGTGCCGGACGGTGTTGGCGGGTGGGGTGCCCGATTGCGTGCCCGTCTGCCTGCTGAACTTCATGCCCGCGGCGGCCCAGGCCGGCCTGTCGCTCCGGGAGTACTGCACCGATGGTGACGCGATGGCGGAGGCGCACATCGCCGCCTGGGAGCGCTTCGGCCACGACATGATCGACCTCGAGAACGGGGTGGCGGCGCTCGCGGGCGCGGTCGGATGCGGCGTGGACTTCGAGTCGGACACCTCCCCGCCGTGGGTCGTGGCGCCCGCGCTGGAGCGCATCGAGGATGTCGACCGCCTGCGTCCCATCGACCCTGCCCGCGACGGCATGTTGCCCGAGCTCCTGAAGGCCACCCGCCTCATCTCTGCGCGGCTGGGCGAGCGTGCCTTCCTGCTGGCGGAAGCCGACCAGGGGCCCTTCAGCCTGGCCACGCAGATCGTGGGCGTCGAGGCACTGCTCATGGCGCTGACCGACCCGGACAAGGAGGGCCTCGTCAGGCGCCTGCTCGACTACGCGACGCAGCAGGTCATCACCTATGCTCGCGCGCTCTTGGAGGCGGGAGCCCACATGACCGGTATGGGGGATTCCATCGCCGGACCCGATGTCTGCTCGCCGGCCCTGTATCGCCGCTTCGCCTGGCCCTACGAGCGCCGAGTCGTCGAGGCCCTGGGCGCCGACAGCGCGATGATCGGCCTGCACATCTGCGGCGATGCGACCACCATCCTCGAGGACATGGTCGGCACCGGCTCACAGCTGCTGGCGGTGGACCACAAGGTCGATCGAGCCGCGGCCAAGGCAGCGACGCGCGGGTCGACGACACTCATCGGGACCGTCGATTCCAGCGGCGTGCTGGCCCGCGGCACCCCGGATGACGTGCGAGCGGCAGCGCGGTCGGACCTGGACCTCCTGGCCGAGGGCGGAGGCTTCATCCTGGCCCCCGGCTGCGCGTTGCCCTACGACACCCCGGAAGCCAACATCCGGGCCCTGGTCGAGACTGCGCAGACCGACGGGCGATACGCCTGAGGGGCGCCCGGGACGCGCCGGAGACGGTCAGGCCCGCGCCTCGAGCGCCCGTCGACGACGGTGCGCGATGGCGGCGCCGATGATGCCGGCGTCACGACCGAGCTCCGCCCACCGGATGGGCGGAGCCGCCGGGCGCGACGCCAGGCGGGCCGCGTAGGTCGAGGCCACGGTCTCACGCCACCCGCCAAGCGCCGTGGCGACACCACCCCCGATGACGACGGCCCCCGGATCGAGCAGGCGCACCAGCGTCGCGAGGCCCTCGCCCAGTGCCTGGCCCGCGGAGCTGACGATGGCGGCGGCATCCCGGTCGCCGCCCGACCAAGCACGAAGACCTCGGCCGCGCCAGCGGTCAGCCGGCCCGTCAGGGCCTCGTACCGCTCGCATCCCCTCGCCCGATGCGTAGCGCTCCAGCCGAGACTTCGACGTCGCGTCCACGTGACGGGAGACCTCGAGCTCCCCGAGCGCGATGGCCTCGCCACGTGCCCCGGGACGAGGCATGCCGTCCTCGACCAGCGCATACGAGAGTCCAGTGCCGACGATGACGAAGGCGAAGCCCATGAGGCCCCTGGCCACGCCTTGAGCCCCCTCGCCGAGGGCCGCGCAGCGGACGTCCGACTCGACCGTCACGGGCGCGAGCTGGGCGAGCAACTCCACGGGCTGCCCGGTCCACGAGAGCACCTCGTGGCTGGTCAAGCGCCCGGCCAGGTCCACGTACTCGGGGAACCCTGCGCCGATGCCGTCGACCGTCAAACCCTCGCTGGCGGCCTCCGCCATGAGTTCTCGCGCGAGCCCCAGCGTGACCGTGAGCCCCGGGTCGCGAGCGCCGTCGACCAGCGACGAGTGCTCCCTGACGAGCAGCAGTCGACCCGTGTCCGAGACCAGCCCTCCGGCTACCTTCGTGCCGCCCACGTCGAGGCCGAGCGTCACGGTCCGCCTCATGCCCTGGGGTCCCTCGCCTCCTGCGACCACGGCTCGTTCCCTCCGGCGACCGTCAAGGCTCGGCCCCAGGCGGCGCCGAGCCGCGGCGCCGGGCAAGCGTGCCATCTCGACTCGGCGCCCGCAACGCTCCACGGCAGCGGCATCTCCGCGCACATGACGGCAGCGTCACGCCGCTGGACACCGTCGGGCGGTGCGGCGTAGCGTTGCCGGACCGGTCAGCCAGGCGGGCCCCTGGTCACCCGCGACGACCGCGATGGGGAAGGAGGGTCTTCGTGAACCGGTACCACCATCAACCTCCGGACCACGCTCATCCTGCTCGCGGCGCTCCTGCTCGGGTCGGGCATCGGCACGGTCCTGGCGGCCGCCACGCCCCAGCGCGCCGGGGGGCCTGGCTCGACCACCCTGGCGGCCGTGCCCACCAGCGGGAGCCCTGGGGCGGAGCTCACTGCCATCGACCTCACGAGACACACGACGAGACTCGTGGAGGGCATCCCGGGCTCCCGGGGGAGCGTCAGCGTGTCGTGCTCGGATGGGATCGTCGTCGGCGGTGGGTTCAGCCACGTGAGCAGCGGCCTGCAGGTCACGGAATCGCGGCCGGACGGATCCACTCATGGCAGGTCTCCTGGACACAGACCTCCACGGATGACACGGTGATCCATGCCTACGCGGTGTGCCTGACGTCGGT
>CAVYBJ010000031.1:0-134890 GCA_963766685.1 uncultured Chloroflexia bacterium
GCTCACCGTGTTGGTGTCAGTCGCCGTGTTGTTGGTGGTGTTCGGGTCCGTCGATGTGCTCGAGACCACGGCCCTGTTGGACTGGCTCCCGGCCGCCGTGGAGGCCGGCACGGTGTAGCTGACTGTGACGACCTTGTTGGTGCCGGAGGCGATGGCCCCGAGGGCGCAACTGAAGCTGGGACCGCCAGAGACGTCGGGGCAAGTGACACCAGTCGGTCGGGTGATCGTGCCGCGGGTGTAGCCGGCAGGCCAGGTATCCGTCAGGGTGACGCCGGTGGCCGTGCTCGGCCCGGCATTGGCGACGGTGATCGTGAACGTGCGCAAGACACCGTCGCCAGCGACGACGGACGACACGCCGTCGCTCTTCGTGACGGATAGGTTGGCGGTAGCGGGCGGGGCCGCGGTGACGGAGACGCTGGCCACGATATTTCCGGACGAGCACGTCCCCGGGTTGGCGGTCCTGCAGATGACCGCGCTCCAAGAGCCGGCGGACGAAAGGACGCTGCTGACGGTGTGCGTGTACGTCCCGCTCGCATTCGTGAAGCCGGTGTCTGTGGTCGGCGTCGTGGAGCCAGGCGGGTAGAACTGAATCCGGTATGACGCTGTGCTGCCGCCGCTGATCACAACGGTGGCGAACGCACACACGGTGTCGCCGACGACGAACGTGGTTTGGGGTGTCACACAGTCAACGTTGCGCGTCACGATGGTAGAGGTGTTGTCCACGGTCGCTGCAGGCTGGATGATGAAATTGTCCGCGGCAGCGGCCATGTTCCCGACCGGCGCCTCGGCCGGGGCCGCGGCCTTGGGCCTCCTCCACGACGGGCTGCTCCACGAGCGGGGCTGCTCGGCGGACGGGGGCCTCGACGACAGGAGCGGGCCCTGCGGCCGTGGGCTCCCCGATGACCGGGGGCTCGGCCACGGGGGCAGGAGGCCGCCGTGATGGAGAGCCTGGCGCTGTCCTTGCGGTCGCCGAGCTCGGCGATGACCTTCGCTTCGTCGATGGGGGCATCGGCAGTGAGGCGGACCCTGGCGGCCTCGTCCTTGCCCAGGGAGGCGACACCCGCGGGATCGACGGTCCAGGCACATCCTGGGCGGGGGCACAGGCGTCGTCAGCGGTGGCGGGCTCCTGTCGGGACCGAAGGGGGCATCACCGAGCGGGCACAGCCAAGCCGAGAGCTTGGCGGTATCACCGACGACCAGGTCGAGCTTCTTGGGCTGGGAGTCGATGACGAGCCTGCGCTCAGGCTCGGCGGGGGCGGCCTCGGGTGCGGGCTCGGAGGGCGCCTGCTCGGCCTTGGGCTCGGCGGCCGGTTCCTGGCCGGGCGCCTTGTCGGGCTTCTGTTCCTGGTCGGCCTTGGGCTCCTCGGCTGGCTCGGGCTCCTGGGCCTGGGCTCTTCGGCCTTGGGCTCGACCCTGGGCCGGCGGCGGCCTCGGCCTCGGCCTTGAGGCGGCTCGGGTGCCGGCTGGGGGCTCGGCGGCCGGGGCCTCCGCGGCAGGGGCAGGCTCCTCGGCGGCCGCAGAAGGCTCGGCCGCGACCGGTTGGGCAGACGCCTCCGCCTGCGCATCCTGGGCGATGACCAGCGCCGGAGCCAGCAGCAGCGACGACGTCAGCAGGACGACCTGCAGCACGGCCAGCAGGGCGGCCAGGCGGTGGACGCGCGGGGACACGGAAGCGCTCGGAGCCAAGTCAGGTTCTCCCGGTAGGCCCAGCGGTCATCGACGCTGGTGGATGGATGACAAAGATGGCGCGGACCGCACCAGACAGCCCCGCACGGTCAGCAGGGGCGCCAGACGATAGCCGAGCCATCGCGGTCGCCGCACCGGGCCTGATGGTCCACTCGACCCGTAGTACTTTCCCGAGCCTGCGAGTCCGCGGCGCCCCACGAGCGACCGCCGGACAAAGGCCGACGGCCGGGTCCCTGGTGGGAGCCCGGCCGTCGGGAGTGTCGCGATGGATGCTGGCTAAGATCTCGGAGGTGCGGACCCTCCGGATGACCCAGCCTGCGGACAGGATGACCGTGGCCGACAGGAGGATCAGGAGGATCCAGCTGATGCCGTCGACCGGACCGCTCGCGGCCGACACGCTGTCGGTCGGGACGAGCGTGTCCGTCGGGGGCTGGCCACCGCCACCGCCACCCTTGCCTTCGCCGCCGATCCAGCCGATCTCCTCATCGTCCTGAGCGCAGACCTTGTCGGACTGGCTCTGGGAGGGACCGGCCACGACACAGGCCGTGAAGGTGTTCCGGTGCGGCAGGGTGTCCTGCGGCGGGTCGGCGACCACGTCCGGCTCGACGAAGAACGTCGCTTCGAACTGGCACGAGGCACCCGCCGGCAAGCGAGGTGCCGACCTGGCAGTCCGCATCACCCTTGAGGGCGCCGAAGTCGGAGTCGACGAGTGACGCGATGCTGACCGGGATCTTCGACGTGTTGGTCACAGTGAAGGTGAAGGTGACGTCCTGGCCCTCGATGTCCGCGATGGGCGTGTCGGCCGTCTTGACGACCGCCAGCTTGACGGCCGGGATGTCGAGGTCGTCGCAGACCTCGGGGGTCTGGTCGGAGTCGGCGCAGGCGGTGTTGAGCACGCGCCCTCGTCGTAGGTCGGCCTGGGTGATGGTGTGGCTGCCGGTGCAGGTGATGCTGGCACCCGGCGCAAGCGAGGCCACCGGCACCGCCGGGCTGCAGACGAAGTTGTCGAGCTTGACCGTGAGCAGCTTGTCGGTCACGACCACGTTGGTGAGCGGGTAGTTGCCGATGTTGGTGGCCTTCACGGTGTAGGTGATGACGTCACCGACCGCGTCGTACGTCTGCACGTTCGAGGTCTTGACGATGGAGAGCTCGGACTCGTAGACCCGCTCGTCATCGCAGACGGGCTTGGACGTCTGCGCGCTGACGGCGCAGGCCGTGTTGGGTATGGACTTGTTGACGTTGTCCACGTCGGCCTGGGTGACCGTGTAGTTCGCCTTGCAGACGATGGACTTGCCGGGCGCCAGGCTGGCCACCGGGAGGGTGACGGCCGCACCGTCGACGGTGCACGTCCAGCTGGAGAGCTGCGGGATGAGCGGGTCGCTGACGCCCACGTTGGTGAGCGTGGCGGCGCCGACGTTGGTGGTCGTCACGGTGTAGGTGATGAGGTCACCAGCCTTGGAGTAGAACGCCGGGCTGGCCGACTTCACGACGGAGAGCTTGGCGAGCAGGTTCGTGAAGGTGCACTTCACGGTCTCGCCCGCGTCGAGCTTGAAGGTGGCCTTGCGATCGACCAGGCTGCCCGAGCTCGGGTTCGGGCTCTGGCCGTCGTTGCAGACGATCGAGTCGAGGACCCAGTCCGGCGTGACAGCCTCGGTCGAGGTGTACGTGCCGGGCACGAGGTTGCTGACGACGATCTGTCCGTTGTCGGCGATGGTGCCCGCGGCGTCGCCGCGTGAAGGCGAACGTCTGGGTCGCGTCGGCCGGATTGGTCTGCTTCTCGACGATGATCGTGCCGCGCTTGGTGTTCGTGAAGACGCAGGTGATCGGTCTCGCCTGGGTGGAGCAGGTCAGGTCGCTCGGGTCGAGCCCGGCCTGCGGCCTCAAGGGCCTCCTCGCTCGAGCGGTCGAGCGAGCTCGTGCATGAGTCTGAAGTCCCAGCCGGCGGGCACCGTCTCGGAGACCGAGTAGGGGCCGGGACGAGCCAGCCGCTGTCGTGCGGCGCGGTCGCGTCGGCGAGCAGGAAGTCATCGCCCCAGCTCGGGTCGAAGGTGAAGAGCTGCGGATCGCCGGCGGGGTCAGTGACCTTGTCGACGATGTCCTGCCCTTCTGGACGTTGGTGAATGTGCAGACGATATCGGCACCGGCCGTGACGTCGAAGCTGACGCCGTTGGCGATGGCCGTATCATCGACGCCCGTGAACCGGCGCCCGTGAGCGTCCATCCATCCGGCACCGTCTCGACCACCGTCTTGGTGCCGAAGTCGGCAGCCGCGAAGGTGAAGTCCTGGTAGTTGACGCCGCCGTTGTCGACGAGGTCGAGGTCGGAACCCCAGCCACTGCCGGTCAGATCGAAGTCGAAGGAAGTGCTGCTTTCGGGCGTGGCTTCCTTGACGATGCGGACCTTGGCGTCCCTGATGTTGGTGATGACGCAGACGATGTCGGAGCCGCTGGTGACATTGACGTTCAGCGGACCGGCGCCCGCGGTCGGCCCGGCCACGGTCGCACCCGTGCCGTTGCCGGCCTTGCACTCGATGACTGCTGGTGTAGTCCGCCAGGCTCGTGTCGGTGCCGGCGGTCTCGCCGACCGTGTGCGTGCCGGTGTTGACGGTCCGCTCGCCGGTCGTGCCGGCATCCCGACGTTGGCGCCGGTCCCGGCGGTCGAGCCGTCGATCTGCAGGTTGAACAGGCCCGGGTCGTTGGCCGGGTTGAGGACCTTGACTGGACCTCGAGCTTGCCGGTCTGGCGGGTGTTGGTGATGACGCAGACGATGTCGGAGCCGCTGGTGACGGTGACGTTCAGCGGACCGGCGCCCGCGGTCGGCCCGGCCACGGTCGCACCCGTGCCGTTGCCGGCCTTGCACTCGATGCTGCTGGTGTAGTCCGCCAGGCTCGTGTTGGTGCCGGCGATCTCACCGACCGTGCGCGTGCCGGTGTTGACGGTCCGCTCGCCGGTCGTGCCACCGTTCCCGACGTTGGCGCCGGTCCCGGCGGTCGAGCCGTCGATCTGCAGGTTGAACAGGCCCGGGTCGTTGGCCGGGTTGAGGACCTTCTGGACCTCGAGCTTGCCGGTCTGGCGGGTGTTGGTGATGGTGCAGACGATGTCGGAGCCGCTGGTGACGGTGACGTTCAGCGGACCGGCGCCCGCGGTCGGCCCGGCCACGGTCGCACCCGTGCCGTTGCCGGCCTTGCACTCGATGCTCTGGTGTAGTCCGCCAGGCTCGTGTCGGTGCCGGCGATCTCACCGACCGTGCGCGTGCCGGTGTTGACGGTCTGCTCGCCGGTCGTGCCACCGTTCCCGACGTTGGCGCCGGTCCCGGCGGTCGAGCCGTCGATCTGCAGGTTGAACAGGCCCGGGTCGTTGGCCGGGTTGAGGACCTTCTGGACCTCGAGCTTGCCGGTCTGGCGGGTGTTGGTGATGACGC
This sequence comes from uncultured Chloroflexia bacterium, assembly GCA_963766685.1. Classification (GTDB taxonomy): domain Bacteria; phylum Chloroflexota; class Limnocylindria; order Limnocylindrales; family CSP1-4; genus JAFMJV01. The sequence goes on from CAVYBJ010000031.1 coordinate 5,106, forward strand.
AGACGATGTCGGAGCCGCTGGTGACGGTGACGTTCAGCGGACCGGCGCCCGCGGTCGGCCCGGCCACGGTCGCACCCGTGCCGTTGCCGGCCTTGCACTCGATGCTGCTGGTGTAGTCCGCCAGGCTCGTGTTGGTGCCGGCGGTCTCGCCGACCGTGCGCGTGCCGGTGTTGACGGTCTGCTCGCCGGTCGTGCCACCGTTCCCGACGTTGGCGCCGGTCCCGGCGGTCGAGCCGTCGATCTGCAGGTTGAACAGGCCCGGGTCGTTGGCCGGGTTGAGGACCTTCGACCTCGAGCTTGCCGGTCTGGCGGGTGTTGGTGATGGCGCAGACGATGTCGGAGCCGCTGGTGACGGTGACGTTCAGCGGACCGGCGCCCGCGGTCGGCCCGGCCACGGTCGCACCCGTGCCGTTGCCGGCCTTGCACTCGATGCTGTGGTGTAGTCCGCCAGGCTCGTGTCGGTGCCGGCGGTCTCGCCGACCGTGTGCGTGCCGGTGTTGACGGTCTGCTCGCCGGTCGTGCCGCCGTTCCCGACGTTGGCGCCGGTCCCGGCGGTCGAGCCGTCGATCTGCAGGTTGAACAGGCCCGGGTCGTTGGCCGGGTTCAGGACCTTGATGACCTCAGCTTGCCGGTCTGGCGGGTGTTGGTGATGGTGCAGACGATGTCCGAGCCGTTGGTCACGTTGACGGTCAGCGGACCGGCGCCCGGGTCGGACCGGCCACGATGGCACCCGTGCCGTTGCCGGCCTTGCACTCGATGGACTGTGGTGTAGTCGGCCAGGCTCGTGGCGGTGCCGGCGGTCTCGCCGACGGTGTGCGTGCCGGTGTTGAGCGTCTGCTCGCCGGTCGTGCCGCCATTACCGACGTTGGCGCCGGTCCCTGCGTGACGCCGTCGATCTGCAGGTTGAACAGGCCCGGGTCGTTGGCCGGGATCAGGACCTTGACCACCTCGAGCTTGCCCGTCTGGCGGGTGTTGGTGATGGTGCAGACGATGTCGGAGCCGTCGGTGACGGTGACGGTCAGCGGACCGGCGCCCGGGCCGGACCGGCCACGATCGGCACCCGTGCCGTTGCCGGCCTTGCACTCGATGGACTGGTGTAGTCGGCCAGGCTCGTGCCGGTGCCGGCGATCTCGCCGACCGTGTGCGTGCCGGTGTTCAGCGGTCTGCTCGCCGGTCGTGCCGCCATCACCGACGTTGGCGCCGGTCCCGGCGTGAGCCGTCGATCTGCAGGTTGAACAGGCCCGGGTCGTTGGCTCGGGATCAGGTCCTTGACGACCTCGAGCTTGCCGGTGGCGGGCTTGTTCTTGAACTCGCAGGCGACGATGTCATTGAAGTCCATCGCGACCTTCACGCCACGCGCAAGGTTGCTGGTGCTGTTCGCGCCGGTGCACGAGAAGCTCTCCAATTCGAAGCCTGCCGGCTGACCTGCCAGTGGCTCGACCACATCGATAGAGCGAGGCCAGGTGGTGCCGCCAGCGATGGTGAACTGCGCCTTGCCATCGAGGCCGTTGATTGTGGCGGTCACCTCGGTGTCGTTCCCAAGAGTCCCGTTTACTGTGCCGCCAGTTACGGAGGGGTTTGTCGTTGCGGTGAATGTCCAACCGTTGGCGGGCTCGTAGGTATTCGGACCGGTCTTTACGAGCTTGGTGACGGTGATCACGCCAGCACATGCCTTCAGGGCGATCTCACGAAGAATCGGCCCAAGCCCGCTGACGTCCGCGGAGGTGTAGTAGTCGTCGCCAGCCGTTGGGCCGGAGATGTTGATCAGGTTGACGGGTGGATTGCCGCCCAGGTTGCCGATCCCGACGCCGATGATGCGGGCGCCGGCGGACTTGACCAGGTTGGCCGAAGCAACGCCACCCTCGACATCGTAGACGTTCACGGTGCCCGTCGAGCCGGTGTCGTTACTCCAGGAGTTGGATTGCGTGGTGGGGTTGCCGTCCGTGATGACAATGACCAGGTCCACCTGAGCTGCAATCCCGGCGATCTGCGAGATGCCAAAATCCCAGTTCGTGCCGCCTGCCGCCGGAGGCAGGGTGTCGATCGCAGCCTTGATGGCCGCAGCATTGGCGACATCGGTCAGGCCGATGACAGACCCCTGGGCGGAGGCGGCGAAGCTCCACACGCCAATCCGCGAGGGCGTTCCGGCGAGTGCGTCCACGAAGCCCTTGGCCGCTTGTCGATACTGGGCCTCAGTGCTCAGGGTCGAACCTGAGCGGTCGATCACGAGCGCGATGTCCAGGCCGCAGACGTTGGGGAAGGGGTTGTTGGCACGTGTCATGACGAGACGTGCGGAGGGGTTCGGAGCTCCGATGGTGACTGATACAGGATCAGGCGCTCGATTGCCGCCACGATCCATCTGGTATTGGAGCGTGCCGAAGCCCTCGGGGTCACCAAATGCGCTACCCAGCCAGACTTGTGCCATCGGGGAGAACGGGCTCGGTGCTGAGGTTACGCGGATGTTGTAGGAGTTGTCTGTCGCGATGCCCTGGGTGATGGTGCACTGACCGGCGACGGTCACGCACGAGCCCGCCAGCGTGGTCGGGGTGTCGGTGTCGAAGGCTCCTACCGTCACGCCGCTGACCGTGCCTGTTCCATTGCCGTAAATCGTGACGGTGATCGAACCGGCGGCCGCCGGTTGGTCAGCGTCCGCCTGTGGCTGTACCAGCTGCGTCTCCGGCACCGGCTGGACCACGGGGGCACACGCATCGCCGATGCCATTGGCGTCGGAGTCGGCCTGGTCGGGATTCGCGAAGGCAGGGCAGTTATCGAGCTCGTCAGCCACGCCATCGGCGTCGCTGTCGATGACTGCAGGGACCTCGGCGAGTGGCTCGACGACGGGCTGCTGGTCCTCGGCCTTGGGCTGCTCGACGACGGGCTGCTGGTCCTCGGCCTTGGGCTGCTCGACGACGGGCTGCTGGTCCTCGGCCTTGGGCTGCTCGGCCTTGGGCTGCTCGACGACGGGCTGCTGGTCCTCGGCCTTGGGCTGCTCGACGACGGGCTGCTGGTCCTCGGCCTTGGGCTGCTCGGCCTTGGGCTGCTCGACGACGGGCTGCTGGTCCTCGGCCTTGGGCTGCTCGACGACGGGCTGCTGGTCCTCGGCCTTGGGCTGCTCGGCCTTGGGCTGCTCGACGACGGGCTCGGGCGCCTTGAAGATGAGCTTGGCGCGCGCGGGCTCGAGGCCCTCGACCTTCGCGACGAGTCGCTTGCCCTCGTCGCCGTCGACAACCGCGAGGGCGGTCACCTTGGTCTTCGCGGTCTCGTCCGCGGAACCAAATTCATCGGTGGAGAGGCTGGCGACGGACTCGTCCTCAAGGACCCAGTCAGCCTTCACACGCTGACAACCGTCGTCCGCGGTGCCCGGCTCCTCGTCGGCGCCGAAGGCGGGGTCTGCCCCGGGGGTGCAGGTCCAGGCGGTCACGACTTGTGACTCACCGACCGTGAGCTTGACCGGGGCGGGGAAGATGGCGAGGTCACGCGGGGACGCTTGCTCCTCGGCCTTGGGCTCCTCGGCCTTGGGCTCCTCGGCCTTGGGCTCCTCGGCCTTGGGCTCCTCGGCCTTGGGCTCCTCGGCCTTGGGCTTTTCAGGGCCAGGTGCTGGCTGCTGCTCAGCCTGCTGCTCCGGCTGGGCCTCTGGAGCAGGTTGAGCCTCGGTCTGGGGAGAGGGCTCGACCAATTGCTCAGCCGGCTGGGCAAATTCCGCCGCTGCCTGCTCGTCCTGTGCGATGACGAGCGCGGGTGTCAGTACCAGCGATGAGATCAGCAGGAAGGTCTGCAGGACAGCGGTTAGCGCCACGGGGCCGCGCACTCGGCGCGATTTGGACCTGGACATCGATACCACTCCTCTCGTGTGGTGGCCCCCGAAACGTCTCAGGCCGTGGCCTGAGGGATGAATCCGCCCCATCGAGTCACCTCGATCGAGCCTGGCGTCGGGAACGTGCTCGGTACGGACCGCCCGCCGTACGAAAGTCTTGGCCCTCGCCAGGCGAAAGACAAGGACCGGTAGGACCTCTGGGGCACATTCGTTGCCGGCCGGCACCAAGAGTTGTGCGGCCAATGTCCCCTGACATCCCATGACCCTCTCGCATCGCTCTTTACCGCACACTCGCACATCCAAACTCGCCGGAAGTCCACCTCGGTCCACCGGAGCGCAGTACCAGGCAGACGGGTACCCGAGGGCCATCCCCGGTGTGCAGGCCATTCGGCCCTCAGGACGTAGCATTCGGCATGGTATGAGCGCCTTCCGCACGGCCGTCGCTACGCTGTTGCTGCCGACGCTGGCGGCTGGCCTCCCCATCCAAGCCACGGCCACCGACTACCCCGCGCGCGATTCCGCCTACCACTCGTACCCGGAGATGGTCGAGCACATCCGCGAGGTCGCAGCGGTGCACCCGGACATCGTTCGGCTCGTCTCCATCGGCCAGAGCTACGAAGGCCGCGACATCTGGGCGGCCGAGGTGTCCGATCAGCCGGGCATCGACGAGGGCGAGCCGGAGGTCCTCTTCGACGGCCTGCACCACGCGCGCGAGCACCTCAGCGCGGAGATGACCATCGCCATCCTGGACCTGCTCACGGGCCAATACGGCCGGGACACCGGGCTGGGCCGGCGGGTCACCCGCCTGGTGGACGAGCGACGCACGTGGATCGTCTTCATGGTCAACCCCGACGGCCTGGCCTACGACCTGGGCGGCTCGCCCTACCGCTCCTGGCGCAAGAACCGACAGCCGACGCCCGGCAGCGACTCGGTCGGCACGGACCTCAATCGGAACTACGGCTACCGATTCGGCTGCTGCGGCGCCTCGTCCGGCGATCCCGCCGACCCCTACTACCGCGGCCCGCGGGCCTGGTCGGCACCGGAGACGCGGGCCATGCGCGACTTCGTGCAGAGCCGCGTGGTGGATGGGCAGCAGCGCATCCGGACGCACATCACCTTCCACGCGGCCGGCGAGATGGTGCTGTGGCCCTACAGCTACACGCGCGCGGACCAGCCGCCCGACATGCGCGCCCTCGACCTGCGCGTCTTCCGGGCCATGGGCCGAGCCATGGCGGCCACGAACGGCTACACGGCCATGCAATCAAGCGCCATGTACCCCACCGACGGCGACCAGATCGACTGGATGTACGGCCGTCAGGGCATCTTCTCGTTCACGTTCGAGCTGTACCCGCAGGGGCGGCGGGACGCCGCGGCACCACTACCCGCCCGACGAGGTCATCGGCCGTGAGACCCGGCGCAACCGCGAGGCCGTGCTCTACCTCATGGAGCAGGCAGGCGTGCCCATACGCGGTCCTCGGGGCACGCGCCGCGGAGCGCCACTGCGCGCCCTGAGGCTCGGGCGGACGCCTCGAGGTCAGCTGGAGCCGTTGAGGGAGCGCGGCTGGGGTGATGTCGGGGCCGGACACGGGCCCGCTGGCGTCGTGGCGGCCACCATGAGCTGCCCGAGCCGCAGCTCGGTTGCGTCCGTGTGGCCGTCAGATGGCACAAGCGACCACCGGGCTGGCCGTCCACAGCCGCGGTCTCACCCCGTCCGCTCCTGTCCATCGACGACTGTGCCACCTGCAGGCACGATCGTCGCTCGAAGTGCGGCCGAACCCTGGGGCGGGTCACACCGGCAGCCCGACCCGCCGAGGCCTGTGCCATGCGGTGCGACAGGCGTGGCGCCGAGCCTGAGGGCCGCCAAGCGGTGGCCGGTAAGCGAGCGGCGTCATCGACATCGTTCACAGTCCCGGGCATGCCAGCGCGCGGCGATGCCCACGAGCACTCGGCCGTGGAGCCGCCCGTGCCTTGACGCTGAAGGCTCGCCACAGCACGCCGGTCTCCTGGTAGTCGCGCCGATCGCACTCGCGTCCTCCGCCCTGTCGCGCCGTCCGTCCGACCATACAGAGTGGCGCCCCGCCGTCGAGGGTCAACGGGCTGCGCGGCCGGGCCTTCCGGCGCACCGGCGACCCGCTACGATGGCGCGCGTGCCCGTCCCATCGTGTGTTGCTGGGGGGCAAGACCCGAGCGGGTGAGGCGCCGTCGCGCCAGCCCGACACAAGGAGGAGTGCATGCGCAGGTTCACCACCGCAGCCCTCGCCCTGACCATCGCGGCGACCGGCCTCCTGGCCGGCGCGCTCGCGGTCGCGGCGAAGGACGGAGTCCGACCTCAAGATCGGCCTCGTGACGGACGTCGGCACGATCGACGATCGCAACTTCAACCAGTACTCGTGGGAAGGCACCCAAGCGGGCGCGAAGGCCATCGGCGCTGCGGAGCCGCAGTACGCGATCAGCCAGACCTCCACGGACATCGGCCCCAACATCCAGGCCTTCGTGGACCAGGCCTATGACGTCATCGTGACGGTCGGCTTCGCGGCCGGTGCGGACACGATCAATGGCGGCCAAGGCCAACCCTGACATCAAGTTCATCGGCGTCGACCAGGCACCCTGCATCACGCCCGAGGGCGATCCGGACGACACCTTCACCTGTGCCGGTGATCCGGCCGCCCTGCTGCCGAACCTCCAGGGCCTCAACTGGCGCGAGCAGCAGCCCGGCTACCTGGCCGGCATCGTGGCCGCCTCCATCAGCAAGACCGGACACATCGCGGCGGTCGGCGGCACGAACGTGGTCCCCGCGGTGCCCAACTACATCGAGGGCTACGCCAACGGCGCGAAGTCCATCAACCCCGACGCGGTCGTCACCGTGACCTACGTGTCCGGCGCGCCCGGATACGGCCGCCTTCGGCGATCCCGCCGGCGGCCAGGCCATCGCCCAGCAGCTGCTGGCCCAGGACCCCGACATCGACGTCATGTTCCAGGTCGCCGGCAAGACCGGCAACGGCGTCCTCCAGGCCGCCTGCGACGCCGGCATCTACGCCATCGGCGTGGACGTCGACCAGTTCAAGTCCACCCCCGAAACCGCCGCCTGCACGGTCACCAGCGCTGAGAAGAAGCTGCGAAGTGACCGTCTCCAACGCCATCCAGACGCATCGCGCGCCGGCACGGACTGGGCGGCATCCTCACTTCGACATCTCCGACCAGGACGGTGGGCATCTCGCCGTTCCACGACTTCAAGGACCTCATCACCGAGGAGACCCGGCAGGCGCTGGCCGATGCCGAGGCCGCCCTCGCCGACGGGTCGCTGCAGGCCTGCGAGGCGCAGGAGGGCACCGGCTTCTGCGTCGTGACGCTGCCGTAGGCAGCCCGCGCCAAGCCATCTGAGTCTGTCGTCGAACGGGCCGGCCCTCGAAGGGTCGGCCCGTTCGAGTACCCGGATGCAGGAGAGCAAGAGGAACGCCTCGACGTGACGGTGCCGGACACCACCCTGGTCCCTGATCGCATCAGCGCGCCGGCGCTGGAGATGCGCGGCATCACCAAGACCTACCCGGGCGTCGTCGCCAACGACGGCATCGACCTCGACGTCAAGCCCGGCGAGATCCACGCGCTCCTGGGCGAGAACGGTGCCGGCAAGACCACGCTCATGAACGTCCTCTACGGCCTCGCCAAGCCCGATGCGGGGCAGATCCTCCTCGACGGGAAGGCCGTCGAGATCAGCCGGGCCATCAGATGCCATCGAGCGTGGCATCAGCATGGTCCATCAGCACTTCATGCTGGTCCCCGTCCTGACCGTCGCGGACAACGTGCTCCTGGGCGAGGAGGTCATGCGCGGGCGGGTCTTCCTCGACCAGGCAGGGGCCCGCCAGCGCGATCCGCGAGCTGGGCGAGCGCTTCGGCTTCGAGCTCGACCCGGACCAGAAGGTGGGCGAGCTGTCGGTGGGCTGGCAGCAGCGCGTGGAGATCCTCAAGGCGCTCTACCGCGACGCGCGCATCCTGGTCCTCGACGAGCCGACGGCCGTCCTGACGCCACAGGAGACCGTCGAGATCTTCGGCGTGCTGCGTCGCCTCGCGGCCGAGGGCCACAGCATCATCTTCATCAGCCACAAGCTCTACGAGGTCCTGGCCATCGCCGACCGCATCACGGTCATCCGTCGGGGCAAGGTGGTCGGCAGTCGCATCCCGAGCCAGACCAACGAGGACGACCTGGCCGAGCTGATGGTCGGTCGCGAGGTCCAGCTGACCGTGGACCGCGGCACAGAGTCATCCGGGCGAGGTCATGCTCAAGGTCGCGGACCTGCGCGTCCCCAACGACCGGGGCCGCCAGGTCGTGGAGGGCGTCAGCTTCGAGGTGCGCGCGGGCGAGATCCTGGGCATCGCCGGCGTGGCCGGCAACGGGCAGGACGAGCTCGTGGAGGCCATCACGGGCCTGCGCCAGCCCACCGGCGGCACGATCGTGCTCGACGGCGAGGACGTCACCAGGGATGGCCCGCGCGCCCTGCACGAGAAGGATGTCTCCTTCGTGCCCGCCGACCGTCACCGCTTCGGCCTGGTGCTCTCGTTCCCCATCGCTGACAACATCATCCTCACCGACTACTACGCGGAGCCCTACTCGCGCGGCATCGTCCGCGACGAGGCGGCCATCCTGGCGCGCGCCGAGCGAGGCCATCGAGCAGTTCGACGTGCGCACGCCGAGTGCCACGGTCGGTGCCGGGACGCTTTCCGGGGGCAACCAGCAGAAGCTCATCGTGGCCCGCGAGTTCGACCGCGACCTCAAGCTCCTCGTCCTCGACCAGCCCACCCGCGGCCTGGACGTGGGCAGCATCGAGTTCATCCACAAGCAGGTCATCAGCAAGCGCGATGCGGGCACCGCGGTGCTGCTCATCTCCGCGGAGCTGGACGAGGTCCTGGAGCTCTCCGACCGCATCGCCGTCATGTACCGCGGTCGGATCGTGGATGTCGTGGACGGGCGGACCGCCAACAAGGAGGCCATCGGCCTGCTCATGGCCACCGGTGGGCGGAGCGAAGTGCCGGCCGAGACTGGAGCCACGGCCCGATGAGCACCGACGATCCAGCCCATGAGCACCATCGACCGGCTCTTGAGCCGCTCGCTGCGGGGCCAGCTGGCCGTCACGGGCGGCGCCATCATCCTGGCCCTCGTCGTGGGCGCGGTCCTCATGATCCTGACCAGCCCCATCATCACCGGCAGCCTGGACCCGTGGCTCTGGGCCGAGGCCTACCTGGCGCTCGTGCAGGGCGCGCTCCTGAGCTCGAACGGCCTCATCGACACGTTCGTGCGGGCCACGCCCTACATCCTGGCCGGCCTCTCGGTGGGCCTCGGCTTCAAGGCCGGCCTCTTCAACATCGGCGCCCAGGGCCAGTTCCTCATGGGCGCCCTGGGCAGCGTCGCGGCCGGCATCGCCCTGGCAGACGCGCCATCGATCATCGCCGATCCCGCTGGCCCTCCTGGCCGGCGTCGCGGCGGGTGCGGCCTACGGCTTCATCCCTGGCTGGCTGAAGGCGTTCACCGGCGCGCACGAGGTGGTCGTCACCATCATGCTCAACTTCGTGGCCCTCCAGATCGTCTCGTGGGCGGTCAGCGAGCCGCTTCGGGCGCGGGGTGCCACCTTCGCCCGGACGACGTCCGTCGGCGAGGCGGGCATCCCGGTCCTGGCCGGCACGACAGGGACACGAGCTGCATGCCGGCGTGCTCATCGCGCTGGCCGCCGTGCCCATCGTGTGGTGGATCCTGTATCGCTCCACGATCGGCTTCGAGATCCGCACCGTGGGTGCCAACCCGGACGCGGCCCGCTACGCCGGCATGCGTCCGCGGATGATCATCGTGCTCACCATGTCCGCAGCCGGTCTGCTGGCTGGCCTGGCCGGCGCCGTGGAGATCCTGGGCGTCCAGGACTACCTGCCGGCCGCCTACGCGACCTCGGTGGGCTTCGACGCCATCACCGTGGCGCTGCTGGGCCGCGCCAATCCCTGGGGCATCCTGCTTCGGCGGCCTGCTGCTGGGCGCCCTGCGAGCCGGCGCCCCGCTGATGCAGATCAAGGCCGGCGTGCCCGTGCAGATGATCGACATCCTGCAGGGCGTCATCCTCTTCTTCCTGGCCGCTGACCTCATCGTGCGCTGGGTCTTCCGGCTGCGCGAGACGCGGGGCGGCGGTGTCGACGAGTTGAAGACCGTGACCAGCAGCTACGGCGGATCGACCGCCACGCGGGGCTAGGGCGCGACCGTGGACGTCCTCTTCGACATCCCGGTCGCCGGGCTCTTCTTCCAGCTCGTGGACTACCTCATCGTCGTGCTGACCACGAACGGGGCCATCATCCTGGCCCTCGCCGCTCCGATCGCCCTGGGCTCCTACTGCGGCCTCATGAACGAGCGCTCCGGCGTCGTCAACATCGGCATCGAGGGCATGATGATCGCGGCCGCCTTCGCCGGCTGGTTCGCGGCCTCGCTCGTCGTGCAGGCCTTCCCGGACCAGCCCAAGGCCGACTTCGCCTTCGGCGCGACGCCGGCGCTGCTGATCGGGCTCCTGGCGGCGGTGCTGACGGGCATGGCCGTGTCCGCGATCCACGCCTGGCTGTCCATCACCGTGAGGGCCGACCAGATCATCAGCGGCACGATCATCAACATCGTGGCCCTGGGTGTCACGGGCTATCTCATCATCATCATCAGCAGCTCGTCGCCGCCCTCGGCCGGCAAGTTCGCCCCGTTCGTGCCGCCCGCAGTGGCTCACGGACCTGCCCTTCGTGGGCTGGCTCTTCGACATGTTCCTCGAGCCAGGGACCCATCACGATGTCCGTCCTCGTTGCTGGCCGTCGTGCTGCAGGTCCTGCTCTTCCGGTCGCGCTGGGGCCTCCGCACGCGGGCCGTCGGTGAGCACCCCAAGGCGGCAGAGACGGTGGGCGTCGACGTCATCCGGCTGCGCTATCGCAACGTCATCCTGGGCGGCATCTTCGCGGGCCTCGCGGGTGCCTGGTTCACCCTGGACTTCGGCACGCAACTTCCAGTCCGGCATGACCGGCGGCCGCGGCTTCATCGCGCTGGCGGCGCTCATCTTCGGCCGCTGGACGCCGCTGGGCTCGTTCGGCGCGGCGCTCCTCTTCGCGGCCGCCGGGTCGCTGAGCATCGCCATCCGCACCGTGCCGCCGACCGGCCAGCTGGGCGAGATCCTGACCGCCATCCCGGACCAGTTCTGGTCCGCCCTCCCCTATCTCGTGACCATCATCGTCCTGGCCGGGGTCGTGGGCCGCAGCGTGGCTCCGGCCGCGGTGGGCAAACCCTACGAGCGAGAGAGTGCCTCCTAGCCCGGACGGGCCAGGGCAGGCCGGCCCAGGGAGCGCCGCCTCGGGGCCGGGTGCCGGAGCCCGGTCCTCGACGCGTCCGCGGGCTCGGGAGGTCCTGCGGGCGGCGCGGCGGATCGCGGTCGTGGGCGCCTCGCCGTATCCCTGGCGCGCCTCCAACGTGGTCATGGCGTACCTGCTCGAGCAGGGCTACGAGTGCGTGCCCATCAACCCGGAGGCTGCCAGCGTGCTCGGACAGCCCTGCTTCGCGACGCTGGAGGCGGCGGTCGCGGCCGCCGATGGCCAGGCCTTCGACATCGTGGACGTCTTCCGCCGGGCCGAGCACGCGCCGGACATCGCCCGCTCGGCGGTCGCGCTGGGCTGCGGCACGCTCTGGCTGCAGCAGGGCATCATCAGCCAGGAGGCGGCGCGCATCGCTCACGAGGGCGGCCTGGCGGTGGTCATGGACCGCTGCACCGCCGTCGACCATCGCGGGCTGCGCTGAGCGCAGTGGCCGCCGCGGCCCCGCCGGGAGCGGATGGTGCCGCCCTGCACGTACCATTCGAAGGTCGTCGCTGAGCCTGTCAAGGAAGGGACCGATGCGCGGAACACCCATCGTCAACGTCATGAGCCTGGCCGCAGCGCTGACGCTGCTGGCCGGGAGCGCGGTCTCCGCGCAGCTCGATGAGCCGATCGCGACGGCGCCGCCGCCGCAGTTCGAGGACCTCACCATGGCCGTCATCCAGAACGACCTGACCCAGCCGGCCATCAACGCCACCATCACGGAGACCGCCACGTTCGCCTTCTCGGAGGTCGGCGGGCAGGTCTCGGGCAAGAAGGCAGCCCTCGATTCGGTGAGCCTGCCCGGGACGGAGGACGTCGTGCTGGCGGCTCGCGATGCCGGCGAGAAGGGCTACGACCTGGTGGTCATCAGCGGCGGCGACGGGCAGGGCACCGTGGGCTTCGCCAAGGCCTACCCGGAGACGGTCTTCTTCGACATCGACCAGCCGCTGCCCTGCGTCACCGGCGATGGGCGGGCCGATCCGTCCGGCACCTGCGAGGGTGGCGCCGGAGCCATCCCCTTCAACTACATGGCCGTCGACTTCGACACCGACCAGGCGGCCTACCTGGCCGGCATCATCGCCGCGGCGGCCAGCCGCGACGACACCCTGGGCATCATCAGCGGCACGGCCGATTGCCCCGACTGCAACCGCACCATCGAGGGCTTCGTGCTGGGCGCGCGGTCGGTCAAGCCGGACATCGAGGTGCACCTGGCCTACCTCGCCGACGAGGGGGAGGATGTCGCCTTCGGCGACCCGGTCTCGGCCAAGTCCTTCGCCAAGGCCTTCATCGACGTCTACCAGCCCGACGTCGTCCTGCCCCTGGCCGGCAGCGGGTCGCGCGGCATCATCGAGGCCGCCTGCGAGGCCGAGATCCTGGCCGTGGGGACCGACATCGACGTCTCCGCGGCGCACCCGGAGCTGGCCGAATGCATCGTCACCAGCATCACCAAGGACTACGAGTACGCCGTCCGCGAGTCGGTCTTCTCGTGGGCCAACGGGGAGCTCGCGCCCGAGTGGCGCCTGGGACTGGCTGACGGCCACGTGGGCGTGACCGACGAGTGGACGCGCCTGCCGGGCCTGCCCGTGGACCTCGCGGAGCGCTACGCCCAGGCCGAGCAGGCCGTCATCACCGGCCAGGTCGAGACCTGCCCGGGCGATTGCGGTGCTCCGGTGGACCTCGCCAGGCTGCCGGCAGCCGCCGCCGAGTCGGACGCGACTGCCTCACCCGCTCCGGAGGGCTGACCGGGGGCCTGGGGTCAGCCGGCGACCCAGGCGGCCGGCCGCCACCCTGGTGGCGCTAGAGGGTCAGGAGACCCGCCGCGACCAGCACCACGCCGACGACCACGAGGGCTCCCCAGAGGGTGGCTCGCTGTCGCATGAGCGCGCGCATCTCGTCAGCGCCGGTGGGACCCTCCGCGTCCACGCTGGTGTCGCGGCCGCGCCAGCTCGTGTAGCGCTCGAGGTTGGCGGCCGTCTCGTCGAGCCGGCGGATGGTGGCCAGCGGCCCCCGGATGCGCATCGCCCCGACGACGATGGCGACGACGCCGGCGAGGATGAGCAGCAGGCCCAGGGGGTTCACGCGAGGGGCTCCGGGCGGTCCGCCTGGCCGGGAGTCGGGCGGGTCGCCGGCGGGCGGGTCGGCGGCGGGCGTCGGCGGGTCGAGGCGGTCGGCGTGGGTCGAGGATGGGTCGGCGTGGCCGGCGGACGACGAACCGCCGAGGGCGTCGCGCAGGAGCTCGCCGACGAGCGCGGCGTTCGCCTGGCCGCGGGTCTTCTTCATGACCTGCCCGGTGAGGAAGCCGATGGCCTTGTCCATGCCGGCCCGCACGTCCGCCACGGCCGCGGGCTGCTCGCGGATGACCTCCGCGACGGCGGACCGCAGTGCGTCCACGTCGCTGATCTGCTGCAGGCCGAGCTCCGCCACGAGCTCCGACACCGGCCGCCCGCTGCGCGCGTGCTCCGCGAACACCTGCTTGGCGCTGCTGCCGTTGATGCCGCCGTCTTCCACCAGGCGCACGAGGGCCGCCAGCTGTTCGCCCGAGACGAGCTCGACGCCGGGACCGCCCTCCTCACCCTTGGCCAGGCGGAGGTACTCACCGCTGACCCAGTTGGCGAGCTTCTTGGGAGAGAGGTCCGGGTCGGCGGCGCGGGCGGCCTCGAAGATGGCCGTGGCGGCAGCGTCGTTGACGAGCACGCCGGCATCGTAGGCCGAGAGCCCCAGGTCCTCACGGTAGCGCCGCGCGCCGCGCGGCGGGCAGCTCCGGCAGACCGCGGCGGATCTCGTCGAGCCAGGCGGGGTCCAGCCGCAGCGGCGGCAGGTCCGGCTCGGGGAAGTAGCGGTAGTCGTCCGAGGTCTCCTTGGTGCGCATGTGGTAGGTCAGGCCGCGGTCGTCGTCCCAGCCGCGCGTCTCCTGGATGAGCGGCTCCCCCGCCCGCAGGGCTGCCTCCTGGCGCACGATCTCGAAGTCGATGGCCCGCTCCACCGAGCGGAACGAGTTCATGTTCTTGACCTCGACTCGGGTGCCGAAGGCTTCCGTGCCGACCGGGCGCAGCGAGACGTTGGCCTCCACGCGCATCTGGCCGCTCTCCATGGCCGCGTCCGAGGCACCGATGGTGACCAGCAGCAGGCGCAGCTCCTCCGCGTAGCGGCGCGCCGTCTCCGCATCGTGGATGACCGGGTCGGTGACGATCTCCATGAGCGGCGAGCCGGAGCGGTCGTAGTCGAGCAGGCTGACCGCGCCGATCCCCGAGGCGCGTGTGGATGAGCCTGGCCGTGTCCTCCTCCAGGTGCGCCCGCGTGATGCCCACCTCCACGCTTCCGCGCGACGTCTCGACCACCAGCCGCCCGGCCGAGGCCAGCGGCAGCTCGTACTGGCTGATCTGGTAGCCCTTGGGCAGGTCCGGGTAGAAGTAGTTCTTGCGGTCCCAGCGGGTCACCGGCGGGATGCGGCCTCGATGGCCAGGCCGGTGGCCAGCACGTGCCGCACGGCCGCGCGGTTGATGACCGGCAGGGCCCCGGGCAGGCCGAGGCAGACCGGGCAGGTGCGGGCGTTCGGCGCGGTCTCCGCGGCGTCGTTGGAGCAGCCGCAGAACATCTTGGAGGCGGTCCGCAGCTGGACGTGGATCTCGATGCCGATGACCGCCTCGAAGCGGACGTCGGCCGGCGCGGTCGCCATCATCGGCGCGCGGCAGCCATCAGGGCGCGACGGCCGATCACCGGCCGTGACCGCGGCCATCAGAGGGTGGCGAGGAACCGCTCGATGCGCACGAGCGCCTCCTCCAGCTTCTCGTAGGAGGTCGCCAGCGAGGCGCGCACGTAGCCCTCGCCGGCCTCCCCGAAGGCGGTGCCCGGGATGACCGCGACGTGGTGCTCGAAGAGCAGGCGCTCGCTGAACTCGTCGCTGGAGAGGCCGCTGGCGGCGATGCTGGGGAAGGCGTAGAAGGCGCCGCGCGGCTCAGCGGTCGGCAGGCCGATGCGCTGCAGGCCGGCCACGAACATGCGCCGGCGGCGGTCGTACTCGGCGACCATGCGGTCCACATCCGCGTCCGCCTCCGCGAGCGCCACGACGGCCGCGTCCTGGGAGATCGTGGGGGCCGACATGATGATGTACTGGTGGACCTTGATGATGCCGTCCAGCAGGTCCGCGGGAGCGCAGGCGTAGCCGACGCGCCAGCCGGTCATGGCGTACGCCTTGGAGAAGCCGCCCAGCAGGATGGTGCGGTCGCGCATGCCGGGCATGGCGCTGAAGGCCTCGTGGCGGTGGCCGCCGTACACGAGCCGGTCATAGACCTCGTCACTGATGACGACGAGGTCGTGGCGCTCGGCGATGGCCGCCAGGGCGCGCAGGCGTTCCGGGTCCAGCACCGCTCCGGTGGGATTGTTCGGGTAGCCCAGGAAGAGCGCCCGGGTGCGCGGCGTGATGGCCGCCTCCACGGCGTCCGGGTCCAGCTGCCAGCCGTCCTCCGGGCGGGTCGTCACGTAGACCGGGGTGCCGCCAGAGAAGATGATGTCCGGCGCGTAGGCCACGTAGGTGGGCGCCGGCACGACGACCTCGTCACCCGGGTCCGTCACGGCCGCGAGGCTGGCCGCCAGCCCCTCGCTCGATCCGACGGTGATGGCGATCTCGCGGTCCGGGTCGTAGGCCACCCCATAGCGGCGCTCCAGGTGCGCGGAGAGGGCGCGACGCAGCTCGATCGTGCCGTAGTTGCTGGTGTAGTGGGTGCGACCGGCCTGCAGGGCGGCGATGCCTGCCTGCACGACGGACGGCGGCGTATCGAAGTCCGGCTCCCCCACGCCCAGGCTGATGACGTCAGGCATGGAGTTGAGGACGTCGAAGAACTTGCGGATGCCGGACGGCGGGACCTCCCGCACGCGCCGGGACAGGCGGGGACGGGCGGTCCGGAGGATGGGCTGGCTGGTCATCGGGGCCTCGGATCGGCGGGTCGGACGGGAGGGCTGGAGTCGGAGTATAGGGGTCGTCCGGCCCTTCTTCCGGTGTGGGAGACTACGCGTCGACGATGACGTGCACAAGGAAGGACGTGACCGCCGTGTCCGATAGCTACCTGGACCAACTGCTCGCCAACGGTGAGGTCCTCCTCATCGAGACTCGGCAGCACTGGATCGCGGCCATCCGCTACGTGCTGCGGCCGATCCTGATCCTGCTCATCGCGGCCGGCCTGCTGCTCCTCAACTCCTGGCTCGACTTCGGCGACGGCTTCCTGGGCTTCATCAATGACCTCGTCGCGCTGGATCGCGGCCATCCTGTTCATCGTGTCCATCGTCTGGATGCCCATCGACCTGGTGCGCTGGGCGAGCCGCAAGTACGTGCTCACCAGCCGCCGCGTCATGCGCATGGACGGCGTCCTGCGCAAGCGCAGCTTCGACTCCTCGCTGGAGCAGATCAACGACATCCGCACCGAGCAGTCCGTCGTGGGGCGCACCCTCAACTATGCCGACCTGACCATCTACACCGCCTCGGACGCGGCCAACGAGGTCTATGCGCAGCTGCTGGACGGCCTGCAGTTCAAGAAGGCCGTGATGGAGGCCAAGGAGGCCATCCGCGCCGGCAGCCTGCTCACGGCGCTGCCGGAGGGCTTCATCGTCAAGGGCGGCACCAACGAGGCCTCCCGGCGCGCCGACGGCAAGATCAAGGAACCTGCCGGCAGCAGAGGCGGGGGCGGGTGCTGCGAGCAGCGATGCGGGTGCGGCCGCGGCGGCGGGTGGGGCTTCGGCCGCCGCCGTCGCTGCCGCCGCCACCGTCATCGAGCCCAGCGGCGAGGTCGTTCCCGCGGTCGAGGTCGCGCCCGCGGTCGTGGCGGCACCTGTGGCAGCGGCCGCACCGGTGGTGGAGCCGGCAGCCGTGAAGGCGCCGGTCGCGGCCCCCGCGCTCGTGGTGGAGCCAGTCGCCGAAGCCGCGCCCGTGGTGGAACTGCTGCCGCACCGGTGGTGGAGGCTGTCGCCGAGCCGCGTCGGTGGAGGCCGCTGCCGCTGAGCCCGTGGTCGAGGCTGCGGCCGAGCCGGTGGTGGAGACGCTGCGGCCGAGCCGGTGGTCGAGGCATGCGGCCGAGCCCGTCGCCGAGGTGGCGGAGCCGGTCGCCGACGCCGTGGACGAGACGGACGAGGTCAAGCCGGCCTGAAGCCCCGGACGTCCCACCCGGGATGCCAGACGTCGCCCGGGAGCGTGGCGACTCGCCGACTGGACCGTGCGCGCTGTCGCCCGTCCGTCGCCGTTCGGACTCGCACGTCGGACGCTTGACCGTCGGAGGCTGTGGCAACCAGCCCTGACGGTCGGCGACCTGAGCCGACCCGGTCGTTCAACGGCCGTCTGGACTCGCCGGTCGGGACGATCCGACGGTCCGGGGAGCGCCGTGGCGCTCGAGGTCAGCCGCCGACTATCGGGCGAGCTGCAGGGACGGGGCCGGCGTGGAGGGGTCGGAGGCGCGGCCCAGGTCGGTCGGCTCAAGGGCGCGCCAGTCGGCCGTCGCCGTCACGGCCTCATACCCGCGGGCGATGGTGGTCAGGCGCAGCTCGTCCCAGGCCCGGCCGATCAGCTGCAGCCCCACCGGCAGCCCATCCGCGAGACCGCAGGGCACGGACATCCCGGGCAGGCCGGCCACGCTGACCGGCAGCGTGCAGGCATCGATGAGGTACATCGCCACGGGGTCATCCAGCCTGGCGCCCAGGGGGAACGCCACGGTCGGGCTGGTCGGCGCCACGAGCGCGTCCACCTGCTCGAAGGCGCGGTCGAAGTCGGACTTGATGAGGGTGCGCACCTTCTGGGCCTTGAGGTAGTAGGCGTCGTAGTAGCCGGCCGAGAGCGCGTACGTGCCGAGCATGATGCGCCGCTTGACCTCCGGCCCGAAGCCGCGGTCGCGCGTGGCCAGGTAGTTGGCCAGCACGTCACCGTCGCGCACGGCCGGCCCGAAGCGGATGCCGTCGTAGCGGGCCAGGTTCGCCGACGCCTCCGCCGGCGCCACGATGTAGTAGGTCGCGAGGCCGTAGTCGGTGTGGGGCATGTCCACCTCGACGATCTCGGCGCCGGCGTCCTCGAGAGCGGCGATGCCCTCGCGCACCCGAGCCTCGACGCCCGGCTCCAGCCCGGCCGTGAAGTACTGCCGCGGCAGTCCCAGGCGCAGGCCGCGAAGTCGGCTGGCGGCCTCGTCATCGCCGGCCGGAAGCGAGGAGAAGTCCGGCACGGGCAGCGGTGCCGAGGTCGAGTCGCGCTCGTCCCTTCCGGCCACGGCAGCCAGCAGCAGGGCGGCGTCGCGGACGTCGCGTCCGAAGGTCCCGACCTGGTCCAGCGAGGAGGCGAAGGCGATGATGCCGTAACGACTGACGCGGCCGTACGTCGGCTTGATGCCCACGATGCCGGTCAGCGAGGCCGGCTGGCGGATGGAGCCACCCGTGTCCGTGCCGATGGCCACCGGGACGTGGAAGGCCGCCGTGGCCGCCGCCGAGCCGCCCGACGAGCCGCCCGGCACGCGCCCGAGGTCCCACGGGTTGGCGGTCGGGCCGTAGGCGGAGTGCTCCGTGGAGCTGCCCATGGCGAACTCGTCCAGGTTGGTCTTGCCGACGATGACGGCACCGGCCGCCTCCAGCCGCTCCACGATGTGCGCGTCGTAGGGGGCGACGAAGCCCTCCAGGACCCTGCTGCCGGCGGTCGCCTGGCGGCCGCGGGCCATGACGAGGTCCTTGAGGGCGACCGGGATGCCGAGCAACGGCGGCAGTGCCTCGAGCGCTTCCGTGGCCATCGCGGCGGGCATCGGCCAGCCGCGCATCGGCCGACTCGGCCGCCACCCGGGCGCGCTCCTGCGTCCACGGCCAGCCAGGCGTGCAGGGCATGATCCTGCTCGGCGATGAGCTCGAGATGGGCGTCCAGCAGCTCCACGCTGGAGATGTCCCCCGCGCGCAGGCGGGCGGCCATCTCGTGGGCGTGGAGGCGCGTCAGCGCGCGACCGGGAGTCGGGCGTGCCGGCACCGCCTCGGGGTCACGGTTGGCGGGCCGCCGATCGCTCAGTCGTCGCCATGGCCGCCCAGGACGGCCGGCACGACGAAGTGGGGGCCGCTGTCGCTCGGGGGCGTTGGCCAGGGCCTCTTCCACGTCGAACCCGGGACGCACCACGTCGTCGCGAAGGATGTTCTCCTGCTCGATGACCTGGGCAGTGGGTGGGATGGACTCCGTGTCCAGCTCGGAGAGCACGGCGTACTGGTCCAGGATGTGGTTCAGCTGTCCTTCGAGGAGGGTCGATCTCCTCCTGGCTGAGCCCGAGGCGTGCGAGGTGGGCGACGTGCTCGACGTCGCGACGGGAAAGGGTGGCCACCGGCCAAGGATAGCGTCGAGCCGAGCGTCGGGGTTCGGGGCCTGCGGGCAGCAGCCAGGCGGCAGCCGGGGTGGCAGCAGCCAGGCGGCAGCCGGTGGGCAGCAGCCAGGGCTGGGCGGCTCCGCGGGCGCGGTCAGGCCTCGTGGGCCCGCGCGTCGTCGGGGCTCGGGCCAGGCGCCGATCCCGCCCTGCGCACGGATGTCCCGCGTCGCTTTGAGCACGGATGGCCCCAGCCGCCCGGAGCACGGATCAGTCCCTAGTGGCGACGACGGCCCATCGGCCCCTCATGAAGGGTGAGTGGCTTACCCCTGGGATACTGAGCGTCCAGTTCTCGGGACACGGGTGCGACTTCGAAGTGGTTCGCCGCGCACAGAAACTCGTCTGCGACCAGCGGGAAAACGTCAAGCATCGAGGGATCACGACTACTGTCATCATGCACAGCCAGGGCCTTCTGGACGACAGCTCGATCTACGCCGACCTTAGGGGAAATTGTGACGGGCAAGAAACCGGGCCGCGAATCACCGGACGAACTCATCCATTTCGCGGCGATCAGACTCGGCGTCAACGACGTCGCGGTCGCCTCCATGGTCTTCGATACCGCGAGGATGATGGAGATAGGCACACCGCTCTCGCTGTGGAAATCGCCGATGTGGTTCTAGGCTGCCGGTGGGCCGGCAACCAGTGCCGAGATACCGCGCGGCGACGACTCGTCGGCGGTCATAGGCACGGGAGAGGGGTAGCAGCACATAGGGAATAGCGAGGGAGTCGGGATGCACAAGGATAGTCCAGGCGCGGGCGGACATGGAACGAGCCCCTTCAGGCGTGCCACTGGGCACTAGGTGTTCGAGGGGATCGATACGCGCACGCCGGTCCTCGTCCTGACGGCATCGCCGCGTGCACGTCGGGCACCGCACAGCACCCTCGGGATACTGCGCAGCCTCGGACGCCTGGGTGTCCCAGTGCACACGGTGGACTCGAACCCGCGCGGCCCGTCATCGGCGTCGAGGTATCTTCGCCGCCGGTTCACCTTCGACTTGGCCAGTGCTTCGCCTGAGGCGACCGTCGAGCACTTGCTGCGTGCTGGATGCCGGCTCGGATCCCGGGCCGTCCTGATTCCGACGTGGGACGACATCTCGATCTTGGTGGCGGAGGCGTATACGGCTCTCCGGGAGCGGTTCATCCTGCCCCACCAGCCAGAGGGCCTTTCCCGGGCTCTAGCCAGCAAGAAGGAGATCCATCGGCTGGCCGTCGAGCACGGCGTCGACGGCGTCGGCAAGAAAAGTACGGCCCGTCGTCCGTGTCCGGTCCAGCACCGATCTCCCAGGAGCGCCACGAAGGCGGCCTCGTCGAGGACCTCGACACCGAGCTCCTGGGCCTTGGCCAGCTTGGTCCCGGCGTTCTCGCCGGCCACGAGGTAGTCGGTCTTGCGGCTCACCGAACCGGCCGCCTTGCCACCCGCGGCCCGGATGGCCGCCTCAGCAGCCTGGCGATCGAAGCCCTCCAGCGTGCCCGTCACCACGAGCGTCTTGCCGGTCAGCGGTCCTCCCCCGTCGCCGGTCGGGCGGACCTCCGGCGGGACGCCCACCACGCCGACCTCGGCCAGCTGGCCGAGCAGCCCGGACGTGCTGGCATCGGCGAAGAAGCGGCCCAGGCTGGCTGCCACCACGCCGCCGATGCCGGGCACCTCGGTGAAGCGCCCGGGCTCCACGGCCGCCAGCTGCGCGGCGATGCGCCGCGTCCACTCGGCCTCCGTCTCGCCCGGATCGGGCGGCCAGGTCAGCGCCACCCAGGCGGCCAGGTCGATGGCGGTCTGCTCGCCGACGTGGCGGATGCCCAGCGCGGCCAGGATGCGCGAGAGCGGCCGGCGCCGGGCCCGATCGATGGCGGCCACGAGGTTCTCCGCGGACTTCTGCGCGAAGCGGTCGAGGCCCACGAGGTCCTCGACCGTGAGGCGGAAGAAGTCGGCCGGCCCACTCACGAGACCCCGGGCAAGCAGCTGCTCGAGCACGGCGAACCCGGCGCCCTCGATGTCCATGCCGCCGCGGCCCACGAAGTGCGACAGTCCCTGGATCACCTGGGCCGGGCAGAAGGGATTGCTGCAGCGGTGGCGCACCTCGCCCTCGTCGCGGGTCACGGGCGCGGCACAGACCGGGCAGCGGGAGGGCATCTCGAACTCGCGCTCCGAGCCATCGCGGGCCTCCGGCAGGCTGCGCACGACCTCCGGGATGACGTCGCCGGCCTTGTGGAGCAGGACGCGGTCGCCGATGCGCACGTCCTTGCGACGCACCTCGTCGAGGTTGTGAAGCGTGGCGCGGGCCACGGTCGAGCCGGCCACGAGCACCGGCCGCAGGTGGGCCACGGGGGTCAGCGTCCCCGTCCGACCGACGTAGGGCACGATGTCCTCGACCACGGTCTCCACCTGCTCGGGCGGGAACTTGTAGGCGATGGCCCAGCGCGGCGCCCGGCTGACCATGCCCAGTCGCGCCTGGAGGTCCGTGCGGTCGACCTTGACGACGACCCCGTCGGTCTCGTAGGGCAGGTCGTGGCGAGGCTCCCGCCAGCGCTCGGCGAAGGCGATGACGCCCTCCATGTCCAGGCCCGCGGCGTGGTTCGGCTCGACCGGGAAGCCCAAGCTGGCCAGGCGCTCCAGGGCGGCGGCCTGGCTCGCAGCGGCCGGGCCGCCCTCCTCGAGCAGGATGTAGCACCAGGCGGAGAGGTTGCGGCTGGCCGTGACCCGCGGATCCTGCTGGCGCAGCGAGCCGGCACCGCTGTTGCGCGGGTTGGCGTACAGCGCCAGACCCTGCTCCTCGCGCTCGGCATTGATGCGCGCGAACTCCGCCTTGGGCATGTAGACCTCGCCGCGCACCTCGAGGTTGACCGGCTCGGGGAGCAGCTGCGGGGATGGCCCGGATCGTGCGCAGGTTGGCCGTGACATCCTCGCCAGTGCGACCGTCGCCGCGGGTGGCACCCAGGACGAAGCGCCCCTCCTCGTAGCGCAGGCTGATGGCCAGCCCGTCGATCTTGAGCTCGGCCACGTAGGCCGGCCCTGCCTCACCCTCGGCCAGGCCAAGCCCCCGCCGCACACGCGCGTCGAAGGCGCGCAGCTCGTCGGCATCGAAGGCGTTGGCCAACGACAGCATGGGCACGCGGTGCTCGACCTCGCCCAACGCGCCACCCGCAGCGCCCGGCGACCCCACGCGCTGCGTCGGCGAATCGGGCGTCAGCAGCTCGGGGTGGGCGGCCTCCAGGTCCGACAGCTCGCGCAGGAGTCGGTCGTACTCGGCGTCGGAGAGCTCGGGAGCGTCCTCCTCGTAGTAGAGGCGGTTCGCCCGCGCCAGGAGCTCGCGCAGCTCGGCGGCCCGGCTGCGGGCCTGCGCTCCCGCGGTTCGTCGGCGCGCCGGCGCAGTCGACAGCTCGCTCATGCAGGCGAGGATAGGCGGCCCGCGCGTGTCTCGTGTTACGTTCACATGAGCCGTGAAGATCCTGTCCCGCTGGCCGCTCTACCCCCTCCTGCTCGCCGCCTACGCCGTGCTCTTCGTGTACGCCACGAACATCAGCGAGGTGCTGCTCGAGCAGCTGGTCGATCCGCTGCTCCTGTCGCTCGGCTTCGGGATCGCCGTCTTCGCCGTGGGCACCCTGCTCTTCCGCGACCTGCGACGCGGAGCCCTCCTGGCATCGGCCGTGCTGCTCGCGGTGCTGTTCTTCGGCCACGCGGCGTTCCAGCTCGGCGGGGCGGGCATCCCGGAGGAGGTGCAGCTGGTGGCCTGGGTCGT
The DNA here is from genome assembly GCA_963766685.1 of uncultured Chloroflexia bacterium. GTDB lineage: Bacteria > Chloroflexota > Limnocylindria > Limnocylindrales > CSP1-4 > JAFMJV01. The sequence continues at coordinate 28,364 of CAVYBJ010000031.1, forward strand.
CTTCGTCGTGGGCGTGGGCATCTATGCCCTGCGGGCCAGGGGCTCGCTCGGCACCGTCACGGCGGCCCTCAACGTCTTCGCGCTGATCCTGGTCGCCATGTCGCTCGTCACCATCGTCCCGGCCGAGACGATGCGAGCCGTGCGGGCCTCGGAGGGTGAGCCCGTGTCCGACGAGGTCGCCATCGCGACGACCCGAGCGCCCGGAGCGGGACATCTACTTCCTGAACTTCGACCGCTACGGCTCCGACTGGTCGCTCAAGGAGGCCTACGGGATCGAGAACGACCTCTATCCCGACCTGGAGGCGATGGGCTTCCAGGTCATCCCCGGCGCCCGGGCCAACTACCACACGAGCGACCTGAGCCTGGCCTCGACGCTCAACATGCGCTACCTCGACGAGCTGACCGAGACCGTGGGCCGCGACAGCGGCGATCGCACCCCGGCGCGCGAGCTGCTGGCCCGCCACGAGGTGGGCACGTTCCTGCGCCAGCAGGGCTACCGCTTCTATCACATCGGGGCCTGGTGGGAGCCGACGCGGACGAGCCCCATCGCGGACGAGGTGCTGAGCCTGGGCAAGACGGCCGAGTTCGGGAACGTGCTCAAAGGCGGCACGATCCTGCCCGCGCTGGAGAAGCTGGCTGGACGGGCCGAGCCGGACACGCCGTCACGGGCGCAGCACCGCGACATGGCCCTCTTCGCCATCCGCCAGGTGCAGCACCTGGGCCGGACACCGGGCCGCAAGTTCGTCTTCGCGCACATCCTGCTGCCACACCCGCCCTACGTGCTCGCCGAGGGTGGCCGGCGCGTGCTCAAGGAGGAGGCCGACAGCAAGTCGGAGGCCGAGCTCTTCGACCAGCAGCTGCAGTACACCAACGAACTCATGAAGCGCACGGTCGCGTCGCTGCTGGATGGACCGGATGAGACCGACCCCATCATCATCCTCAGCGCGGATGAAGGTCCCTACCTCTGCGGCGACGACGACTGCATCGACGGCACCCCGGAGACCTACGGCATCCGCCACGGGGTGCTGCGCGCCTACTACCTGCCCGGCCTGGACTACACCGTGCCGGAGGACGACACGGGCGTGAACATGTTCCGCATGATCCTGCGCGAGTACTTCGGCGCGGACCTGCCGGACCTGCCCAACCGCTCCTACAGCTGGCCGGACAAGGCGCACATCTACGACTTCCAGGACGTCACCGACGTCCTGCCGCTGCCGGGCGGCCCGGGCGCGCGTCCGCCGGACGAGGACTACAAGATCAGGACGGGCGAGCCCAGCCCCGAGCCCGGGTCGCCGAGCCCCAGGCCCAGCCCCAGCTGAGCCGCGGTCGCCCGGAGCGTCGCCTCAGCCGCGCGTCAGGGAGCGGCGGAGGCCCCAGATGCCCAGCGCCACCAGCACGCCCGCGTACACCACCAGCACGCTCAGCTGGGCGAGGATCTCCAGGAGCCCGGCGCGGCTGTAGACGAGGTCCCGGAAGGCGTCGATGGCCCAGGCGTGCGGGGTCAGTCGGGCCACGCTGGCGATGGGCTCCTGGAAGAGCTCCAGCGGCACCATGGCGCCGCCCAGGGCACCCAGGACCATCCCCAGCACGACGCCGAGCGCGCTGGCCTGGTCGGCATTGCGTGAGAAGACCCCCACGGTCATGGCCGCTCCCGTGCCCACGAGGGCGAAGAGGACGATGACCGCCGCGGCGCCGGCCGGGTCGCCCCAGCCCACCCCGAAGGCCAGCGATGAGACGAGCACGATGAAGAGGCCCTGCATCATGGCGATGGCGAAGCGCCCGCCGAGCTCGCCGATGAGGATGGAGCGCACGCGGGTCGGCGTGGAGAGCATGCGCCGCGAGACGCCCAGCTGGCGGGTCAGGATGAGCTGGCTGGCGGCCGTCATCGAGGTCAGGAACATGAAGAGGATCGTCTGGCTCTGCGCCCCCAGGGCGAAGATGCTGCCGCCGCTCGGCACGGTCGCCTCGCCCAGGCTCGTGACGCGCACGCCGATGCCCGCCGCCTCCGCCTGCCGCGCCTGCGCGACCTCCAGGGCGGCGTCGAACGGGATGCCGGCGTGGTCGGCGGCCACCCTGGCAGCGCCGATGCGGGCCGACTGCTCCGCGACGGCCGCCTGCACGACCTGCCGGAGTGCCGGCAGCAGGCTGTCCTGCCGGGACACGAGGCTGACCTCCACGTCCTGGCCGCTGCGCAGCGCCTCATCGTAGCCGGGCGGGATGGCCAGGCCGAAGACCAGGTCGCCCTCCTCGACGCCGCGGCGCAGCTCGTCGATCGAGGCGCGCTCACGGATCTCCACGGCGAGGTCACTCGCAGCCAACGCCTCGACGAGCTCGTCACCGAGCGCGCCGGCGTCCGTGCGGACCACCCCCAGCCGGATGGTGCCGGACCCGCCGAAGGCGGCGCCGAGGGCCACGATGATGATGAGCGGCAGGACGAAGACGAAGAAGAGGTTCGTGCGGTCGCGCAGGACGCGCAGCAGGTTGACTCGGGCGATCTCGAAGGCAGCCATCACGAGAGCACCAGCCGGCGCACGCGCAGGAGGCCCAGCCCGCCGGTCACGAGGCCGATGAGGAGGAGCACCGCGGCCGGAGTGGCGACGGAGACGATGTCCCCGCCGCTGGCGACGTCGTTGACGCCCTGCAGGAACCAGGCGTGCGGCGTGAGGACGCTGAGCTGCGACATGACCTCCGGGCCCTGGTTGGCGGGGAAGAAGGAGCCGCCGACCACGGCCAGCGCGATGGTCACGACGGCCACGGCCGAACCGGCCTGCTCCTCGTTCCGTGTGAAGGCCACCGCCAGGAGGGCGATGCCCGTGGCGGCCATCGCGGCCGCCAGCATCAGCGTGGCCACGGCGGCCGGGTCTCCCCACCGGGCTCCCAGGAGCAGCGAGGTGCCCACGACGATGACGCCGAGGGAGACCAGCGCCATGACCATCGAGACGATGACCTTGCCGACGACGATGGACCACCAGCGCAGGGGCGCCGCCAGCAGTCGGGCGAGGGTCCCGGCGCGCCGCTCCGCGTGCAGGCTGAGGAGGCCGAACTGGGCCGAGAAGAAGACGAAGACGATGGCCATCGCGGCCGCGTAGTAGGTGGCATTGGAGGCCTGGCGATCCGCGGCGGCCACGTCGGCGATGGTGACGGGGTCGGCCATCGTGCGCGCCCGCTCGACCATGGCCGACGTCGCAGACGGATCGGGGAAGCCGCCTGCTGCCGAGATGGCCGTGGCCACGGTCAGCTGCACGGCGTTCACCTCGTCGGCGAAGCCCGCCAGCACGGCGCCAGCCACCTGGCCGGAGATGCTGGCATCGGGATCGACGACGACCTCGACCTCCGTCTGGCCGCCCGTCAGGGTCGCCGCCGTGAAGCCGGCGGGCACGATGATGGCCGTCTCCACCGTGCCGTCCTCGACGGCGGCACGGGCGGCGTCGGCGCTGGGCAGTCGGTCGAGGGTCAGGACGCCGGAATCCTCCATGCCCTTCAGGGGGCCGTCCGCGAGCCCGGTGGCGACCTCGCCGCCATCGAGGTCGACGAGGGCCCAGTGGGCGTGGAAGTCCTGCTCAAGCCCGCCGAGGATCGAGGAGAAGAGCGCCGCCAGGGCGAAGGGCGCCACGATCCCGACGAGGATCGCCGAGCGGTCGCGCAGCTTCTGGCGGAGGTCCTTGGCGGCGATGAGCAGGGCCGAGCGCACGGGCGTGCCCGGCTAGTCCCGGAGCGCCCGACCGGTGAGATGCAGGAAGACGGCCTCCAGGTCCGCCTCCACGACCTCCACGCCGTTGACGATGGCGCCCGCGTTCGTGGCGGCCGTGATGATGCCCGGCAGGAGCGTGCGGGCCCCGTGCGCGGTGACCTCGATGGCGCCCTCGGCGATGCTGGCCGACTCCACGCGCTCCAGCGCCGCGACCGCGGCAGCGGCGGTCGACAGCGAGCCGCTGGCGGTGAGGCGGACGTGGTCCAACTGCCCGACCGTGGCCACCAGCTCGTGGCGCGTGCCCTCGGCCAGGATGCGGCCCGCGTCGATGATGCCGATGCGGTCGCAGAGCCGCTCCGCCTCCTCCATGTAGTGGGTCGTGTAGAGGATGGACATGCCGCCCTGGCGGAGCTCGTCGACCGCCTCCAGGATGGCGTTGCGGCTCTGCGGGTCGACGCCCACGGTGGGCTCGTCGAGGACGAGCAGCTGCGGCTCGTGGAGCAGGCCGATGCCGATGTTGAGACGGCGCTTCATGCCGCCCGAGTAGGCCTCCGTGCGGTCGTTGGCGCGGTCGGTCAGGCCGGTCAGCTCCAGGATGGCCGCCACCCGCGTGTCGAGGGCCGCGCCACCGAGCCGTTGCAGCCGGCCGAAGAAGCGCAGGTTCTCGCGCGCGGAGAGGTCCGGGTAGATGGCCAGGTCCTGGGGCACGTAGCCGATGAGGGACTTCGCCTCCGTGGCGTCGATGTCCATGGGCCGCCCGGCCACGGTGACGCTCCCACCGTCGCGCTCCAGCAGCCCACAGACCAGGGAGATGGTGGTCGTCTTGCCGGCCCCGTTGGGACCCAGCAGCCCGTAGGTCTCGCCGCGGGCGATGTGGAAGCTGACGCCGTCGACCGCGGTCAGCTCCTTGTAGCGCTTGCGCAGGTCACGGCACTCGAGCAGCGGCGGTGCGTCGGACATGGCCTCCCCTGCGGTGACGTCGCGAGCAGCGTAGCGTCAGCCATCACCCCTGGCGAGAGGCGGACGGCCCGGCGGCCGTGGTCCGGCTGGCCCGAGGACCGTGGATGGACGTGCGCGCCGTCCGCGCGGGGCGGCCTACGCTCCGGGTGGCGGCTGGCGGCTGGCGGCTGGCGGCTCCGCGGGTCCCCAGCTACCTTGGGCGACTCGCGGCTCTCCGGGGCGCGACCTGCCCGATCGTCCCACCACGGAGGCCAAACGACCGACGAAACGGATGATGCCCGACTCCCCGGGCTATTCCGCCGCCATTCGTCCCACCGGTGATGCCAGACAGCGGGGAGACGGCCCATCGCGACCTGGCTCGGGCTTCCGACCGCCCGCCGGCGGTCGTATGGCATCGCCCGTGGGACACCCGGGGATCGGCGGCAGGATGGCTCGGTCGGAGCCGGGTGGGACAGCCGACGGCGGAACCGTGGGTCCCGACACCGGAACAGCCCGTAGACGCTAGCCCGACACCTCCAGCCCGGCCAGGCTGGCCATGAGCTTCTTGATGCCCTGGCCCGGGAAGGCCACCGTGACCTCCTCGTCGCTGCGGGTCAGCTTCGACGAGACGACCAGCCCCTCGCCGAAGATGCGGTGGCGCACCTTCTGGCCGTCGCGATAGCGGCGCTCCCCGGGGACGGCCGAGGGTGGTGGCACGCTCCACTCGTCGGCTGGCGGCGCGGCCGGCTCGACCGGCTCGGCGAGCTCGGCGAGCGGAGGCGCAGGGCTCGATCCGGCGGTACGGCCGTAGTAGGCCTCCCGTCGCGCGGCCAGGTCGCGCGAGGGCTGGAAGGTCTGCCCCGGCCGGGGAGCGCCCGGCGGTGGGTTGTAGCCGCCACCGGGCGGCAGGCGTCGGCCGGCACCGCTCGGGCCGATGGGCCGGCGCCCCACGAGGCGCGCCTCCGAGGCGCGCCGCCCGATGACCGCCGAGAGGTCGTAGCCGCCGAGGCGCTCGTCGATGGGGCGCTGGTCGTCGTCATCGTCGCGCGAGACGAGCCGCGGCCCGTGCATCAGCCCCTCGGGGATCTCGAGCAGGAAGCGGCTGGGCACGGAGAAGCCGGAGCGCCCCCACGTGGCGCGCTGCGCAGCGTGGGTCAGGTAGAGCCGCTTGCGGGCGCGGGTGAGGCCCACGTAGGCGAGGCGACGCTCCTCCTCCATCTGCCGCGGATCCTCGAGGGAGCGGGCGTGCGGGAAGACGCCCTCCTCCAGGCCGCAGATGAAGACGACCTCGAACTCCAGGCCCTTGGCGGCGTGCAGCGTGATGAGCGTGACCTTGTCGGCATCGCCGGCGTAGGCATCCTGGTCGGCCACGAGGGCCGTCTCCTCCAGGAGCCGGTCGAGCGCGTCCTCCGGCTCCAGGTCGCCGTAGCGATCGAGGACCTCGCGCAGCTCGGCCAGGTTGGCCCAGCGGTCCTCGCCGTCCTGCGAGCCGTCCATGAGCATGGCGCGGTAGCCCGACTCCTCGAGCACGATGTCGAGCAGCTCCGGCAGCGGCACGAGGCCGACCCGGCGCCGCAGGCGCTCGATGAGGGCACGGAAGCCGCCGAAGGCCTGGCGCGCCCGGGCGGTCAGGTCGCCGCTGCCCTCTGCCGCAGCCGCGAGGGCCGCCCAGACGTCCCCGCCGCGCTGCGCCGCCAGCTCGCGCAGGACCTCCAGTGAGCGCTGGCCGAGCCCGCGGGCTGGCACGTTGACGATGCGCTCGAAGGCCGCCACGTCGTGGTCGTTGCGCAGCAGGCGCAGGTAGGCGAGCGCGTCCTTGACCTCGCGGCGCTGGTAGAAGCGCGTGCCGCCCACCAGCTGGTAGCGCAGGCCATAGCGCAGGAAGGCCTCCTCGATGGCGCGGCTCTGGGCGTTCGTGCGATACATGATCGCCACGTCCTGGAGGCGATAGACATCGTCATCGCCTTCATCGGCCCGGCGGGCCAGCACGGAGCCGGCGCTCCCCCGGCCGGCCACGAGCGCCTCCACCTGGCGGGCCACCCACTCGGCCTCCTCGTCCTCGCGGTCCGCCTCGAAGCGCTCGATGAGGGCGCCGCGGGGGTTCTGCGTCCAGAGCTTCTTGTCCTTGCGGCCCTCGTTGCGCTCCACGACGGCGTGGGCGGCGTCGAGGATGAGCTGCGTGGAGCGGTAGTTCTGCTCGAGCTTGACGACCGTGGCCTCCGGGTAGTCCTGCTCGAAGTCGAGGATGTTGCGCAGGTCCGCGCCTCGCCAGCTGTAGATGGACTGGTCGTCGTCGCCCACGACGGCCACGTTGCGGTGCTCGGCGGCCAGCAGCTTGACCCACAGGTATTGGGCGCGGTTGGTGTCCTGGTACTCGTCCACGTGGAGGTAGCGCCACCGGCTGCGGTAGTGGGCGAGGACCGCGGGCGCCTGCTCGAAGAGGCGCACGGCCTCGATGAGCAGGTCGTCGAAGTCGAGCGCGGAGGCCTCGCGGAGCCGCTTCGCGTAGGCGGTGTAGGCGCGGGCCATGTGCGCCTCCAGGTAGCCGCGGGCCTCCTCGTCGGCCTCGAGGGGGCTGACGAGCTCGTTCTTCCAGCGACTGATGGCCGAGAGCACAGCGGCCGGGCGCAGCTCGCGTGCCGCCGCGCAGCTCCAGGTCGCGCAGGACCTGCTTGACGATGCCGGCCTGGTCGTCGGCGTCGTAGATGGTGAAGCGCGGGTCGAGGCCGATGGCCGCGCCGTCGCGGCGCAGGACGCGCGCGCAGAGGCTATGGAAGGTGCCCATGGCGACCTGACGACCCTCGTCGCCGACGAGGGCCAGGATGCGCTCGCGCATCTCCGCGGCCGCCTTGTTGGTGAACGTCACGGCCAGGATCTGCCAGGGCGGCACGCCTTCGACGCCGACGAGGTAGGCGATGCGGTGGGCCAGCACCCGGGTCTTGCCGGAGCCCGCACCGGCCAGGATGAGGAGCGGGCCACCGGTCGTGGTCACCGCGCGGGCCTGTTCGGGGTTCAGCCGGCTGGTGATGGCCGTGGCCAGCGCCGCGGCGTCGGCGGCGCGCTGTGCCTGCGCGACGGGGTCCGGCCGGGGGCGGGCGGGCGCCGACTCGCCGGCCGTGGCGGCGACCATGGAGAACCACTCGGCGTCGTCGGGCGGCGGAGCCTCGTGGCTGCGGGAACGGCGGTGGCGCGGGCCAGCCTGGTGCTCGCCGACCGGCCCAGGTGCCAGGTCATCGGGCGGCCGCTCGTCGGGCGGGGTCGGCGGCTCGTCGAGCGGGTCGGCGGCGGCTCGTCGGGCGGCCGGCGCCAGATCGTCGGGCGGCAGGGGTGCCTCATCGTCGGGGGGCGTGGGCAGCGGCTCGTCCGGCGCCAGTGGCGCCTCCTCGTCGGGCGGCCAGAAGCCAGCGGGTGGCACGGGGGTCGAGCGGGGCGTCGGGGGCGGGACCCCCGGCGCGCCCTTCCTGGCAGGGGGCACGGCCTGATTCTAGGGGCCCGGCGCCATGACCGGCGCCGGACCGGCCCCGGTCGGCCTCACTCGTAGACGGTGGGCAGCTGGTTCCAGAGCAGGGCGGCGGTCGGCACCGCGGGCGCTGCCGATGACATGGTGCGCCCGGCAGCGGGCCTCGTAGCGGTCGTCGTTCATGCCGCCCACGACGATGAGCGGGTCATCCGCGGCCGCCGGGCGGCCGCCCACGAGCCGCTGGGTGCGCGTCGCGTCGGCACCGCAGACCGTGCAGATCGCGCTCAACTTGGTGACCTGGTCGGCCAGGGCCAGGAGTGTCGGCATCGAGTTGAAGGGGCGGCCCAGGAAGTCCTGGTCGAGCCCGGAGATGAGCACCGAGCGTCCCTCCGCGGCCAGCAGCTCCGCGATCCCGGGCAGGCCGTCGTCGAAGAACTGGGCCTCGTCGATGGCCACCACCGATGCGCGCTGGCCGGTCACGATGGGCGGGATCTCGCTGCTGTCCTGCACGGTCAGGGCCTTGTAGGCGACGCCCGAGCGCGATTCCACTGAGCCGTCCACGGTGCGGCTGTCCACGGCCGGGCGCACCAGCAGCACGCGCCGCCCGGCGATCTCCGCGCGCCGGATGAGGCGCAGCATCTCGTCGGTCTTGCCGCTGAACATGCAGCCCGTGATGAGGTGGATCCAACCGCCGGCCATCGCGACAGTCTAGAAGGATGGAGCGGTCCCGGAGACGGCCTCCGGCTCTTGCGAGGCAGTCGCCCTGAGGGAGGCATCAGGTCCCGGTGCGGCGTCCGGCTCCGCGGCCGTGATGAGGCCCGGACGCAGGCGCCGATGCCGTCGTGGACTACGTGCTCGAAGGGGCCGGCGTAGCGGCGGCGTCAGTGGCAGCTGCGGTGCGGAGAGGCGCCCCACGAGCAGCCCGGCCTGCCGGCCGGAGCGGAAGGGCGGCATGGCCTCCACGAAGGCGTCGCTCGCCCGCGCCAGCCAGGCGTCCACCGCGCGTCTCCGGTGGCGTCCAGCTCGACGGCACGCAGCACCTCGTAGCCGCGCCGCGTGATGCCCAGCGTCAGGGCCATCTGGACCGGTCCCCGTCGAGCGCCAGCTCGACGTCCGGGCGCTGGCCGATGACGACGCCGTCCTCGAAGAGGTTCACCTCTGCGGGCAGGGCCACCCGCCCATCGCCATCCTCGTCGGCGTCACCGAACCAGGCTCGCAGGGCTTCCAGCGTCTGCGCGTCCGGGACGAACACGGCGCCGCCCTGCCAGGAGCCGGGAGCCTCGACGTCACGGAGGGTCTGGCCGTTCTCGACGAGCCGGGGGACGAGGTAGGGATCGCCCGAGAGCGAGGCCTCCAGGCAGACCGGCCGCAGCCCGACGCGCCCGTCGATCGGGACGGGCCCGGTCCCGAGGGAGACCGTGTCGTAGCCGCCATCGGTCCCGCTCGTGAACGTCACCACGGAGACGCCGTCGCCGAGCGCATCGGGGCGAAGCAGGAGGTCGAGCACGGTCGGGCGTGGCCCAGGCCGCCGCGAACTCGTCGTCGTCCTCGTACCAGGCGCTGGCCAGGTCGCTGTCGAGGAGCGTGGTGGTCCCCGTGGTCGTGGCATACGTCACGCTGGCCACGTCCTCGCTGCCGGCGAAGGGCTGCTGGCCCTCCCCCACACCCGCCGGTGCGTTGTTGCTGCGCGAGCGGTCGCGGTCGGTGGCCACGTGGATGCTGGCGTGTCCCTCCGTGATGGCGTCGAGCGGGCGATCGAGCACGATGCGCACGACGACGTTCGGGCCGGGCCGGACAGCCTGCTTGGCCTTGCCCAGCTTGAGCAGGTCCGGCAGGTCGCGGAGGGCGGCCGCATCGGCCACGTCCACGTTCCCGACGCCGACGGCCAGGATGTCCAGCCCACCGGGTGGCGCGTCAGCGGTGGCATCCTCGAGCCAGACGGTCCCGCTGACATCGCCGAAACGGCTGGGCGCATCGCGCAGGGCAGCCTCCGGCCAGGCCGGCAGCTGGCACTCCGTGGCAGGCACGCCGGGCTCGCAGGGCGGCAGAGTCCTGCGCCGTTGCCATCGTGGACGAGGCACCCGCGAGCAGGAAGCCGAGCGGGAAGGCGAGCAAGACGGCGACGAGCGGGCGACGCGTGTGGCGGACCGATCCGAGGGCAGGAGTCATCGCGGCCGAGTCTAGAGGCCGCCGCTCGAACCTGCCATCGGCTGTCCTTGGTCCGCGAACCTGCCATCGGCGTTGTCGATCGGGGGACCGGGGTCGCCGTCCAGCCACGTGACGCAGCCGGCACGCCTTCGGCGGCCGCCATCATGGATCGAGGTCTCAGCCGGCAGGGCGCTCTGCGCGATCCTTGATCGGCCTTGATCGCGCCACGGCCCTGGATCGTGCCCTGGTCGTGCCGGATGGGCGACGGACCTTCAGGACAGATGATCGCACTGGCGACCTTGGGCGCCCTCCAGGACAGCCCCGGAGCGTCCGCGCGACCCGACACGCGTGACATCGGCGGGCGGAGGGGCTGGACCGAGCGTGGCCGGGCATGGCCGAGGGACGGGGACAGCGCTGGGCGGTCGCCACGTCCCGTGGCTTCGGTGGCCAAGGAGCACCACGAGTACATCTGTCCTGCGTCGGACCCCTGATCAGCGGATAACGGACCCTGGGCGGACATCGATGGCCTCAAGCCCGGCGCTGCTGCGGCGCATGCCGCGCTCGGAGCGCTGCCCACGGTGCCGATGAGCCGGCTCCACTCCGGAAGCGGGCCGGGGACCCGGACGGAATCGAGAAGCCCGGGCTTGACGGCCCGGGCTCGCTCGGGATGTGGGACCGGCCCTACGGCCGGCGGCGACTAGTAGTCGTGGCTGTGGCCGCCGGCGGCCGCAGGAGCCGGCTTCTCCTCCGGCTTGTCCGTGACCAGCGTCTCCGTGGTCAGGACCATGCCGGCGATGGACGCCGCGTGCTGCAGGGCGGAGCGGGTCACCTTGGCGGCGTCGACGATGCCCTTCTCGAACATGTCGCCGTACTCGCCCTTGAGCGCGTCGTAGCCCTGCCCGATGGGCAGCTCGCGGACGGCCGCCACGATGACGGAGCCTTCCTGGCCGGCGTTCTCGGCGATCTGGCGGATGGGCGCCTCGAGGGCGCGGCGCAGGATGGCCACGCCGACGGCGGCGTCACCCTCGAGCTTGAGGTCGTCAAGGGCCGGGATGGCCTGCAGCAGCGCCGTGCCGCCACCGGCCACGAGGCCCTCCTCGACGGCCGCACGCGTCGTGGACAGGGCGTCCTCGATGCGGTGCTTGCGCTCCTTGAGCTCGACCTCCGTGGCCGCGCCGACCTTGATGACGGCCACGCCGCCGGCCAGCTTGGCGAGGCGCTCCTGGAGCTTCTCGCGGTCGTAGTCGGAGGTGGTCTCCTCGATCTGGGCCTTGATCTGGGCCATGCGGCCCTTGATCAGCTCCGGATCGCCGGTGCCATCCACGATGGTCGTGTCGTCCTTGGTGGCCACGATGCGGCGCGCGCCGCCGAAGTCCTCAGGCGTCACGGAGTCCAGCTTGCGGCCGAGCTCCTCGCTGATGACGCTGGCGCCGGTCAGGACGGCGATGTCGCGCAGCATCTCCTTGCGGCGGTCGCCGAAGCCGGGGGCCTTGACGGCCAGCACGTTGACCGTGCCGCGCAGCTTGTTGACGACGAGCGTGGCGAGAGCCTCACCATCGACGTCCTCCGCCACCACGAAGACCGGGCGACCCAGCTGGACGCCCTTCTCCAGGGCGGGCAGGAGCTCGCTGATGCTGGAGATCTTCTTGTCGGTGATGAGGATGGCGGGGTTGTCCAGGACCGCTTCCATGCGATCGGGGTTGGTGACGAAGTAGGGGCTGATGTAGCCGCGGTCGAACTGCATGCCCTCGGTGTATTCCTTGTCGAGGCCGATCGACTGACCTTCCTCGACGGTGATGACACCGTCCTTGCCGACCTTGTCCATGACCTCGGCGATGAGCTCGCCCACGACCGGGTCAGCGGCGCTGATGGCGGCCACGGCGGCGATCTGCTCGCTCGTCTCGACGGCGCGGGAGTTGGCCTTGAGGCGCTCGACGATGGCGTCGACGCCCTTGTCCAGGCCGCGCTTGAGGATCATCGGGTTGGCGCCCGCGGTGACGTTCTTGAGGCCCTCGGTCACGAGCGCCTGGCCGAGCACGACGGCGGTCGTGGTGCCGTCGCCGGCGACGTCATCGGTCTTGGTCGCGACCTCCTTGAGGAGCTGCGCGCCCATGTTCTCGAAGGGGTCTTCCAGCTGCACCTCGCGGGCGATGGTGACGCCGTCGTTGGTGATGGTGGGAGCCCCGTACTTCTTGTCGAGGACGACGTTGCGGCCCTTGGGACCGAGCGTCACCTTGACGGCGTCAGCGAGACCATCGACGCCCTTCTTGAGAGAGCGACGAGCGGTCTCGTCGAAGATCAGCTGCTTGGCCACGGTGCGGTGATTCCTCCTGAGGATGCGACGGCCGAACCCAGAAGGGTCCGGCCGAGCGGCGAATCGGAACGGGTGAGGCTAGCCCTCGACGACGGCCAGGATGTCCTTCTGGCTGATGATCAGGAACTCGTCGTCGTCGATCTTGAACTCGGTGCCCGCGTACTTCGCGTAGAGGACCTTGTCGCCGACCTTGACGTCCATCGGCTCACGCTCGCCCTCATCGTTGAGGCGGCCGGGGCCGGCGGCGACGATGGTGCCCTCCTGGGGCTTCTCCTTGGCCGTGTCGGGCAGCACGATGCCGCTCTTGGTCATCTCTTCACGGGCAGTGGGCTTGACGACGACGCGATCGCCGAGGGGGCGAAGCTTGGTCGCAGTGGCAGTCGCCAACGCGGATTCCTCCTAAGTCGTGTTGCTCGCGGCGGGGGCTAGCGCCCGGGTCGTTGGGGAGCCGAACCCGCTTCGCGGCTTGGTTAGCACTCTCAGGGTGAGAGTGCCAGAACTGTACGGGATGAGGCTTCCCGTTGTCAAGCGCCGCGGGCGGCCGCGTCGCTGGTGGCGCCCTCCAGGGTCCGCGCCGGGCTCACTCGGGCAGCTCGCCCAGCAGCGGATGCACGCCCATCTCCCGGTACAGCGCCTGGGCACGCTGGCCGGCGGTCGAGGCCAGCCCGGCCCGCTCGGCGAGGAGCGCGGCGTCGGCCAGGGCATCCGCGCCGGAGATCCGATAGCCCAGCTCCTCGAAGACCGCGGCCGCGGCGTCCAGCGGCAGCGGGTCGGCGGACGCCAGCCCGTCGATCCAGGCGGCGCGAGCCGCGAGCAGGCGCGAAGGGTGGCTGTCGCGGGCGGCGCGGTGCGCGGCCACGGCGCGCTCCAGCGTCGCCTGGTCCCCGAGCCGCAGCGCCATGCGGGCGAGCTCGTGGACGGCCATGCAGCGCCGGGTCGGCCCGCTGCGTCGTCCGGCCACCCAGTCGGCCAGCGCGGCCGTGGCCCCGATCGGATCGTCCGGCCAGCGTCGCAGGGCCAGGTTCACGGGGTGCAGGGCGGCCACCTGCGGTTCGTGGTCGCCGCCGATGCGCTCCGCCTCGTCGAGGTCGCGAGCCGCGTCCTCCGGCTCGCCTCGGTAGCGATGGATGAGGGCCCGCGAGAGCAACCGAGCCGACCAGTGGGACGGGCTGACGACCGGCGCGTTGTGGACGGCCTCGTCGGCATGCGCCAGGGCCTCGTCGAGGCGGCCCATCTCGCGCGAGAACTCCGCGCGGTTGCCGGCCAGCCAGGCGAGGCTGTGGGTGGCGGCCGACCGGCGGGCCATGTGCAGGCCGTCGTCGAGCATGTCGATGAGCGGCTGCAGCGGATCGCCGCGCCCATAGCGCACGGCGGGCAGGTTGATGTAGCAGCGCATGAGGAGGCCCCGGTCGTCCGCCTCCCGGGCCGCCCGAAAGGACTCCTCCAGGAGCTCCACGGCCCGGTCCTGGTGCTCGAGGAAGGCGAGGGCGGCGCCCAGGTTGTGCGTCGCCCAGCGCAACGTCGGCCCGTCAGAGCAGGCCCTCGCCTCGCCGATGGCCCGCTCCAGGATGGGCACGGCCTCCTCCACGCTGCCGGCACGCCAGGACGTCCAGCCGAGCCGATCCAGCAGCGCGGCGCGGGCGGCGCTGGGCGGACCGGGCTCCAGGTCGGCGATGGCGGCCAGCAGCAGGTCGCGTGCCGCGTCGGCGTCACCGGCCTCGTAGAGCGCCTGGCCCCGCTGCTCGCGCAGGCCCGCCAGCAGCTGCACGTCCGCCGCCGTGCGGTCCGGCAGCGCCTGCAGGTCGTCGATGGCGGCGCCGAGCACGGCCTCCCGCTCGCGCGCATCGGCGTTCTCCCAGCCGACGTCGGCGTACTCCCGTGGCCAGTGCCGCCATCTCGCGCGGGGGCACGTGCAGCGCACGTGCCAGGTCGACGGAGAGCTTCAACCAGCGGCCGGCGGCGGCCAGCTGGCTGATGGCGGCCGCTCGTCGCGCGGCACGCAGGGCAGCACGGTAGGTGAGGCCGCGCAGCAGGCGCAGGTCCTCGTCGCCATGCTCGACGAGCTCCTCCTCGTAGGCCAGCGCCGCCGCCAGGTGGCCGGCGATGAGCTCGGCGAACTCCTCCACCCGATCGGCCAGCTCCGATTCCGCCCAGTCGGCGATGTCACGGTGGAGCCGCGAGCGGTCGCGCTTGGGCAGCGAGTCGTAGGCGACGTCGCGGATGAGGGCGTGACGGAAGCCGTACTCGGCGGCCTCCGCCAGCGACGATGGCGAGCGACGCACGACCAGGTCCTTGACGCGCAGGCGCCGGATGAGCTCATGGGTCGGCTCACGTCCGGCCTGCACGAGGTGGGCCACCAGCACGTCCCAGAAGATGCGGCCCACGACCGCGGCGTCCTGGGCGACGCGCTTCTCCTCCGCAGGCAGGGTATCGAGCCGTGCGGCCAGCACGGCCTGGACGGAGGGCGGGATGTCGATGGATCCGACGTCGTGGGCCAGCTCCCAGTGACCGTCCGCGAAGCGCAGCGCCCCCCGGTCGACGAGCATGCGCACCATCTCCTCCGCGAAGAGCGGGTTGCCCTCGGAGAGGGCCACGATGCGCTGGCGCAGGGGTTCCGGCACGCCGCCTTCCAGGAGCCCGTCCATGAGGCGCGCCGTGGCCGCGGCCGGGAGCGGCTCGAGGAACACGGTCAGGGCGTTGGTGAGGCCGCCGCCCCAGCCCGGCCGGGTCTCGAGCAGCTCGTGGCGGGCCAGGCAGAGGATGACCATCGGACCCTCCGCCCAGCGGGCCAGGAAGTCGATGAAGGCGAGGCTGCCGTCATCGGCCCAGTGGATGTCCTCGAAGACCAGCACGAGCGGGTCGTCGGCGGCGATGGCGGACAGGGCGCGACGCCACGCCTCGAAGAGCTCCTCGCGCGGGTGGTCGCGCGGGTGGTCGCGCGGGTGGTCGCGCGGCTCCTCGACCGCGAGCACGGCCTCCAGGGCCGCGGTGACGACGGGCGCGTCGGCGGCCGGGATGGCCAGCTCGGCGATGCGCCCGCGCAGCTTCTGGCGCGTCACGGCCGGCGGGTCATCGTCGTGGATGCGGGCGTCGGCCTTGACGATGTCGGCGACCGCGCCGAAGGAGCGCGACGAGTAGGCCAGGCAGCGGCCCTTGCGCCAGCGGTGGACCTGCGGCAGGCCGTCCAGGTACTTCTCCAGCTCCCAGGCCAGGCGGCTCTTGCCCACGCCGGCCGAGCCGATGACGGTGACCAGGTGCGGGCGTCCATCCTCCACGGCCCGACGGACGGTGTCCTTGAGCAGCGTCATCTCGTGCTCGCGGCCGACCAGCGGCCCGCCGATGCCCAGCGGCGCACGCCGGTCACCACGCCTGGCCTTCACCGAGACGGCCTGCCAGGCAGCCACGGGGAGAGCCTTGCCACGCAGCTCCAGCACGGGCAGCTCGCGGTATTCGACGATGTCCCGGGAGGCGGCATAGGTGAACGGGCCGACCACGATGGCACCCGGTTCCGCCGCCGACTGGAGGCGGGCCGCGGTGTTGACGGCATCACCGGTCACGAAGAGGTCGCGCTCGTCGCGGGCGCGCGTGAGGTCCACGAGCACCTCGCCGGTCTCGATGCCGATGCGCAGAGCGAGGGCTGGTCGATCGCCCGGCGCGGCTCCTGCCTGGACCATGGCCGCCTGCATCTCCAGGGCGGCTCGGACGGCCCGCTCGGGGTCGTCCTCGTGAGCGGTCGGGACCCCGAAGACGGCCAGCAGCGCGTCGCCCGCGAACTTCTCGACGGTGCCCTCGTAGCGGGCTACCTCCTTGGCCAGCCGCTCGAAGGTGCCGGCCACGAGCGTCGCCACCAGCTCCGGGTCGTGCCTCTCTCCGAGGCTGGTGAAGCCGGCGAGGTCCGCGAAGAGCAGCGTGGCCACCTTGCGCTCACGAGCCAGTGATCCCGGTGCGCGCAGCCCTGCGAGAGCGTCGCCGGGCAGATGGTCCGGGACGGTCGAGGTTGCGTCTTCGACGGCGCGGCCACAGTGCTTGCAGAACCTGGCGTCGGGGTCCAGGGGAACCCCGCAGCCGGCGCACGGCCGGCCGGCTGGCAGCCCGCAGGAGGCGCAGAACCGGGCATCGGGGTCCAGCGCCCGGCCACACCTGCGGCAGCTCATGGGCGCATGCTACGCGCGGCCGGCGGCCGTTGCTGTCGGCTCGCTGACACCGGGCGTGCAGTGGGCAGGCGCGCGGTCGGCGGGATGGGGTGGCCACCTACACTGTGAGCATGGGACCCGCGCGACGCCTGAGCCACCAGTACCAGGTGCGCTTCGACGAGGCCGATGCCCAGGGGCTGCTGCGTCCCTCCGGTTACCTGCGCTACGCCCAGGACATGGCCTGGCGACACAGCGAGAGCGCCGGCTTCGGGCGCGACTGGTACGCGGAGCGTGCGCTGACCTGGCTGGTCCGCAACGTCTCCTTGCACATCCGCGCTGCGGTCACCTACGGTGAGGTGGTCAGCCTGACCACGGAGGTCATCGGGTGGCGCCACGTCTGGGCGCGGCGGCAGGGCGTGATGCGGCGCGGCGCGGGCATGAGCGATCGGGTGTCGGACGGGTCGGCGGCCGTGGACGGATCTGCTCCCGGCGAGGTCGTGGCGGTCGTGGACACCGACTGGGTGCTGCTCGGCGGTGACGGTCGCCCGGCGCGCATGCCCGACGAGATCGCTGACTGGTTCGCCGCGGAGCCGACCTTCGAGCGCAGCCGGGTCCTCATCCCGGAGACGCCGCCCGAGGCCTCGCGCCTGGCCACGCGCGTGCGGCCGCGGGACGTCGACCCCATGGGCCACATGAACAACGCCGCCTACCTGGACGTGGCAGACGAGGTCATGGCGCACCTGCCGCCGGCCGGCGACGACCTGGCCCCCGACGTCCACCCGGTCGGCTGCCACTACCGCGTCGGCTACCTCCAGCCGGCCCTGCCCGGTGCCCGTCTCGAGGTGGCAGCCTGGCGTCCGGACGTGGCCTCGATCGCCTGCCGCATCTGCGACGACAGGGGGACGGAGCTGACCCGCGTCCTGATCAGCCGGCCGCCGTTCGTGTAGGACCGGCTTGGTCTTGAGGCGGCCGCCGATCAGGGAGAGCCGGCGCCCACGAAGCGGTCGAAGGCTGCCACCAGCGCATCGCCGAAGGCGTCAGGGTCGTCACCCCGCAGCTGGCGCAGCCAGTCGGCCGTCACGGCCACGTGGCGCGGCTCGTTGCGGCTGCCGCGCACGCCGCGGGGCTTGAGATAGGGGGCATCGGTCTCGACCAGGAGGCGTTCCGCGGGTACGATGCGCGCCACCTGCGCACTGGCTTCCTCTCCCCTGCGGAAGACGAGCCCGCCGAAGGCGATGGCGAGGCCCATGTCGAGGGCAGCCTCCGCGTAGTCCACGGGACCGCTGAACGAGTGCAGCACCCCGGGTGGACGGCTGCCGAAGCGGGTCTGCCAGGCACCGCCGCCGACCCCGGCGGCTCGCAGCTCGGCGATGAGGTCGTCCTGGGCATGCGCGCTCGCCGGGCTTGGAGCGGCAGTGCAGGATGAGTGGCTTGCCGAGCTCCAGGGCCAGCTCGATGTGGCGGCGCAGGTTGGCCAGCTGATCGTCGCGCGGCGAGAAGGCCCGGTCGTAGTCGAGCCCGGTCTCGCCGATGGCCACGACGCCGGGCTCCTCGGCGAGCGTTCGCACGGCGCCCCAGGTGTCCGGGACGGCCTGGCTGGCGATGTGCGGATGAAGGCCCGCCGTGGCAGGCAGCCCGTGGCGACGCGCGAAGGCCAGACCGTCTCGGCTCGAGTCCAGGTCCCAGGCCGGGATGAGCAGGCGCTCCAGGCCGGCGGCGTAGGCGGCCGCCAACACCGCATCGGCGTCGGCCCGGAAGGCCTCCGACTGCAGGTGGGCGTGCGAGTCGACAAGGCGCAGTCGCTGGCCCGACTCCATCAGGATGGCTCGGCCCGCGCCCCCGGTCTCGTCCACCTCCAGGCGCGGGAACAGCGGCGCCGTGACCCCGATCCGACCGCCGGCGGCCGCGGCGCCCCAGGTCGCCAGCTCGGGCAGCGGCGGCCCGCCGTTGCCGTCCGCGCCGTACGGGTAGCCCACGCCGATCTGCTCGGCCGCACGGGCGGCCGTCTCCGGCATGAAGGGCGCCACGGCCATGGAGATGACCCGACAGGCCTCCACCAGGTCGCCCAGCACCCCGGCCAGGCGAGCCGCGGCCGCCTGCGTCCCCGTCGCGAGCCGCCTTGGCGAGGCTCCAGGGCTGGGCTGCCTCCACGAAGCGGTTGGCCTGGCCGACGAAGCCCCAGAGCGTCTCCAGGGCCAGGTGCAGGAGGTTCGACTCGAGCTGCCCGGCGTAGCGTTCGAAGGTGGCCGCCCAGCCCTCGGCCAGCTCGCCATCGGTCGGTGCCGGCCGCTCGCCGTCCAGGTAGCGCCCGGTCATGGTCAGCGTGCGGTTGAGCAGGTTGCCGTAGTCGTTGGCGAGGTCGGCGTTGTAGCGGCGCACGAAGGACTCCCACGAGACGTCGCTGTCGCGGTCGAAGGCGACCTCGCGCAGGACCGCGTAGCGCGCGCCGTCGCGACCGAGCGCCGCCACCACGTCCACCGGATCGAGGAAGTTGCCGCGGCTCTTGCTCATGCGCTCGCCCTGGGCCAGCAGCCAGCCGTGGACCCAGACCTTGCGCGGCAGCGGCAGCCCGGCGCTCATGAGCATGGCCGGCCAGTAGATGGTGTGCAGCCGGTTGATGTCCTTGCCGATGACCTGCAGGTCCGCCGGCCACCAGTGCGCGAAGGCCGCCGGGTCGGCCGGGAAGCCGGCGCCGGTGATGTAGTTCACGAGCGCGTCGTACCAGACGTAGACGGTGCCCGGCCGCCGAGTCCCAGGTGCCGTCCGGGCGCTGGGCGGACGAGCCGTCCGGCAGGAGCGGGAAGGGGATGCCCCACGTGGCGCCCTCGCGGCTCACGGAGAAGTCCTCCAGGCCCTGGCGGATGAAGCCGAGCATCTCGTTCTTGCGGTACTCCGGCTCCACCCAGTCAGGGTGCTCCGCGTAGTGGCGCTCCAGGCGCTCCTGGTAGGAGCTGAGGCGGAAGAACCAGTTGCGCTCCGTGAGCCACTGCAGCTCCACGTCGGGGTGGTTGGGGCAGTGGACGCCGCGCTCGTCCTCGATGAGGTCGCTCGTGTTGCGGAAGCCCTCGTTGGGGCAGTACCAGCCCTCGTAGTCGCCGAGGTAGATGTCGCCGTTGGCGTGGGCGCGGCGGATCATCTCGTGGACGGCCGCGGTGTGGTCCGGGTCCGTGGTGCGGATGAAGCGGTCGGGGCTGATGCCGAGCGCATCCTCCGCCGTCCGGAAGAGCGCCACCATCTCGTCCACGAAGGCCTTCGGCTCCAGGCCGCGCTGGGCAGCCGTGGTGGCGATGTTGACGGAGTACTCGTCCGTGCCGGTCAGGAAGCGCGTGTCGTCGCCGAGCATGCGGTGCCAGCGCGCGATGACGTCCGCGCCGACGACCTCGTAGAGGGTGTGCAGACCCGGGCGGTTGTTGGCGTAGGCGATGGCGGTGGTCAGGTAGAAGCGGCGTCGTTCGGTCATGGGCTTGCCGCGATGCTACCAAGCGGCGACGCTGCCGGCCTCGCGATCGCGTGAGGCCGGACCACGGGCCGGCGCTATGGCACCGGGATCAGCCCGCTGAAGAGGAGGAGCGTCGCCGTCACCACGGCGGTGACCGTCACCGTGCGCACCGCAGGCCCGTGGTGGAGCAGGTGCAGGTGGCGGACGAAGTGGAGGCGGAGCAGCCGCGGACGCGGCCCGCCGGGCTCGGCGGCCCGGTCGGGGGATGGCCGACTTCGCAGTGGCGTGCGACCGCTGGGTGACGTGCTCGCGCAGCTCGCGCTCGCGGTCCTGGGTCACCATCCGTGAGTAGTCCTGGTTCGGAAGCATGCCGCTCATGGCTCGGTCCCCTCGCTGTGTCACCACGAGCCTAGGCAGCGAGAGCGGCGCCGTCTGTCAAACAGCCGACAACCCACGCATCATCAGGCGCGACCGTGTTCCCGGGGCGTCATCCCGCGATGCGCTGGCCAGGTCCAGGGCATCAACGTCAGGGATGAGCAGGCTGTCCCGTTCGATGACCAGCAGCCCGCGCTCCACGAACCGGGAGAGCAGCTTGTTGACCGACTGGCGGGTGCCGCCGATCATGGCCGCGAGGTCGGACTGCGTGTAGGGCCAGTCGAGGCGCACCTCCGTGGACCCCGGGGCTGCTTCGCGGGCCAGGCGGGCGAGGCAGGTAGCCAACCGGCCGGCGAGGTCGAGGAAGTGCAGCTCCTCCACCTGGTCGGTGAGCCGCCGCAGCTCGCGGGCCAGGCCAGACAGCAGCGCGTCGCGCAGGCCGGGGTCGCGGTCGAGCAGCTCGCGGAAGCGCTCCCGGGCCAGCGTCCACGTCTCGCAGGGCTCCAGCGCCACGGCCGCCGCCGAGCGTGGCTCACCGTCGAGCAGGGCCAGCTCGCCGAAGGTGTCACCCCGGCGCAGCGTGGCGATGATGGCCTCCTCACCGTCAGGGCTGGGCAGCACGATCTTGACAGCGCCGCTGCGTACCAGGTGCAGCGCATCGCCGGGATCTCCCTGCTCGAAGATGACCTCGCCGCGGCGGTAGCGGCGACGGCGCAGGTGACGGGCGACGTCGACCAGGGCGCCCTCGCCGACATGGGCGAAGAGCGGTGAGCCGCGCAACTGCTCGACGATGGGATCAGACGCCACGGCCGAACGATGGTCCGCCCAGCCACTTCCCGTCAAGCCGCCCGAAGCGGCCTCACGCCGGACGCGTCAGTGGCGGAAGTGGCGCCGGCCGGTGACGAGCATGGCCGCGCCGGCGGCATCCACGGCTGCCAGCACCTCGTCGTCGCGCCGGGAGCCGCCCGGCTGGATGATCGCCGAGACCCCGGCCGCCAGGCAGACCTCCACGCCATCGGCGAAGGGGAAGAAGGCGTCCGAGGCTGCCACGGCGCCCCGTGCTCGTTCGCCCGCCTGGGCAGCGGCCAGGCGGGCGCTCGTGACGCGGTTCATCTGGCCCGGCGCCGACCCCCAGGAGAGCGCCGTCGCGGGCGACGACGATGGCGTTCGACTTGACGTGGCGCACGACCCGCCAGGCGAAGGCCAGGTCGGACAGCTCACGGGCATCCGGCTGGCGCGCGCTCACGACGCGCCACGCCCGCGGGTCGTCAGGCTGGTCGTCCGCTTCCGTGGCGAGCAGGCCGCCACCGGCACTGCGGACCACCACGGACGGCGGCGCCGGCACCAGGATGGTGCCGTCCACGACAAGCCGCAGGTCTGGCCTGGCGGCGAACGTGGTCCGGGCGGCATCGTCGAAACCCGCCGCCACCACGACCTCCAGGAAGCGACTCGTGAGGGCCTCGGCCAGGGCGCCGTCCACGCTGCCGCGCACCGCCACGACGCCCCCGAAGGCGCTCACCGGGTCGCCCGCCAGGGCGCGCTCCCAGGCGGTCAGCAGGTCGGTGGCCTCAGCGGCGCCGCAGGGGACGCCGTGCTTGACGATGACGACGGCGTCGCCCTGCAGGTCGCGAGCGAGCGCCGCCGCGGCAGCGGCGTCGAGCAGGTTGTTGTAGGAGAGCGGCTTGCCCGCCAGGAGGGTGGCACCCGTGGCGAAGGGCCCGGCTGACGGGTCGGCGCCGGCGAGCGCGTAGAGGGCCGCGGCCTGGTGCGGGTTCTCGCCATAGCGCAGCAGCTGGGTGCGGCGCAGCCCGAGGCTGAGCCGCTCCGGGAAGCGCTCCTCCAGCGACCAGCGGCGCGAGAGCGTCTCGGCGATGGCGGCGTCGTAGGCCGCCGTGAGGCGGAAGGCCTTGAGGGCCAGGGCGCGCCGCGTGTCGTCCCTGAGGGCGCCGTGCTCGTCCAGCTCGGCCAGCACCGCCGGGTAGTCGTCCGGGTCGCAGACGATGCCGACGGAGGCGTGGTTCTTGGCGGCCGCACGCACGAGCGTCGGGCCGCCGATGTCGATCTCCTCGACGAGCTCGTCGTCAGCGATGCCCGGTCGGGCCGCGGCCTCCTCGAAGCGGTAGAGGTTGACGATGACGAGCTCGAAGGGCTCGATGCCCTGCGCCGCGAGCTGCTCGCGGTGGGACGCCAGGCGCAGGTCCGCGAGCACGCCGGCGGCGATGCGCGGGTGGAGCGTCTTGACACGCCCGTCGAGCATCTCCGGGGCGCCGGTGACGGCCGCCACGTCGGTCACGGGCAGGCCCGCGTCGCGGATGGCGCGCGCGGTGCCGCCGGTGGAGACGAGCTGCCAGCCCCGCTCGACGAGGCCGCTGGCAAGGTCGAGCAGGCCGCGCTTGTCGGAGACGGAGACGAGGGCGCGCCGGGCCGAGCGGGCGGGCGTCGGGCTGCCGGGAACCCCCTGGCCAGGGGTCGGGTCCGCGGTCTCCCTCATCGGTCGAGTCGGTCCAGTCGGTCGAGGCGGGCCAGCACGGTGTCGACGTGCCGCAGTGCGGCCCGGTCGTCGAAGCAGCGCTCGAGCTCGTCGGGCGACAGCACGGCTGGTCACCGCCACGTCCGCCTCCACCAGCGCCTGGAACGAGGTTCCCTCGTCAGCCGCGCGCAGGGCGAGTCGTTGCACGATGGCGTAGGCCTCCGGGCGCGCCAGGCCGGCCTCCACCATGGCGCTGAGGATCCGGGAGGAGGCATGCAGCCCGTGCCCTGCGGCGATGTTCCGGGCCATGCGCTCGGGCCGCACCACGAGGCCCTCGACCAGCCCGCGGAAGCGCTCCAGCATGTAGTGCAGCAGCGTCGTGGCGCTCGGTACGGCGACGCGCTCGACGGACGAGTGGCTGATGTCCCGCTCGTGCCAGAGGGCCTGGTCCTCCATGCCCGCGAGGGCATAGCCGCGCAGCAGGCGCGCCATGCCAGTCAGGCGCTCGGCAAGGATCGGGTTGCGCTTGTGGGGCATGGCCGACGAGCCGGTCTGGCCGGTGCGGAAGGGCTCCTGCAACTCGCCGATCTCGGTGTGCTGGAGGTTGCGGATCTCCACCGCGAAGCGCTCGATGGAGCCACCCGTGACAGCGATGGCGGCCAGGAAGGCGGCGTGCCGATCGCGTTGCACGATCTGCGTGCTGGCGGGGTCCACGGCCAGGCCCAGTGCCGCCAGGGCGGTCGCCTCCACGTCGGGAGGCAGGAGCGAGTAGGTGCCCACGGGCCCGGAGATCTTGCCCGTGGCCAGGTCGGCGGCGGCCGAACGGAGTCGCGCGCGCGCCCGGTCGAGCTCGAACGCCCACGAGGCCAGCTTGAGCCCGAAGGTGATGGGCTCGGCGTGAACGCCGTGCGTGCGGCCCATCATCAGGGTGTCGGCGTGCTGACGCGCGCGCGCCACGACGGCCCCGATGGCAGCATCGAGGCTGGCCAGGATGAGGTCTGCCGCGGCGCGGCACTGGAGGGCCAGGGCGGTGTCCACGACGTCGCTGCTGGTCAGCCCGAGGTGGAGGTAGCGGCCCTCCTCCCCGACGGACTCGGCCACCTGCGTGACGAAAGCCACCACGTCGTGGTCGGTGGTGCGTTCCAGCTCGGCGATGCGGGCCACGTCCACGCGGGCACGCGCAGCGATGGCCTCCACGGCGTCCGCGGGCACGTCCCCCCGCTCGGCCAGGGCGCGCAGGACCGCCAGCTCCACGCGGAGCATGTGCTCGAAGCGACTCTCCTCGGACCACAGCGCGGCCATCGCTGGCAGCGTGTAGCGCCCGATCATGGGCTGACCCGGGACCTCGGCCGCAGGTCTCCGCGCATGATGGTCTGGGTGCGCTCCGGGCCGACGCTGACGACGGCGATCGGCGCCCCGGCCAGCGACTCGATGGCCTCCACGTAGGACACGGCGGCGGGCGGCAGGTCGGCCATGGTGCGGGCGCCGGAGATGTCCTCGGACCAGCCCGGGAAGACCTCGTAGACGGGCTCCGCGCGCTCCAGCTCCTCCAGCGTGAGCGGCCAGCGCATGGTCGCGCCGTCCACGCGGTAGGCCGTGGCGATGCGGATCTCCTCCAGCCCGGAGAGGATGTCCAGCTTGTTGACCATCAGGTGGCTGGCGCTGTTGACGGCCACCGCATAGCGCAGCGGGACCGCGTCCAGCCAGCCGCAGCGGCGTCGCCGCCCCGTGGTCGTGCCGAACTCGCGGCCCTTCTCGAGCAGGTAGCGGCCCGTCTCGTCATCGAGCTCCGTGGGGAAGGGGCCGGAGCCCACGCGGGTGCTGTAGGCCTTCAGGATGCCGATGACCTGCTCGACCTGAAGGGGGCCGACGCCGCCGCCGGTGCATGCCCCGCCGGCCACCGGGTTGCTGCTGGTGACGAAGGGGTACGTGCCGTGGTCGAGGTCGAGGAGCGTGCCCTGGGCGCCCTCGAGGATGACGTGCCGGCCCTCGGCCAGGGCGTCCTGGACGAGCAGCGACGGTGTCGGTGATGTGCGGGCGCAGCGTCTCCCCCCAGGACGTGGCCTCCGCGAGGAGTTCGTCCAGGTCGAAGCCGGGCTGCCCGTACGACTCGTGGAGGACGGCGTTGCGCTCCGGCAGCACCTTTTCCAGTCGCGCGCGCAGGACGCGGGGGTCGAGCAGATCGCCCATGCGCACGCCGGCCCGCCAGGCGCGGTCCGCGTAGGTGGGCCCGATGCCCCGCCGCGTGGTGCCGATCTCCGAGCCAGAGAGCCGGGCCTCAGCGGCTCCGTCGAGGGCGATGTGGTAGGGCATGATGACGTGCGCCGCGCGGCTGACGCGGATGCGGGAGGGGTCGATACCGCGCTCCGCCAGCATGGCCATCTCGCTGATGAGCGTGCGCGGGTTGACCACCACGCCATTACCGATGATGGGCGTGATGTGCGGGTGCAGGACGCCGCTGGGCACGAGGTGGAGCTTGAAGACCTCGTCGCCGATGACCACGGTGTGGCCCGCGTTGTCACCGCCCTGGTAGCGCACCACCATGTGGACCGTCTCGGAGAGCAGGTCGACAGCCTTGCCCTTGCCCTCGTCGCCCCACTGCAGGCCGACGATGACGCTGGCCGGCATCAGGCGGCGCTCCTGATGGCGTGGCGTGCGAGCGGCCAGCCGGCGTGGCTGGCCGTGGTCATGCTGCTGATGGCTCCCCTCCCTTGCCGCGGGCTCCCGCGGCCGGCGGCGTGTTACGCGGGGATTCTAGCGGGCGCGAGGGAGCGCACCGTCCGGCACTGCCCGACGAACCCGCGGATCGTCCGGGGCTCAGGCCGGGGCGACCTCCTTGGTCAGGTCCCCGACGGCCGCGGAGGCGTCGTCGGTAGCAGACTCCAGCGTCTCGGAGGCGTCCTCCGCGACACCGGCGGCGGCATCACCAGCTTCTGCCTGGCGCTGCTCGAAGCTGGCCTGGAGGTCCTTGAAGCGCGCCTCGAGGCGGTTGCCCACGGCCTCGAAGTCGCGCTTCTCGAGGTCGGCACGGATGCCGTCGAGCTCGTCACGCAGCTCACGACCGAGCTTGCCGGACGACAACGTGGACGCTGCGATGCCTGCGGCGAATCCAGCCATGGCGCCGATGATGAAACGCATCGTCATTCCTCCTCTACGGATTCAGGGGCGTCCGCCGACCAGACGGTCCGGACCACCCCCCGGCACCTCATACCACAAGGCGCCGCGACAAGGATACGACCATCCCTGTGCGGCAGCGAACGGCGCGGCAGCCATCGCGGGACCATGATCGGCGAAGCCGGCCGGCCTCCCTCACGCCTGCCCTGGCTGGCGTGGCCGGCTCACGGTGGGTTTCGCGGTCGGCCCCACATGAGCGGACGCACATCCTGGTCACAGGGCCTGCCAATGGCCGCCGAGTATGGTCACCGCGGAAACGCAGGCAGGCCTCCCTTGACCGGGCGCCGGTCATCTGGCCCCTGCCCGCCACGAGGTCAACATGAGGCATCTCCTCGCCAGCTCCGCGATGCTCGCGGCGCTGCTGCTCCCGGTCCCGGTCGGCACGGCCACGGCCGCGTCGCTGTCGGTCCGCTTCACCGCGCTGCGCACACCCGTGGCCCGAGGCGGCACGGCCTCCGCCACGGTCCACACCGCCCCGGACGCTCTGTGTGTCATCCGGGTCGTCTACGGCGGCGTCCGCAGCCATGCCCCCGGCCTGGGCGCGCGATACGCCAGTCCGAACGGCAACGTCAGTTGGGCGTGGACGGTGCCCCGGTCCACGCCGACGGGCAGCGCGCCGGTCGCCGTGACATGCCAGTCCGGCACCCGCATCGGTCAGGCCACCCGAACGATGGACGTGACCCGGTAAGCAACCCCGGACGACGACCCGGAACCGGTCCTGTGCTCCGCGTCTGCGCAGGGATCGATACCCCGTGGGCACGGAGCAGCGGCAGGCACGGGAGGGGAGCACCGTGCCTGCCGCGGACGAGGGATGTCAGGGGTGGTGGAGCGCCGTCCTACACGGCGACGAGCACACCTTCGGGATCCTCGACCTCGTCGGTCTCATCGGTCTCGTCTTCGTCGTCGGCGAGCGCCTCGAAGTCGTCACCGGCGGCCGGGTCGAGGCCCATCAGCTCCGCCTGCGTCTCGAGGGCCTGGGCCGCCGCCTCCGCGGCGTAGTCCTTCTTGCGCCGACCGGAGAGCATCTCCACCGAGGAGGCCACGATCTCCGTGCGGTAGTGCTTGAGCTTGCGGTCGTCCTCCCAGCGGCGCGTCTGGAGGCGACCCTCCAGGGACACCAGTTGGCCCTTGCCGAGATACTGGCCACAGATCTCTGCCAGGCGCTCCCAGGTGACGACGGAGTGATACTCCGTGCGCTCCTCTCCCCCGCGGTACTCGTTGGTGGCCACGCTGAAGTTGGTGACCGCCTTGCCGCTGGGCAGTGAGCGCATCTCCGGGTCGCGCGTGAGGCGCCCGGTCAACAGGACACGGTTCATGGATCCTCCCTGCCGGACGATCGGGATGGGCGTCCGGCCATCGACACGGTTCGACGGGTCTCGACGTTCGGCGGGGGCCGCTGCGGTGATGGAGGGCACACTAGCGACAGCCCACTTACCCGCCCATGCGCGGCGGCTTCGCTGTGACTTCGACCGCGTCGAGGACGCGACCTCCAAGCCTCCCGGGATCGGCCGAACCCTGGCTACAGCGAGGCGATGACGCCGAGTGACACGCGGAAGCCGGCCCGACGGTGCGCCAGCGGCAGCAGGGTCTCCTGGCCGACCGGGGCGTCACCGGGGAAGCAGCGCAGCCACTCCTCGTAGAAGGCGTCGAACTCCGTGGCGTCGCGCAGCGACCAGTTGGCCCACACGACGCGGTCCAGCGAGCTGCCGGCCTCCTCCAGTCGGGCGCGCAGGTTGGCCAGGCACTGGCGCGCCTGGGCGCGGATCTCGCCGCTCGTGACGCGTCCCGACTCGGGATCCACGGGTCCCACGGCGGAGACGTAGACCATGCCCCCGGCCACCACGGCGCGGCCCAGCCCGACCTTCAGGGCGGCCTCCTCCACCGGTCGCGGCGCCAGGCCGGCGGCCCACCTCGACTTGGCGATCCGGGCGGGCGGCTGGTTGGGGTCCTCCGGCGGGATGCCGAAGTCCCCGGGCGGCAGCGTGATGCCGCGCACCTTGAAGGCGTTCATGAAGGTGGGGCGGATGCCCGTCGGCCGCAGGTCGCCCTCGATCTTGCCGTCGTGGAAGCCGGTCTGGACGAAGGAGAAGATCTCCTGGGTCAGGATGTCGTCGTCCTCCGTGCCCAGGACCTCCGTGATGCTGACGATCTTGCGCGTGCCGTCGCGCAGGCGGGCCGTGTGCACGATGACGTCCACCGCGGAGGCGATCTGCTCGCGGATGGCCCGCAGGGGCAGCTCGTAGCCGGTCATGAGGATCATCGTCTCGAGGCGCCGCAGCATGTCGCGCGGCGTATTGGCGTGGCCCGTCGAGAGCGAGCCCTCCTGGCCCGTGGTCATGGCCGAGATCATGTCCAGGGCCTCACCGGCGCGGCACTCGCCGACCACGATGCGGTCGGGCCGCATGTGCAGGGCGTTGCGCAGCAGGTCGCGGATGGTGATCTCGCCGCGCCCCTCCAGGTTGGAGGGCCGCGCCTCCAGCGAGACGACGTGGGTCTGGCTGAGCTGCAGCTCGGCGGCGTCCTCGATGGTGATGATGCGCTCGTCCTCCGGGATGAACGAGGAGAGGACGTTGAGGGTGGTGGTCTTCCCGGAGCCCGTGCCGCCGGAGAGGAAGAGGTTCAGGCGGGCCTCCACGCAGGCGCGCAGGAAGGCGAACATCTCCTCGGTCGCGGTGCCGAAGCGGACGAGGTCCTCCACGCCGAACTTGGTGCCGAACTTGCGCACCGTGATGACCGGGCCGACCAGCGAGAGCGGCCGGATGATGGCGTTCACGCGCGAGCCGTCCGGCAGTCGGGCGTCCACGCGTGGGCTGGTCTCGTCGATGTGGCGCCCGAGGGGCGTGAGGATGCGGTCGATGATGTTGAGGACGTGCTCGTCGTCGCGGAAGGTGATGTCGACCTTCTCGATGCGGCCGGCGCGCTCGATGTAGACGCGCCTGGGCCCGTTGACCATGACCTCGGTGACGCTCGGGTCGGCCAGCAGCGGCTCGATGGGGCCGAAGCCCGCGACCTCGTGGAGCACGCCATCCACGAGGCGCTGGCGCTCGAGCCGCGAGAGGTTGAGGCCCTGCTCGAGGAGGAAGCCATCCACGAACTCGCCGACGATGCCGGCCAGCTCGCGGCGCACCCGGTCCGGGTTCGAGAGGTCGATGCGCGGCGCAAGGGCGTCGACGACGGCCGCCTCCAGGCGCCGGCGGACATCGAGGAAGGCCTCCTCGCGAGGCGAGACACGGACGACCGCCGGCGGACGCTCGCCACCCTCGACGGGGATGGCGAACCAGGACGATCCCGCGCCCTGGGGCGCGCTCGTCCCTGCCGGGGCCCCCGGCCCCACCGGCGCAACGGGTCCCTTCGTCCCGGCGCTCGCCGTCTTCGCTGCCTCGACACGTTGGAGCAGCGACATGCCGTATCCCTCCTCAAGGCGTGGGCATGACTTCCAGACCGGGAGCATACGCCGCCCCGCGCCGCCGGCAACAGGCCGCCCGTGCTGCGATCGTGCGTGGACGGCGGTTCTCGTTGCGCCTCGGCACCGCGGCGCCGGCCGTGATGCCTGCGTGTCCCACCCATGAGGCCAAACGACCGTCGAGCCCGCCCACGCGCACCGTCGCGTGCCCGTCGGTCGCGGAACGTCCCACGGTGAAGGCCAGATGACCCCGGATAGGCCCCTGCGCGGCGACCATGGGCCACATGTCGATGGACCCGGCGGACGTTTGGCATCCCCCATGGGACAGGTGCATGCGGGGCGGCGACCAGGGCGGCGACCAGGGCGGCGAACAGGGCAGCGAGCGGAGCAGGGAGTCGGCCCCGGCCTCGGTCAGCGGTCCTCGGAGTCCGTCGTGAAGAGGTCGCGGCGAGGCAGCCCGGTCTCCGTGGCCACCTGGCGGGCGGCCTCCGGCCGTCGCATGCCGCCAGCCACGAGGGCGGCCACCCGCGCGCGACCCGTCGCCAGGCCGGCGGCTCGATCAGCTGCTGCCGCCTCGCCGACGGTGGACGGCGGAGCGCCGGCGACGACGATGGTGACCTCGCCCCTGACGCCACCCTCCACCGCGGCGACCGCCAGCGCGCCGAGCGTGCCGCGGCGGATCTCCTCGTGCATCTTGGTGAGCTCGCGGCAGAGCGCCGCCAGGCGCTCTGCCCCACAGGCCGCCGCCAGGTCGCGCAGTGTCGCCGCGGTCCGGCCGGGGGCCTCGAAGAGCACCGTGGCCCGGTCGTCTGCGGCGATGCGCGCCAGCCGCTCGCGCCGCTCCCGTCCCTTGCGCGGCAGGAACCCCTCGAAGGACCAGCGCGGCGCGGTGATGCCGCTGGCCACCAGGGCCGCCAGCACGGCCGATGGGCCCGGGATGGGCACGACCGTGCCACCCTCGGCGACCCAGCGGGCCACGAGGTCGTCGCCCGGGTCGCTGACCAGCGGCGTGCCGGCATCCGTGACGAGGGCCACGTCGTCACCCGCCGCCAGCCGCGCCAGCAGCTCCCGGGTGCGCGCCGAGTCGCTGTGGGCATGGAAGCTCACGAGCGGCGTCCCGATGCCGTGGCGCGCCCACAATCGTCGCGTCAGGCGCGTGTCCTCGGCCGCCACGACAGCCACACTCCGAAGCACCTCCAGGGCCCGCAACGTGACGTCCCCCAGGTTGCCGATGGGCGTGGCCACCACGTAGAGGATGCCCGCCACGGAGGGTGCCTCAGCCACGCGTGGAGCGCGGGCGCCGGCGCGGGTAGAGATAGTCGATGCCCGCCGTGCGCGGTCCGATCTTGGCGATGGGCGGCACCTGGCGCTTGAACTCCGCGCCCGCCACCATGCGGTCGATGCGCTCCACGAGCCCAGGGTCGAAGCCCTCGGCCGCGACCTCATCGGGCGTGAGTCGGCGGTCCACGAGCCGGAAGAGGATGCGGTCCATCTCCGCGTAGGAGAAGCCCACCTCCGCCTCGTCCGTCTGGCCGGGCCAGAGGTCTGCCGAGGGGGCCTTGCGGATGATGGTCTCCGGCACGCCCAGGGCCCACGAGAGCTGGCGGATCTGCGACTTGTAGAGGTCGCCGATGGGGTTGAAGGCGCTGGCGCTGTCACCCCAGAGGGTGCTGTAGCCGATGAGCGTCTCGGTCTTGTTGCCGGTGCCCACGACGAGCCCGTTCCACGTCACCGAGTGGTCGTAGAGCACCATCATGCGGGCGCGGGCCATGAGGTTTCCGCGGCGAAGGGGCGTGGCGTCGGTGCGTCCCGGGGCCTCGAAGTAGGCGTCCACCATGGCGCTGATGTCGACGAGCTCGCTGGGGCAGCCCAACCGGCGCACGACCTCTTCCGCGTCCGCCCGCGACTCGGGGGACGAGGTCCGGTAGGGCATCAGCACCGCCAGCAGGTTGGCCGGGCCGATGGCGTCCGCGACCAGGTAGGCCACGAGCGCCGAATCGATGCCGCCCGAGAGGCCCAGCAGGGCCTTGCCGAAGCCGGCCTGGCGCAGCTGGGCGCGGATGAACTCCTGGATGATGCGCCGTGCGGCCGCCGTATCGATGGCGAGCTCCTGCGGCAGCTCGAAGGGCATCTGGCTGGCGGCCGCCTGGGTCGTCACGGCGTCTCCGGCGGTCGGGCGGAGCGCTCGTGGCGATCGCGCATGATGTCATCCAGCTGTCGCAGGACCACCTCCGGGCGCTCGTCGCGCAGGAGGGGCGTGGCGATGCGCTCGCGGCGGATGGCGGCCGGATCGAGACGTGCGAGGTAGAGGCCCTCGTCGTGGATGGGCGCCGCGAACGACGGTCTGCCCGGTGGGCGAGACGACCTCGCTGCCGCCCCAGAAGGTGATGGACTCATCCACGCCGACACGATTGACGAAGACGACGTAGCTCGTCGTCAGCTGCGCGTACGTCCGGTTCAGGGTGCGCCACGAGGTCGCCGTGCCCAGGCCACTCTCGTTGATGGCGGCCACGTCCCGGCCCGGCGAGGAGGAGACGTTGACGAGCACCTGGGCGCCGTCGAGGGCCAACAGCTGCGGCGTGGCCATGTGCCAGAAGTCCTCGCAGACGGAGAGGCCCAGGCGCAGGCCGAGGCGCTCCGAGGTCACGGCGCGCAGCCTGGAGCCCGCGGCGAAGAAGCGGCGCTCATCGAAGAGGCCGTAGGTGGGCAGGAAGACCTTGCGGTGGACGTGACGCACGGCGCCGGCTTCCAGGAGGGCGGCCGCGATGAAGAGCCGGTGGTCCTCCGATTCCTCGACGAAGGAGACGACGGCGGCCATGCCGTCGGCGGCCTGCGCCAAGGCCAGGAGACGAGGGTCGTCCCGGCGCATGGCGACCTCCGCGTTGAGGTCCTGGAGCAGGTAGCCGGTCAGGCCGAGCTCCGGGAAGACGACGAGGTCCGCGCCCTCGTGGCGCGCCTGGCCGATGAGCGCATGGTGACGCTCCAGGTTGTCATCCAGCGCGCCGAGCCGCGGCGCCATCTGGGCCAGTGCGACCGTGATGACCTGCGATCGGCTCATGTGGCCGTGCGCTTGCACATGACACGAGTCTACGCATGGAGCGATGCCCTCGACATCCATCCGACGCGACACGGGTCGCTGGCGCGTGGTCGTGGCTCAGTAGGTCTCGACGCGGACCGGGGTGAGCGCGAAGTCGCGGACGTTCCGGGTCAGGACCGCGGCGTCGACCGCGTCTGCCGCAGAGGCGATGAGCGCGTCCGGAAGGCTGAGGTGGTACCCGCGCTCGTGCGCGAGCCTGCGCCATGTCCCTGCCAGCATGGCCGCTTCGGGCCCCGGCTGGATGAACTCGACCGGCTCCAGGATGCCGGCCAGGATGGGATGGTCGCGGTGGCGCATCCCGGCTCGAACCTCGCAGACGACGACCTCGTTCACGAAGGGCTCATCACCGGACTCGAACATGGCGCGCTGCCTGGCGACAGCCTCAGGCAACCCCGCCAGCAGGTCGACCACGAAGGTCGAGTCGAGCAGGAGCCTCACGGAACCACGA
The DNA here is from genome assembly GCA_963766685.1 of uncultured Chloroflexia bacterium. Taxonomy (GTDB): domain Bacteria; phylum Chloroflexota; class Limnocylindria; order Limnocylindrales; family CSP1-4; genus JAFMJV01. Next base: position 61,455 of record CAVYBJ010000031.1, read on the forward strand.
CCTCCGTGCTGGTCTCCTCGGCGCGCATCTCGCGCACCCAGGCCACCACGTCTTCCGAGGTACGCCAGTGGGGGTAGTCCTCTGCCTTGAGCGAACCGGCGTACCGCTCGGCGGCGAGACGGAACTGCTCGCGCCTGATGGCGCGGCGAAGGGCATCCTCCGCGAAGGCACTGCGGTTGCGCGGGCCGGCCACCTCGTCGAGCTGGCGCACGAGGTCCTCCGGCAGGCTCATGTTGACGGGGACGCGGCGCACCGGCGAGGGCGGCGGGTCGTCCAGCGCGTCAGTTCGAGGTATGCGTACGGCCATGCGCAGAGTCTTGCGCACAGCCGGCCCGGTGTCAATGCCATTCGCCACCCGCGGCGGTGACATCCGTCGCGACGCGGTGCTAGGCTTCGCGCACGCCGCGGAGGGTGCGGGCGCACGTCGTGCCGCGCACCTGCGGGTGGTTTGGGATGGGAGTCGGTCCGTGCGTCCCAGGGGGCACCGCCACGAGGGGCCTTGACGGCCGCCGCCCAGCCTGTGAGTGCCGCTCGTCGCCGCCGCGGACAGCAAGAGGAGATGAGGATGACCCGACGACCCAGATGGTTGGCTGCGGCCGCCATCGGCGGCGCCATCGCCATCATGGCCATGAGCGTCCCGGCGTTCGCGCAGGACGCGGCCGCCCCCGCAGCCCCGCCGGCAGGGGGCTATGGGGTCTACCCGGAGTATGCCGATGTCCCCTGTGACTGGCACCTTCAACGGCGCCGAGTACACGGGCAACATCGCCAAGATCGAGGCCACGGACGCCTCCACCGTCGTCTTCACCCTGTGCAACCCGGACCCGGCCTTCCTGCCCAAGGTCGCCTTCTCGCCCTTCGCCATCAACGACGCCGACTACCTGATCGCTCACGCCCCCGATCAGAGCATCGTGGACCAGCCCAACGGCACGGGTCCCTTCAAGCTCGAGGAGTGGCGCCGCGGCAGCGAGGTCATCTTCGCGGCCAACCCGGACTACTGGGGCGAAGCGCCCATGAATAGCCGCTCCATCCTGCGCTGGTCGTCACAGCCCGGCCAGAAGCTCATCGAGCTGCAGTCCGGGACCGTGGACGGCATCGACAATCCCAGCGTCGACGACCTCGACGCCATCGCGTCGGATGCCAGCCTGGCCCTCATCCCGCGCGAGGGCCTCAACATCTTCTACCTCGGGATGAACAACACCTACGAGCCCTTCACCAACGAGAAGGTCCGCCAGGCCATCGCGATGGGCATCGACAAGCAGCGCATCGTCGACTCGTTCTACTCCGAAGGCTCGTCCGTGGCTGACTACTTCACGCCCTGCTCGGTCCCCTTCGCCTGCGGCGGCGAGCCGTTCCCGGCCTTCGACCCGGAGGGTGCCAAGGCGCTGCTGGCCGAGGGCCTGGCAGAGCTGGGCCTTGAGGCCTTCCCCGAGGTGCCCATCTCACTGCGCGTCGTCGACCGTGCCTACCTGCCCTTCCCGGAGCAGGTGGCCGTCGACCTGCAGGACCAGCTCCAGGCCAACCTGGGCATCACCGCGACCATCGACGTCCAGGAGTCGGGCACGTTCATCGACAACTCCGACTCTGGCAACCTGTCTGGCTTCCACCTGCTGGGCTGGAACGCCGACTACCCGGATCCCACCAACTTCCTTGACTACCACTTCGGTCCCGGCGCCAGCAAGCAGTTCGGCACGGGCTTCGACGATATCCACGCTGCCCTGGTCAAGGGTGGCTCCTCGGCCGATCCTGCCGTCCGCGAGGCGGCCTACGCCGAGGCCAACACCCTGCTCGCCCAGCACGTGCCCATGGTGCCCATCGCCCGCGGCGGTTCGTCCACGGCATGGCGCGCCGATGTCGAGGGCGCGCACTCGTCGCCGCTTGGCAACGAGGAGTTCGCCGCGATCGGGCCTGGCGCCGATGACCAGATGGTCTTCATGCAGAACGCCGAGCCCATCGGCATGTACTGCGCCGACGAGACCGACGGCGAGTCGCTGCGTGCCTGTGAGCAGATCATGGAGCCGCTCTACGCCTTCAGTGTCGGCGGCACGGACACCGTGCCTCGACTGGCCAAGGAGTGCGCCGCCAACGAGGACCTCACGGTCTGGACCTGCACCCTCCAGGAGGGTGTCATGTTCCATGATGGCGCAGCGCTGGATGCCAACGATGTCGTGACCTCGTACGCCGTCCAGTGGGATGCCGCCAACCCGCTCCATGTCGGGCGCGATGGCAGCTTCACGTACTTCCCGGCCCTCTGGGGTGGCTTCCTGAACCCGCCTCCAGCCGAGGAGTAGCATTCGCCCTCGATCCGTCACGGAGAGGGGCGCCGCCGACCCGGCGGCGCCCCTCTCCCACTGCCGCCGGGCCCGTGTGTCGCCCGGCATCCCAGTAGTGGGGTGGGATGGTCCAGTACATCATCCGGCGCGTGCTCCTCAGCTTCATCACGCTGCTTGGGATCATCGCCATCGTCTTCGTCATCGCTCGATTGCTGCCTGGCGACCCCTGCCTGTCAGCGCTGGGCGAACGAGCGACGGAGGCGATCTGCAACGCCTTCAACGAGCGCTACGGCCTCAACGAGCCCATCCACATCCAGTTCCTGCTGTACATCGGGCAGCTCCTGCGGGGCGACCTCGGCGACTCCATCCGCTACGGGCGGCCAGTGACGGACATCCTCATCGAGCGTCTCCCCACGACCGTCGAGCTGGCTGTCTACTCGCTGATCTTCGCCTCGGTCCTGGGCGTCCTGCTGGGCCTCCTGTCAGCCCTGCGGCGCAACTCCAAGACCGACGTGGGCACGATGTTCGTGGCCATCCTGGGCGTCTCCGTCCCGATCTTCGTGCTCGCCCTGCTCCTGCAGTTCGTCTTCGCGGTGGCCTTGCCCAATGTCACGGAGGGCCTCCTCGGCGTGCGGGTGGGGTTGCCGCCCTCCGGGCGGCTCTCGGCTGGCCTGGCCTTCCAGACCATCCCGCAGGCCTTCGGCCTGGAGGACGTGCAGGGCCTGCCGCGCGCCGCGATGGACTTCCTGTCCGGCATCTACACGATCAGCTTCCTGATCACGTTCCAGTGGAACCAGCTCATCGATGCCTGGCAGCACCTCATCCTGCCCGTCATCGCCCTGGGCACCATCTCGCTGGCCATCATCGCGCGCATCACGCGCTCATCCCTCCTGGAGGTCCTGGGCCTCGACTACATCCGCACGGCCCGCGCCAAGGGGGTCGCCGAACGAAGCGTCCTGCGCAAGCACGCCTTCCGCAATGCCATGCTGCCCGTGGTCACCATCATCGGCCTGCAGCTGGGACTGCTCCTGGCCGGCGCGGTGCTCACGGAGACCGTCTTCAACCTGACTGGCGTGGGCCGCACGATGTACGACTCGATCGTGGGTCGCGACTACATCGTGGTCCAGGCCTTCACGCTGATCATCGCGCTCATCTACCTGGTCGTGAACCTGTTCGTGGACATCTCCTACGCGTTCCTGGACCCGCAGGATCAGGCTGACGTGAGGCGGGCACCATGAGCGAGGCCAAGGCACCCGCACGCAGCGCCCAGACCTCGGGTTCGGCGCGCAGCGCACGCGATCCGCGAGACCCTGCGCAACATCATGGCCCAGCGCTCGGCCCGGGTCGGCCTGGCACTGCTCCTCTTCCTCGTGGTGGTCGCCATCTTCGCCGACGTCATCGCACCCTACCAACCCAACGAGGTCCTGAGAGGCCCGGGGGCGCCGGGGCGCCGCGCGGAGCCCTGCATCCACCTCTTCTACGAGCTACCCATCGTGGGGGCCTGGGGCTGTCCGGCAGACCAGGCGGAGACCTGGCTTGGCACCGATGGCAACAGTCGCGACATCTTCAGCCGGGTCGTCTACGGGGCGCGCATCTCGCTGCCCATCGGGCCGATCGTGGTCGGGATCGCGATCTTGATCGGAGCGCTCCTGGGAGCCATCGCCGGGTTCGCCAGTGGCTGGTCGGACAACATCCTCATGCGCATCATGGACATCGTGCTGGCCTTCCCAGCGCTGATCCTGGCCATCGCCATCGTGACGCTCATCGGAAACGGCCTCTACAACGCCGTCGCCGCCGTGGTCATCATCAGCATCCCCCTCTACGCGCGGCTGATGCGATCCGCCGTCCTCTCCACGCGAGAGAAGGACTTCGTGACGGCCTCGCGCGCGCTGGGAGAGTCGAGCACCGGCATCCTGCGCCGGCGCGTCATCCCCAACTCGATCACGCCGCTGATCGTGGCCGGCTCCCTGGGCATCGCCACGGCCGTCCTGGAGGTCGCAGCGCTCTCGTTCCTGGGACTCGGCATCTCGGAGCCGACGGCTGAGTGGGGCGCCATGATCGGCCGGGACTTCAACTCCATCTTCTCGCGGCCACTGCTGGTCCTGGCACCGGCCTTCGCCCTCACGCTCATGGTGCTGGGCTTCAACCTCCTCGGCGACGGCATCCGCGACGCGCTCGACCCCAGGCTCAACAGGTAAGTGGCAGCGTGAGCGGTACCCACGACGATCCCATCCTCGAGGTCAGGGGCCTCAGGACGTCCTTCTACACCCGTGCCGGCGTCATCCGCGCCGTCACCGGGGTGGACTTCAGCGTGCGGAAGGGAGAGGTCCTGGGCCTGGTCGGGGAATCCGGCTGCGGCAAGTCCGTGACGTCGCTGACGATCCTCGGCCTTGTCGGCGCGCCAGGGGTCGTCGAGGGCGGCGAGGTCCTCTTCGACGGCAAGGACCTGCTCAAGATCTCCGGCGAGGAGATGCGCAAGATCCGCGGCGACCGCATCGCCATGATCTTCCAGCAGCCGCAGTCGTCGCTGAACCCGGTCATGAAGGTCGGCCCCCAGATCTCGGAGGCGCTGGAGATCCACCGCGGCCTGGACCGGAAGGCTGCCCGGAAGCGAAGCCTCGAGCTGATGGACATGGTCGGCATCCCTGACGCTGCTCGCCGCTACGAGGCCTATCCCTTCGAGATGTCGGGTGGCATGGCGCAGCGCGTCATGATCGCCATCGCCCTCTCGTGCGAGCCCGAGCTGCTCATCGCCGACGAGCCCACGACGGCGCTCGACGTGACCATCCAGGCCCAGATCCTCGACCTGATGCGCACGCTGCAGACGGAGACCGGGACCGCCATCATCCTCATCACCCACGACCTGGGCGTGGTCGCCGAGATGTGCGACCGGGCGGCGGTGATGTACGCGGGCGAGATCGTCGAACAGACGGACGTCCGGACGCTGTTCGCCGACCCCAAGCATCCCTACACGCGTGGACTCATCGGCGCGGTACCCGTGCCGGGCCAGATCCTCGACGAGCTGGCCACCATCCCGGGCTCCGTGCCCAACCTCATCGAGCTGCCACCTGGCTGCCGCTTCGCGCCACGCTGCAGCGCACGCGACGAGTACGGCAACGTGCTCGCGGAGCGGCTGCACCCGGAGCTGCGCGCCTCCGGGGAGGGTCACCTCGTGCGCTGCTGGCTCTACCACCACGAGGACGGTCAAGCGCGCCGCGACCCGCGCGACTGGCCCGAAGCCGGGCACATGGCTGCCGCTGGCCCAGCCGCCGATGAGCGGGTGGCCACATGACCCTCGCCGGCACGACGCCTCGCCTCGACGCACCCGCGAGCATCAGCGACCCGCTGGTCCGCATCGAAGGCCTGAAGAAGTCCTTTCCCATCAAGGCCGGCGTGCTGCAGCGCACCGTGGCCGAGGTCCGTGCCGTGGATGGCGTCGACCTGGTGATCGGCCGCGGCGAGACGCTGGGCCTGGTCGGCGAATCGGGCTGCGGCAAGACCACCATCGGTCGCCTGCTGCTGCGTCTCATCGACCCGAGCGCCGGCCGCATCATCTTCGACGGCGTCGACATCAGCGCGATCAGCGGCAAGGACCTCAAGCCGTATCGCCAGAAGATGCAGATCGTCTTCCAGGATCCGTTCTCCTCGCTGGACCCACGCCAGCTGGTGGGCGACAGCATCGGCGAGGGCCTGCGCATCCACGGCATCGGCACCCCGGCCGAGCAGCGACGGAAGGTCGCCGACATGATGGACCTGGTCGGCCTGGCGCCCTACCACGCGGACCGCTACCCGCACGAGTTCAGCGGTGGCCAGCGCCAGCGCATCGGCATCGCCCGGGCCCTCGTCCTGGAACCCCAGATGATCGTCTGCGATGAGCCCGTGTCCGCGCTGGACGTCTCCATCCAGGCCCAGGTGCTCAACCTGCTCAAGTCGCTGCAGAAGGAGTTCGGGCTGACCTATCTCTTCATCGCCCACAACCTGGGCGTCGTGGAGCACATCAGCGACCGCGTGGCGGTCATGTACCTGGGCCGCGTGGCCGAGCTGACCGACCGCGAGCAGCTCTACCGCGACCCGCGTCACCCCTACACGATGGCCCTCATGTCAGCCATCCCCCTGCCCGACCCCACCCTGCGGCGGAAGCGCATCATCCTGACCGGCGACGTGCCCAGCCCGGTGAACCCGCCCGCCGGCTGCAACTTCCACCCACGCTGCTGGCTGCGCAGCCACCTTGGCGAACCGGGTGTCTGCGCGGCGGAGGTCCCGGCGCTGCTGGACCCCACGCCCGCCGATGGCGCGGAGCAGCTCGTGGCTTGCCACTTCCGTGAGTCGAGCGCCGCAGAGCTGCAGCGGGCCGCCGCCTCCGAGGACGTGGTCAGCTAGCCACAGTCCCGGGCCGTCCCCGGGGGAGCTACACCTCGGCGATGGGCGCCGCTGCCCCGACGACGTGCGCCGCGCCGGCCACGGTGGCGGGGGAGATGCGCTCGGGGAAGTGACAGGAGACCTCGTGCCCTGGCGCAAGCTGGCGCAGCTCGGGAATGACCGTCTGGCACTCCTCAGGGTTGCCCAGCTGCTCGCGCAGCCAGCAGCGCGTGTGGAAGCGACAGCCCTCCGGCGGCGCTGCCGGCGAGGGCAGGTCACCCTTCAGGATGATGCGCCGCCCTCGCTTCGTCGGATCGGGTTCCGGCACGGCCGACAGGAGCGCGACCGTATAGGGATGGCGCGGGTCCTCGTAGAGCATGTCCACGGGCGCCAGCTCCACGAGGCGGCCCAGGTACATGACGCCGACCCGGTCGCTGACGTACTGCACGACCGAGAGGTTGTGGGCGATGAAGAGGTAGGTGAGGTCGAACTGCGCGCGCAGGTCCAGCAGCAGGTTGAGGATCTGGCTCTGGATGGAGACGTCCAGCGCTGAGACCGGCTCGTCGCAGACGATGAAGTCGGGCTCGAGGACGAGCGCGCGGGCGATGCCGATGCGCTGGCGCTGCCCGCCGCTGAACTCGTGCGGGAAGCGGCGGGCGTAGTCGCGACGCAGGCCCACCGCCTCCAGGTACTTGCCGATGCGCTCTTCGCGGACGCTGCGCTTGGCCCAGCCGTTCTCCTGGTCCGCCTGTGCCAGGAGACCCTCGCCGATGATGTCGTTGACGGGCATGCGCGGATTGAGCGAGCCGTAGGGGTCCTGGAAGATGATCTGCAGCTTGCGCCGCAGGCGGCGGAGCTCAGGCCCGGTACGGTCGCTGACGTCCTCACCGCGGTAGCGGATGGTGCCAGCCGTAGCCGGCAGCAGCCGCAGCAGCGTCCGGCCCAGCGTGGACTTGCCGCAGCCCGATTCGCCGACGAGACCCAGGACCTCGCCCTTGGCCACCCCGAACGTGACGTCGTCGACGGCCTTGACGTCCCCGACCTTGCGCCGCAGCAGGCCGGACATTGATGGGGTAGTACTTGACGAGGTTCTCGACGGCGATCAGTTCCTCGTCCGTGGCCGTCAGCGAGCGGACGGCACGCGCCTCGACCGCCTCCGGCACGCTGGCGCTCACGAGGCGGACCCCGAGGACGCCGTCGGGGTCGTGGAGACCGCGGTGCTCGTGGCCGGCGGGGCCGTTTCAGACCCGGCCGGCCGAGCCGTGTCGGACCCGGCCGACTCCTGGCCACCCTGCTCCTGAGCGTCTGTCGGCGGGTCCATCCACAGCCAGCAGGCGACGCGGGAGCCGCCGTCCTCGTCGGGGTCACCGAGCAGGGGGTCGTGGCGGTCGCAGGGGCCGAAGCGGCTGGGACAGCGCGGCGCGAAGTTGCAGCCCGGGGGCATGTTGAAGGGGTTGGGCACGGAGCCCTTGATGACCCGCAGGCGCTCACCGCGCCGGGAGCGCGAGGGCATCGACTCCAGCAGCCCCTGCGTGTAGGGGTGCTTGGGCGAGAGGAACACGTCGTTGACGGAGCCCGACTCGACGATGCGGCCGGCGTACATGACGGCCACCTCGTCGACCATCTCGGCCACCACGCCCAGGTCGTGCGTGATGAGCATGAGGGCCATGCCCAGCTCGGCCTGGACCGAGCGGATGAGGTCCAGGATCTGCGCCTGCACGGTCACGTCCAGGGCCGTGGTGGGTTCGTCGGCGATGAGCATCTTGGGCTGGCAGGAGAGCCCCATGGCGATCATGGCGCGCTGCCGCATGCCGCCCGACAGCTCGTGGGGGTACTGCTTGACGCGCCGCTCCGGGGAGCTCATGCCGACCTGCGCGAGGGCCGCGATGGCCCGCTCCCGGGCCTCCGACTTCCCGACCTTGAGGTGCTCGATGACGGCCTCGCCGATCTGGTCACCGATCGTGAAGACCGGGTTGAGACTGGTCATGGGCTCCTGGAAGATCATGGCGATCTCGCCGCCGCGGACGCGCCGCATCTCGTCGTCCGACATCGCCAGCAGGTCCTTGCCGGCCAGGGTCACGGTGCCGCTCGGGATCCGCGCCGGGGGCATCTCCAGCAGGCGCATGATCGTGAGCGCGGTCACGGACTTGCCGCAGCCGGATTCACCCACGATGCCGATGGAGCCACCACGGTGCACGCCGAAGCTGACGCCGTCCACCGCCCGCACGGTGCCGTCCATGACGTCGAAGTAGGTGCGCAGGTCATGGACCGCGACGAGGCGGTCGTCCGTGAGGCCCGCGGCCGGAGGGGTCGCCATCGGCTTCGTCATTCGTGAGCCCTCGGGTCGAAGGCGTCGCGCAGGCCGTCCCCCATGAAGCTGATGCCGGTGACCATGAGCGCGATGGCGAAGCCAGGGAAGAAGGCCCACCACCAGTTGCCCAGGATGAGCTGCCCCTGCGAGGCGGTGAGGGCCGTGCCCCAGCTGATGTCCGTCGAGCGGACGCCGAAGCCCAGGTAGCTGACGAAGGCTTCCAGGATGATGGCGTTGGCCACCACGAGGGTCGCAGAGACGATGATGGGGCCAAGGGCGTTGGGCAGGATGTGGCGGAAGGCGACGCGCCGGTCGCGGACGCCCACGGCCCGGGCCGCATCCACGTACTCCTGCTCTCGCAGCGACAGGTACAGCGCCCGCGTCAGCCGGGCCAGCACCGGCCACGACAGCAGTCCGAAGATGACCATCAGCATGAGCGGGTCTCCGCTGCCGAAGAAGCTGGCGGCCACCAGGATGATGAAGAGGAACGGGATGGCCAGCATGAGGTCCACCAGGCGCATCAACACGCCGTCCGCCCAGCCGCCGAAGAAGCCGGCGATGACGCCGACCGTGACGCCGACGCCGACGGCGATGACCATGGTCACCAGGCCGAAGGCCACCGACAGGCGCGCTCCGTTGACGACGAGCTCCCAGACACTGCGGCCCAGGTAGTCCGTGCCGAAGATGTTCGCCAGCGACGGCGGGTCGCCGCCGGGGCGCGTGATCTTGGCCAGGTCCAGTGGGTCGTAGGGCCAGAGGATGGGGCCGAAGATGGCGATGAAGACCATCATCCCGACGATGACGCTGCCCACCAGCGCCAGGCGGTGCTTCCTGAAACGGCGCCACGCCAGCTGCCACTGGCTGAGGGGGACGAGGGAGACCTCGAAGTCCTCCTCCTGCGACGCCACCAGGTAGTCCTGGACGTCCTGGCGTGCGAGGAGCGCATCGGTCGGTGTATCGAGGCTGCCGGCACGCTGCGCGACGTCCGCCATGCCGCGGTCCTTCTGGTCCTGGGCGCTCTCGAACGCGCCCCCTGGGTAGCCCATCAGCTCAGTACCGGATCCGCGGGTCGATGATGGCGTAGACCACGTCAGCGATGAGGTTCGCCACCAGGATGGCGAACGAGGTCATCATGATGAGGGCCATCAGGACATAGTAGTCGCGCTCCCCGACCGACTCGATGAAGAGGCGGCCGATGCCCGGCCAGCTGAAGATCGTCTCCGTGACGATGGCGCCGGAGAGCAGGAAGGGGATCTCCAGGGCGATGTTCGTGGTCACCGGCAGCATGGCGTTGCGGAAGGCGTGGCGGTAGATGACGCGCCGTGCCGCGAGGCCCTTGGCCCGAGCCGTGCGCACGAAGTCCGCACTCAGCGTCTCCAGCATGGAGGCCCGCACGAAGCGGCTGTCCGCCGCGATGTTGACGGCCACGAGCGTCACCACGGGCAGGATGAGATGGGTGCCCATGTCCAGGATGGCGTTCACGGGGTCCTGCCCGGCAGCCGTCCAGAACTGGGGTGAGCCGAAGGCCGGCCAGTCGCGCGCGTTCACGACGCCACCGGTGGGAAGCAGGTGCAGCATCGGGCCAAAGAGGAAGATGAGCATGAGGCCCAGCCAGAAGGTGGGCATCGAGTAGAGGATGTAGCTGATGAAGGTGAGGCCCTGGTCGTAGACCGAGTAGCGCCTCACGGCCGCGAAGACTCCCAGCACGATGGCCAGCGTGATCCAGATGACCATCGCCGTCAGGGCCAGCATGACGGTCGCCGCGAGTCGCTCCCAGATCATGTCCGAGACGAGCCGGCCGGTGTTCAGGCTGTTGCCAAGGTCGCCGTGCAGGAAGCCGTTGTCCCCTCCGCCCAGGAAGGCCGGCAGCACGTTGAGGCCGCCCTGCTCGGAGAAGAAGGCGTCGAAGCCGTCCTTCTCGCAGTTCAGGACACCGGACCAGCCGCCGAACATGCGCAGGATGGCGGCCGGATCCTTGGAGTCCTCGAGGCACCAGCGGTTGAGCCACTTCTCCTTCATCTCCACGGTCATGCGCGGGTTGGCGATGACGTTGCCGGCCGGTCCACCGGGAGCCGCCAGGAGAAGGACATAGCTGATGATGACGACGCCGATGAAGAGCGGGATGAGGCCCAGCGCTCGGCGGATGATGTAGCTCGTCACGGATGGGGGTGACCTCGGAGGTGGTCGTCAGCGCCGTGTCCGCACGGGCGCGGTCGGCTGACCTGGGGTGGCCTGACGACTGCGAGGAGAGTAGCGGCTCGGGCGGGACTTGGGGTCCTCGCCCGAGCCGCGTGATCGCTACCGGCGGATGCCGGTCCTGCAGCGCGTGAGCGCGTTACGCAGAGACGGCGCCGTCCTTCAGGTACCAGTCACCGATGTTCCACATGTCGGAAGCGGTGCCCGGGTTCTGGTAGTAGTTGCCGATGTTGGGGTTCAGGCCGCGCACGTTGCTCCGGTAGTAGAGCACCGTCTCCGCCTGGATCTCGGTGTGGATGCGGGCGATCTCCTGGGAGAGCGCCACCTGCAGCGCGGGGTCCGTCGTTGCGTACAGCTCGTCCAGGGCGGCGTCCATGCGCGGGTCTGCGAGACGCAGGAAGTTGGAGCCGTTGCCGCCGTTCTCCTCGCTCGGGATCTGCGAGGAGTGGTAGCTGTAGAACGTGTTACCGAACTGGTCGAAGGTGTGCACCCAGGCGAACTCGGTCGTGTCGTAGTTGCCGTGCGAGAGGTTGCACTGGGCGTCCGCCGGGACGTCGTTCCAGCCCGCGAAGATGGTCTCAGGGGCCGCCGTGTTCAGGAGCTCGACGCCGATGTCGCGGAACTTGCTGGCCATGTAGTCGCCGGCCGCGACGCGGAAGCCGGCGCCGGTGTGGCAGTGGAGCAGGCTGAGCTTGACGCCGTCCTTGTCGCGGATGCCGTCGCCGTCCGTGTCGACCCAGCCGGCCTCGTCGAGCAGCTCGACGGACTTGGCCGGGTCGTACTCGATGCAGGTGAGGCCTTCCTCGGTCCGCCAGAACAGGCCGGGCGGCACGGGTGCGCAGGGCTCGTCCTCGGGCATCGGGGTGCCGGGGTAGACGGTCTCGTAGAGCTCCTGCTTGTTGATGGCGTGGGCGAGCGCCATGCGCACGTTCGGATCGGTCAGCGCCGGGTGGCCCTGGCCGGGGCCGCGCCCACCCTGGTTCATGTCGAAGTGCTCGTGCTCCCAGGCCGGCTTGATGGCGGCCACGCCGATGGACGGGTCGACGCCGGCGATGGCGGCGTAGTCACCCTGCAGCAGGTCGGTGGCGAGGTCGATCTCGCCGGCCAGGAAGGCCGCGATCATGGCGTCCTTGGCGCCGTCGAAGAAGCGGTAGACGACGCGGTCGAGGTAGGTCGCCCTCGCCGGTCCAGGGGCTGACGTAGTTCTCGTTGCGGACGAGCTCGATGGCGCTGGGGCTGGCGCTGGCGTACTTGAAGGCGCCAGAGGTAGGCGCGTTCTCGAGGCCGGGGCCGACCGGGTAGGACAGCTGCGGGGCATCCGCGACCGGGATCTGCGAGAGGTAGTGCTCGGGCATGGCGGGCGAGCCGAAGAGGCCGTAGAAGCCCGCGTAGCCGGAGCAGAAGTGGACCGTCGCCGTGAGGCCGTCCTCGGCCACGTCGAAGCGGTCGATGAGGTCCCAGCCCACGGTGCCACCGGCGAGGCCGGTCTGTGCGGGATCCTGGAGCCACTGCCACGGTGAACTTGTAGTCATTCAGGTCGAGCGGCTCACCGTCGCTCCACTTGAGGCCCGGCGCGGATGTTGAGGTCGACCTCGAAGCCGGGCACGCCCTCCGTGCCGGTGGGGCACTCGGCCGTGACGTCCGCGTCGATGCGGATGGTGCCGTCGCTCAGCTTGGGGATGCTCACGGCCATCTGTGGGACGTACTTGAAGTCCGAGGACACCGTCCACAGCGAGTCCATCGTCGCCGAGATGACCTGTTGGTTCACCATGGCGTTCTGGTAGTAGTAGTTGAGCTGGTCGGGGATCTGCCAGTCGGCGATGATGACGGAGCCGCCCGGGCTGCCCTTCTCGGCAACGTAGGTCGAGCCGAACATCTGGTCGTCGACGTTGGGGGCGTCCTGCGCCACGACGGGCACTGCGATGGCTGACCCCGCCAGGGCGAGGGTGGCGGCAAGCGCGAAGGTTCGCCTGGTGCCGGGACTCATCAGAGAGGTTCCTCCTCTGCAGCGCGTCGCCGCCTGGGTGGCGCCGATCGCAACGTCGCTCCCGTCTGCAGTCACACCCCCGCATCGTGCACGCAGGTGCACCACTCCCGCGAGGGGCCGCAGGCAGGTGAGGTATATGGACGCTCAGCGCACCGCTTCCCCACAGGGCCGAAGGTCCCGCCCTGAGGCGACCATGGGCCCTGCGCCCGGTTTCCGACTACGACTCCTCGGCCGCCAGCGACCAACTCGAGATGTCCCAGTCGAAATGGGCCCCCGAGGATCCACGGGACCGTCGGCATCCTGGACGCGCGTGGAGAGCGCGCTCATCGACGACTCGTACCAGAGCGGCCAGTAGGGCACGTCCTGGACCAGCAGGTCCTGCACGCCGGCGTAGGCCTGCGGCACGCTCGACCGGGTCCAGCGTCTCCCGTGCCGAGCTGATGAGGTGGTCGGCCAGCGCGGAGGTGAAACCGCTGGGGTTGGCGTCCGCCTGGTTCGTCTCGCTGGTGATGCGAGAGGATTCGAAGGCGCGCACGGCACTGTCGGGATCGGGGCCCAGCTGGCGCGCCAGCAGCAGCGTGTCGAAGTCGTTGGGCCAGAGCAGCTGGTCCAGCATGGTGCCGCCCGTGAGGTCAAGCTCCTCCACGACGAGCTCGATGCCGCACTCGGCCAGCTGTGCGGCGGCCTCGTTGGCGAAGGTGAAGAGGTCCACGCTCGTGGGACGCACGGCGATGGTCGACGAGAGCCGACGCCCATCGCGCGCCCGGACGCCGTCCTCGCCCGGCAGCCACCCGGCGGCATCCAGCAGGCTCGTCGCGGCGGACACGTCGCGAGGCTCCGGCGAGGCGTCGGGCAGGGCCCAGGAGCTGGCCGTGTAGGGCGTCGTGGCGATGGGCCGTCCGGGGTCCAGCCGCGTCGCGAGGGCCTCGTGGTCGAGGCAGAGGGCGAAGGCACGGCGGGCCTCACGGTCGAAGTAGACACGCTCGGGTCGCACGTTGAAGAGGATGCCCTGCTGCAGGTCAAGAGGGCGGGACGCCGCGCTGACGCCCTCGATGCCGGTCACGGCGTCCTCGAACTCCTGGCCCACCTCCAGGATCCAGTCGGCATCGCCGCTCAGCAGGCGTGTCACGGCCACGGAGGGGTCGCGCTCGACATCGACCACGATGCGGTCGATGGCGGGTGCCTGCCGCGTGTGGTCCCGGTTGGCCTCCAGGACGTAGTCTCCGTCCGCCTCGATGTCGGCCAGGCGGTAGGGGCCGCCCCCCAGGGGAGCGGCGGTGGCATCGAGGAGCCCGAGGGCCGCTGAACGCTTGTCCGCGTCGGTGGTCGTGAAGACCTGCCCTAACGCGCCGAGACGCTCCAGCAGCTGGCCCACGTAGGCGTCCTCGTCGAAGAGCCCCTCCTCGTCGGTGTAGGGCGCCTCGGAAGGCAGCTCGAGCCCGGCCCGGCTGAAGATCCGCTCCAGCTGGTCGCGGTGGTCGACGAGCCGGCAGCCCTCCGGTGGCTCGGCATCGGCACAGGCGGGGCGCAGCATCTGCTCGGTGATGGCGTCAACGACCTCGTCCGGGCGGTCCTGGCTCAGGCGCCCGGCCGCGGCGATGAGCTCCGCGGTCGCGGAGGTGACGGCCTGCTCGGACAGGATGGGGAGCCGGCCCAGGGCCTCCGCCAGGAAGGGGGAATGGGGCTCGGTGAGGGTCACGATGACCTCGTCCTCGTCGCGCTCGGGGCTTGTCGCGAGGTGGTCGCGCACCGCGGCGCAGAGGTCGCGCCCCAGCGGGCAGGAAGGCGAGGCAGCCATGCGCAGGGAGAACATGACGTCCTCCGGCGTGACCTTGCTGCCGTCGTGGAAGCGGGCATCGGACTTGATGGGGATGCGCCAGGTGAGCCCGTCCTTGCTGACCTCCGGCAGGTCGCGCGCCAGCTCGGGGACCGGCTGGAGCGCTTCATCGAGGCGGTAGAGCGGGTCGTAGAGCAGGTCGACCAGGAGTGCCTCCGTGGGGTTCGAGGCCGGCGGCAGCAGGCGGGTCGGCGGGTCGGCCGCCATGACCACCATGGTTTGGCGCGAGCGGGCAGGCTTGCGCGTGGGAGGCTGAGGTGGGCGCCGTGCTGGCGGCCGCGCTGGCGCCGGCTGTCGCCCGGCACCAGGGTCGGTCCCGTGGCGGGCGTGGGCGATGGCGTGGCCGCCACGAGGTCGGAGGTGCCGACGCCAGCTGGGCGAGGACGACGATGTCGGGGCGTCGGACCGCGAGGGACCGGCACTCGAGGCAGGCACGGCCGACGACGCGGCCGGCGTGGCGGGGACCCGTCGTCGCCCAGGCAGCCTGACACGGCCAGCAGGCAGGCCAGGCCCAGGACGACGAGGTGACGACGTGGCGGCCTGCCTCGACGCCCGGGACCCAACGGTGGCCGGAGGGACCGCCGGGATGCGGAGACGGTCACGCCGAGCCAGGCTGCGGGTCGGTCGAGCCTCACTGGGGGCAGGGAGGCGTGGACCCGCCGCCCAGGGGCTGCCAGCGCAGGTCCGGCTGGCGCGCCGCCGTGGCCTCGTCCAGCCGGCGCACCGGAGCATCGTGCGGGGCGCCTCGCAGGAGGTCCGGATCGCGGCGCGCCTCCTCCGCCACGGCGATCAGGGCGTCGGCGAAGGCGTCCAGGGTCTCGATCGATTCCGTCTCGGTCGGCTCGATGAGCATGCACTCCTCGACGATGAGGGGGAAGTAGATGGTCGGCGGATGGTACCCGTAGTCGATGAGTCGCTTGGCGATGTCCAGCGTCCTGACGCCGGTCTCCGCCTTGATGGCCTGCGCGGTGGCCACGAACTCGTGCTTGCAGGGACCCTCGAAGGGCAGCTGGTAGGCCTCCCCACGCGGGCCCGCAGGTAGTTGGCGGCCAGCACCGCGTCATCGCTGACCTGTCGAAGGCCGGGGCCGCCGTGGGCCACGATGTAGGCGAAGGCGCGCACCAGGATGCCCGCGCTGCCCTGGAAGGCGCGCACGCGGCCGATGGACGAGGGCCGCTCCCCGGGGCGCTCGAGGCGATAGCTGCCGTCCGGCTCCGCCACCACCAGTGGACCGGGCAGGAAGGGCGCCAGGTGCTGCGCGACCGCGACGGGCCCGGCGCCCGGGCCGCCGCCGCCGTGCGGCGTGGAGAAGGTCTTGTGCAGGTTGAAGTGCATGATGTCGAAGCCGGCCGCGCCGGGCCGGAAGTGGCCCAGCACCGCGTTCATGTTGGCGCCGTCCATGTAGGCCAGGGCGCCGGCAGCGTGGACGGCCTCCAGCAGCTCCGCGACGTGGCGCTCGAAGAGGCCCAGCGTGGAGGGGTTGGTGAGCATCACTGCGGCCGTGCGCGGGCCCAGCGCCGCCCGCAGCGCCTCCAGGTCCACCGAGCCGTCCGGGCGCGAGGCGACCGTCACGGTGCGGAAGCCGGCCATGGAGGCCGTGGCCGGGTTGGTGCCGTGGGAGGAGTCCGGCACGATGACCTCGTCCCGCTCGAGGTCTCCGCGACGCTCGTGCCAGGCCCGTGCCACGAGGATGCCGGTCAACTCCCCGTGCGCGCCGGCGGCCGGCTGGAGGCACACGGCGGGGAAGCCGCCGATCTCGCCGAGCTGCTGCTGCAGCCGCCACATGAGCTCCAGCGTTCCCTGCGCCAGGGCGTCCGGCGCGAGCGGATGCAGCTCCGCGAAGCCCGGCAGCCGGGCGGCCCACTCGTTGACCTTGGGGTTGTACTTCATGGTGCACGAGCCGAGCGGATAGAAGCCGCTGTCCACCGAGTAGTTGAGGTGCGAGAGGCGCACGAAGTGGTGGACGACCGTCGGCTCGTCGATCTCAGGCAGGCCGGGCGATCGCGCCCGGAGGTGCTCCGCGGGCACGCCATGCAGGGCGTCCGGCGGGGCGTGCGGCACCTTGAAGGAGGAGCGCCCGGGGACGGAGAGCTCGTCGAGCGTCGGCTGCAGGTCCGGACCGACCGCGGAACGCCTGGCTCACGCGGCCACTCCGCGCAGCGCCTCGACGAGCTGCTCGATCTCCGCGTCCGTGGTGACCTCGGTAGCGCACAGCAGGAGGGCGTCGGCCAGGTCCGCGTCATCCGGGTACCAGCGGACCAGGGGCAGGCCGGCCAGGATGCCACGCTCCACGAGGCGCGCGTGGACGGCCGGCGCGTCCGGCACGCGCACGGCGAACTCGTTGAGGTAGGGGGCGGCATGCACCCGTGCGATGCCGATGGCGGCGAGCGCCCGCTCCAGGCGGCGCGCGGCGGCGGCACCGCCGGCAGCCACGTCGGCGAGGCCGTGCGGACCGAGGGTCGCCAGGTACGTCGTGGCTGCCAGGGCGCAGAGAGCCTGGTTCGTGCAGATGTTGCTGGCGGCCTTGTCGCGCCGGATGTCCTGCTCGCGCGCGCGCAGGGTCATGACGAAGGCGCGCTGGCCCTCGAGGTCCGTGGTGCGGCCCACGAGACGGCCGGGCACCTGGCGCAGCAGGCCCTGGCTGGCGGCCAGCAGGCCGAGGTGGGGGCCGCCGTACTGGAGGGCGATGCCCAGGGGCTGCCCCTCCCCGACCGCGATGTCCGCGCCGTACTCGCCGGGCGGCGCCAGCACGGCCAGCGAGACCGGCTCCACGACGGCGATGAAGAGCGCGCCCGCGGCATGGGCCAGCTCGGCGGCGCGGGCCATGGGCTCCAGCAGGCCGAAGGCGTTGGGCTGGCCGAGGATGACGCCGGCCACCGGCCGTGCAGCGTCGGCCAGGGCCGCCTCCAGGGCGGCCAGGTCGGTCGTGCCGTCGGCCAGCGTGGGCAGCTCCTGCAGCTCTCGGCTGCCCGGCGCGAAGTAGGTGCCGGTCGTCTCGACGGCGTGGCGGTGGACGGCACGACTGATGAGGACGCGGTCGCGGCCGGTGGCACGCACGGCCATGAGCGCCGCCTCCGCGGTGGCCGAGGCACCGTCGTAGTGCGAGGCCGAGACGACCGGCAAGCCCACCAGCTCCGCGAGCAGCGACTGGAACTCGTAGATGGCCTGCAGCGTGCCCTGGCTGATCTCCGGCTGGTAGGGCGTGTAGGCGGTGGCGAACTCCCCGCGCGAGATGACCGCATCCACGGTGGCCGGGATGTGGTGGCGGTAGACGCCGGCGCCCAGGAACGACACCAGGTCCACCCGGTTGCGCGCCGCCAGGGCCGCCAGCTCGCGGCTGACCTCCAGCTCGGAGCGCGGGGCCGGCAGGTCCAGGCCGTCAGCGCGGACGGCCGCAGGGATGTCGTCGAAGAGACGCTCGACCGATCCCAGGCCGAGCGCCGCGAGCATGCGCTCGCGATCGGATGGCGTGTGCGGACCGTAGACCACGCTTCAGACGCCGAGCTGCGCCCGGTAGGTGCCGGCGTCGAGCAGGCCGTCGGCTGCGGCAGGGTCGTCCAGGCGCAGCCGCACCATCCAGCCAGCGGCGTAGGGCTCCGCGTTGACCAGCTCGGGCTGCGAGGCGAGGTCCTCGTTCACGGCCACGACCTGCCCGCCCAGCGGCGCGTACAGGTCGCTGGCCGTCTTGACCGATTCGATGACGCCGAAGGCCTCACCAGGCTCGAGGCGACGGCCCACGGCGGGCAGCTCCACGAAGACGATGTCGCCCAGCTCCTCCGCGGCGAAGGCGGTGATGCCGACGACGGCCTCGTCCGACTCCAGCCGCAGCCACTCGTGGTCGGCGGTATAGCGCAGGGTCTCGGGAACGTCCATCAGCTACCTCCGCGGTCATCGTCGGTCCGGCCTCGCCCCCGCGGGACCGGTCCCGAGGCTGTCAGCGCGGCCGTCGGTAGAACGGCAGGGGCGCGACCTCGGCGGCCACGACGCCGTCGCGGATCGCCACCTCGAGCATGGTACCCGTGGCGGCGTCGGAGGGCGGGACGTAGGCCATGGCGATGGCTTCCCCGAGGCTGGGAGACTGGCTGCCGCTGGTGACGGCGCCGATGGCGTCCGCCTGTCCTGGCCGCTGGACGGGGTAGCCGTGACGGGCGATGCCGCGATCCCGCAGGACGAGGCCCACGAGCTGGCGCGGCAGCGGCCCAGCCGCCCGCTCCTCCAGGGCCGCACGACCGACGAACTCGCGACTGCCGGGCGGGTCGGACGAGCGGTCGAGGTGCACGAACCGACCCAGCCCGGCTTCCAACGGCGTCGTGGCACGGTCGAGCTCGTTGCCGTAGAGCGGCAGGCCGGCCTCCAGTCGCAAGGTGTCGCGGGCGCCCAACCCGCAGGGCCGCAGGCCATGGCCCGCGCCGGCCTCCGTCAGCGCATCCCAGGCGGCCGGGCCGTCGTCCCAGGCCACGAACAGCTCGAAGCCGTCCTCACCGCTGTAGCCGGTGCGGGCCACCAGCGCCGGGATGCCCGCCACGCGCGCCTCCACCGCGGCGTACGAGGCGAGCGAACCAGGGTCGGCATCCGTGATCGTCGCCACGATGGTGCGCGCGGCCGGCCCCTGGACGGCCAGCAGCGCGGTGGACAGCGTGGCGTCCACCAGCTCGGCGTCATGGGCGGCCAGGCGTCGTCCGAGCTCCATGGCGACGGTCTCGCGGTTGGCAGCGTTGGGCACGACCAGGAAGCGGTCAGGAGCCGTGCGATAGACGATGAGGTCGTCGATGACACCGCCGTCCGGGGCACACATGAGCGAGTACTGGGCACGGCCGACGGCCAGCCGACCCGGCACGGAGACGAGGGCGGAGGCCAGGCCCGCGGCGGCGCCGGGCCCGCTCACCCACAGCTCGCCCATGTGCGAGAGGTCGAAGAGGCCCGCCGCCGAGCGCACGGCCAGGTGCTCCTCGATGATGGAGCCGTAGCGGACGGGCATCTCCCAGCCACCGAAGCCGGTGAAGCGCGCGCCGAGGGCGAGGTTGCGCTCGTGGAGGGGCGTGCGACGGAGGGGCGGCGCGAGCAGGTCGCCGGTGGCGTCGCCGCCAGGGGAAGCGACGCGGGGGGCAGCGACGCCGTCAGGGTCTGCGGCCGTGGCAGCAGGGTCTGGGGCAGCTCCGGTTCGCCCGGGGACGGGGGCGGCCCCGGTTCGCTCGGGGACGGGGGCGGCCCCGGTTCGCTCAGGCACGTGTCGCGACCGGCAGGGCGCGCGCCACGATGTCTCTTTCTGTCGCAAAGCTCATGACGACCTCCGCCTCGGCCAGGTCGAACCAGCGCACCTCCTCGAACTCGTGGTCGTGGCCGGCCAGATCGCCACCGGTCACCTCCATGAGGTAGTAGTGGACGGTCTTCTCGATGCGTCGGCCGCCGCGCACGAAGCGGTAGTGGATCTCGCCCACGCTGTCGAGGATGCGCACCTCCAGGCCGGTCTCTTCGCGGACCTCGCGCAGGGCGGTCTGCTCCGGGGTCTCGTCACCATCCGGCGTGCCCTTGGGGAGGGACCACGTGGCGCCGTCCCGCTCGCGGCGGCGGCGGCCCAGGAGCACTTCCCGGCCGGCGGGCGATTCGCGCAGCAGGATGCCTCCCGCGGAGAAGGCGCGCGTCACCGTCTGGCCGCCGGCCTGACGGGACCGCGCCACGTCAGGCGGTCCGGGACGGTGCCCGCCACGATCGCGGGCCGCGGAGCGCCTGGCGGGGCTGCGTCCAGCGGACCGTGGCGGCGCGGATGGTGGCTCGCCTGGTGAGCGGTAGCCCGGGTCGAACGGACAGGCTGCGGGCAGACCGTCGGACCGCGCCGATGGGGTCGCGCAGCGCCGCTGCGCGCGCCGAAGGCGGGATGCCGGGCTGGCTGCGCGAGTGGCTGCGCGACAGTGGATGGGCGTGGCGACCGCCGCCGGCCGGCACCACGAAGCGGGTCGCCGGGGACGTCATGCGGATGGAGCCGCCGCTGCGCTGCATGACCCGATGGTAGCGCCTCTCAACCCTCCAGCAGGCGGCGCAGTGCGTCCGCGCGCTGCCGGATCCAGCGCGCCACGGTGGACGGCCATGGCCAACTCTCGCTGGGCGAGCGCGCGGTAGACGGGCAGTGCGCCGGGGGCGAGCCGGGCCAGGGCGCCGAGATGGCCCCGAACCGTGCCCTCGTCGCCGCGCACGAAGGGGCCGGTCAGGGCCGCCTCCACGCCGAGTCGCTCCGCGTTGGCGAGGCTGCCCCGGATGAGCGGGCCGTAGATGGCCAGGGCGCCGGCCTCGTCGAGGCCGGCGCCGCGAGCGGCCTCGGCGATGGCGTCGAGGAGGCCCACGAAACCGCCCGCGGCCAGGACGGCGGCCGCGTGGTAGGCCTGCTTGCCGCCCGGCGGCAGTCGCACCGGTTGCGCACCGATGTCCGCGGCCAGCTCCGCCAGCAGGGCCAGGAGCTCCTCGCTGCCCTCCAGGGCCACCGTCGCGCCGGGCAGCGCCGCCAGCGCCGCATCCAGGTCGGCGAACGCCACCAGCGGGTGGAACGAGCCGGTGGCCGTGCCGGCCGCCATGGCCGGCTCGAGGACGCCGGCACCGAGCGCGCCGGAGGTGTGCACGGCCGCCTGCCCCGCGTAGAGGCGGAGCTGGGCGGCCACGTCGGCCAGGGCATCGTCGGGCACGGTCACGAAGATCAGGTCCACCTCATCGCTGATGGCGGCCGGCGAGGCGACGGCTCGCGTGCCGGGCACCAGCGCGCAGAAGCGCTCGCGGCGGCCGGCGTCGCGCGTGGCCACGGCGACGACCGGCCAGCCGGCCCGGGAGAAGGCCACGCCCAGCGCACAGCCCACGCGGCCGGCGCCGACGATGCCGATGCGGGGGTGGCCGCTGGGGTCGTCGGGCGGGTGCGGGTGGCGGTGCCCGGGCAGTCCGTGGTCCGTGTCGTGCTGCTGCGGTCCGCCGGGCGGGCCGCCAGCTCGGTCGTCGTTCACACCCGCAAGCCTATCCGCCCCGCGGCCAGCCGTATACTTCGAGGACACCCGAAGAGCCCCGACCCGAGGCGGGCACTCCCGTCAGGAGCCGACGTCCGAGCGCGCCCGCCGCGCCCAGCCTGGAGTTCGCCTCATGACCTCGTCCGCGTCGCCGTCCTTCTCGTCCTCCAGCCGCGGCCATGGCCGCCCGGGCCCAGCTGCGCACCGCCGACCGCAGGGCCACCATCTACCGGCTCGATGCGGTCAGCGACCGCCTCGACGAGCTGCCCTTCACCGTCAAGGTGCTGCTGGAGAACGTCCTGCGTCACAGCGCCACGGGCGCGGCCAGCGAGGCCGACGTGGCGGCCCTGGCGGACTGGCGGCCCGGCGCCGGCGGGGACGTGGAGATCCCCTTCATGCCCGGGCGCGTGCTGCTCCAGGACTTCACCGGCGTGCCCGCCGTCGTGGACCTGGCGGCCATGCGCGACGCCATGGCGGAGCTGGGCGGAGACCCCGGCCCGCATCAACCCGCTCGTGCCGGCCAGCCTGGTCATCGACCACAGCGTCCAGGTCGATCGCTTCGGCAGCTCGGAGGCCTACGCCTTCAACGTGGAGCGCGAGTACGAGCGCAACGGCGAGCGCTACCAGCTGCTGCGCTGGGCGCAGACGGCCCTGCGGGGCTTCCGCGTGGTGCCGCCCGGGACCGGCATCGTCCACCAGGTCAACCTCGAGCACCTCGGCGAGGTGGTCAGCCTGCGCGCGGACGAGACGGCTGGCGAGATGGCCGATGGCGACCCCGTGGCCTTCCCGGACACCCTCGTGGGCACCGATTCCCACACCACCATGATCAGCGGCCTGGGCATCCTGGGCTACGGGGTGGGCGGCATCGAGGCGGAGGCCGTGCTCCTGGGCCAGCCGCTCTACCAGCCCCTGCCGCGGGTCGTGGGCGTGCGCCTGCACGGTGCGCTGCCGACCGGCAGCACGGCCACCGACCTGGTCCTCGTCGTCAGCCAGATGCTGCGCGCGCACGGCGTCGTCGGCGCCTACGTGGAGTTCACCGGAGATGGCCTGGCCTCGCTGGCGCTGGCCGACCGTGCCACCCTCGCCAACATGGCGCCGGAGTACGGCGCCACGACGGGCATCTTCCCCATCGACGAGGAGACCCTCGCCTACCTGCGCCTGACCGGGCGGGACAGAGGCCCACGTGGCGTTCGTGGAGGCCTACGCCCGGGAGCAGCGCCTCTGGCGGCTGCCCGGCGCCACGCCGCTCTTCGACGAGACCCTGGAGCTGGACCTTGGATCGGTCCGTCCGTCGCTGGCCGGCCCGCGGCGCCCGCAGGACCGCGTCGCGCTGGGCGACCTGCGCGACAGCTTCCGGGCCCACTACCCGCCGCCCGGCAGCGCTGGGTACCCCACGGTGGCGGTCCGGGTCGGGGACCAGGAGGCCTCGCTGGCCACGGGCTCGGTGGCCATCGCCGCCATCACGAGCTGCACGAACACCTCCAACCCCAGCGTCATGGTCGGCGCCGGCCTGCTGGCCCGCAACGCGGTGGCCCGGGGCCTCTCCGTGGGCCCCACCGTCAAGACCAGCCTGGCGCCCGGCTCACGGGCCGTGACCGCCTACCTGCGCGATGCCGGCCTCCTGCCGCCGCTGGAGCAGCTCGGCTTCGACGTCGTGGGCTACGGCTGCACGACCTGCATCGGCAACAGCGGGCCGCTGGACGCGGCCGTCGCCGAAGCCGTGGAGTCCGACGACCTGGTCGTGGCCGCGGTCCTCTCGGGCAACCGCAACTTCGAGGGCCGCATCCACCCGCTCGTGAAGGCCGCCTACCTGGCCTCACCCCCGCTGGTGGTGGCGTTCGCGCTGGCCGGCCGCGTGGACATCGACCTCGAGACGGAGCCGCTCGGCGTCGGTCGCGACGGGGCGCCCGTCATGCTGGCCGACATCTGGCCCACGGCCGAGGAGATCGCGGGCGCCATCGATGGCGCCGTCACCCCGGAGCTCTTCCGCTCCACGTATGCCAGCGTCTTCGAGGGCGACGATCGCTGGCGTGCCCTGCCCGTGCCGGCCGGCGACCGCTACGCGTGGGACCCGGCGTCGTCGTACATCGCCGCGCCGCCCTTCTTCAGCGGCCTGACGAAGGAGCCGGACCCCATCGCGCCCATCAGCGGCGCCCGCGTGCTGGCCGTGCTGGGCGACTCGGTGACCACCGATCACATCTCTCCCGCCGGCAACATCGCCGCCTGGAGCCCGGCCGGGCAGTGGCTGCAGGCGCAGGGCGTGAGTCCGGCCGAGTTCAACAGCTACGGCGCGCGGCGCGGCCACCACGAGGTCATGATGCGCGGCACCTTCGCCAACATCCGCCTCAGGAACGCGCTGGCCTCGAAGGAAGGCCCCTGGACGACCTTCCAGCCGGGCGGCGAGGAGCTCTTCATCTACGACGCCGCCATGCGCTACCAGGAGGCCGGCACGCCGCTGCTCATCCTGGCCGGCACGGAGTACGGCAGCGGCAGCTCACGCGACTGGGCTGCCAAGGGCACGCGGCTGCTGGGCGTCCGCGCCGTCCTGGCGCAGTCGTACGAGCGCATCCACCGCTCCAACCTGGTGGGCATGGGCGTGCTGCCGCTGCAGTTCCTGCCCGGCCAGGATGCGGCCAGCCTGGGCCTCACGGGCCGCGAGACCTACGACATCGTGGGCCTCTCGGACGCCATCGCGCCGCGCTCGCGGGTGGCCGTCACGGCGCGCGGTGAGTCGGGCGAGGTCACGCTTCGAGGTCGTGGTCCGGCTGGACGGGGCCATCGAGGTCGACTACTACCGTCAGGGCGGCATCCTGCCGGCCGTGCTGCGGCGCCTCGCCGCCGAGTAGCGGGCGAGCCACCGCCGATCCGCGGTGCGTCGCGCGCACGTCGGCGGATCGCCCGGCAGTCCTGGCGGCGGACGGCGCTGTCTCAGCCGGCGTCGGCAGCCACGATGTGCAGCACGTGGCCGCCGCTCGTGACCACGTAGAGCTCGCCCTCGTCGTCCTCGCCGAACGAGCGCAGCTGACCGTACCCGCCGTCGAGGCGGCCGGCCACGACCGGCTCCGCGTCGCCGCTCAGCAGGTCGGAGACCGGGACCGCCCAGATCGTGCCGCTGCAGTAGTCGCCGTAGAGGTAGGTGCCCTCGGGCAGCGTGCCACGGCGGCCGCGGTAGGCGTAGCCGCCGATGACCGCGCAGTCGGCGCCAGTCGTCCGAGACGTGCGGGTAGGCGATGGCCGGCGCGATGTGCGCGGCCGGGTCGCAGGGGCGGTCTCCCAGGCAGCCCGGGCCCTCCATGTCCGACCAGCCGAAGCTGGCCCCGCGGGTCCCCCGCGGCAGCACGTCGATCTCCTCCCAGGCGCTCTGGCCGACGTCGCCGATGTAGATGTCGCCGCTGGCGCGGTCGATGCTGAAGCGCCACGGATTGCGCAGGCCGATGGCGTGGATCTCCGATCGCCCGTCGGGGTCGCCCGCGAAGCCGTTGTCGGCAGGGATGACGTAGGGCCAGCCGTGGTCCACGTCCAGGCGCAGCAGCTTGCCGAGCAGCGACCAGTGGTCCAGGCCGTGGCCGTGCGGGTCGTTGCCGGAGCCGCCGTCGCCGGTGCTGATGACGAGCATGCCGTCCGGGTCGAAGGCCAGCATGCCGCCCTTGTGCGTCGTGTAGATCTGCGGGATGACGAGCAGCGGCCGCTCGGTGGCCTCCACGGGACGCGGCGCCTCCGTGTGGACGCGGCGCGTCCGTGGGCTGCGCCGAGGGCGCGGCTGCAGCGACCGGGGCACAGCTGGCCACCGGCGGCGCGGAGTCGGCTGCTGCCGGTGTGCAGCCGGCCGCGAGACCACCCGGATCGGCGGCTCGCCGGTCGCGGCAGCGTGAACTCGCTGATGGACGTGGCCCCGTCGTCAGCCTGTGAGTAGGTCACGAAGAAGCGGCCGTTCCGCGCGAAGTCCGGGTGGAAGGCCAGCCCCAGCAGGCCACGCTCGTTGTGCAGCAGGACCCGCTCGCTGATGTCCAGCAGGGCCTCGGGTCGACCTGGCCGGCACGCGTCGATGCGCCAGATGCGGCCACCTTGCTCCACCACGTAGCGGTCGCCGCTGCCGTCGCCGGACCCGACGAGGAGAACAGGGGCGTCGAACCCGGAGGCCACCGTCTCGAAGCCGATGGCCACTCCGGGACCGGCCGCCTGCGCAGGCGCGGCCGACGCGGTGGCCATCCCCAGCGCGAGGAGAAGCAACATGGCGGCTGACAGCAGCGGCGGAGCCACCATACCGGCCGCCACACGCCCCGCCACGCGATGGCGCCGGAGGCCCGTGGGGTGCGCGTGTCGGTCGGTCGCCTCATGGCCCTGTCATGGAGGCTGCGCCGGGCCTGCCGGCCGCCCTCAGAGCTGGTGGCTGATGGGCGCGATCGCCGGGTAGACCTGGCGGTACAGCTCGTACTGGCGAGTGTACTCGGCGTGCCGGGCAGGCTCCGGCGTGTAGGTCTCCGCGAGCTGCAGGAACCGAGCGGAGGCGTCCACGACCGACGGGAAGAGGCCCGCGCCGACACCGGCCAGGAGCGCCGCACCCAGGGCGGCCGCCTCCGTCACGCGCGGCGTGACGACGGGGATGCCCGTGATGTCCGCCTTGAGCTGCAGCCAGAGCCGCGAGCGTGCCCCACCGCCGATGGCGCGCAGCACGTCGATGCGCGCGCCATTGGCCTGCAGCAGGTCCAGGTTGAGGCGCAGCTCGTAGGTGAGCCCCTCCAGGATGGCCGTGGCGATGTCGCGGCGGGTGGTGGCGAAGGTGAGCCCGAGGATGGCCGCGCGCGAGGCCGTGTCGAACGGTCGGCGTCCCGGAGCCCGAGAAGTGCGGCATGACCAGCAGGCCGGTCGGACCGGCGACGGCGTCCGGGAGCATGAGGTCGTAGGCGTCAGCGCCGTCGCGGGCCGCACGCTGCACGTCCGCCTCGCAGAACCCGTCGCGGAACCAGCGCAGCGCCAGGCCGCCGCTGTGGTTGAGCGTCATGGCCAGGTACAGGCCGGGCACGACGTGGCGGTAGACGGAGATGTCCGCCTCGAAGAGCGGCCGGCTCACGACCGGCGAGGCGAGCGCCACCTCCACGACCTCAGCCGTGCCCGTGGACACGGAGGCCAGCCCGGGTGCCGTCAGCCCGGCGCCCAGCGCACCGCAGGCCTGGTCGTGGCCGCCGGTGACGACGAGCGGCGGCCGCGCCAGGCCCAGCGCCCGGGTCAGCTCGGCCGACAGCTCAGCGACCGCCGAGCCCGACGGCCGCACGGTGCTGAGGCGGTCGGCGTCGAGGCCGATGGCCTCCAGGATCCCGGCATCCCAGCCACCGGCCGCCAGGTCGCAGAGCTGGGTGCGCGAGGCCAGGCACTCGCTGATGACGGCCTGCCCGGTCATGCGCGCGATGAAGAAGTCCTCCACCAGCACGAAGCGGCGCGCGCGGCGCCACGTCTCGGGCTCGTGCTGTGCGATCCAGAGCAGCTTGGGCAGCGTGTTGACGGTGTGGATGGGCATGCCCGTGCGCTCGAAGAGCTGCTCACCGCCGAAGCGCTCGCGGAGCCAGTCGTTCTGTGGCCCGGTCCGCGTGTCCATGCCCAGGATGGTCGGTCGCAGCGGCCGACCCGCATCGTCGACGGGCGTGACCGCCTCCCCGTGGACGGAGAGGCCGATGGCCGCCACCTCCCCTGCCCCGGCCGCGGCGATGGCCTGGCCCATGGCCTCCACGGCCAGCATCCAGACGCGCTCGATGTCCTGCTCCGCCCAGTTCGGGTGCGGCAGGTCCACGGCGTACTCGCGGCTGGCGCTCGCCAGCAGCGCGCCGTCGTCGTCGAAGAGCACGGCCTTGCAGCCCGTGGTGCCGACGTCGAGACCGAGCAGGGTCGTCACGGCCAGAGCCTCAGCGCCGGTGAGCCAGCGCCGCCTGGTACATCACGTCGATGCGGTCAGGCGAGACGTCCGGCTGGACGTTGTGGGCCGGGCAGAAGACGTAGCCGCCGTCCTTGCCCAGGGTGTCGATGCTGTAGGCGACCTCGTCACGGATGCGCTCGTGCGTGGCGTAGGGCAGCACCTGCTGCACGTCGATGCCGCCGCCCCAGAAGCAGAGCTCACGCCCGAACTCCTGCTTCATGGTGGCGATGTCCATCTTGGCGGCGCTGCGCTGGATGGGGTTGAGGATCTGGACGCCGGCCTCGATGAGGTCGGGGATGAGGTCGAACACGGAACCGCAGGAGTGCATGAAGACCTTCGCCTGGGTCTTGCTGTGGATGAAGTCGTAGAGGCGCTTGTGGTAGGGCCAGATGAGCTCGCGGTACATCTCGGGCTTGATCCAGGTGCCGCGCTGCGTGCCCAGGTCGTCGCCCTGTGCCACGACCTGCACGTAGCCGTCGACGTTCTGCAGGAAGAGGTCCCAGAGCGCGATGTCCGTCTCGGTGACCTTGTCAAGGATGGCGTGGGCCATGTCCAGGTTCCAGTAGAGGTCCATGCAGAACTGCTCGTAGCCGCGCAGGAAGCAGGCGCCCTCGAAGGGGCCCAGGCACATGATGTCGGCCACGACGAGGAAGTCGGTCTCCTCGAAGAGCCGGCGGGCCTCCTCGCGGACACCGGCCAGGCGGCCCGGGTCGTAGGGGTCGGGCCACTGCACGCTGGCCAGGTCGCTGGGCCGCTCGAGGTCCGCGAAGGGCCGGCCGACCACGTCGTAGTAGAAGGAGGCCTTCTCCCAGAGCAGGCCGTACTCGTCGGTGAAGCGGTCCCCGGGCAGCTCCTTCGTCTCGAACTCCCAGGGTCCCTTCAGGTAGACCGCCCGGCAGTCGATGTCGTAGCGCGCCAGCAGGTCCTCGCGCGGGTAGACGGTGTCCATCTGGCGGTGCGAGATGCTGGGTGTCTCGTCCGGCGGCAGGCCAAGGTGCTCCAGCAGGGGCTGATAGGCGTGTCGCGTCAAGGTCGTGACGATGGTCGAGCCCATGTCGACCGGGACCCGGTCGGTCTCCCTGTGATCGAGCGCGGCGAGCACCCGCTCACGATGGTTCATCTCCGTCGCCGCCGCCCTACGGCGGCGATGCTGCGGCGGCCTGGACCTCCGCGCTGCCCTTCTCGACGCGGATGTTGCGACGCTCGAGGCGGTTCAGGATGCGCATGCGCTGGGCGTCGATGAGGACGGCGAAGAAGATGACGGCCGCGGCCACCATGTCCTGCAGGTACAGGTCGATCTGCAGGTAGACCATGCCGGTCGAGATCATCTGCACGAGCAGCACGCCGATGACCGTGCCGGGGAAGACGCTGCCCACGCCGCCGAAGAGGCTCGTGCCGCCCAGGACGGCGGCGGCGATGGCGTCGAACTCGACGCCCTGGCCGAGGCCCGCGGAGATGCTGCCCTGCTGGCTGATGAGGATGACGCCGGCCAGGGCCGCGCAGAAGCCGCTGATGACGTAGACGCTGGCGGTCAGGCGCCGCGTGTTGAGGCCGGCCTTGCGGGCCGCCTCCGCGTCGTTGCCCATGGCGTAGATCTGCCGCCCCATGGCCGTGTAGCGCAGGAAGACGACCGCTGCCGCCACGACGACGGCGAAGACGATGACCGGCATGGGGATGCCGAAGTAGCTCGTGGCCGCGTAGCGCATCTCCTGGGGCAGGATGAACTGCCGCGACTCGGTGAGGAGCAGGCCGATGCCACGGCCCATGGTGAGCGTGACCAGGGTGGCCACGAAGGGCACCAGGCCGACCCGCGCGATGAGGAAGGCGTTGACGCAGCCCCAGGCGGTGCCGGCCACGATGCCCGCCGCGATCGCCGCCAGCATGGGCACGCCCTGCTGCAGGAGCATGCCGATGACCGCTCCGGTGATGTACATCGTGGCGCCCACCGAGAGGTCGATGCCGCCCGTCAGCAGCACGATGGTCATGCCCACCGCCACGAGGCCCACGAAGGCGGAGGTGCTCACGATGTTGGAGAAGTTCGTGAACGTCGCGAAGCGCGGGTCGAGGACGCTGAAGAGCAGGAAGACGAGCACGAAGAGGATGGCCGGCATGTTGCGCAGGACCGGCATGGTCCATCGGTTCGAGGTCATGCGGCGTGCTCCCGGAAGGCGGCGCGCAGGATGACCTCCTGGTCGAACTGCGCCCTGTCGAACGATCCGAGGACCTCACCCTGGCCCATGACGATGATGCGGTCGCACATGCCCAGCAGCTCCTCGAGCTCCGATGAGATGAAGAGCACGGCGGTGCCCCCGGCGGCGATGCGGTCGATGATCTCGTAGATCTCGAACTTGGCTCCCACGTCCACGCCGCGGGTGGGCTCGTCGATGATGAGGATGGACGGCTTGGTCATCAGCCACTTGCCCAGCACGACCTTCTGCTGGTTGCCGCCGGAGAGCCCCTTGGCCTCGTTGCGGAAGGCGTCGTTGACCTTGATGCTGAGGACGTCCACGGTCTCGCGGACGGCCGTCGCCAGGCTGCTCGAGCGGACCGCGTTGACGATGCGGGTGCTGTACGCCGGCAGTGCCGCGAGGGCCAGGTTGTCCGAGACGGTGGCCTGCATCATGAGGCCCTCCTCGCGGCGGTTCTCCGTCACGAAGGCCATGCCGTTGCGGATGTTGCGCGTCGGCGAGAGCTCCTTGACCGGCTGGCCGTCGACGAGGATCTGGCCCTCGTCGAAGTCGTCCAGGCCGAAGATGATCTGGGCCAGCTCGGAGCGACCGGAGCCCATCAGCCCGAAGACCCCGAGCACCTCGCCCTTGTGCAGGGCCAGGTCGATGCGGTGGCTGATGCCGGCCTTGGAGAGCTGCCGCACCTCCAGGGCGACCTCCGCGCCGGGCGCCGACGTGCGGTCCGGGTAGAGCTGCTCGATGTCGCGCCCGACCATGGCCGCGATCATGCTGTGGATGGTGAACTCCGACTTGGGGCCGTGGACCACGAGCGCGCCGTCGCGCAGGACGGCGATCGAGTCGGCGAGCCGCATGACGTCGCGCAGGATGTGCGAGATGTAGATGATCGTCTTGCCGGCCTGGTGCAGGCGGTCGATGATCTCGAAGAGACGATCGGTCTCACGCGCCGTGAGCGACGTGGTGGGCTCGTCGAAGATGAGGATGCGGGCGTCCACGGAGAGGGCCTTGGCGACCTCCACCAGCTGCCGCTCGCCGGGCGCCAGGCGCTCCACCTTCACGTCGGGCGAGACGTCCAGGTCCACCATGGCCAGGTACTCCTGGGCGCGCGCGCGGATCTGGCCGCGGCTCAGCAGCGGCACCTTGCCCATGGTCGGGAAGTCGCTGATGAAGAAGTTCTCGGCGATGGTGAGGTTGGTGAAGAGGTTCAGTTCCTGGTGGATGAAGGCGATGCCGGCACGGTCGGCGTCACGCGGGTCGCGCGGCGCGTGGACCTCGCCGTCCAGCAGCATCTGGCCCGCGTCGAGCGGCACGACGCCGCCCAGGATGTTCATGAGCGTGGACTTGCCGGCCCCGTTCTCACCGACCAGGCCGACGATGCTGCCGCGCTCCACGTCGAGGGTGATGTCCTCCAGGACGGTCACGCCGAAGAAGGCCTTGCGGACGTCCTCGAAGCGCAGGATGGTGTCTGTCATCTTCGGTCCCCTCACGCGCTCTGCAGCAGGATGCGGCGCCGCGCCACGTCGATGAGGGCCGCGAAGAGGATGACGGAGCCCTTCACGATGGCGACGTAGAAGAAGGGCACGTTCAGCATGGAGAGGGCGTTGCCCAGCAGGGTCAGGAAGATGACGCCGAAGAACGTCCACATGATCTTGCCCCGACCACCGGACAGGCTGGTGCCGCCGATGACGACCGCGGCGATGATGTCCAGCAGGAATGGCTCACCCAGCGTCGGCCGGCCCTGGTCCACGCGGGCCGTGTAGATGACCGAGGCCATGGCCGCGCAGAAACCGCTGAACATGTAGGTCAGGACGATGACCTTGCGCACGGGCACGCCGGAGACCACGGCCGCGCGCGGGTTGTGGCCGATGCCGTAGAGCCAGCGCCCGAACATCGTGCGGCCCAGGATCAGGTGCGTGATGAGGCCCAGCGCCACGGCCATGACCATGGCCACCGAGAAGAAGGTGAACTGGTCGCCGATGCCGAACTCGTCGCCGATGGCGGCGAAGGCATCGGGCAGGTCGATGATGTTCTCCGACTTGGCCAGCAGGATGGCCAGGGCCGCGAAGAACATCGACGTCACGAGCGTGACCATGAAGGGCGGGATGCGCGCGAAGGCCACCGCGGCGCCGTTGAAGGCGCCGATGAGCACGCCCACCAGGAGCATGGCGCCGATGGCCACCGGGATGCCCAGGACCGAGCCGTGCAGGATGGCGCCGTTCTCGAAGAGCAGGACGCCCCAGAGCGGGCTCTTCTCGAAGATGATGGGGTTGGCCGACTGGGCGATGAAGGCCGCGCCGATGACGCTCGTCAGCGAGATGACCGCGCCCTGCGAGAGGTCGATGCCCGCGATGATGAGCACGAAGGTCTGCCCGATGGCCACCACGAAGAGCGGCCACATGTTGGAGAGCAGGCTGCTGATGTTGTAGGGGGAGGCGATCCTGGGGACGATCAGGTAGAGGACCGCGAAGAGCGCGATGCAGAGGTACAGGATGAGGTACTCGGACATCAGCAGGCGACGACCCAGCGCCCGCAGGCGCATGGCCAGCGTGGGCTCCGAGACGAGCGCGGTCATGAGGCCGGTCCTCTTGTGCGGTGCTTCCCTGGCTGGATCATCGTCGTCGTCCCCGTGGTGTGGTCGGATCGGGCCCCGGGATCCCGGGGCCCTGGGCACGGAGGGGCGGGTCGGGCCCGCCCCTCCGTGCTCAGTCCGTCTACGGGTTGACTAGCCTTCCTGCTCGGCGAGCAGGATGCAGCCCCACATGTCCATCTCGCGCTCGGCGAGATTGCCGGCCGTGAGGGCGAAGCCCGGGTCGGGCAGCCAGGCGTCGGGCTGGGTCTCGCCGTTGGCGAGGGCCTCGAGCAGGGCGTTCATCATCAGCTCGGCCTCGTAGTAGAGGTCCTGGACGCCCGTGGAGTCCACGAAGCCGGCCTTGATCTGGCGGCAGGCGTTGACGTCGCCGTCGAGGCCGGCCATGAGGACGTGGTTGGGATCGTCACGCGGGACCCACTTGCCCATCGGCTCCAGGATGCCCTGGATGGTGGGGAAGAGGAAGTCGGACGAGGTGAAGATGAAGTCCACCTCGGGGTTGGCCGTCATGGCCGCCTGCAGGTTGGCCTGCGCGGTGGCGGCGTCCCACTTGGTCTGGACCTCGATGGCCTTGCCGTCGGCCTGCAGGTTGAAGAGGTCCTCGTTGGCGTTGATGGCATCGTAGAAGCCGTCATAGCGGCCGACCGCGTTGGGGTCACCCAGGTCGCCGACGAGGATGAGCGGGGTCACCTTGCGGCCCAGCTTGGCGGCCTCGTCCGCGATGTACTGGACGGCGTCGCGCGCGATGGTGCGGTTGTCAGCCTGGACGACGATGGCGGCGCCATCCTCGCTCTGCGGCGGGCGGTTGAAGATGCCGATGGGGATGTCGGCCTTGTTGGCCTCTTCGATGAGGGTCAGCGCGATGGAGCCGTCCTTGGGGATGACGAAGACGGCATCCACGCCCTGGGCGATGCAGTCCTTGAGCAGCTCGAGCTGCTCGTTGGCGTCGGGGCCGTAGCGCTCGAGGACCTCGTGGCCCTGCGCGCGCAGCGTCTCGGTCATGGCCTTGTGGCCGGCGAGCCAGAACTCGGTCTCGAGGTCTTCGTGGATGAAGCAGATCGTCTGAGGCTCGATCGCGGCCGCCGCGGCCGGCGACTCATCCTGTGCCAGGGCGGGCATGGACATCAGCGCCAGCGCGCCGGCCATGGTGAGCCCGACGACTCCCTTGAAAGTCCGCATTACCAGTTCTCCTCCGTGATGGGTGGATTGGAACCTGACTCTCGCCTCTATCGGTCCTGCGTCACCTCCTGCTCGCTACTCATGCCGATAGACCTCCCACTGGAGGTAGTTGCCGAGCGCCTCGGCGACCACGTCGGCCGTGGTCGAGGGGCTCATGGCGCAGTGGTGTTCGAAGCCGACGTTGCAGATGTACTTGAGGAGCGGCTGGAAGTCGGGGATCTCCACGACGGCCCGCGAGCCGAAGGTGTCCAGCGGGTCATCGAGGAAGCGGCCCTCGGCCACGTAGGCCTTGCAGATGCCGTTGACGTCATCGGTGCTGATGCGCGCGATGGTCAGCGGGGCGGCCGGGGCGCGGCCGTTGATGGCGCCCCAGACGTTGTCCGCGCCGAGCGTGGTGCCCAGCACCTCCGCGGTCTTCATCTCCGCCTCGGTGTAGAAGTTGAGCGGCCAGTTGCCGCAGTGGAAGAGCACGCACTTGTCGGGGTCGTCGCCGTAGTTGTTGTTGAGGTCGACGATGGCGGCCGGCTCGCCGGCGGCCAGCTGCAGCGCGTACATGGAGGCCAGGCCCGTGATGTCCGTCTCGCAGGCGGACGGCATCATCTTGTTGCTCATGATGCTCATGAGCGTGCAGACGTTGACGCCGAAGTTCTCCTGGAGCGAGGTCCAGCACTGGATGGCGGACGCGTTGAGGTCGTTGTCGGCCATCCAGTCGTCGATGACCACGCCCAGGCGGGCCATCTTCACGATCCGGTCCGGGGGCGCCGTGGGGTGCGCGATGTGGGCGTGGATCTCGTCCAGCTTGGCGACCACCTTGGCGTGGTCGTCGGTGAGCTTGTCGGCGCGGTTGAAGATCTCCGAGAGGTCGATGACGCTGACGGCGATGCCGGAGGCCTCCAGGAGCTTCTCGCTGTAGCGCACCGTCTTGAAGGCGTCCGGCCGCGTGCCGATGGCGCCCAGGCGGGCGGTCTTCATGCCGTTGGCGACCTTGCAGACGCGCACGAAGCTGTCGAGGTCCTTGCGGAACTCGGCCGACTGCACGGGGATGGTGTGGCGATCGGTCAGCGTGTAGGCGTAGCCGTACTGGCGCAGGTCGCTGCAGACGGAGATCTTGCCGCAGAAGGAGTCACGGCGGCGCTCCAGGGTGAAGCTGGTGACGTCATCAGGGTAGGCCTGCACGAGGATGGGCACGTCCAGGCCGGACAGGCGCATGGTGTCCGCGACGCCCTTCTCGTCCCCGAAGTTGGGGAGGACGACGACGATGCCCTCGATCTGCTCGCGGTGCTGCTTGAAGAGCTCCGCGCAGACCTTGGCGTGGGCGCGCGTCTCCACGCCGCCCAGCTTGGTGGCCGTCTCATCGACGATGACGGGGGTGATGTCCATCTCCGCGAAGAGCGCCAGCACATCTGCGCGCGCCTCGGTCACCAGCGCATCCGGGAAGAAGTCGCGGTTGCCCACGATCACGCCCAGGGTCGCTCTTGCCATCTCGTTCCTCTCCTCCTGTGGTCTCGGGTGTGGTTGCCTGAGTGCGTTGCTGACGCCGGCGGTCAGTCGGTCCCGAGCTGGTCCACGGCCATCAGCAGGTCGGACTCGCTGATGGCGCCCTGGAACCACTGCTCCTGGAGCTGGCGCAGGCGGTAGACGGTGGACGGCGCGACATCGACGTCCGCGAAGGTGATGGGGTGGTCCATGGGCACGGCGCGGATGAGGCGCGCGCCCTTGGCCAGGCCGATGGGCAGCAGCCCGTCCGCCTTGGCCGCCTCGTACGTGTCGATGAGGCTGTAGTAGGTGGTGCCGCCGATGGCATCCAGCGTGTCCCCGGCCACGAGGTCACGCTTGGCGACCGCGAAGACCTCCGAGGCGAGGCGTGCCAGGGGCGCCATGTTCGACTGCTTGCGGATGGCCAGCATGGCGCAGGTCAGGGGCACCTCGATGCTGCACAGGTGGAAGGGCCGGAAGAGCGTGTAGTAGGGACCGTCGCCCATGTCGCGCAGGACCATGGCCTCGCGCAGGCGGGGGTGATCGGTGCGCACGATGAGGAAGACGCCCGGCGCCACGTGGCCGATGCCGTAGTCCACGACGCCCGTCCGGCTCAGCACGCCGCCGTCCTCGCGGAGGCGGAAGGTCTCCGCGAGGTGGTCGCGGTCCGTCTCCGGGCCGTGCATGCCGCGCACGTCCGGCACGAGGCCGGTGGCGTTGGAGACGGCGGCCATCTCGATCATCGTCTTGCTGCCGTCCACGAACTCGATGAGCATGTTCGGCGAGAGGCCGCGGCGGGCGGCCTCCTTCTGGACGGCCGGGTCGGCCGGGGTGGAGTGCCGGTCCAGGGGGTTGTTCTTGCCCTTCCCGGCGGCCACGATGGTGAAGCCCATGGAGACGGCGAGGTCGTAGAGCTCCTTGCAGGCAGCCGGCTCGTCACCCGCGGCGAGGGCGTAGATGACGCCCTTCTGGCGCGCGTACCAGTTGAGGATGGGGCCGACGGTGATGTCCGTCTCCACGTTCATCATGGCCAGGTCCTGGCCGGTCCGCGCCGAGCGCAGGGCGGCCAGGGCGCCGATCTCCGGCACGCCCGTGGACTCCAGCATGACGTCGATGGAGCGCATGTCCGTGACGATGCGGAAGTCCCGCACGGCCACCAGCTTGCCGGCCTCCACGGCGGCGTCCGCCTCCGCGGCGGAGCCCGCCACCACGACCTCTCCTGTGACCTGGCCGATGCGGTAGCGACTCGCGGGCACGCTCGAGGTCGATGTCCGCGGTCACCACGACGCGCAGGCCCTGCATGACGCTGCGTCGTGGCGACCACGTCCGTGCCCATCTGGCCGGCCCCGATGAGGCCGACGCGGACGGGCCGGCCGGACGCCTCGCGCTGCTGGAGCTCTTCGTGAAGGCCGATCATGCTGGTCCTGCGCTCGCTTCCTGCCCGATCTCGACCATGACCTTGAGGGCGTCCCCGGCGGCCACGGTGCGGAAGACCGCATCCACCTGGTCCAGCGGGAACGTGTGGGTGATGATCGCCTCCGGGTCGATCTGGCCGCGCTCGAGCAACTGCAGCGCGCGGCGGTGGTACTCGGGGTGATAGCTGAACGAGCCGACGACGCGGATCTCGTCGTAGTGGATGCGGTTGGCGTCCAGCTCGGTCATCGGGCGCGGCCTTGGGCAGGCCGCCGAAGAGCACGACCGTGCCGCGCTTGCGCACGGCCGCCACGGCCTGCTGATGGGTGGCGGCCACGGGGTTGGCGCAGATGGCGCTGTCCGCGCCGAGGCCGCCGGTGAAGTCCCGGACCACGGCCACGACGTCTTCGCTGGTCGGGTCGATGACGAGCTCCGGCGCGAACGGCTCGGCCATGCGGCGCCGCTGCGCGTTGGGCTCGCTGAGGATGACCCGCGCCCCGCGCAGGTGGGCGATGGCCGTGTGGAGACAGCCGATGGGCCCGGCGCCCATGACCAGCACCGTGTCACCGAGGCGCGTGCCGATGTCCTCGTGGCAGGCCTGCACGGAGCTGAGCGGCTCTGCCAGGGCACCCTCCCGGAAGCCCAGCGAGGCCGGCATCTTGTGGATGGTGCCGCCGGCCAGGGCGTGGGCAGGCAGGACGCAGTACTCGGCCAGCCCGCCCTGGAAAGCCGGGCGTGATGCCGATCATGGTCATGTCGTCACAGACGTTGTAGAGGCCCATGCTGCAGTACCAGCAGCGCAGGCAGTGGACGTCCGGCGCCACGGCCAGGTGGTCGCCGACCTGGTAGCCGCGCACCTGCGCGCCGACCTCGACCACGACACCGGCGAACTCGTGACCGGGCACCGTGATGCCGCCCGGCGCCGGGCCCTCGCGCCAGCGACGCAGGTCCGAGCCACAGACGCCGCAGGCTCGCACCTGCAGCAGGACGCCGTCGTCCGGGCAGGCGGGCATGGGCAGCTCGACGAGCTCGATGGTCTCCGGTCCGGTCAGCTGGGCAGCCTTCACGACGCCTCCCCCTCCCGGAGCTTGTGGCCGACGGCACCACCGGGATGGGTCTCGCCGAAGGCGTCCCGGGTGTAGCCGCGCAGCTCCAGGAGGGCCACGCAGATGGCGTCGCAGAAGGCCGAGTTGAAGAGCGAGCTGCCGGTGGCGATCATGCCGTAGGGGTCCACGTCCGCCGGTGCGTGGATCTCGAGGACCACGTCGGCCAGCCGCCCGAGGGTGGAGGCCGGCTTCTCCGTGATGGCGATCACCTTCGCCCCGCGCTTGCGGGCGATGCCGGCCAGGAAGCAGACCTCCGTGGTCTCGCCGCCCTTGGAGAGACCGATCCAGACGTCCTCGGCGCGCAGGGCGCCGGCGGCGCCGTGCTGGCTGTCACCGGGGTGCAGGAAGAGCGCGGGCGTGCCGCAGCAGGAGAGCAGGTGGGCGAAGCGCAGCGCCACCGCGTGCGAGGTGCCCGACCCGGAGACGATGACGTGGCCCTGGCACTCGTACAGCAGCCGGACCGCGGCGGGCAGCTCGGCCGGCAGTCGATCCGCCAGGCCGGCCACCGCGACGCTCTCGTCACGGACGACGCGCGCCGCCAGCTCCATGATCCCGGCGTCATCCATGCGTCGCCTCCAGCAGCTTCCCGGCGGTCACCGAGTCGGTCACCAGCACCTTGATGAGCCCGCCCCGCAGGGCGGCGCGGATGGCGGGCACCTTGTCCGGCCCGCCGGAGACGCCGACCACCTTGGGCACGCGCGTGAGCTGCTCGAGGGTGATGCCGATGATGCGGTCGTTCATCTCCGATTCGACGGAGCGTCCCTGCGCGTCGAAGTAGCGCAGGGCGATGTCACCCACCGCGCCGTGCGCCAGCAGCTCGTCCAGCTCCGCCTGGCTGATGATGGAGCCGTCCCGCATCGTCACCGAGTCCATCGTCGGCGCGCCGATGCCCACGAAGGCGATGTCCAGCTGCCCGATCGCCTCCATGGCCCGCTGCACGTGGACGTCCTGCAGGAGCGCCCGGCGCGTGCGCTGGTCCGCCACGATGCCGGGCACCGGCAGCAGCGTGAGGCGGCAGCCCAGGGCGCGCGACACCGTGCGGCAGAGCTCCGTGGCGTGGACCTCCGCCTCCGGCTGGCCCAGCCCGCCGATGATCTGCACGAGCTGCACGTCCGGGAAGCGCTGCGGCGTGAGGGTCATGGCCATGTGCCGCAGCGTGCTGCCCCAGGCGAAGCCGACCGTGCTGGCAGGCTGCAGGGCGCGCACGAGATAGCCGGCCGCCGCCGTGCCGACCGAGCGGCTGACGCTGTCCTGCGAGTCGCCCGGCTGGGCCTCGACGACGAGCGCCTCGCGCAGGCCGAAGCGCTCCTCCAGGCGGGCCTCCAGGTCCAGGTACAGCTGGCCAGGGGAGACGACGCTGATCTGGACGATGCCCGTTTCGCGGGCCTGCGCCATGAGCCGTGAGACCTTGGAGCGGGAGAGGCCCAGGCGGTCCTTGATGGCGTCCTGGTTCAGGCCGTCCTCGTAGTAGAAGCGACTGACCTTGACCAGCAGCCGCAGGTCCTCGTTGGACGGACTCATCATCCTCGCCACTGAGACGTCTCTCACTCCTGAGAATTGGTGCAGTCAAGCTACCACGTCGCCGAAGGCCGCGTCAACTCGGCCCGCCCGTCGTGTCGGGCCCACCTCCGCTGGCGACGGCGAAGCCGTTGGGGTAGTCCGCGCTCAGCTGGTACGCGGCGACACGCTCGCAGAGCTTCAGGTACGTGATGCCGTCCTCCGCGGAGCGGTCGGCGCTGGGCACCATGGGCGCCGATCTCGATGGTGCAGTAGCCCGCGTAGCCGGTGCGGATGAGGGCGCGCATGACGGCCCGGAAGTCCGTCTTGCCGTAGCCCGGGGTGAGCGAGTTCGAGTCGCGGAAGTGGCAGTGCCAGAGGTAGGGCTGCGCGTCCATGACGGCCTCGTAGGGACCCAGCTCCTCCAGGTTGACGTGGAAGAAGTCGAGCTGGATGCCGATGTCGTCGCGGCCGGTGAGCTCGATGACGCGCCGGTGGTTGGCGGCCGTGTTCACGAACTTGCCCATCTCGAGGTGGTTGGTGGCCTCGAAGACGAGGCGCATGCCGCGACTCGCGGCGTGCTCGCCCATGCGCCTGCAGCGCATCGACAGCGACGAGGGTCGCCTCCGCCACGTTGTCGCCCGTGATGGGCGCGTGGATGGCCGTGGCGATGGTCACCGAGCCGGCGCCCAGCTCGGCCGCGAAGTCGATGGTCGAGCGGGTCTCCGCGACGGCCAGGTCGGCCGTCTTCGGCTCGGTCAGCGTCTTGAAGGTGGGCGAGTAGGGATCCCACATCTCGCCCCAGCACTCGTTGACGTTGGAGACGGCCAGGCCATAGTCCGCCTTGAGGCGCAGGTGCGTGGCCAGGTAGTCCTCCATGGAGACGCCCAGCCCGTAGCGGCCCTTGGGCGGGCAGATCTCGATGGCGTCGTAGCCGCAGCGGCGCAGGCGCTCGTAGGTCAGGTGCGGCTGGCGGTAGGCCTCCTCCTGGCCGAAGGTGAGCTGGAAGTAGCTGTACCGGAATGGCGTGCGCTGGCTGTCCATGGCCGCTCTCCTCCCCTCCTCGCCCCGCCCGGCTACTCCGGCGGGTAGACCTTCTCCGGCTCCGGCTTCTGGCGCGGGCGAGCGATGAGCTCCAGGGTCGTGCCGAAGAGCTCCTCCGTGTCGAGGTAGGCGTAGTGGCCGTCGCCGTCCACGCCGAAGCCGGCCCCGTCCATGATCATGGGGATGCCGGCCGCCGCCGCCTGGGCGATGGCGGCCTCCATGTCATCCACGAGGAGCCCCAGGTGCTGGATGCCGTAGCCGTGCTCGGCCACGAAGTCCGCGTAGACGGTCGGGCCATCCCCCAGCTCGATGAGCTCGATGCGCATCGGCCCGAAGTAGGAGAGCGCCAGGCGCATGCGGTACTCGACCGGCTGGCCGTGGTAGGACATCGTCCGGCAGAGCCCCGTGCCGTAGGTGTAGAAGTGCCAGGGCCCGATGCCGAAGACCTTCCAGTAGGCCTCCACGGTGCGGTCGAGGTCCTTGACGACGAAGGCGATCTGGGCCACGCCGTTCTGCAGGAACGGCAACGGCAGGGCCGGGGGAACGTCGCCCGCGGCGCCGGCGGCGTCGACGGCATCGGTCGCGGGGTCGACCCGCACGTGCTCGTCCATCAGGCGTACAGGGCGTCCTGCAGGCGACGCAGCCGGCAGACGAAGGTCGATTCGTCGATCGTGACGTCGTCCTCCGTGATGGTGGCGCCCCGGGCGACGGCCCGCCGCACGACGGCTCCGGCCCCGATGCCGATGGGCACGGCCCGCCGGGCGCGGGCGTCGGGGTAGGTCGTGATGGTGCCGTGCCAATCGGTGCCACCGATGCCGTCGAGGCGCTCGCCCGGGGAGAGGTCGCGCTTGGCCGTGCAGACGACCTCGGCGTGCATGGCCTCCGCGGTGGCGGTGACCTCGCCCAGCAGGACGGCCTCCGCGATCGACTGGGGCGTCTCCAGGTCGCACAGGTGGTAGGGCCGGAAGTGCAGGTAGTAGGGGCCCTCGGCGTGGGTGATGAACTTCATCTCCGTGCGGATGCGCGCGTCGTACGAGCGCACCACGGCGAAGACGCCCGGGGCGATGGCGCCGGTGGAGTAGTCGACGCAGCCCGAGCGGGACAGGATGCCGCCGTCCTCGGCCGGGATGAAGACCTTCTCGAGGTCCTCCACCTCCACCTTCGGCCCGTGCATGCCGGGCACGTCCGGCAGGAGCCCCGTGCTGTTGGAGACGGCGGCCATCTCCACCATCGTCTTGGTGCCGTCCTTGAAGGCGGCCAGCATCTTGGGGTTCATGCCCTTGCCGGCCGCCTCCTCCGCGCAGGAAGCAGCGGTGGCCGAGAGGTCGATGACGTTGTTCTTGCCCTTGCCCAGCGTCACGACCTCGAAGCCCATGAGCAGGGCCTGCTCCCAGAGCATCTTGCAGACGCCCGGCTCGTCGCCAGAGGCGACGGTGTAGATGGCTCCACTGCGGCGGGCCAGCCGGTCGAGGTAGAGGCCGATGGTGATGTCCGTCTCGACGTTCATCATGACGATGGGCTTGCGGGCCATGATGGCCTCGTAGGCCACCCGGGCGCCGACGTCCGGAACGCCGGTGACCTCGACGAGCGCCTCCAGGCCCTCCAGGGCCGGCATGGCCAGGGCGGACGGCGTGACCACGGGCCGTCCGGCGCGGATGGCGTCCTCTGCCTGGCCGAGGTCCTCGGTGACGACGATGTCGTCGGCCGCGTGGCCCATGTCCCGGTAGGTCCCGATGCCGCGCCCGGGATCCATGTCGGCGATGGCCGCCACGCGCATGCCCATGACGTTGTTGATGGTGTGCGCCAGGCCGGAGCCCATCTGGCCGCAGCCGACGATGCCGACGCGGATGGGGTCGCCATCCGCGTCGCGCTGCCTGAGCTTCGAGACGAGCTCCATCTCTGACCCTACCCTTCCACGCGCCCTGCCGACCGGAGCCGGGCGAGGGTCACGAAATCGTCCTTGAGGTCCTGGTAGACCTGCTTGAAGAGCGCGAACTGCTCCATGTAGCGAGCGTGTGCGGCGGCATCCGGCTCCATGGGCTCGACGGTCGCGGCCCACTGGCGAGCGACGCTGAAGTCGGGGAAGATGCCGGTGGCCACGCCGGCCAGGATGGCGTCGCCGAAGGGCGCGCCGGTGCGCCGCTCGAGCAGCACGGTGCCCACGTCGAAGACGTCCGTGATGATGCGGCGCCAGAGGCTGCTGCGGGCGCCGCCCTCGTTGAGCACGAGCGGGTAGTTGACGCGCAGGCCCGCCTCGCTGAGCGTCTCGAAGGAGTGGTAGAGCGCGAAGGCCACGCCCTCCAGGGCCGCCCGCACGAGGTGACCCTTGGAGTGGTTGAGCGAGAGGCCGAAGACCACGCCGCGCGCGTTGGCGTCCCAGATGGGGGTCCGCTCGCCCATCAGGTAGGGCAGGAAGAGCAGGCCGTCGCAACCCGGCGGCACGGTGGCCGCCTGCTCGAGGAGCAGGTCGTAGGCGCTGACGCCGGTCGCGCGCTCCGCCTCCAGCTCCGCCGCGGAGAGCTGGTCGCGCAGGTAGCGCAGGGTGCCGCCGCCGGTGGTGGTGGTGGGGACCGTGATGTAGGTGTGCTCCGAGTCGACCGTCCAGGGGAAGTTGATGGAGGCCGCGCCCGAGGCGGAGAAGAGGAAGTCGCGGTCGCGGTGGATGATGCCGAAGTTGCCGGCCGTGCCGAGGTTCATCTGGATGTCGCCCGGCTCGATGGCGCCGCCCTGCAGCCAGC
Source organism: uncultured Chloroflexia bacterium (assembly GCA_963766685.1). GTDB lineage: Bacteria > Chloroflexota > Limnocylindria > Limnocylindrales > CSP1-4 > JAFMJV01. The sequence continues at coordinate 104,532 of CAVYBJ010000031.1, forward strand.
CGGCGTTGCAGTCCACCTGGCCGCCGGCCACGGGGGTGCCGGCCACGAGGCCGCTGTCCGCGGCCGCCGCCGGCGTGACCTGGCCGATGACGTCGTCGCAGGCGCAGAGGCGGGGCAGGAGCGGCCGGGTCCACGCCCATGGCCTCGAGCAGGTCCGGGTCGAAGCGCCGAGCGAGGATGTCGTAGGCGCCGTAGAAGGGCGCCGCCGAGTCGTGCACGGTGGCCTGGCCCGGTCAGCCGGAAGCTGATGTAGCCATCGATGGTCAGGACCGTGGCGATGCGCCGGAAGTGCTCCGGGCGGTGGTTGCGCTCCCAGAGGAGGTTGACCAGCGCGGGGTGGTCCTCCAGCCGATTGGCGGTGACCTTGAAGATGCGCTCCGCGCCCGACGTGCTCCGCGAGCCAGGCCACCTCCGCGGTGGCGCGCCGGTCCATGAGGTTGTAGGCGCGAGGCAGCGGCGCCCCGTCAGCGTCGATGAAGACGACGGAGGGCAGAGCCGACGAGACCGCGATGCCGCGGATCTCCGCGGGTGCCACGCGCGACTCGGCCAGGACCTTCCGGGTCAGCCGGCAGAAGGCCTCCCAGTAGCGCGGCGCGTCGTGCTCCGACCAGCCCGGGCCATCCGTGTGGATGGGGTACTCCTCGAAGGCGTAGCCGAGCTGCTCACCCTGGTCGCTCACGAGGGCGACCTTGGCGCCGCCGGTGCCGAAGTCCGCCCCAAGCAGGAAGCTCATGGGTGCGAACCGCCGATCCTCTGGAGCATTCGACCCCCCGGTGCGGGTTGCCTCCGTGCCATGGGAGGAATCTCAGTACTGAGACTCTTCCCATCGTACGGTACCACGCCGCCACCGCGACGACAAGGCGGACGGGGACGGCGACGGACACGGCGGGTTCCTGGGTTCGATCCACCTGCCCGAATGAGGCCAGCTACCCCCAGGGTGCGCCGGCAGCCGTCGTTCCAGCTCTCCCACAGGAGCACCAGGAGTACGGCCGCGTCGCACTGGTCGATGGCCGTGTCACGTCGTCGAGTCGGTCCCCGTAGAGGTCGCGCTGCACCTTCTCCAGCGCCGCGTCCCGGTGGACGCTGCGGAGCTCCGGCTCCACGAAGGGGCCCAGGCCGTCCTTGAGCGGGTCCAGGGCGCTTGCCACCGCGCTCGTTCTTGGTGATGGCCAGGGTCCTATCTCCCCTGCAGCGCCAGCCAGTCGGCGGGTGTTACCGTCGGGACGACGGCAGATGCGCGCACGGCCAGTTCCGCATCCAGCGTGATGAGCGTGGTGCCGGCCCTCAACGCCGTTGCCGCGTACACGGCATCCGCGCCACGGAGCCGCAGGTCGCTGGCCAGTCCCGCCGCAACGGCGGCCGCATCGGCGTCGAGGTCGTGCACGAGGATGCCCGGCAAGTGGAGCACTTCGACGCCCACGGTCCGCGCATGTTCAGGATCGCCCGTCCTGCGTGCGATGGCGGAGGTCACCTCGACGATCGTGATCGTCGGCTGGTGGATCTCCACACCGGAAGCGAGCGCCCTGGCCATGAGCGCGCGAGCCGACCCGTGAGCTTCCTCGTCGGCCGCGTCGGCCGCGACGAACACGGATGCGTCGATGGTGAGCACTCAGCGGCGATCCGCGAGCAGGATCTCACGGGTCGTCCGTGGGTCGATGGCCTTGCGTGCCGTCTCCGCACCCAGCTCATCCCAGCGTGCCAGCCATTCTGCCCCGGTGGTGGGTCCCATGGTGCCGGACGCTCCCCGCTCCAGCCATGCCGTGTAGAGCTCGATAGACACCTCGCGGACCGTGCGGCCATCCAGGGCGGCGCGCGCCTTCACGCGCCGGTACAGATCGTCCGGAAGGTCGATGGTGGCTTTCATGCTTCCTGTATACCCGTATTGCCGTTCGAGGTCAACGCCCTGCGGATGGTCCGAGTCGTGGCGGGACCCCAGGTCCTCGAGGCAGGGATGTCGACCTCTACCATGGCCATGGACGACGTCCGTCCCGGCGATCCAGGGGCAACGGGGATGCCGTCCGGCTGGTCAGTGGGATCAGCTTCCAGGACGTGGCCGCCAGCATGCCGGTGCCCCCGCGCGCTGGATGACGAGTCCGCCTGAAGGTGAGGTGGTGGGCGATACTGGATTCGAACCAGTGACCTCGCGGATGTGAACCGCGCGCTCTAACCGACTGAGCCAATCGCCCGAGATTCGGGAGTATAGCCCGCTCGCGCCAGGGGTTGATCCTCAGCCGCCCGGGCATCTGAGGTGCCGCGACCACGTGCGTGGCTCATCCCTGCAGGAGGGGCAACCTGCGTGCCGGCCGGGCAGGGCGGTGGGCCGCCCTGCCCATCTGCGACACGGATGCCACCGTCGCCCCTCCCCCGTTCCTCGTGGAGGGACGACGCGAGTCGGGCCCAGCGAGCTCGAAGGGCCCGACGTCCGCAGGACGCCGCGACGAAGGGAGCGTCACTGCTTGACGGCCGATCCGTTCCCTCACCGGGAACGCCAGCGGCGTGAAGGGGCGAGCACAGAGGATCGGATGCTTCCGTCAGAGAGCCGAGGTCGTGACCCAGCGCTTCTCAGCGTTCGGCAGCCCTCACCGGATAGCCCGGGCCAGCGCGCCAGCAGCGGTGCTGCCTCCAGCCCGTCGATGCGGCATCGCTTGTGCCGGCTGGTGGCACCGGCCGTCAGGGTCACAGCCCCGTGGTGGGCGATACTGGATTCGAACCAGTGACCTCGCGGATGTGAACCGCGCGCTCTAACCGACTGAGCCAATCGCCCGAGATTCGGGAGTATAGCCCGCTCGCGCAACGACGCCGGCAGGGGCAGGGCGACCCGTCGAGGTCTCCTCCGGGGCGTCCGGCTCAGCCGAAGTCGCCATCCCTGGCGCGAAGCCCAGGCCACCGCGCCAGCAGCGATGCGGGCTCCAGCCCCTCGAGTGGCAGCGCTTGTACCGGCTGCTGGCACCGCCGGTGAGGGTCACGGCGCGGCGGCGCACGCCGAGCTCCGTGGCCAGCAGTGCCACCACGGCCTCGTTGGCGGCGCCGTCCACGGGGGCGGCGCTGACGCGCAGGCGCAGCCGGCCTTCCGCGTCGACCCCTCGATGGCGTTGCGGCCGGCCCGCGGCGTGACGTGCAGCGCGAGGTCCACGCCGCTCCCCATCAACCGACCTGCACGACCCGCAGCAGGATGCCCAGGCCGAGGAGCACCACGAGCGGCGAGAGGTCCAGTGACCCGGTCTTGGGCAGCGCTCGGCGGATCGGGCGCCAGGACGGGCTCGGTCCAGCGGTACAGGGTGCGGCTGACGGGGCGCTGGAAGCCCGGGTCGATCCAGCTCATGAGCACGCGGCCGAGCACGACGAGCCAGGCCAGCACCACCAGCGACTGGATGGCGACCAGGACGATGGCCACGACTCAGGCCCGGCCCTGGGACGGGGCGCCGGGCTCCTCCGCTGCCACGCCCGTGGCCAGCGGTCGCTCGCCGAAGAGCGCGCGACCCACCCGCACGAGCGTGCTGCCCTCTTCGATGGCGATCTCGTAGTCGTCGCTCATGCCCATGGAAAGGCCGGCGCCCAGCCGGTCGTCCTCCGAGCGCAGCCGCGCCGAGAGCTCCCGCAGCCGGACGAACGTCGGCCGAGCCTGCGGGGCCGCCCGCGGTCAGCCAGCCCACCGTCATGAGGCCGCGAACGTCGAGGTGCGGCAGGGCCAGGATGGCGGGCAGCGCCAGCGCCAGCTCGTCAGGCGCGAAGCCGGCCTTGGCCGGGTCGGCGTCGACGTTGACCTGCAGGTAGACGGGCAACCGGCCGCCGGAGCGCGCGCCGCGGTCGGCGACGAGGCGATCGAGGCGCCGGGCCAGGTCGACCGAATCGACCGACTCGATGACGTCGAAGAGCTCCACGGCGCGGGCCGCCTTGTTCCCCTGCAGGTGGCCCACGAGGTGCCACTCCGCGGGGCCCAGCGAGCGGGACCTTGGCGGCCGCTTCCTGGACGCGGTTCTCGCCCAGCCGGTCGTGACCGGCGGCCTGGGCCAGGCGCAGGCGCTCCAGCGGGACCGTCTTGGAGATCGCCACGAGGGCCACGTCCCCCGCCTGACGGCCGGCGCGCGAGCAGGCGTCGGCCATCCGCTCGAGGACCTCCGCGCGGGCCGAGGCCAGCGCGGCGATGGCGGCCGTCTCGGCCCGCTCGTCGAGCGGGCCGCGGTCAGTGCTCGTGAGCGACGGTCAGCGGTTGCGGCGCAGGAAGGCCGGGATGTCCAGGTCCTCGGCCTCGCGGGTGGCCGAGGTCGGAGCGGCGCCCGTCGAGACCGGCACGGCGACCGCCTCGCGGGCAGGCTCGCCCGGTCCGCTGCCTTCCAGGTCGTCGCGGTCGCCGGCCGCCGTGCGCTGACGCTGCAGCTCCTGCATGTAGTCGCGGTTCTCCAGGCCGGCCTGGACGCCGCCCGCCCCGGTCTGCGCCGAGGCCATGCCGTACAGCGACGACTTGCGGGCCGCATCGAAGCCGGTGGCGATGACCGTGATCTGGAGGTCGTCGCCCATGCGCTCGTCGATGACCGTGCCGAAGATGATGTTGGCCTCCGGGTCGGCCATCTCCTTGATGATCTCCGCCGCCTCGTCCACCTCGAAGAGGCCGAGGTTGGGACCGCCGGTGACGTTGAAGAGGACGCCCTGGGCGCCGCTGATGCTGATCTCCAGCAGCGGGCTGGAGATGGCCTGGCGTGCCGCGTTGGCGGCGCGGTCCGGCCCGCTGGAACGGCCGATGCCCATGAGCGCGGAGCCGGCCGAGCGCATCACCGCGCGCACGTCGGCGAAGTCGAGGTTGATGAGGCCGGGCACCGTGATGAGGTCGCTGATGCCCTGCACGCCCTGGCGCAGCACGTCGTCCACGACGCGGAAGGCGTCCACGATGGACGTCTCCTGCGTGACGACGTCCTTGAGCCGGTCGTTGGGGATGGTGATCAGGGTGTCCACCTTGTCCCGGAGCAGCTCGGCCGACTTCTCCGCGTTGAGGCGTCGACGAGCGCCCTCCCACGAGAATGGCTTGGTCACGACGCCGATGGTCAGGGCACCCATGTCGCGCGCGATCTCAGCGATGACGGGAGCGGCGCCGGAGCCCGTCCCACCACCCATGCCGGCGGTGATGAAGACGAGGTCCGAGTCGCGCAGGAGGTCGGCGATCTTCTCGGAATCCTCTTCGGCAGCGCGCTGGCCGATGCTGGGGTCGCCGCCGGCGCCCAGGCCGCGGGTGATCTTGTCGCCGATGCGAACCTTGTTGGGAGCGTCCGACTGCAGGAGCGCCTGGGCGTCGGTGTTGACAGCGATGAACTCCACGCCCATCAGCTCCGCGCGGATCATGCGGTTGACGGCGTTGCTGCCGCCGCCGCCGACCCCGATGACGCGGATGAGGGCGAAGTTCTCTGAGTCCGAACGCAACGGCATGTGGAAACCCTCCAGATCGCGCTCCCAGGCCCCTGCTGCCCTGCCGGCACCCTCGCACGGTCGAGGGGACCGAAGACCGCCTGGTCGTCGTGGCGGCGAGTATATCCTCGGCGCCGCCCCAAGGGATAGTCCGGGGCCGCGCGGGGATGTGCGGTCCGCTGGCGTGCGGCCCGCTTCCTGGCGCCTTTGGTCACACGCGGGCGGTCGCCGCGGCGGCCAAGCGCGGGTGCCCGACTCGCTAGTCGACTCTGGGCATATCCGAGTCGACACGGGCATGGCGACGCGAGCCGCCGCTTCGCCGAGCGGCCGGCCGGCGCCGAGCGGCCGGCCGGGCTGCCGGCGGCCGGCCGGCGCGGCTGGCTACGGGAAGAAGCGCCGCACCACGTCGCGCATGCGGTTCCAGCCGACGGCCACGGGCGGCGGCTCGTAGCGCTGCATGTCCTGCTCCTTGACGACGCGCGCTGCCCAGAGGAGCAGGCCGATGGCGGTGGCGTAGGACGGCGTGAGGAGGTGATCGGTGAGCCCGCCGACGCCTGCCGGCACGGCCACGCGGACGGGGATCCCAGGACCTCGCGACCGACTCGGCGACGCCGGCGAGCTGCGAGCCACCCCCGGTGAGCACGAGGCCGGCCGGCAGGCGATGCGCGCTGGCGTGAGCCGAGATCTGCTCGCCGATCTTCTCGAAGAGCTCGCGCATGCGGGCATCGATGATCTCGGTCACGTCCGACTTGCGGGCCGGGCGAGCCACGCCGTCTTCGATGATCTCGATGACGGCCTCCGCCGCGTTGCCGGCCGCCTTGCTGTCCGCGGAGCCGAAGCGCATCTTGAGCTGCTCGGCCGCAGCCAGGTTGGTGCGCAGGCCGATGGCGATGTCGTTGGTGACATTGACGCCGCCGAGCGGCACGACAGAGGTGTAGAAGGGCCAGCCGTCCGCGTAGAGGGCGATGTCCGTGGTGCCCGCGCCGATGTCGGCCACGGCCACGCCCAGCTCGCGCTCGGTCTCCGTCAGCACGGCCTCTCCCGAGGCGAACGAGGCCACCACCAGCTCGTCGGGGCGGACGCCGGCCTGGCGCACGCACTTGGTGAGGTTCTGGAGCGCCGTGGCGCTGCCGTGCACGATGTGCGTGGCCACCTCCAGGCGGATGGCGCTCATGCCCTCAGGGTCCTTGACACCCTCCTGGCCGTCCACCGTGAAGTCGCGCGGCAGGACGTGCAGGACTTCGCGGTTGGAGGGGATCGTCACCGCGCGGGCGACCTCCGTGGCCCGCTCGATGTCCTCCCGCGTGATCTCCCGATGGGCGCCACTGACGGCCACCGTGCCGCGCGAGTTCAGTGACTCCAGGTGGTCACCACCGACGCCCACGAAGGCCGCCTCGAGGCGCAGGCCGGAGAGACGTTCCGCCTGCACGATGGCCTGGTGGATCGAGGTCACGGTCTGCTCGATGTTGTTGACGAGGCCCTTGCGGACGCCCGCCGACGGCAAGGTGCCCTTGCCGATGATGTCCACGGATCCATCGTTGGCGACCTCGCCCACGAGCACGACGACCTTGCTCGTGCCGACATCGAGCGCCACCAGGACGGCTTCGATCTCCAAACGCTTCCCTTCCTCAGATCACGGCGGCTGCCCGCCTCACCCTGGTGCGCGGACGCACCACCATTGTGGGCGATGCCGCGGTGATTCGCAGGCCGGCTCCTACGGGCCGGGGCCGCCCGCCCGGTCGGCCTGCCCGAAGAGCGTGAACGTGCCGCAGCCGTCGTCGGAGACGGCCAGCCGGACCCGCTCCAGTCGCTTCTCCTCGGCGGCCAGCAGCCAGCGCAGGCACTGCACCTGGCGGGGCACGACGGTGGGCGGCTGGAGCGTCGGCGTGTAGTGGCCGAAGACGGCCTGCCAGCCGCGGTCGCTGGAGAGGACGTAGCCGTCGTACTCGTCGACGCGCAGCTGCAGGCTGCTGGCACGGCTCCCCAGGGACTCCGGCGTCAGCGCCAGCAGCTGCCGCATGACCGCGACATCGGTGGCGGGCAGGTAGGTGCCGATGGCAGGCGGCGCAGCCGGCAGGCGCGAGTCCTCCACCGCTGGCAGGCCGGGGTCGGCAGCGGCGAGCGACCCGGCGGGCCGGTCGGTCGACCCAGGCGATGGGCTGGCCGTTTCGGTGGGCTGGTCGGCCGTGGGATCCGCGACGGCCACTGGCAGCGGGGCGAAGAGCATGCCCTCCTCGTCGACGAGCCAGGCCGTCTCGCCGTCCTGCCAGGTGAAGAGGGGCTCGCGTTCCGCGACGCGAACGGTGACACGCGCCGGCAGCGTCACGGTCGCGGCCGCCGAGGCGACCTCGGGGAGCGTGCGCAGGTCCTCCACGATCTCCGACGCTCGCACCCGGAAGACGTTGGGCTGGCGCTCCAGGGCGCCGAGGTGGTCGCGCACGGCGACCTCGTCCGCATAGCGCAGGCCCTCGAAGCTGACGTCCGACGCGGTCACGCGGAACGAGGCATCGGTGAGCAGCCAGTAGAGCACGGCGGTGAGCGCCACCATGCCGGCCGCGCCCACGAGTCGCGCCACGCCTCGTGCGCCGCGACGACCGGACCCGGCTCCGCCCCCGGGCGCGGCTCGACGAAGCCGGCTTCCGTGGCTGGCCGGGCGAAGCGGGTCACGGCAGGTCCATGGCCCGGAGGTGTCCCGCCGGCCGGCCGGCGGCCCGCTGCAGCGCCAGCTCCACGATGCGCTCGCAGGTGCCGGCGAAGTCGTAGCCGCCCGCGGCGGTCATGCGCGGGAACAGGCTGATGGGCGTGAAGCCCGGGATGGTGTTGATCTCCGAGATGTAGGGGATGCCGTCAGACGAAAGCAGCATGTCCACGCGCGCGAAGCCGCTGGCGCCGATGGCCAGGTAGACCTCCACGGCCGCGGCGCGGATGTCCGCCGCCAGGCCCGGGTCGAGGTCCGCCTGCGCCACCGTGCGGCTGTCGTCCGAGCGGTACTTGGCGATGAAGTCGTAGAACTCGCGGCCGGGCATGACCTCGCCCGGCCCATAGGCGACCGTGTCCGCTCGCGAGTTGCCCATGACGCTGGTCTCCAGCTCGCGGGGATGGTCCAGGTAGGGCTCCAGCGAGCACGAGATCGTCGTAGCGCAGCGCCTCGCGCAGGGCGGCGCGGAGCTCCTCGCGCAGGTCCGGGCGGTGCACGATGCTGATACCGATGCTGGAGCCCAGGCGGGCGGGCTTGCAGACGAGCCGCGGATCGGGGAACCCGCCCGAGAAGTCCAGGATGGCGGCCTCCACAGCCGAGGGGTCGGCGGCGTACTCGCCGGCGCGCACCTCCAGCCAGGGCAGCACGGGCAGCTCCAGCGAGCCGCACACCCGCTTGAAGAGCGCCTTGTCCATGCCCACCGCGGAGGCAGCCGGCCCGGCACCGCAGTAGGTCAGGCCGACCGACTCGAGCAGCGCCTGCACCTGGCCGTCCTCGCCGAAGGGGCCATGCATGGCCGGGAAGACCACGGGCTGCGGCCGGCCGGCGGCGAGCTCCTCGAGGGCCGCGGCCGCGGAGAGGGGGCCGCGGCCGCCCAGGGCCGCCAGGGTCACGGAAGGCGCTCGCCGGCAGTGCCGGGTCCAGCGCCGTCGCGGGCAGGGCCCACCAGCGCGCCTCGAGGTCGACGAGCCAGCCGCTCACCTCGTGGCCGCGCTCGCGCAGCGCCGTGGCGATGGAGCGCCCGGAGACGAGCGAGACATCGTGCTCGGCCGACGGTCCGCCGAGGAGGACCGCGACGCACGGTCGGGGGCAATGCCGCGCCGAACGCTCGGTGGCTGCGCCTGGTCCAGGGTCATGCGTCCTCCTCTGCCGGCCAGTCGCCGACGAACTCGACCTCATAGCGCAGCTCGATGCCGCGCTCCCGTCGCACCGTGTCCCGGACCTGCTCGGCCAGGCTGCGGACGTCCGCCGCCGTGGCGGTGCCGACGTTGACGATGAAGTTGGCGTGCTTCGGGCTGACCATGGCGCCACCGACCTGGCGGCCCTTGAGGCCCAGCTCGTCGATGATGCGCCCGGCCGAGTCGCCCTCCGGGTTGCGGAAGACGCTGCCCGCGGACCGCTGGCCGATGGGCTGGTGCGCCTGCCGCCAGCGACGGATGTCGTCGAGCCGCGCCGGCGATGGACTCGCGGTCGGCGGGCTGCAGCTGCGAAGGTGGCCGCCACCACCACCTCCGGCCGGCCGGCCGCCCCGTGCTTGAGGCGCGTCTCGCGGTAGGCCATGCCCAGCTCGTCCGGCCCCAGGGCCGCCTCGCTGCCATCAGCCGTGACGACCAGCGCCTCGACCAGGATGGCCCGCGTGTCCGAGCCGTGGGCGCCGGCGTTGGCCCACACCGCGCCGCCGACGGTGCCGGGGATGGCCAGCCCGTATTCGAGGCCGGACAGGCCGGCCTCCCGCGTGACGGTGGCCGCCCTGGCCATCGGCAGGCCCGCCTCCGCCACCAGGCGCTGACGCCTCGATGCGCTGCCCCACGGCGCGCACGAGGACGACGAGGCCCGCCATGCCGGCGTCGCTGACGACGAGGTCGGAGCCGCGGCCGACGAGGAAGAGGGGCAGGTCACGCGCTGCGGGCGTAGCGCACGATGCCGCGCAGCTCGAAGAGGTTGCGAGCCTCCGCGAAGAGGTCGGCCGGTCCGCCCACGCGCATCGTGGTGTGCGGCGCCAGCGGCTCGTCGCGGGTGGCCCGGATGCCCAGCCGACGGGCGATGTCCGCGCTGGCGGCCTGCTTCTCCGAGCCGTCAGGCGAGTCGCGCTCGTGCTCCGGCCCGAGCGCTCCCCGCGGCGCCGTCGAGCGTGCTCACGCTGTCTCTCGCGAGCGCCGCTCGACGGTCTCGCGCGTCGGGCAGCGGCCGCCCGATCGGCGAGCGCCACGAGCAGGTCGGCCGTGGCGGCAGCCGCACCTGGCCGTCCCAGGGAGCGTGACGCGGCGGCCATGACCGGCAGGTCGGGGCCGGTCAGCAGGTCGGCGGCCTGGCGCAACCGCGTCGCCGTCGAGATCCTCGTCGGCCACGAGCCGGGCGGCGCCGGCCTCCACCAGCTCGGCGGCGTTGGCGCGCTGGTGCGCCGCGGCGTGCGGGTAGGGCACGACGATCATGGGCAGGCCGGCCGCCGTGGCCTCGGCCAGGGTCGAGGAGCCGGCGCGGCCCACGAGCAGGTCGGCCGCCGACAGCGCGGCGGCCATGTCCTCGTGCAGGAAGGCGAAGGGCCGGTAGCGCTCGCGGCGGTCGTCCGGCAGCGCAGTCTCGCAGCGCCTCGGCCCGGGCGAACGAGCCGGGGCCGGTGATGTGCACGACGACGCAACGCTCGACGAGATCGGCGATACGCCTCGGCCATGGCCTCGTCCAGGCGGCGCACCGACTGCGAGCCGCCGAAGACGAGCAGGACCGGCAGGCCCGGCGGGATGCCCAGCCGCCGGGCGGCCTCATCGCGATCGATCGTCGCCCAGGGCCCGGATGGGCGTGCCGGTCAGGTAGGTCGGCGCCGGCAGGCGGTCGCGGGTGGCCCCGAAGGAGACGGCGCGGGCGCTGGCCAGCCGGGCGACCAGCCGCACGCTGCGGCCGGGCACCTGGTTGCCCTCCCAGAGCAGCGACGGGATGCGCAGCAGCGCCGCCGCCGCGAGCACGGGGATGGCCACGTAGCCGCCGGTCGTGTAGATGACGTCCGGGCGCCAGCGCAGCAGCCTCCAGGTCGCCTGCGGCATGGAGGCCAGCAGGCGCAGGGGATCGAGCAGGCTGTCGCAGCGAGGCGTCCACGGTGCGCAGCGAGCGCAGCCAGAGCCGCTCCAGGGGCAGGCCGGCGGCAGGGACGAGGTCGGCTTCCAGCCCTCGGTGGCCGCCGAGCCAGCGCAGCTCCCGGTCAGGCTGTCGCGTCGTCAGCTGGGAGACGACGGCCAGGGCGGGGAAGATGTGGCCGCCGGTGCCCCCGGCTGCGATGAGGATCCTCATGGGCGCTGTCACCTCGGGAGACGGTCTCGCGGGAGATGGAGAGAAGGATACCCACGGCCGCGAGGGCCACCACGAGCGACGTGCCGCCGTCGGACAGGAAGGGCAGCGGCATGCCCGTCAGGGGCAGCAGGTTGACGACCACGCCGATGTTGATGAAGGCCTGGAAGGCCAGCCAGGCCGTGATGCCCATGGCCAGCAGGCCGCCGAAGGTGTCGGGCGCACGCATGGCGATGCGGATGCCGCGCCAGGCGAGCAGCAGGAAGAGGCCGATGACGAGCAGGCCGCCCCACAGCCCGAACTCCTGGCCGACGACGGCGAAGATGAAGTCGTTCTCGGCCGCCGGCAGGGCCAGACCGGAGGGCTGGCGGCTCTGGCCCAGGCCCTGCCCGGTGACGCCGCCCAGGGCCAGCGCGTAGAGCCCGTGGATGGTCTGGAAGGCCACGTCGCGCGGGGCACTCCAGGGATCGAGGAAGGTGGTCCAGCGCTCCATCTGGTAGGGGTTGCGGATGAGCATGGCGACCACGGCCACCATGCCGACCGGGATCATCAGCAGCATCTGCCAGAGGCTTCCGCCGGCCACGAAGAACATGGCGAAGCCGGTCAGGACGATGACGCCGGTCGTGCCCAGGTCCGGCTCCATGACGACCAGGAAGGCCATCGAGCCGACGATGGCGAGGAAGGGCAGCATGCCCCGCCGGAGGCTGCCCACCTCCGAGCCCCGCGATTCCAGCCAGTGCGCCAGGTAGACGACGAGGGCCAGCTTGGCGAACTCGGCCGGGTGGAAGGCGGGCAGCCCGCCGATGCGCAGCCAGCGCGTCGCACCGTTGGCCTCGATGGGCTGGATGAGCGGAGGGATGGCCGGCAGCAGGACCAGCACCAGCAGGCCCATGGCCACGGCGAGGCCGAGGACGGAGAAGGCGCGCCAGTGGCGATAGTCGATGCGCATGGCCACCAGCAGCACGATGCCGCCCACGACGGCCCACGTGAGCTGCGTCGTGACGGCGGCGAAGACGCTGCCGTCACGGGCCATCTCCACGCCCATGCTGGAGTAGACCATCAGGATGCCCACGGCCGACAGCGCCACGGCGGCCAGGAGCACGAGATAGTCGGGCTCGTGGACCTCGCGCCGCGGCCCCTGCACGACGCGACCCGGGATGCGGTCGCGGCCGGCTGCGCGGGAGGCGTGGCCGCTGGCGCGCCGGGTGTTGCTCGCGGGTGCCGTGGCGACCGCCGCGCTGGTCGCGACACTGGCGGCCGGCGATCGCCGCTCCGTCGGGCGCGGGCTGGGTCGGGAGGCATGCGAGCGCCCCTGGCTGGCCGATCCGCGTGCCCGGCGCGGCCGGAAGACGCTCGGTGCCACCTCGCCACGCTGGGCCTCCGGGTCGCCGTCCCACGGGAAGCGCAGGGCGTCGGTCATGGCCGAGCCTCGTCGGCGCGGGCCGGGTCGTGGGGGGATGCGGCGGCCGCGGCTTGGTCGTCGGGGCCTGCGGCGACCGCGGCCGGGCGATCGGCGCCTGCGGCGGCTTCGGCTGCGACGGCGGCCACGGCCGCCTTGAAGGCCGCGCCACGTGCCTCGTAGTCACGGAACATGTCGAAGGAGGCGGCGGCCGGGCTGAGCAGCACCACGGACGGCGGGCGTCTCGCGGGCGATGCGGGTGGCGCGGCGCACGGCATCCTCCATGGAGCCCCCCCGCTCGATGCGGCGCAGCCCGGCAGCCGAGAACGCCTCGGCCAGCTCGGGCGCTGTCTCCCCGATGAGCACGGCGGCAGCGAGGCGCTCAGCTGCCACGCGCGCCAGCTCGTCGATGGGAACGCCCTTGGAGCGGCCCCCGGCGATGAGCACGAGCGGCGCCGGGAAGGCCCGCAGGGCGGCGATGACCGCGTCAGGCTGCGTGCCCTGCGAGTCGTTGACGTAGCGCACGCCGCCGACCGTGGCCACCGGCTCCAGGCGGTGCTCCACGCCCGAGAAGGCGCGCACGGCGTTCCGGATGGCGTCCGGCGAGATGCCGTACAGGAGGCCCACGGCAGCGGCGGCAAGGACGTTGGAGACGCTGTGCTCACCGGGCACCGGGATCTCCGCGAGCGGCAGGATGCGGCCGTCTGCGCCGCTCTCCGCGAGACCGGCGGCGGCCAGTCGCGGCACGTCTCGGGCCACGATCCAGCCGTCGTCCACGCCGAGGCCCCCGGGTCGGGCAGCCGTCCGCGCATACGTCACGGTCAGGGCGCCCATCGGCGCGCGATACCCGCTCACGACGGGGTCGTCGTCGTTGCGGACCAGCGCGCCGCCCTCCGGGAGCAGCTCCAGCAGGCGTCGCTTGACGGCCCGGTACGCCTCCAGGCTGCCGTGTCGGTCGAGGTGGTCGGAGGTGACGTGCGTGTAGACGGCCACGTCCGTGCCCCGCGAGAGCGTCGGCAGCTGCAGCTCGGAGAGCTCCACGACCACGCGGTGCTGCGGCCCCAGCTCCGGCAGCCGCTCGATGAGTGGCCGGCCGATGTTGCCGCCCAGGACGACGGGATGCGGCCCGGCCGCCAGGACCGCCGCGACGAGCGAGCTCGTGGTGGTCTTGCCCTTGGTGCCCGTGACCCCGATCGTGGGGGCCGGGCAGAGGCGCAGGAAGAGATCGACCTCGCTGACGACCGGCACCAGGCCGCTCGTCTCGAGCGCGGCCAGCGCGGCGCGCAGGCGAGGCTCGGTGGTGGGGTAGCGGCTGCTGACCGAGGGCGACGTGCACACCAGGTCCTGGCCGGCCAGCGCCTCCGCGGGGTCGACGTCCGGGCCCAGGAGCAGGCGCGGCCGGCGCTCCCCGAGCGCCGCCAGGGCCTCCGCGAGCGCCTCGGCAGGCTGGGCGTCGTAGATGGTCACGCGGGCGCCCTGGTCGGACAGGAACCGCGCCAGGGCGATGCCACTGCGGGCCAGGCCCAGGACGGCCACGGGCCGCCCGTGGAACGAGCCCAGCGCCAGGCGGGAAAGGTCGATGGGCGACGAGGCCATCGCCGGCGCGCTCAGCTGAGCAGTCCGCGGGTGGCCAGGTAGAGGGCCACGCCGACGAGCGCCGAGAGGACGCCCACGATCCAGAAGCGCAGGGTGATCTTCTCCTCGTCCCAGCCCATCAGCTCGAAGTGGTGGTGCAGCGGCGACATGCGGAAGAGGCGCCGGCCGCGGAGCTTCATGGAGGCGACCTGGAGGATGACGGAGCCGGTCTCCAGCACGAAGACGAGGCCGATGAGGGGCAGCAGCAGGACCTGGCCGGTGATGAGCGCGATGACGGCCAGCGTGGCGCCCAGGGCCAGGGCTCCCGAGTCGCCCATGAAGATCTGGGCCGGGTGCACGTTGAACCAGAGGAAGGCCAGCAGGGCCCCGATGATCAGGGCGCAGAGCAGCGGCAGGTCGGCCACGTCGGCGCCCACGCCGGCCGGGGAGCGGTCGAAGAAGACGGCCGCGATGACCATGTAGCCGGTGAAGGCGAAGATGAGCGTGCCGCCGGCCAGGCCGTCCAGGCCGTCGGTGATGTTGACCGCGTTGCTGGTGGCCACGATGGCGAAGGCAGCGATGAGGATGTAGAGCCAGGGCGGGATGGCGACGACGCCGACGAAGGGCGCGAAGAGGGCCGTGATCTGGTAGGTGTCCTGGATCTGCCAGGCAGCCACGCCGGCGACCACCGACTGCCAGAGCAGCTTCTGGATGGCGCTGATGCCGTCGCCGGTGCGGGCGTTCAGCCAGTCGTCGGCGGTGCCCAGCACCCCCACCAGCGCCAGCGTGGCCATCGGGGCGAACGTCGAGCTGTCCACGAAGTCGACGCCGGAGAGCTCCACCAGGAGCCCGATGCCCAGCACCACGCCGACGATGAGCAGGCCGCCCATGGTGGGCGTGCCCTCCTTGACGTAGTGGGTCTCCGGCCCCTCCATGCGGATGCGCTTGCCCATGCCCAGGCGGCGCAGCAGCCTGATGAAGGCCGGCATCATGACGACGACGACGGCGAAGGCGAGGAGGATGCCCTGGACGATCGTTTCGCCGTTCATGCCGTGGCCCCGGCGGAACGTGCCGCCAGCACGAGCTGGTCGACGAGGAGGTCGAGCGCGGCCCCCCGGGAGGCCTTGACGAGCACGGTGTCGCCGTCCTGCAGCAGCGCCAGCAGGACGGCCAGGGCCTGGGCCCGGTCGGCGACGTGCGTCGATGCGTCCGGAGGCCAGGCCTCCCTCCAGGGCCCCCTCGGCGATGCCGGCCGCGGCGGCGCCGACGACCACCAGGCGGTCCGACCACGGCGGCCGCCGCGGCGCCCACGCGATGGTGCTCGGCCGGGGCTGCGTCACCCAGCTCGAGCATCTCGCCGAGGACGGCGATGTGCCGTCCCGGCAGCTCTGCGAGGAGGCCCAGGGCTGCCAGGACGGCGTCGGGAGAGGCGTTGTAGGAGTCGTCGAGGATGGTCCAGGTGCCGGCCCGCACGAGCTGTGAGCGGTGCGCGGCGGAGGCCGGGCGCGCGAGGCCGCCGGACGATCTCGTCGGCGGACAGGCCGGCGCACTGGGCGATGGCGGCAGCGGCCAGGGCGTTGTGGACGCCGTGTCGGCCCAGCGTCGGGGTCGTGACCGTCATGCCGCCCATCGGCCAGGACCAGCTGGAAGCGCATGCCGGCCGCGCCGAGCGAGTGGATGCCCTCGGCACGCACGTCGGCGGAGGCGTCGAAGCCGTAGCGCAGCACGCGTGCCAGGGTCGAGCGGGCCATCCGCGAGACGCGCTCATCGTCGGCGTTGAGGACCGCCCAGCCAGAGGCCGGGAGCGCCTCGACCAGCTCTCGCTTGCCGGCCTCGATGGCGTCGATGGACCCGGCCCGCGAGAGGTGCACCCCGCGCACGGCCGTGACGACGCCGATGGCGGGCTTCGCCAGCTGCGCCAGGAGGGCGATCTCACCGGTGGTGTAGAGGCCCATCTCGAGGACCGCCGCCTCGTGCTCGGGGCGGAGCCGCAGGAGCGTGAGCGGCAGCCCGATCTCGTTGTTCTCGTTGCCGGCACTGCGCAGCACCCGGAAGCGAGCCGCCAGCACCTCGGCCGCGAGCTCCTTGGTGGAGGTCTTGGCGAGCGAGCCGGTGATGCCCACCACGAGCGGTCGGAAGCGGTCGCGGTAGTCGGCGGCCACGGCGCGCAGGGCAGCCGCGGGGTCGGACACGCGGACGACGCTCACCGATCGCCGAGGTGCCGGTCAGCGTGGCGAGCCGGTCCTCGTCGAGCGGCTCGCTGACCACCAGCGCGGCGGCACCCGCCGCCACGGCCGCGTCCAGGAAGCGGTGCCCGTCGGTGTGCTCGCCGGGCAGGGCGAAGAAGACGTTGCCGGGCTCCACCCGGCGCGAGTCGACGGCCGCCCCGACGATGGGCAGGCTGCCGCGGCGCAGGAGCGCGCCGGCCGCGGACTCGGCCAGCTGCTGCGGCTCGATGACGGCCTGGCGCGTCGGCTGCCGTCGGCTGGCTCGTCGGCCGGGCCTGCTCCTGTCCACGACTCATGACAGGCCATGCTGCCACCGTCAGGCGGCGCCGTCGTGCGGAGCGTGGCCCCCGGTCGTCGCGGGAGGCCGGGTCGAAGGCGGACTCGCCGGCGTCCCCGGGGAAGCCGCCCGGCTGATGGGCCCGATCGACACCCTGGCGCGTTCGTCCATCCCGGGCGCTGCGCGGCTCTCCCGCGGCGTTGCGGGCCACGACATCGGCGCCGCGTGCCGCGATGTCGGTGCCGGTCACGGCGTCAGCGCCGCTCCTGGCATCGCTGCCGTCCTCGCCGCGCCGGCCGACGCGGCCCTCGCCGACCGAGGCGCCGCTGGCCCGGGCTCGCTCCTTGGCCGCCGCCATGGCACGTTCGAAGAGGGGGTCTCGCGCCGCCTCCGTGCCCGGGATGGGCAGGCCCGCGAAGGGGTCGCGTGAGCGCTTGATGTCAAGGTCCTTGATGGCCGCGCGGGCGATCATCCCGAAGAGCTCGTAGGACTCGATGTTGAGATCCAGGTAGGGCTTGGTGGCCTTGGGAACGGCTTCCTCGATGCGCACCGCGATGAGCACCTCGGGACGGTTGGCACCCACGAAGCCCACGAAGCTGTGGTTGAAGCGGTCGCGCTTCCAGTTGCCGTTCTCGCCGAGCGACGGATCCCAGATCTGCGCCGTGCCCGTCTTGCCGCCGATCATGTAGCCGGGGATGAGCGCGCCGCGCGCGTAGGTGGGTACCGATCCGGTCACGTAGGTGAGGATGTCGCGCACCTGGCCAGCCACCTTGGTGTTGAGCACACGCTCCCTGGGCACGGACGCCGCTTCCCCATCCGCGACGACGTGGGGCTGGACCCGGAAGCCGCCGTTGACGAGGGTGGCGTAGCCGGTCGCGAGGTGCATGAGCGTGACACCGACACCCTGGCCGAAGGAGCGGTTGGCGAGGTCCATCTCAGCCCAGTCGTACTTGCTTGGGTCGTACCAGATGCCGGCCTCCTCGCCGGCCATGTCCACGCCGGTCTTGCCCACCATGCCCACGCGGTCCCACATGTCGAAGAGGATGTGCGCAGCCTTCTGGTGGTCCCGGGGCGCCATGCGGAAGGCGATCTTCGAGGTGCCCACGTTGCGCGATCGGGCGATGATGTCGCGGACCGGCGCCAGGCCGATCGACTCGCCGGAGTTGCGCACCTCGCCGCCCTGGACCGCGAGTCGAGGCTGGTCCTTGATCTGCGTCATCGGCGTCACGGCGCCGCTCTCCAGCGCGGCCGTGACGGTGAAGGCCTTCATGACCGAGCCGGGCTCGTAGATGCCGCTGATGACGCGGTCGCGGAGGAGGCCCGGGTCCTTCTGGGCGATCCGACCGTAGTCGTTGGCGTCGAAGGCCGGCACGGAGGCCGAGGCCAGGATCTCGCCGGTGTTGGGGTCCATGACGATGGCGCTGGCGGACTTGGCGTGGTTGGCGAGGCGCGCCGCGTTGAGCTCGATCTCGACCTGGCGCTGCAGCTTGGCGTCGATGGTCAGGCGGAGTGGCGCCACGGCCAGGCCCCCGTAGTCGGAGACCGCCACGTCACCCTGAGCCGCGGCGACGCCGGCGATGCTGGCCACATCCAGCGGGCGACCGTCCGCCCCAGTGAGGCGGTCCTCGTAGAGGCGCTCCACGCCGTAGGCACCGCCGCTGTCGCCAGCCACGAAGCCCAGCAGTTGGCTGGCCAGGCTGGTGCCGGTCTGGCCGCCGTCACGCGGGTAGACGCGCGTCTCGACGGGGGCCAGGGTGATCCCGGGCAGCTTGCCCTCGTCCTTGGCCATGGCGATCTCGACCGACTGCTCCGGCGTGAGCCGGCGTGCCAGCCAGTCCCAGGCCGAACCCGACGAGAGCTTGGCCTGGTAGGCGGCCTGCTCCTCCGGGCTGAGCTCGAGGATCTCGGTCAGGGTCGCCACGATCTGCGCTCGGCGCTCCTCCGGGATGTCCCTGGGGTTGGCGTCGAGGCGGTCGAAGGACGCCGACTGGGCCAACGTCACCCCGTCGCGGTCGATGATCTCGGCCCGTGCCAGCACCATCGCGGGCGGCGGCGCCATGGTGTCGACAGCGCGAGACACGAGGTCAGGGGCGGCGACGACCTGCCAGTAGCCCAGCCGCAGCATCGTCGCCGAGCCGAACAGCGTGAAGACGACCAGCAGCGCCACCATGCGCAGGTGACGGTCCGTTCGGCCGAGCATGGCCGCTCAGTCGGCCGGGAGGACGACCACGTCGCCCAGCTGTCGGAGACCCAGCTCGCGCGCCTTGCGCCCCACCTCCGCCGGGTCCGCCCACGTCTCGATGGCGAGGGCCTGGTTGCGAAGCAGCCGCGCGATCTCCTCGCGCCGATCGGCCAGGTCGGCGATCTCGGAGCTGGTGGCGTTGGAGGCCAGCGTCTGGGTCAGGTAGACGAGGGCGATCATCGTGGCGGCCAGGATGGCGGCCAGCAGCAGCCCGGCGGGCCGGGGGCGCGGGATCGCGCCGGCCACAGGGCGCGAGACGCCGCGGGCACGTGCCGCGATCCCCTGGTCGGGGATGGCGACGGCGCGGAGTCGAGCACCCTGGAAGGCTGCCATCAGCGGGGTCGGGCGCCGCTGGACAGGTTGCCGATCTCAAGGACCGCCCGGTGCAGCGGGCGATCCTCGTCCCAGGCCGAGCCGCGGCTCCAGCCGCGCGGCCCGTCAAGGTCCACGGCCAGCTCATCGCCGCGCCGCGTGCGCAGGTCCTTCATGCGCCGCCCGTAGGCCTGGCGTCGGGAGCTGCCGTGTCCGTTCTTCATGCTGCGAGCCTCCTGGCCGCCCGCAGCCTGGCGCTGCGGGCACGCGGGTTGTGGGCCACCTCGTCCTCGGTGGGGAGCTGTGGCTGGGCGCCGATACGGGCGATCCGCGGCGCGCGGCCGCAGACGCACACGGGGAAGTCGGGTGGGCAGGTGCACCCCTGCCGCTCACGCGCCAAGAAGCGCTTCACGATGCGGTCCTCGAGGGAGTGGTAGCTGATGACGCAGAGGCGGCCGTCCGGCTTGAGCAGGTCCAGGCAGGCCTCCAGCGCGGCCGGCAGCGTCTCCAGCTCACGGTTGACCTCGATGCGGAGGGCCTGGAAGACGCGCGTCGCGGGGTGCAGGCGGCGGCGGCCGGGCGTGCGCGGGGCGGCAGCGGCGATGATCTCGGCCAGCTGCGCGGGCGTCTCGATGGTCCGCCGGGAGCGTTCCGCGACGATGGCCCGGGCGATGCGCCGCGCGTGGGGCTCCTCGCCGTGGCGGCGGAAGATGCCGGCCAGGGCCGCCTCGTCGTAGGTGGCCACGACCTCGCTGGCGGGGATGCCGCGGGAGGTGTCGAAGCGCATGTCCAGCCGCTCGGTGGAGCGGAAGCTGAAGCCGCGGTCGTCGTCGTCGAGCTGCTGTGAGCTGACGCCGAGGTCCATGAGGATGCCGTCCACCCGGTCGAAGCCGGTCTCGGCAGCCACGCTGGCGATGTCCTCGAAGTTCGAGCGCCTCAGGGTGACGCGCTCGCCGTAGGAGGCGAGGCGGTGCCCGGAGCGCTCGATGGCCCGCGGGTCGGCATCGATCCCCAGGAGGCGGCCATCGGGGTTGGCGGCCTCCAGGATCCGGCTGGCGTGCCCTCCGCCGCCGACGGTCGCATCGATCTGGAAACTGCCCGGGTGCGGCGAGAGAGCCAAGATGACCTCCGTAAGCATCACGGGCAGGTGCCCTAGTTCCTGTTCCATCAACGATCCGACCGCCCCGACGGTCCACCCGGACCCCGGAGGCTCATGTGGTCGCTAGATGCCCAGGCCCTGGAGGTGCGCCGCGAGCACCTCCGGCTGGTCCATCTGAGCGGAGTACTGGCCCCATCCCATCGGGGACCACAGTTCGAGACGATTGCGGGCGCCGACCACGACGACCTCCGCCTCGAGCCCTGCGAACTCGCGCAGGATCGAGGGCAGGACGAAGCGACCCTGGCGGTCGAGCTCGATCTCGAACGCCGCACCGAAGAGGAAGCGCTGGAAGGTCCGGACACCCTGGTCCGTCACCGGCAGCGCCGCGACCCGATCCGCCAGCGCCTCCCAGTCGGCTCGCGGGAAGATGGCCACGCAGCCGTCGATCCACTTGCTGACCTGTGCTCCCTGGGCGAGATCGGCACGGAAGCGGGCAGGGACGGCCAGGCGTCCCTTGTCGTCGACCGTGTGGCGGTACTCACCTGTGAACACGGGGCTGGGCTGGCTCCGACAGGCAGATCCGTGGTGCAAGCGACGGCCGGGACCCTCCCGACTCCTACGCCGCTGGCGGGGCGGTCAACGGTCCCCCACTTCGGCCACCACGGCGGTGGACCGACCGGACCGCTTCACCTTTCCTCCCCACTTCGCACCACTTCGTGCCACTTGGATGGGCATCATAGCGGAGATGAAGGACCCGTCAAGGGGACTTCCGCACCATCCGACCCACCAGTACCCGAGGTGCCCACATCGACGCGCCAGCACCCCCGCGCGCCAGGCAGACCGGACCCGTCGGCGACCCGGACGGGGTACCGAACGCCCATAGGCAGTCTCCCGAACCGGGCGCTAGGGTCGCCTTCCGCGCACGGTCGAGACACCGCCGCGTGACAGAGGAGCCGTCGTGACCATCGCCCGCAGACGCATCGGTCCCTTCGGGGTCGTTGGCCCGTCGATGCCGGCTGCCCCGGAGGCACCCATCGCGGCGGTCGGACCGCTGGGGCCGTCGGCGGGTCCTCGGGGATCCCCATCGCCACCCACGACGTGCCCGCACCGGAATCCATCGCCCCGGTGGGCCGCCTGCGGCGCTGCACGTTCCGCCGCATCGATCGACTCGAGTCGCTGCCGGGCGCTCGGTCTCGCCCGCCTACGAGATCATGTGCCTCTACCGGGGGATGGCCACGCCGATGGCGCTTGGCGACGTGGACTCGGCCGGGCCCATCTGCGGCGCCTGCACGGCCACGGGCATCTTCCGACCCGACGAGGCCTGAGCGAGGCCAACCTCACGTCGCTTCGGACCGACGAACACGGACGACGCTGAACGACCTGCGGCTCCCTCGGCCGTCGTCAACGCCAGGGGCCTGAGGCAGCCAACGGGGACCATGGCGCGCTCGATGCCAAGGGAGACGAATATGGCGCCGAGGCCCCTGCTCGCAACGACGCCCGCCCCATGATGAGGGCGGGCGTCGTTGGTCGCGGTGTGCGCTGGACGGGTTCGGCGGCTGGCCCTCGATCTCGAGGCACCGCCAGGGTCGCCCGCGGCGTCGCAGCGGGCGATGGCTTGAAGGCGTGGACTGACCGCTACGCGGCCGGGCTGGCCGCCGGGCTGGCCATCGGGTCCGTCACGGACGGCTCGCCGCTGGCGGCCGGGCTGACCTCCGTGGTGCCACCCAGCTCGTCGCAGATGAGCCATGGCATGGCCTCGCCGGGGACCATGCGTGATCTCATCGTCGATGGGGGTCGACTCCGCGGTGAACTCGGAGGCGAGCAGGTCCGTCATCATCGTGACCATGTCCGGGGTCACCTCCTGCCCGCTGGCCGCCAGCAGGCCCTCGATGAAGGGTGCCAGCGCAGCCGCGTCGATGTCCATCGAGATCGTCCCGGCGAGCGCCACGACGGCCTCGGTGTCGGTCTGGCTGACGACCTCGAGGTTGGTCACCTCGGCGTCGAGGATGAAGGCGTCCAGGAGCGCCTGCGCGTCGGTACCCTCCGGCAGCGTACCGGCCAGGGTCGTGAGGTCGAAGGCGGATGCCTGGTCGGCGAACTCCTCGCAGAAGTAGGACGGCAGGGCCGCGAAGTCCTTGGCCTCGATGGCGTCGAGGAAGGACTGCACGGTCGCGTCGGGCCCCTCCTGCGCGAACGTCGCCGGGACGGAGACGAGCGACAGGGCGACGACGAGCCCTGCGCTGGTGGCGGCCACGCGCGAGCGGACCGAGGGGGCGCGGTGGGACATGAGCGTGGGCTCCTTCCAGTGACGATGGGCACCCGACCGGCACCCCTGAAGCCGCAGTCTATCCTGCCCCCGGCAATGGCCCCGCGAGCGTGTCCCCGCGAGCGGCAGGCTGCCAGCGAGGCGGCCTGTAAGCCGAGTCGAGTCCAGACGCCCGGTGAGCGTGGCTCAACCCTGTCCACCGTGCGTGACGGCGTCCCTTGATTCCACCGCCTGTTGACGCGGATGAGTGAAAGGCCCGCGTCGCGTCACGAGGGTCGGCCGGGGCGGGCCGTGCCGGGAGTGCGGACTGCCGTTCCTCTGGCCTGCCGAGTCGTCGCTGGGACGGACGGGTCTACTGGGACGACGGACCCTCACAGACGTTGGGATGCTTACGGACCTGACGCCATCTTGAAGTCTTAGCGTTATGCCGCTATACTGGGCGGGTGGCGACCAAGAAGAAGGTGACCCTCTACGTCGATGAGGACGTGATGCGGGCGGCCCGCGTCCGGGCGGCCCGGACCGACAAGCGCGACTCGGAGGTGGTGGAGGCCGCGCTCCGGGCATACCTCGGCTTCGACGTCGTGGCGGGCGTGTGGGCGCGCAGCGACCTGGGCGAGGACAAGGCGATGCGCCTCGCGGTCGAGGAGACGCACGCGGCCCGAGCCGAGAAGCGTGCCGCGCGCGGTTCTTGACACCAACGTCCTCGTCTCGGCGCTGATCAGCCCCGGCGGGCCGAGCGCGGCGCTGCTGCTGGAGCTTCGCGCCGGCACCTTCGAGCTCGTCGCCTCTCCGACGCTGTTGGCCGAGCTCCGCGAGGTCCTGGGGCGCGAGAAGCTCCGTCGCTACGTCGCTGAGGCCGAGGCCATCGCGTACGTCGAGCTCATCGGGCGAGAGGCGACGATCCTCGATGACCCGGCGCCGAGCGGTCTGCCACTCAGCGTCGATCCCGACGACGAGTACCTGGTGGACCTCGCTCGCGCCGCTGCAGCCGACGTGCTCGTGTCGGGTGATGCCCACCTGCTCGACCTGGGTGATCAGCTGCCAGTCATGACGCCGGCCCGTTTCCTGGCCACGCTGGGCGACGAGTGAGCGCTCCGAACGCGTGCAGGACTGCGTGCAGCCTCTCCGCGTGGGGCCGCCAGAGGGCCTGATCCGTGCGTGGCATCGGGTGAGGCGCCAGCGAGGCGGCCTGTAAGCCGAGTTCTGTCCCGCGCAAGCGCGGGGATGGCCATCCATCTAGGGCGCCGGTCACCCGACGCCTCATGCGGCCGACCCGAGAGCGGGGCGACGCACCCCTCGTGCGACTCGCGCCGCACGGGCTCTCCTATTTGGCCTTGCACCAGGTAGAGCTTGCCCGTTTCACCCGGCGGCGGCCGAAGCCGCAGCCGACTCGTCTCTGTGGCGCTGGTCCTCGCCTCACGGCGGACGGGTGTTACCCGCTACCCTGCGTCGCGGTGCTCGGACTTTCCTCGAGCGGCGGGTCGCCCCGTCGCGCGCAGCCATCCGGCCACCTCGCTGGCGAGAGGACTGTAGCACCGGCACCCCGCGCCACCCTCAGGCGGCGGGCACGGCGGGCACGCCCGGCGGAGGGCCGGCGGCGGGCGCGGAGCGGCTCGCGGCTCCAGGCGAGCGGCAGCGACTCGCGGCATCAGGCGCGGTAGCGAGCCTCCAGGCGAGCCGCGGCCGCCGGGTCGTCCAGGGCCAGGTTGGCCAGGGCATCGGCGGCGCGGTTGGTGGCACGCGGCTCGTGCGTGGCCTTCCAGCGCGCGAACCCGGCCAGCAGCCGGCGTGCCTCCGCGTGGAGCGGCTGGAGCTTGGCGTCCTTCACCCGCCAGCGGCCGTGGAGTTGCTCGACGATGAGCTTGGAGTCCATGCGCAGGTCGACCTCCGTGGCCGCCAGCCGATGGGCCTCCTCGAGGGCCAGTACGAGGGCCGTGTACTCGGCCACGTTGTTGGTCTGGATGCCCAGCGGCCGCGAGACGACCGAGAGCGGCGGGCAGTCAGGATGGGCGGCGTCGGGCCGCTCGGCATCGATGAGCACGGCACCGGCAGAGGCCGGTCCCGGGTTGTCGCGCGAGGCGCCGTCCGTCCGGATGAGCAGTCGCTTCGTCATCCTGTCGGAGGCGTCTCGTCCCTGGCCCCGGGCCCGGGCTCGCCGCGCAGCTTGCGCCAGAGCATGCGCAGGGGGTCGTAGTACTCGTCGGCGACGCGCTCCTTGAGCGGGATGATGGCGTTGTCCGTGATGCGGATGTGCTCCGGGCAGACATCCGTGCAGCACTTGTTGATGTTGCAGTAGCCGATGCCCGCGTCGTACTTCAGGAAGGGCGTTCGCTCGGCCTCGTCCATGGGGTGCATCTCAAGGCTGGCGGCGCGCACCAGGTAGCGCGGGCCGATGAACTCGTGCTCCGTCTCGTGGTTGCGCAGCACGTGGCAGACGTCCATGCACAGGAAGCACTCGATGCACTTGCGGAACTCCTGGGAGCGCTCGCCGTCCTCCTGCTGCCAGCGCCACTCCGACTGCGGCACGTCCGTCGGCGGCGAGAAGGGCGTGAGGCGGGCGTTGACCTCCGAGTTCCAGGAGACGTCCGTGACGAGGTCGCGAACGTGCGGGAAGGTGCGCATGGGCTCGACGGTGATGGCCTCCCCCTCCGGGAAGTCGTGCAGGCGCGTCTTGCACATGAGGCCCGGCTTGCCGTTGATCTCCGCGCTGCAGGAGCCGCACTTGGCAGCCTTGCAGTTCCATCGCGCGGCCAGGTCCGGTTGCACGTGCTGCTGGATCCAGTGCACGGCGTCCAGGACCACCATGCCCTCCTCGGCCGGCACGCGGTACTCGTAGAAGCCGCCCTCCTCGCCGGCCTCGCCGCGGAACACCCAGAGGATCGCCTCGTCCATCGGCCGTCAGTCCTTGGCCGCGTCCGCGCCAGCGGTCACGTACTGGCGCAGCTCGGCGGGGAAGTCCCGGGTGGGGGTCTGCCGCACGACCATGGCGCCGTCCTCGCGCCCCACGGCGACGTTGACGACATCCCACTCCGGCGGCATGCCCACGAAGTCGAGGCGGCTGTGCGCACCGCGGCTCTCCGTGCGCTCCAGCGCAGAGCGGGCGATGGCCTCCGAGACGGCCAGCATGTTGCGCAGCTCGAAGACGAGGTCCCAGCCCGGGTTGAAGCGCCGCGGGCCGGTCACGGCCAGGCCCTCCCAGCGCGCCTTGTAGCCCTCGATACGCCGGATGGCCGCGGCAAGGTCCGACTCGGTGCGGAAGATCCCGACCAGCGAGGACATCGTCTCCTGCAGATCGGCGTGGAGGCGGTTGGGATCCTCACCGCGACGCTCGAAGGGCGCCGCCATGGCGGCCAGCGACTCGGCCACGAAGTCGGGGGGCAGGTCCGCGGGCGCCGGGCCAGACCGGAGTCCTCGCTCGCAGCCGTGGCCTCGACGGCCGCCTCGCCGGCGCGCCGGCCGAAGACGAGCAGGTCCGTGAGCGAGTTGCCGCCCAGCCGGTTGGAGCCGTGCAGCCCGGCAGCCACCTCGCCCGCGGCATAGAGGCCGGGCGTGGTCGTGGCGCCCGTGTCCGCGTCCACCCGGATGCCGCCCATCATGTAGTGCATCGTCGGCCCGACCTCCATCGGCCCGGCCGTGATGTCCACGTCGGCAAGCTCCTTGAACTGCTCGTACATGGAGGGCAGCTTGCGGCGCACGCGCTCCGGCGGCAGGTAGCTGATGTCCAGGAAGACGCCGCCGTGCGGGGATCCGCGGCCTTCCTTGACCTCGGTGTAGATGGCGCGCGCCACGTTGTCGCGGGTGGACAGCTCCGGCGGGCGGCGATGGTCGGTCTGGCGGCCCTCCGTCAGGGCGTCCACCCAGGCCCGCGCCTCCTCGTCCGTGGCGGCGTACTCGTGGCGGCGGTCCTCCGGCAGGTAGCGCCACATGAAGCGCTCGCCGTCGGCGTTGCGCAGGATGCCGCCCTCGCCGCGCACGGCCTCCGTGACGAGCAGGCCGCGCACGCCGGGCGGATGGACCATGCCGGTGGGGTGGAACTGCACGAACTCCATGTCGATGAGCTCGGCGCCGGCCCGCCAGGCCAGCGCGTAGCCGTCCCCGGAGGACTCCCAGGAGTTGGAGGTGACGGCGAAGGCGCGTCCCGCCCCGCCGGTGGCCAGGATGACGGCCCGCGCCGGGAAGGCCACCGGGACGCCGTCCGCGCGCCGGTAGCCGATGGCGCCGAGGACGCCGGACGGGCCCACGGCCAGGCGCGTGATGATGGTCTCCTGGTAGACCTTGACGCCGACGGCCACGCTGCGGTCCTGCAGGGTGCGGATGAGCTCCAGGCCGGTGCGGTCGCCGACGTGGGCGAGGCGCGGGTAGGTGTGGCCGCCGAAGGGCCGCTGCAGGATGCGCCCGTCCCGCGTGCGGTCGAAGACGGCGCCCCAGGCCTCCAGCTCGCGCACGCGATCCGGTGCCTCCCGGGCGTGCAGCTCCGCCATCCGCGGGTTGTTGAGGAGACGGCCGCCGACCATCGTGTCGCGGAAGTGCGTGGACCACGAATCGCGGTCGTCCACGTGCGCCAGGGAGGCGGCCATGCCACCCTCGGCCATGACGGTGTGGGCCTTGCCCAGCAGCGACTTGCAGACGACGCCCACCGAGCGGCCGGCGGCGATGCCGGCTACGGCCGCCCGCAGGCCCGCCCCGCCGGCGCCGATGATGAGGATGTCGTGGGGATGGCTCTCGATCATGCGACTACAGGAAGCCCCCGATGATCGGCGTGGAGGGACCGATGACGTCCAGCGCCAGCGCCCGCACGTAGAGGTCCACGACGATGATGCTGGCCAGGCTCGCCCAGGCCCACAGGCCGTGGTGCTGGTTCCACGCGCTCACGCGGGCCCAGATGCCGTGCCGGCGCCGCGTGTTGGCGGTGCAGCTGAAGCAGTCCAGCCCGCCGCCCACGAGGTGGCGGAAGGAGTGGCAGGAGAAGACGTAGAGGCTCACCAGGAGCGCGTCCGCGGCGATGAGGAAGACGCCGACGCCCAGGCGCAGGCTGCCGTCGTGCCAGATCGCCAGCAGCAGGTCGATCCAGAGCACGGCCAGCGGGATGAAGGCCAGGTACAGGAAGAAGCGGTGCGCGTTCATGAGGATGAAGGGGAAGCGGTTCTCCATGCCGTAGCGGCGATGGATGGAGGGCTCCCCGACCGCGCAGGCCGGCGGGTCGGCGAAGAAGGCCTTGTAGTAGGCGCCCCGGAAGTAGTAGCAGGTGGCCCGGAAGAAGACCTGGATCCAGAGCACCAGGATGGCCGGCGACAGCCAGGCCGGCAGGAAGACCTCACCGATGGCGATGGAGAAGAAGGGCGAGTGGTAGCCCGCCGCCTCGTACTCGACGCCGAAGTACGGGATCAGGAAGACCGACGAGACGAGCGCGTAGACGATGAAGGCCGTCAGGCCCAGGGCGATGGCCAGCGGGCGCAGCGACCAGCGGTCGATGCGCCGCGTGGTCCCGAAGCCGCGCAGCGCCGTGCCGGCCGGCTTGCTGGCCGCGCGCGCCTCGACGCGGCGGCCCTGCGTGACCTGGTCGGACGCGGTCACGGGCGGCGTGGCGATGGCGAGGGCAGGGACATCATCGGGGCGTGCGGTTCCCTTCGACTGCCGTTCCCGGCCGAGCTGACGGTCGGCTGCGCCCTAATGTATCGCATCGTCAGCGGGTCACATGGGGTCGCGACGGCCAGCTACGCGACCGCCACGAGGCCTGCCGGCGTGCCCGCGGTCAGCGGGACCGCGGTCACGACGGGGCACGCACGCTATCCTGCAGAAGCCCGTGAAACTGCACGAATACCACGCCAAGTCCCTGCTTCTGCGCGCCGGCCTGCCGGTCCCACCCTATGCCGTGGCGACCACGCCGGCGGAGGCGCGCGCCCAGGCGGCGGCCTACCTGGATGCGGCGCCGGGGCCGTCGTCGTCAAGGCCCAGGTGCTCGTGGGCGGCCGCGGCAAGGCCGGTGGCGTCAAGCTGGCGCGCAGCGCGGACGAGGCGGAGGCCGTGGCGTCCGCCATCCTGGGCATGGACATCAAGGGCAGCACGGTGCGCCGCGTCATGGTCACGCCGGCCGCCACCATCGTGCGCGAGATGTACCTGGCCGCCGTCCTGGACCGCGCCAACCAGCGCATCCTGCTCATGGGCGCCGCGGAGGGCGGCGTGGAGATCGAGACGCTGGCGGAGGAGCATCCCGACGCCATCATCCGCGTCCACGCCCACCCGCAGCTCGGCCTGCAGCCCTTCCAGGCGCGCCAGATGGCCTTCGCGCTCGGCCTGGGCGACCATCTCACGCAGGCCACGGCCATCTGCCGGGGGCTCGTGGACGTCATGGTCCGCGAGGATGCCGACCTCGTGGAGGTCAATCCCCTGGCCATCGTGCGCGAGGAAGGGCCCGACGGGCCGGTCGAGCGGCTGGCGCTCCTGGACGCCAAGGTCACGCTCGACGATTCGGCCCTCCGGCGCCACCCCGGCCACGAGGCCATGCGCGACCTGGACGAGGAGGACCCGGCCGACACCGCCGCCCGCGCGGCCGGCCTCAGCTTCATCCGGCTGGACGGCGACATCGGCTGCATGGTCAACGGCGCCGGCCTGGCCATGACCACCATGGACCTCGTCAAGCGCGCCGGCGGCGAGCCCGCCAACTTCCTGGACATCGGCGGCGGCGCTCGCTCGGACAAGGTCGCGGAGGCCATGCGCCTCATCCTCTCCGACCCCTCGGTGAAGGCCATCCTGGTCAACATCTTCGGGGGCATCGCCCGCGGTGACGAGGTCGCCCGCGGCCTCGTGGAGGCGCGCGCCCAGCAGACCCGCAGCGTGCCGCTCGTGGTGCGCATCGTGGGCACCAACGCGGACCTCGCCGCCCGGATCCTGCGCGAGGCTGGCGGTGACATCGTGACCGCGGAGACGCTGGACGAGGCGGTCGAGCGTGCCGTGGCGCTGGCGCGGCAGGTGGCCGCGTGAGCATCCTCATCGACCGTGGCACGCGCCTGCTCGTGCAGGGCATCACCGGGCGCGAGGGCGGCTTCCACGCCCAGCAGATGCTCGACTACGGCACCAACGTCGTGGCCGGCGTGACGCCCACCAAGGGCGGCCAGACGCGCGCTGGGCGGCGCCGTGCCGGTCTTCGACACCTGCGCGCAGGCGGTGGCCGCCACGGGCGCGGACACGAGCGTCATCTTCGTGCCTGCCGGCGCCGCCCCGGACGCCATCCTGGAGTCGCTGGACGCGGGCATCGGCACCATCTTCTGCATCACCGAGCACATCCCCGCCCTGGACATGCTGACCGGTCGTGGCCGAGGTGAAGGCGCGCGGCGCGCGCCTCGTCGGGCCCAACTGCCCCGGCGCGACCTCGCCGGGCCGGGCCAAGGTGGGCATCATCCCGGGCTCCATCCACCGGCCAGGCCGCGTCGGCCTCGTGAGCCGCTCCGGCACGCTGACCTACGAGGTCGTGCAGGCCATGACCGATGCCGGCATCGGCCAGTCGACCTGCGTGGGCATCGGCGGCGACCCCATCAGCGGCAGCAGCTTCGTGGACATCCTGGAGCTCTTCCGGGACGACCCGGAGAC
>CAVYBJ010000032.1:0-27184 GCA_963766685.1 uncultured Chloroflexia bacterium
GCAGCCTCGTCATCGTCAACCCCAACGCCTCGCAGGTGCGCGACGCGGCGACGCGGGCCGCAGTCGTCGCCGAGGTCGAGCGGGCGGTCGCGCGCCGGGACGGCGTCGCCCCGCGCATCGTGGTCACCGGCGCCGAGGCTGACACGCGCCCGGCCGTGGAGGCCGCCCTCGCCCAGGGCGTGCGCGCCGTCATCGGCGTGGGTGGCGATGGGACGCTGCGGGACATCGCGGAGCTGCTGCTCGGGTCGGGCGTGCCGCTGGGCATCGTGGCGGCCGGGACCGGCAACCAGCTGGCGGCCGTGCTGGGCCTGCCGCTCACGGCCCGCCTCGGCAGCCGCCGCCCTGGTGGGGGCGCGGACGCGGACCCTCGACCTCGGCGAGGTCACGCTCCGACTCGTGGATGCCCCGGAGTGGCGGGGCGTCTTCACCATCGGCTGCGGCGCCGGCTTCGACGCGCGCCTCATGGCCACCACCCCGCGAGACTGGAAGCAGCGCATCGGCAAGGCCGCCTACTTCGTGCAGGCGCTCAAGCTGGCCGCGACCATCGGCGTGGTGCCCTATCGCCTCACGGTCGACGGCGAGTCCTTCGAGACGGAGGCGTCCGTCGCGCTGGTCGGCAACATGGGCCAGCTCGTGCCGGGCATGCTGGACCTGCGCCTGCCGCTCCGACCGGATGACGGCCTGCTGGACCTCATCGTCGTCGGTGCGCGCGGTCCCATCCACGGCATGAAGGGCCTCGTGGACCAGCTGACGCGCACCTCGCTGGGCGGCGGCGAGGGCTCGGACAGCCTGCGCGTCCGTGGCCGCCAGGTCGTCGTGGAGGCGGACCGCCCGGAGCCCCTGCAGGTGGACGGCGACTACGTCGGCGAGGGCAGCCTGACAGCCAGGGTGCTGCCGGGCGGGCTGCGGGTGCTGGTGCCGGCCCGCGTGCCAGGCTAGCGGCCCGTCACCTCGCGGACGTTGTCGGCCACGACGAGGAGCGCCAGGCCGGCCACGGCGGCCAGGATGAGCTCGAGCCGGAAGTCGAAGACGAGGATGACCGCGCCGACCACGGCCAGCACCAGCACCAGGCGCAGCAGCAGCAGGGTCAGGCGGCGGCGCAGGGCGGACTCGATGAGGATGTAGCCCACGAAGCCCACGATGAGCGCGCCCCACCACGGCACCAGCCGGAAGAAGACGAGCCCGGCGACGAGGAGCAGCAGGACGCCCGACGCTGATGGCCGACCAGACCTCGACGATGACGTTGTAGCGGGTCTCCTCCGGCGGGACCGGCCGGTGCGGGTGCTGGAGATGGCGCTGCGGGTCACCCAGCACGCCGGCCTCGAGGTCGGCCCGCTCACGGCGGAGCGATGCCACCGTGTCCCGGATGGCCGCCTGCCTCGCCTTGAGCCCGGCCAGCTCCCTCTCGCCCGCCTCGAGCTCCAGCGCCCGAGCCTCGAGGAGCGCGGCCGTGGAGCCCGACTCCGACAGGGCCTGCACCTCGAGGGTGAGTCCGGGCAGCTCGGAGGTGAGGCGGGCCACGTCGGCCGCCACCCCGGCGGCCTCCGCCTCCAGGGCCGTCGATGCGCTCGCCGATCTCCGCGGGCTGCCGGGAGGGCGGAGCCATCTTGCCCAGGCCGGCGAAGCCCGAGCGGGTCGTTCCAGGACTGGCGGACCGTGCCGGAGCGGCCGTACTTGGGCCCAGCCGGGGCGCGCTCGCCGGCGAAGCGGTCGTAGGTGTCCAGGCCGAAGAGGCCGCGGTAGCCATCCACCCAGTCGGTCGAGTCGTCGATGAGGACCGCCGACCAGGCCTCCGGCTGGTCCGGCCCGATGGCCATGCCGTCACCCCGGGCGTAGTCGACGAAGGGCACGGAGAGGGCGCTCGAGAGCTTCGCCCTCAGGTCGCCGGGGTCGGGCTGGCGCAACGTGTCACGCCAGAACTCGCGCACCACGTCGAGGAAGCTGCCCAGCCCCCGCAGGGCCGGGATGGGCACCTGCGTGAGGTACTCGCCGCGCTCGAAGTAGGAGGCGTGGGAGCCGGCCCCGGCGTTGATGACGACGTGGTCGCCGACCTTCGCGAGCGTGGGGTCGTCCCAGCGTCGGCGCAGCTCGTCGCCGCTGTAGTCGTGGGCCGCCGCCGCGATCCAGACCGGCACCGGTCCCTCCGCGGTCTCCTCCAGGTAGATGAAGACCTGCTCCCAGTCGGCCTCGTGGTCGTTGACGCCGTTGAACGTGGAGCGGTAGTCGTTCATGAAGTAGAAGTAGAGGTAGTGCAGGCAGGTCCAGCCGTTCTCACGGACGACACGGGCGTGGTAGACGTAGCGGGGGTCGCGTCTCGCGGGCGTGGGCGTACTTGATCTGGGCCGCTGCCGCCGTGCCGCCGGGCACCGAGCCACGCAGCAGCAGAGAAGCCGTGAAGCCAGCGTCGAGCAGCCGCGCGAAGAGCCCCACGCGCGCCAGCCGGCCGGGCGCGCTGAAGGGGATGCGGCCGGGCCGGCTGCGCCAGCGGCGCAGCTCCAGGCCGTTGAGCGGCTTCTGGACGAGCCGCAGGTAGAGGCTCTCCCCGGGCGGCGCGATGAAGGTGGCCAGCGACGCCGGCGTCAGCTCGCCCTGCGGGACGAGGACGCGCCGCTCACGTTCCGAGGGCCCCACCAGCAGGTCGCACTCGGCCAGGTAGTGCTCCACGCCCGTGGGGAAGAAGAGCTCACCGTTCGTGTAGCGAACGACGGGCTCGAAGGCCCGCAGCAGGTCCAGGTCGGAGAGTGGCTCGGTCATCACGGGCTGCGAGCCATGGTGGCCGGCATCAGCCTTCTCGGGTCGGCCCTCGAAGTAGTCCCGGACGACGCCCTGGTTCAGGTAGAAGGCGATGATGATGTCGATGGCCAGGCGGGCGTAGGGAGGGTCTCCGACCGCGTAGAGGGACAGAGAGAGGAGCAGGCCTGTGCCCACCAGGATCATCGTCAGCGGCCACGCTCGTCGCCAGCCCAGCCAGAGGCCGACGGCAGCGATCAGGCGCAGGATGGCCATCGTGAAGACGACGGCCGGCATCGCCTCGTTGAGCTCGAGCAGGGTGCTGGTGCGCGTCATGAGCGGGGTGTCGATGGCGAGCGTCGCAAGCGCCCCAACGGCATCAAGCACCAGGAAGACAGCGATGACTGCGACACCCAGGGGTCGCTGCCGTGATCTGCTCGACGTGGGGACATGCTGTCCTGAGCCTAGCCCATCACTCGTTCGGCCCGTCGGCCAGGTCGAGCGGACGGCCCACCGAGCGGCGCGCCGCCCAGGCCACCCGCAGGAAGTTCGTGACGTGCGCCAGCGGCCGGATGTGGCTGCCCTGGTCCTCGTAGATGGTGGGGATGGGCACCCAGTCGATGGCCAGGCCCGCCCGGATGGCCAGCGTGATCATCTCGACCTCGAACTCGAAGCCGGCCTCCTGGCTCTCGAGCAGCCGGGGCAGCAGCGGACGAGCGATGAGGCGGTAGCCCGACTGGTTGTCGGCGATGTGGCGGCCCACGGCCCAGGAGAACGTCCACGTGCCCAGGTTGTTGGCGAGGCGCCGACTCAGGGGCATCTGGCTGAAGTCGCGCTGGCCGATGACGAGCGGGGCGCCGCGACTGCGCCAGGCCTCCAGGAAGGCGGGGATGCAGGACGGGTCGTGCTGTCCGTCGGCGTCGAGGGTCAGGACGGCCTCGTGGCCCATCTGCAGCGCGTGACCGAAGCCGGCACGCAGGGCGGCACCCTTGCCCTGGTTGGGCACCTGGCGCAGGACCTCGGCGCCGGCCGACTCGGCGGCGGCAGCCGTGCCGTCCGTGGAGCCGTCGTCGACCACGAGCACGCGGAGGTGGCGGCCGGCCTCCTCCACGACCGCGCCCACCGCCTGGGCGGCCTGGTAGGCAGGGATCACGGCGATGACACCGGGGCCCGGTTCGCTCATGGGTCGCGGCTACCGGGCTCCGGGTGGCAACGCCGCGAAGCCGCCGGCGCGCCATCGCGCCAGCCAGGCGCGCCCCTCTTCCACCGCGCGGAGCACCGCGGACGCCTCCCCCGCGTCGACGCCGCCGGCCAGCAGGATCGCAGGTCGTCGACGTCCCGCCCCGGCTGCGGGCCCGCGCGCTGCAGGATCTCCAGGCCGGCGGCCACACCCATCGCGTACCGCGGCGTGGGCACAGCCTCAGCCAGCCCGAGCCGGATGAGGCCCACCAGCCGGTCGTCCCAGCCGAGCTTCCGGCGCGGATCGCGCGATGCCCGTTCCACCGTGTCGGCGAGGTGTGGGTTGACCATGCGGGCCAGGAGGTCGTCGGCGAAGGCCGCGTACCCGTCGGCCGTGAAGAGTGGGTCGCTGCCGGCGAACCGCGCCCGGAGCGTGCGCCCCGATTCGTCCAGGAACGCCGCGCGCAGGAAGGCCATGGCGCCGGGCACCCGCTCCAGGTCGGCCACGCGTTCAAGGCCCAGCAGCGTCCCCATGAAGCCGGCCAGGGCGTGCGTGGCGTTGTGTCCCAGCAGCTTGGCGGCCTCGAACGGCGCCAGGTCGTCCACCTCGCGGAGCACAGGGATGCCCGGGTGGATGGCCTCGGGTCCAGCCGAGTCGGGTCGACGCGCGAGACGAGGATGCGGTCGAAGGCCTCGACGAGGAAGGCCTGTGGCAGCGTCGGCGTGATGGTGCCAGAGGCCCAGCGTCGCGATCTCGGCGGGGTCGTCGATGACGCCACTCATCTTGCCGATGACGGTGTCCACGAAGCGTGCCCGAGCGATGACCGTGGCACGCTCGGCCGGGTCCAGCGCCTCCAGCACGGCCTCCATGAGCTCGGCCGCGGCCTCGCGGTGGTTCTCGGCACAGAAGACGACGAGCGGCTGCCCGGCGCTGCGGCGCCGCAGCGCATCGGCCAGGAGTCGGTGCGGGCTCCACGGCGCGGCGGATCGGTAGAAGGCGATGCTGGGCAGGGCCGTCGCCAACTCATCGGCCGCGGCGATGGCCTTGACGACCGCGGCCCGCTCCGCCTCCACGGTCGAGTCGGCCACGGACACCGGACCGATCGCGGCGACCTCGATGCCGTCCGCGTGGGCGATGTTGACGACGAAGTGACCCGCTCCGGCGCGCAGGCCGGCGACCAGGTCGGCGCGCACGTCCACCACGAGCGGCGGGCCATAGGCGCCGGTCCGTTGCGCTTCGTACACGAAGAGGCCCGCCTGGATGGGCCCGAAGCCCAGGCCCACGAAGCGCCGCTCCCCGCCGAACGTCATGACCTCATCCGGCGGCGAGGAAGCGCCGCTCGTCGTCGCCATCCCAGCGCGGCACCGTGGCGATGGCAGTCGCTGCGGCGGTGCGGGTAGACCACGGCCTTGCCCGCCACCTCGCGCTGCCGAGCCATGCGCAGCAGTTCCGGGGCGTGCTCGAGGTCGCCGATGTGCGCGATGTGGGCGCCCGCGTCGATCTCGCCGGCAGCCATGAGCCGGAGCGTCTCGATGACGTCCCAGGGGCCGCCGCCCGACGAGCCCGTGATGTTGACCTCCTGGTAGTGCACGAAGCGGGCGTCGATGGCGACGAGCTCGCTGCCGGGCGCGAGGCCAGCGAAGAGGTCCAGCACGCCGTAGCGGGCCAGGGTGCGCTGCGCGGCCTCGACGACCTCCCGGTCGGCAGCCGTGACGATGACGTCGTCAGCGCCGCGCCCCTCGCTGAGGCGGTCGATGACCGACGCCAGGTCCGCCTGCGTCGTGTCCACCAGCTCCAGGTGCACGCCGAGTCGCTGGGCGCGCTCGCCGAAGGTCCGGCGCAGCCAGTCGAGGCGGTCGGCGCGGCGAGCCGTGGCGATGATGACCCGCGGTCGGGCGGCCAGGGCGATGTCCACGTGGATGCGGCCCATGGGCCCGGCGCCGATGACGACCACGACCCCGCCCGGCAGCAGGCCGCTGCTCGCGAGGCGCGGCCGCGTGCGGTCGGGCTGCGTCAGGTGCACGTGATGCGCGTGCGACGAGATGATGCAGCTGATGGGCTCGGCGATGGCGGCGTGGGCGGCGGGCAGGGCGGCGTCCGGGAGCGGCAGGAGGCAGCCGGCCGCCAGGATCTCCTCGCCGATGAGGACGTACTCCGCGAGCAGCCCGGGCAGCGTGTAGCCGACCGCGATCTTGGCCACGCCCCGCCCCTGGTCGCGATAGCGCTCGCGGTGCTGGATGGGGGCGATGTCCACGGCCGGCTGGACGGCCATGCGCATGCCGGGCCGATACTGGTCGCGCAGGTCCGCACCCACCTCCACGAGCGTCACGACACCCTCGTCGCCGACGATGACCGGGTGCGCAGCGGGGTCCCAGCCGTGCATGAGCGGATGGGCCGGACCCTGGTCGAGCAGCTTGTTGACCGACGTGCAGATGCCCGCCGCGTCGACGCGCGCCAGCAGCTGCCCCGGTCCGGGTCGCGGCACCGGCACGCGGCGCACGGCCAGGTGGTCGGTGCCCGTGCCGTCGAGCACCGCGGCCCGCATCGCCATGGGGATGGGTGCGCCGGCATCGCCGGGCAGGATGGCGCTCACCGGTCGGGCGTCACGGAGCGCCGCGTCATCGGTCGGGCATCGTGAGCCCGGCCATGCGCCAGGGCAGGCTGACGTCCTGGGGACCGGCGAAGGTCCCGATGGTCGTCGTGGCCAGGGCCCCGACGGCCGCCCCGAGCCTGGCCGCGTCCTCCGCCCCCAGCCCGTGGACCAGGCCGACGAGCACGCCGCCGGTGAAGGCGTCGCCGGCACCGGTCGTGTCGATGGTGTCCACGCGGAAGGCCGGGATGTGGCCCACGAAGTCCGCGTGGTCCACCCAGGCGCCCCGCGGCCCGTCGGTCACGATGGCGAAGCGCACGCCGCGCTGGCGCAGGGCGGCCGCGGCCGCGGCTGGGTCGCTGACCCCCGTGATCTCCTCCGCCTCGATGCGGCTGGGGATGAAGAGGTCCAGGTGCGGCAGCGACGGGACGACGCGCTGCCAGCGACCCGTCGAGTCGTGGACGACGTCCAGGCTGGTGTGGATACCGCGCGCCCGCGCCCACGCGAAGAGCCCGGCCAGCGGGGCGCCGTCCGGGTCGTCCAGCCCGGGCAGGACGAGCGCGCCGCCGACGTGCAGGAAGGGGCCCTCCATGCGCGCCTCGATGGCTTCGGCCGTGACGGCGGCGTCGGCCCCGATGTTGTGCAGCATGGTGCGCTCGCCGGCCTTGTCCACGAGGACCATCGAGGTGGACGTCGGCTGGTCGGCGTCGATCCAGTCCACGTGCAGGTGCGGCGCCGGGACGGTCTGGTGGAACGACCGCCCGAAGATGTCGTCGCCCGTGGGGATGATGAGCTTCGTCTCCACGCCCATGCCGGCCAGCACCCGCCCGGTGCGCAGGGCCGGGCCGCCCTCCGCGGTCGAGAACGTGTCCACGAGACCCAGCACGCCGATGGGCAGGCTGTCGGCCGACGTCTTGGCCAGGATGTCGAAGACCGCGCTGCCGGCGCAGGTGACCGAGATGTCCGTCATGGGGCTCATGGTAGACAGGTCGGAGACCGCCGGGTCGGGCTCGCCTGCGCCTGCGCGGTGCCGGGCGACCGGTCGCGCGTGTCAGTCGATCATGATGGCGTCCGGGGCGGGCAGGCCGGTGGCCGTGGCGAGGGTCGCGGGCAATCGGCGAACGAGCGCGAAGTCGCGCATGGCCACCGCGCCAGAGAGGTTGTAGACCTCCCGGAAGCCGTGCTGAGCCAGGATCCGCGTGCCCAGGTAGGAGCGCATCCCGGAGCGGCAGGCGACCACGGTCGGCAGCTCGGGGTCCAGCTCGGCGAGCCGGTCGCGCAGCGAATTGAGGGGGATGTGGATGGCGTGCGGGGCGTCGGCGATGGGCAGCGCCCGTACCTCGCGCGCCTCGCGCACGTCCACGACCTGGTAGGCCGACAGGTCGGCGTCCGGGGCCAGGATCCGCGCCAGCCCATCAAGGTCGTTCTGGGCCGTGAAGGCAGCCATGTGGAGCGGGTCCTTGGCCGCGCCGAAGGGCGGCGCGTAGGCGAGGTCGAGCTCCGCGAGGTCGTGGACGGTGCCCCGGAAGTGGAGCAGCGTGGCCGCCACGTCGAGTCGCTTGTCCACGCCCGCGCCGCCCACGGCCTGGACCCCCAGCACGCGCCCGCTGCCCGCCTCGTAGACGAGCTTCAGGACCAGCGTCTGCGCCCCGGGGTAGTAGCTGGCGTGGTGGTTGGCGACCACGTGCACGGCCCGCGCCTCGAAGCCCGCGGCCAGCGCCGAGCGCAGCGAGAGGCCCGTGAGGCCGGCTGAACAGCCGAAGCAGCGCATCACCGAGGTGCCCCAGGCAGCCGGGGCCGGCCGGGACGCGCCGGTGGCGGCGTGCTCTCCGGCCAGGCGTCCCGTGCGGTTGGCGGGCCCCGCCAGGGGCAGGCGCATGCGGACCCCGGTCACCCCGAAGGCGTACTCGGCGGCGTCACCCACGGCGTAGATGTCCGGGTCGGACGTGCGCATCCACTCATCCGTGGCGATGCCACCGCTCGCCCCGATGGCCAGGCCGGCATCCTGCGCGAGGCCAACGTTGGGACGCACGCCTACGCCCAGCAGGACGATGTCGGCCGGCAGGTGCGTGCCGTCGGCGAGGTGGACGCCGGCGACCGCCCCATCTCGTTCCTCGATGGCCGCCAGGCCGCGACCCAGCTCCAGGCGCAGGCCGTGGTACTCGAGCTGGCGATGCAGCGGCTCCGCCATCTCGGCGTCCAGCAGGGGCATGACCTGCGCCTGCATCTCGACCAGCGCCACCTCGAGTCCGCGACGGTGGAACTGCTCGGCCGTCTCCAGGCCCACGTAGCCGCCGCCCACGACGACGGCTCGCCGCACGCCCGGCAGGGCTGCCGCGATGCGGTCGGCATCGTCGAGCGTGCGCAGCGTGAAGACGCCACGCGCCTCGGTGCCCGGGATGGGTGGCACGAGCGGGCTGGCGCCCGGGGCCAGGATGAGCTTGTCGAAGCGTTCCTCGTAGTGGCGGTCGGCTTCGAGGTCGTGCACGCGGATCGTGCGGGCAGCGCG
This sequence comes from uncultured Chloroflexia bacterium, assembly GCA_963766685.1. Taxonomy (GTDB): domain Bacteria; phylum Chloroflexota; class Limnocylindria; order Limnocylindrales; family CSP1-4; genus JAFMJV01. The sequence continues at coordinate 9,010 of CAVYBJ010000032.1, forward strand.
GTCGATGGAGATGACTTCGTGGCGTGTGCGGACCTCGATGCGGAAGCGGCGCTCGAAGAGCGCCGGCTTGGCGATGAGGAGCCGCTCTCGATCGGTGATCTCACCGCCCAGGTAGTAGGGCAGGCCGCAGTTGGCGAAGGAGACGTAGGCGTCCTTCTCGAGGATGACGATGCGGGCCCGCTCGTTCATGCGCCGGGCGCGAGCCGCCGCGGACGCACCGCCGGCCACTCCGCCGACGATGAGGATGGTCGGGGCGGTGACTGTGGCTGGGTCCATGCGTCGAACTCCTCGTGCTGCCTGTCCTTCGGGTCGTGCTCAGCGCCGAGGACCGGGGAGTGGCACGCGGCTCCACGAGGGTACCCTTGCACGACCGCATCGAACGGCTTCGAGCGGCATCGAGCGGTCAGTGCAGGGAGATGAGCATGCTGGTATACGGCGATTTCACCGAGGACGAGCGATTCCTGCTGCGTCGCAGCCTCCTGGCGGCCTCGGTCGCCGTCTCGGCGGCCAGCCCGGGTCGGGAGGAGGAGACGGTCAGTGAAGGGTTCGCGGCCGCCTCGTTCATCCTCGACCGGCGCGATGACTACGTGCGCTCCCCACTCATCACGTCCGTCATCGCCTGGCTGCAGGAGCAAGCCAATGCCGAGCAGGCCTTCCCGGACTTCGTCAAGGTGGCGGAGGCACCGGATGCGCTGACCCAGGCCATGGAGACCCTGCGAGGCGTGGCTGCCCTGCTCGACACGCGCGTGGACCCCGATGAGGCGGCCGCCTACAAGGGCTGGCTCATGAGCATCGCCACCGCGGTCGCCGCGGCCGGCAAGGAGGACCAGGGCTTCCTGGGCCGGGGTGGCGTGGCCGTCAACGACAAGGAGCGACAGGCGCTCGCCGCCATCGCCAGCACGCTGGGCGTGGAGACGGGGCCGCCCACGCCGGGGGCGTAGCCTCGGCGCGGACGACCCCGGTCCGGGTCTCGGAGCTTGGGAGGGTCAGGGCTTGTACTGCCACTCCACGAGCAGGAAGCAGCCCTCGTCCTCCGTGGCGGCCTTCGCAGCACCACCGGTCGCCAGCGGCGGGTCGAAGAGCAAGGTGTGATCCCCGCCGCTGCCGCAGCGCAGCGCGCCGGTCTGCTGGGCGCGGATGGCGATGCGGTCGCCCTTGGCCACACTGAAGCTGGTCGCGATCGACTCGACCTGGTAGACGAAGTCATCCTCGTCGCCGCAGCCCTGCGGGTCGCCCTGGTAGTTGATGACCGGCCCGTTCCTGACGGCGCGGAAGGTGTCCGTGCCGGGGACCTGGCGGACGACCTGCACCTTGAAGGAACCCGGCGTGCAGGAGATGATGCGCACCTTGCCGATGGTCCCGGCCTTGGGGGCCTTGTGCCCACCCATCGGGCGCCCATAGGCCTCGTTCATGACCCACGTGCAGGTGGGGTGCGGGTCGACGTCGTTGGGTTCGTCACACCACAGCGCCGGCTGTGGCTGCGTGTCCGGGGTGAGCTTGGCTCCGAACCTCACGGGCGCCGCGCTGGCGGTCAGTGCCAGCGACAGCGCCAGCCACGCCCCGAGGACCGCGGCCAGGACTCCGATACGAACGCTCCTGGGCATCCCATCACACCTTTCGCCCCCCAGGGGCCGACCGGGTGGCCGGGCACGCAGGCATGATGGACTGCGAGTAGGTTGGGATGCAATACCCTCAGCCGCCCGAGACCCAGCCCGCCAGTTGCGACCACAGGCGCGCGTAGCCCTGCCACTCCACGAAGGGCGGCGGGCACCAGTGCGGGCCGCAGTCGGACGTGAAGGCCACGGCCCGGCCCTGGCCGTGCGTGCCGGCCACGATGAGCGGATCGTCACCAACGCTCACGACGACATCCGCACCGTCACGGGGTCGGACCCGGTTGTAGCCCAGCAGCGCCGGCCAGGTGCCGCCCAGGCCGGCCACGATGGCGTGGCCCGGCAGGCGCACGAGAGGCTCCACGCCGGGTGGCACCTCCACGCGGTCGTCGGTGAGCTGCATGGTCACCGGCAGGGCCGCCTCGACGGGCGTCCCTGCCCAGCGTGCCCGGCCGTCGATGCCCTGGAACGTGAGGTAGCCACCGATCATGACCAGCCCGCCGCCGCGCTCCACGTAGTCCCGGATGGCAGCCGGGCGGTCCGGCATGGGCACCGACCGGTCGAAGGTGTCCGGGTGCAGCAGCAGCGTGTTGGCGCCGATGTCGCTGAGGAAGACCGCGGCGTAGCGGGCCAGATCGCCGGGCGTGCCCGGGAACTCGGCCGCCGCGACGTGGTTGGGCAGGTAGTCGACCTCGAACCCGGCCGCCTCCAGGGCGGCCCGCAGGGGGCCTACGCCCTCGTGGTAGGAGGTCGTCGTGAAGGCGTCGAAGCCCTTCTGGTGGATGCTGTGGGTGACCCACGATTCACCCGCGATGAGCACTCGGCGGGAACCGTCCATGACCCTTCCTCCTTTCGGCCGGACGCAGCCGGCACGTCAGCCCGTGGCCGCCAGCAGGAGTCCCAGCAGGACCGTCACCAGTGCCCCTCCGGCCAGCCAGCCGGCGCGGGCCCGGCTGCGCCCCGTGCCGCGCTCGCGCCACAGGGCGACCCCGAAGGCGACCGGCACGGCCGCCAGGGCCGCGACCGCGAGCAGGATGTGCAGCGGCGTCATCGGGACGCGAGCCCGTGATGAGCAGCAGCCCACCGATGAAGATGGCGGCCAGGACCAGCACGCCCAGCGCGAGGGCGAGGATCTCCGCGATGCGGGCCGCGGCCGACCCCCATCGCCGCTCGTGGAAGGCCCAGGCGACGCCTGCCGCCGCGGCCACCACGACGGCCGCCACGATCACCAGGTAGCCCAGGGTGCCGTGGAACCCGCTCAACGCCTCACCGCTCCCGCCTCATGTGCCCCCGGAACGCGTCGCTCATCGCGCCCCGATGATGACGGCCGAAGCGCCTTCCGTCCAAGACGCCGGAGGAGGTCAGGGCGCTGGCGGTCCTGGACGATCGCGATCACGCGGCAGGGGGCCCGGGCGGACGGCCCGGACAGCAGCTCCACGGCAGGGCGGCGACAGTCGCAGGTGGGGCCGGATGGCTCCCGCGCAGGTGTCCCCCATGGCCCTTGGGCCTGGATGACGGCAGGACGACGCTGGCGGCGACACGGGACCCAGGGCGCGCTCCGGGCCCACTGGCCGTTCGGACCGTGGCAGGCCCCGCACCAGCAGGCCAGTGCACGAGCCACGGGAGGCTGACCATGCGGAGGGTGCTTCGACCCCTGATCGGGGTCTCCGTCCTCATGCTCGTCGGTGGGGCGAGCGTGGCCACCGCCCAGGAGACGGAGGACGCGACGGCGGCCGCGGAGCCGGTCGTGGTGTCCGGGACGCTCGAGTGCCTCGGAGCAGTGCCGGCGGACCAGACGGCCGACGCTGCCGCGTCCCTGGGCACGGATGTCGTGAACGTCCATCGCTGGCAGGCCAGCGATGCGCGCCTGGGTGGCGAGGCGACCTACACCGGCCAGTGGCAGCTCTACGAGCCACCGGCCGAGGACAGCGGAACCGGCGGCGACGCGGCCGTCTACGAGATCGTCAACGAAGGCGGCCACTGGCTCTGCGAAGCCTCCCGCGCGGTCGCCCCGGGTGACGCGCCGGGCGCCCACACGCTCGTCTTCAACGGCGAAGGCGACTACGAGGGCATGACCGCCTACCTCGACGTCGACTGGAGCCAGGCGCCCTTCGCCTTCACGGGCGTGATCCTGCCAGGAGAAGCGCCTCCGTACGCGGAGCCGCAGGGCTGAGCGTCGGTCCGGCGCGCACCTGAACCTCCGCACCCTCCACTGACGCTCCGGGCCCGGCAGCGCAGCAGCGCGCCGGGCCCTTCCCTGTCCAGGGCGGGCCACTCGACCCGCAAGCGACGTGACGAGCGGCCTGCACCGCAAAGTATCAGCCCGTCATAATCACTTAATTCTCGGGCTCCCCCCGAGCGAGAGACACACCAGGGAAGGGACCACCCATGGCATCACGGCTACGGATCACCGGAGTCGGGCTCATCATCGTCGGCATCGTGGCGTTGCTCGCCGCAGGCTACGCCTACATGCAGGTGCAGGGCGGGCAGGATGCGCTGAACGGGTTCAGCGCCGCGCAGAACGTCACGCTCTCGTACAACGAGGACGGCGACCTCATCGACCGCGGCTCGACCGAAGAGGCCGCGGCCATCCTGGCGCTCCTCGAGGACACCTGGCAGTGGCCGGTCAACGAGGGTGACCTGAACCCCGACGACCCGGTCACCAACACGGCCACCGAGTACATGTACCAGATGGCGACCATCGCCCACCACACGCTGACCGGTACGCAGACCGTGGTGTTGACCGAGCCCGTCGAGTGGGACGGCGATGGTGATGGCACCGTGGCCGCCGACGCGCCGACCGTAGCGCCCGGTGAGTGGGATTCCTCGACCGCGGGCCAGGACGCCATCTTCCAGGCGGGTGTCTACCAGGTCCCGGTCAACGGCCGCTACTGGACCGGCTTCAACCGACTGCACCCGCTCGATGGCCCGGCGCGGGAGCAGGCCTGGAACGGCACCGTCCACGGCCTCTTCGCCGAGCTCGGCGTCGGCGCCACCACGCACTCGAGCCTGCAGCTGGCGCTCGGCGTGGCTCTCGTCACGGCCCTCGCGGGGGTCGGGTTCCTCATCGGCGGCGCCGGGCTCCTGTGGGCCGGCATGGCCAAGAAGCGCGAGGAGACGGCGACCGCCTGACCCCGCGAGGCCGCCGCCTGTCGGCGAGGCCTGACCCCAGCATCCACCAACGAACACCCGGGCGACCCCCCTCGCCCGGGTGTTCGGCATCCCGGCGGGCGCGCCAGCAGGCCATCCGGGCAGAGGCAGGCATACTGTGGGCCGCTCAGACGCACCCGGATGACCCAAGGAGATCGAAGCCCCGTGGAACCCCGCGCCCCTGAAGCCTCCCTCGCCGAGCTCGATCCGGCCCTGCAGCTGCCGCAGGAGCGCAAGATCGAGATCCTGGTCGGCGTCCTGCTGGTGACCTTCCTGTCCGCCCTGGACCAGACCATCGTGGGCGTGGCCCTGCCGCGCATCGTGGGCGAGCTGGGCGGGACCAACGAGCTCTACACCTGGGTCATCACCAGCTACCTGCTGACGGCCACGATCACGGGCGTCTTCTACGGCAAGCTCTCGGACATCTACGGACGCCGGCTCATGCTGCTCTTCGGCGTCAGCGTCTTCCTGCTGGGCTCGTTCCTGTCAGCCCTCTCCTGGTCGATGGAGAGCCTCATCCTCTTCCGGGGCATCCAGGGCGTCGGCGCGGGCGCCATCTTCCCCATCTCGCTGGCCATCATCGGCGACCTCTTCACGCCCCGCGAGCGCGGCCGCTACCAGGGCCTCTTCGGTGCGGTCTTCGGCGTCGCCTCCATCATCGGCCCGCTGCTGGGCGGCTGGCTGACGGACAACCTCAGCTGGCACTGGATCTTCCTGGTCAACCTGCCCATCGGCGCGGTCACGCTCTACATCATCTACCGCTACCTGCCCTCGGTCCACGGTGAGCCAGCCGACCCGCAACCTCGACTACCTGGGCGGCCTCGTGTTCGCCGTCGGCGTCGTCTTCCTGCTCCTGGGCCTGACGAACAAGCAGACGGCCGACTGGACGGATGTCTCGGTGGGCGGCTTCCTGCTCATCGCCGCCGTCCTCACCCCGGTGTTCCTGTTCATCGAGTCGCGCGCCGCGGAGCCCATCGTGCCGCTGGAGCTCTTCCGCAACCGCAACTACTCGGTCACCATCCTGGCCACCTTCCTGGCCGCCATCGGCTTCTTCGGCGCCGTCATCTTCCTGCCCCGCTGGTTCCAGTTCGTGCAGGGCGTCAGCCCCACCGAGTCCGGCCTCCAGATCCTGCCCCTGCTGGCCGGCGTCATCATCAGCTCCATCGTGGCCGGCGCCCTGGTCAGCCGCACGCGGCAAGTTCAAGTGGATCCTGAGCGGGGCCCTCGCCATCATGTCGGTGGGCATCCTGCTCTTCACGGGCCTGGGCGCGCGCACGGACCTGCCGCTGCTGTGGGGCTGGATGTTCCTGGCCGGCCTGGGCGTGGGCCCCACCCTGTCCGTCTTCACCATCGTCATCCAGGCGTCCGTGCCCTTCAGCCGGCTGGGCGTCGCGACCGGCAACCTCGTCTTCTTCCGCCAGATCGGCGGCTCGGTGGGCCTGGCCGTGGTGGGCACGGTCTTCGCCCAGCAGTTCGCCTCCCGGCTGCAGCCCTCGCTGCTGGAGGCGGGCGTGCCGGCCCAGCAGGCGGCGATGGTGGCCGACATGGCCGCGAAGGGCGGCGACCTGACGCAGGTGGGCGGCGTGAGCCTGCCCGACCAGCTGGCCCAGGTGCCGCCGCTGGCTGGCATCGTCGACCAGGTCGTGGCCGGCATCTACCAGGCCTTCTCGCAGGCCATCGGCGACACCTTCTGGCTTGGCCTCGGGGCCACCCTCGTGGCGCTGGTGGTCGTGACCATCGGCCTGCGCGACGTGCCGCTCCTTGGCCGCGGCGAGAGCGCCGGCCCGGGCGAGGAGCTCGCCGGAGAGATGCTGCCCCAGGCCTTCGGCTGACCCGCTTCGGGCCGAACGCCCCATCCTTGCCAGGGCCGGATGGCCGTGTCGTCGCGCGCTGATAGGTAATACATTACTTATCATGAAGCGGAGCAGGCGCCAGGGACCGAGGCCGACGGGCCAGCGCCGGCCGTTGGAGGAGCGTCGGCCATCGACCCGCTCACCGGGACGCGCGCGCAGCTCTTCGGCTCGGCCTTCGTGCTCGTGCAGCACCTTGGCCGACGCATGGACGGGCTCCTCGCGCCCATGGGCGTCACGACGCGCCAGTGGCTGTTGCTGGCCGTGCTCTCCCGCTCGGACCGGCCGCTCTCCCTGACCGAGGCGGCGGCGCGCTACGGCAGCTCGCGCCAGAACGTCAAGTCGATCGCCCTGGGCCTGGAGCGCGCCGGCTATCTGCGCCTGGATCCCGACCCGGCCGATGCCCGGACGATCCGGATCCACCTCTGCGACGCCGTCCGACGCTTCGACGAGCCGGCCGCGGCCGCCCAGGGCAGCGGCTTCCTGGCGGAGGTCTTCGCCGGGCTCGACGCGGACGACCTGGATGTCCTGGACGCGGCTCATGCGCCGCTGGCTGACGTCGGCCGCGGGTGCGGCTGCGGCAGCACTCGGGTTGACGCCGGACTCGGCGGCGCCCGTCACGACGGATCCAGCACCCACGAGCCTTCCATCACCTGACCGGCGACTCACCAAGGAGGTCCCTGATGCGCCCGATGTCCACCACCCTGAGCCGCACGGCCGCCGTCATCGGCACGCTGGTCGGGCTCCTGGCCATCGTGGCCGCCGGCGCCGGCGTCTTCCTGCGCGGCGACCTGGCGACGGTCTCCTTCACGACCGTGCGCGGCGAGGTCGTGGACACCGTCAGCAGCGGTCTCTACCGCTTCAACGGGTTGACGGTGGCCTCGGAGGGCGTGGGCTGGGACATCGTGACGCTCTTCTTCGTGACGCCGGCCCTGCTGCTGGTCATGCCGGGCGTCTGGAGCGGCGGGCTGCGCGCTCGACTCGCCGCCACGGGCCTGCTGGCCTACTTCGCCTACCAGTACCTCGAGTACGCCATGTTCCTGGCGTACGGTCCGCTCTTCCTCGTCTACGTGGCCATCTTCGCGCTGGCGCTCAGCGGCCTGGCTGTGCTGGCCGGCACGTTCGACCTGGTGACGGTGGCGAGCTCCTTCTCGGAGCGCTTCCCGCGTCGGGCCGTCATCGGCCTGGGCGTCTTCATGGCCCTGCTGCTGTCGGGGATGTGGCTGCCCATGATCCTGGCCAGCTGGGACCAGGCCGTCGTCGAGCCGCTGGACGGCGCCACGACGCTCGTGGTGCAGGCCATGGACCTGGGCCTGCTCGTGCCGCTGGGGATCTTCACGGCCGTCCTGGTGTGGCAGCGCCTGAGCGCCGGCTACGTGCTGGCGTCGCTGGTGGTGGTCAAGGCCGTGGCCATGCCGGCAGCCATCGTGGCCATGCTCATCGTGGAGGCCGCGACGACGGGCGAGGTGGCCGTGGCGCCGATCGCCGTGTTCGCGGCGACCGCGGCGGCTGCTGCGGCCATCGGCTGGCGTGTCTTCGGCAGCATCCGGCCCGCTGCGACCACAAGGCCCGCCGCGCTCGCCGGGCCGCTCGGCGTCACCGCGGACGCCTGACAGGCGGACCGGGGCCGGCTGCGCGAACCATCGGGAGCGGCTGCGCGCCATCGGGGGCCGGCTGCGCGACGGAGTCGCGCGCATGCGGCATCATGCGCGGATGCTGTCGCCATCTCGCTCATCGGCCGTCACGGCCGCTCCACGGAGGCCCTGATGGACGTCTCCGTGGTCACGTTCCTCTATGGCGTGGCGGCCATCGTGGGCATCGTCACGCTCATCTGGCTGGCTGTCATGTTCGTCGTCTCACGCGTCTCGGAGCCGATGCGCTTCGGCTTCCAGGGAATCCGCGAGCGCTTCACGCGTTACGCGATCGTGGCCGCCTGGGTCCCGGCCGTGCTGGCCATGGTGGGCAGCCTCTACTTCTCGGAGATCGCCCACTACCAGCCCTGCACGTTGTGCTGGTACCAGCGCATCGCCATGTACCCGCTGGTGCTCATCCTGGGCATCGCGGCCTGGCGCCGCGACCTGGGCGTGCGCATCTACGCCATCCCGCTGGCCGCGGTGGGTGCCGTCATCTCCGCCTATCACTACATGCTCGAGTGGTTCCCGGCCCTGGACACCGGCGCCTGCACCGTGGGCATCCCGTGCACACAGGTCTGGTTCCGCCAGTTCGGCTTCGTGAGCATGCCCCTGCTGGCGCTGATCGCCTTCCTGCTCGTCATCGCCTTCCTGGCGGTGGCCATCCGGAACGACGAGGACGGCGAGCCGGTCTAGGTCGGTTCCCTGGATCGCCGTCATCGAATCGTCGACGATGGTTCCTACACTGGTCCCTGCCGTGTCACCGATGCGGCGAGCCTGACTCAGCCATCTGCTCCGGGGGGCATCGTGCCGCGCGACCTGGTCCCTGACGACCGCCACCTCGTGGTCCATGACCGCGCCGGTGCCCGGCTGCCGTTCTCGCGCGGCATCATGGCGACCAGCCTCCTGGCCACGGGCGTGGCCACGGCCGAGGCCTATCGCATCGCGACGCTGCTCTACGAGGCGCTGCGGGCGGACGGCACGCAGGAGATCGAGGCGGATGAGCTGGTGGCGCTGGTGCACACGCTGCTCGCCGAGCAGGTCGACGAGACGATCGCCGCTCGCTGGCTCGCCTGGCGTCACGTCAAGCGCGTTCGTCGACCCGTCGTCATCTCCATCTGCGGCGCGCCCGGGGTCGGCAAGTCCACGATCGCGACTCGCCTGGCGGTACGCCTGGGGATCACGCGCATCGTGACCACCGACACCATCCGCGAGGTCCTGCGCACGGTCATCCCGGACGCCGTGCTGCCCGAGCTGCACGCCTCGTCCTACGAGCTGGTGAGCCTCGATGCGGCGATGCCGTTCGCCGGTTTCGACCGGCAGAGTGCTGCCGTGGCGGCTGCGACCAGTGCCGTCGTGGCCCGGCTGTGCACCGAGCAGCGCTCCACGGTGGTGGAAGGGATCCATGTCGCGCCGGGGCAGATGTCGCGCACGGCCGCGGGACACCCGACCGTCCCGGTCATCATCGAGCGCCTCATCATCGAACCTGACGAGGACATCCATCGCGAGCGTCTGCTGCACCGCTCGCACGCGGAGCCCCTGCGCCGTGGCGCGCTCGGCCTCGCGGAGTTCCCGACCATCCGGGCGATCCAGGACCACCTGGTCGAGCAGGCTGTGGCCTGCGAGGTGCCCATCATCAGTCCGGTCGGCCTGGCCGACCTGACCCAGTCGATCGTGGATGAGATCGTCCGGCTCACCGCCGAGGACGACGATGCGGCCTGATGACCGGCTCGTTGTGCTGGACGTGCACGGCGTCGTCTTCAGCAACCCCCTGGTGCCCTACCTCGCGGAGATGGCAGGGCATTACGGCCGGGAGGGCACCGAGGTCCTGCAGGCGTGGTCGACTCGACTCCGCCGTCCCTTCTGGCTCGGCCAGCTGGGTGAAGCAGAGCTGTGGACGAGCCTCTTCCCAGGCTGCGACCCGGTGGCAGTCTCGGCCGAGCTTGAAGGGCGCTATGAGGCGGGTCCGCTCTTCCACAGGCTCGACACCATCAGTGATCCCATCTGGCTGCTGAGCAACCATCGCAGCGAGTGGCTGATGCCGCGCATCGCCCGATTCGGCCTGGAGGGTCGGTTCGAGCGGGTGTACGTCTCCGACGCCATCGGCTTCGTCAAGCCTGAGCCGGGGGCGTTCCGCTTCGTGCGTGAGCTCGCCGGCGAGCGGACCATCTGCTACCTCGACGACAAGCCGGCGAATGTGAACGTGGCCGCCACGGTCTTCGACGAGGTGCTCGGGCTCGAGCAGGCGGATCGGCTCAGCAGCGCCTCAGTCGCCTAGGCTGGTCAGCCTGGGGGTCTGCCGGCCATGCGGCACGGGGCCGACGTGGACGAAACGGTCTAGGCCCCCCGGCGGAGGGCTCGGTGCGGGCCCAGAGGGCGGCGTGGTCGATGATGTACTGCCGCAGCGGCGTGGCCGGCCGGCCGAGCAGGCGCTCGACCGTGTCGGTGACTGGCTCGGCGTCACCACGACGCAGGCCCACGTGGAGGATGGTCTGGACGACCGCCTGCGGCACGACCAGGCCCTGCTGGCGTAGGTGGCGCAGGTAGCCGACGGCGGAGGCCGGCTGGTAGCGGATGGGGCGGCCCAGGACCTCGGTCAGGAGGGCCGCCACCTCGTCGATGGTGACCGCCTGCGGGCCCGTGAGGTGGTAGGCCTGCGAGCGGTGGCCGTCCTCGGTCAGGGCCAGGGCCGCCACGGCGCCGATGTCCCGGGCGTCGATGAAGGCCACCCGGCCCGAGCCGGCTGGGATGTAGATCCGGTCCGCCTCGACGATGTCCCGCCGATAGGGCCCGCCGATGTTCTGGGCGAAGAAGCCCGGGCGCAAGATCGTCCAGCCGAGACCGGACTTGAAGAGGTGCTGCTCCACCCGGTGGTGGGGCACGATGCGGTTGGACTCCGCCCCGGCCACCGACGAGAAGACGACCTGCTCCACGGCCGCGGCGGCAGCGGCATCCAGGAAGCGGTTCAGCGTGGGGCCGACGCGGCTGATGGCCGGTGGACGGATGAGGAAGACCCGGCCCGCCCCGGCCAGCACCGGCCCGAAGGTGTCGGGGTCGGCGAAGTCCAACCTGGCGGTTTCGACGGTTTCGCCGAAGCGCCGTCGCAGGGCCTCGGGGTCGATGTCCGCCGCGCGGACCAGGGCGCCTCGTGCCAGCAACTCGGCCACGACCGCCGAGCCCACGTTGCCGAGCGCGCCCGTGACGACGACCCTGTCCATCCGACCTCCGTCCTGCCTGTGCTGATGCCGAGGCTGGAGCCTACCCGGTCGCGGGACGCATGCGTGTGCAGCACGCCAAGGGGCCCCCGCCCGGGCATCCATCCGTCTCGTCGCCGAGCCTTCGTTCGAGGGCAGGGACAGATATCGGCTTGCGTCGCCCCCATACCGTATAGAGGGCTGGAGTAGGCTCGGTCCCTCCCACCGGTTTCCGGACCGGTGCAGCACCAGAAAGTGGGTCATGGACCAGCACGTCGTAGCGAGAGCACGACGGGGGGACGCTGGCGCATTCGAGACGCTGGTGGTCGGTCATCATCATCGCCTCTTCCGCGTGGCCAATGGCATCCTGCGAGACCGCCATCTTGCCGAGGATGCGACACAGCAGGCGTTCCTCGACATGTGGCGGGACATCCGTCGCCTGCAGGACCCGGCCAAGTTCGAGGCGTGGTCGTACCGGGTGCTTGTTCGTGTCTGTCACGCCGAGGTCAAGCGGAAGCCCGACTGGGTCCCGGACACCCAGGTATCGCTCGCCGAGGTACCGCTTGCCTCAGACCCATACGGGGCCGTCGTGCACCGTGACCAGTTGGAGCGTGGGTTCAGGCAACTATCGATCGACCACCGCACGGTCATCGTGATGCACCACCTGCTGGACATGACGCTGGAGACCGTAGCCGAGACCCTCGATATCCCGCTGGGAACCGCGCATTCACGCCTCAACCGAGCCATGCAGGCCCTGCGAGCGGCCATGCAGCAACCCACCCTGAGCACCTCGCCTCCGGCACGTCAGGAGGTGGCCCCATGAGTGACCCCAAGACGCCCGAGGTGAGGGAGTGGATGAAGCGCACCGATGCCGAACCGCCCGATGCTCAGCAGAGCGCACGTATCGTCATGTCTCGACTGCCCGGGGTCCGCCAGCACAGCCGCTGGTGGCCGTTCCCGGTGCGGTATCGAACCCCCAACGTGCCGACGACCGACTCCACGACCGAGTACCAGCCCACTCCCATCTCGGCCGCGAACGGCCATACCCCCACCGTCATCGGGAGGACTCGATCCATGCTCAGCCCAGTCAAGGCCATCACCGCCGGTGCCATCGTCGCTGCGCTTGGAGGTGTGCTGCTCATCGCCCAGCCCTTCGAGCGACAAGGCAATGCCCCAGGGGCACTGACCGGAGGCAAGGCCCCGACGTGGGTCACAGGCAGCATGCAGCACGTGGACGGCAGCTGCTCAGAGACAGGCTCCTCGAACGATGGCGCTATCAGTCGCCACAGCTACGAGTGCTCGTTCACGTGGACCTCCAGCGACCCGCGCCTGACAGGCGACGTGTCGAGGCCGTGGAACGAGGACTCCTACCAGACGGACGAGGGCCCCATCTCGGTCGGCATGGACGCTGCCTTCCTTCGCAACGAGGGCGGCGACTGGGCGTGCTCCGCCACCTATCTCGTGAAGGGCTCCGACCCGATGACCCAAGAGGCCTTGACCGATAGCAGCACCTTCACGTGCGTCGGGAGTGGTGGCTACGAAGGCCTCTCGGCCGTCCTGGTACGCAAGCCGGCTGAGGGATTCTCTGACGAGTTCGTGGGCCTCATCTTCGACGGTGACGTCCCACCGCTGCCCGAAGCCACCGGCTGCCGGGTAGGGCGACCGGCGACGGTCGCCATTCGAGACGCCGGGTCCCTCGGTCCTTGGGCTGGGGGACCCGTTTCTCTGCGCTCTGGCGATGGGCGCCATGGCGCCTTCAGCCCATCGCCCGGATGGCCGCCTCGATGACTTCTGGCGTGGGCAGCGGCCCGTCGCCGTGGCAGCGCTTGAACTTGCGGCCGCTGCCGCAGGAGCAGTCCTCGTTGCGGCCGCGGTCGGCGTCCTCGGCGGCGTAGAGGCGCATGATCTCCGCGGCCGGCTTGCGGTTGCGCAGGAGCGACTCCATGTGCCGCATCGGCCGGGTGACGTGGCCGAAGAAGGCCTTGAAGCCGGGGCACAGGTAGTTGAGCCCCGGCTCGCCGTAGGGATCGTCGCGGAAGCGGTCCTTGGGGCAGCCGCCGTGGCAGGCGAAGCGCACGTCGCACTCGCGACAGAAGCGCGGCAGGCGGTCCCGCTTGTCCAGGCCGAAGCGGCGCTGCTGCGGCGACGCCACCAGGTCCAGCATGTGCGTCTCGGTGATGTTGCCGAGGCGATAGCCGGGCTCCACGAAGTGGTCGCAGCTGTAGAGGTCGCCGTTGTGCTCCATGGCCAGCGCGCCGCCGCAGGTCTCGCTGTGGATGCAGAGGCTGGGCGGGGCGCCCACGAAGTTGCCCAGGGTGACATCGAACATCTGCACGAACACCGTGCCCACGTCGCGGCGCACCCACTCCTCGAAGACGTCGATGAGGAAGCGGCCCCACTGCTCGGGCCGGATGGAGCGCGAGGTGACCAGCGAGCCACTCTGGGTGTACAGCGGCCGACCCTTGACGCGGCTGCCCCAGCCCGCCTCCGCGATCTGGATGAGCTCCGGCGTGGCGCGCTCGATGATGGGGATGAACTGCACGAAGCGGGCGCCGACCTCGTCGCGGAAGTAGCGGTAGACCTCGCGCCCGCGATCGCCATTGAGGGCATGGACCGTGCAGAGGATGTTGGACTCGGCGCCGGCCGCCTCCAGGAGCCGGGCCGCGCGCAGGACCCTGGCGTGCGTCGGCGCGCCGCCCTTGTCCACGCGCTGGGCATCGTGGATCTCCGGCGGACCGTCCATGGACAGGCCGACCAGGAAGCCGTGCTGCGCGAAGAAGGCCGCCCATTCCTCGTCGAGGAGCGTGCCGTTGGTCTGGATGGAGTGCTCGATGACCTGCCCCGGCCGGCGGTAGCGCTCCACGAGTTCGAGCAGACCGCGGAAGAAGTCGAGACCCATGAGGGTCGGCTCGCCACCCTGCCAGGCGATGGCCACGTGCTCCGTGCGGTGGGACTCCAGCAGCTGGCGGACGTACTGCTCCAGGACCCCCTCCTCCATGCGGAAGGCGCTGCCCGGGTAGAGGGCCTCCTTGGAGAGGAAGAAGCAGTAGGTGCAGTCGAGGTTGCAGATGGCGCCGCGCGGCTTGACGAGCACGTGGAAGGCCGGCGGGGCGCCGGGCGGCAAGGGGTCCGGCAGCATGGGCAGGAGCCCGGGTCCCGTGGCGGCCTCCTGTGGCACAGCGGAGCCTGGCGGCGCACCCGTGACGACACCGTGCCGGCTGAAGGCTCGAGCGGGATCCATCATCGGAGAGTAGCGCCGATCGGCGCTCCGCCCCGGCCGGAGGCAGAGAGCCGTCGCCGAAGGCGGTGCCTGTGGCGGCCCTGGGCCGCCTGGAGCGCGCCTACTCGCGACCCAGCTAGTCCGCCGGTGCCGGAAGGGGCACGGCCACCTGCTCCAGGGCGGCGATGCGCGCCCCATGGTCGGCGACCGCATCCTCGAGCCGGTTGATGCGGTTGCGGAAGCGGCCGATGGTGCCGTTGATCTCGGCGATGGCCTGCTCGTTGGCCCGGATGCGGTCGCGCAAGCGGCCGATGGTGCCGTTGATCTCGGCGATGGCTTGCTCGTTGGTCCTGACCCGTCGGCGCAGCGTGTCGATGTTGGCCGCCTCGGCCGCCTCGATGAGCGCCGCGGTCTCCGCCGCCGCCTTGTCGATCTGCGCCTGCAAGCTTGCCAGCTCGTTGCCCAGGGCCTCGATGTCGGAGGCCGTGATCCCCACGGTCGACTCGCGGTAGCGGAGGGTCACGCTGCCGGCGGCGTCGGACAGGTCGAGCACCCTTCCCTCGTCGATGGACCAGCCGGCGACGTCCGAAAGGAGCGGCAGGTATGCGTCCTCGACCTCCTGGGCCGCGCCCTCGCACAGCATCCGGGTGCTGCCGAAGGGCACGGGGAACCTCAGCGTCGTGGCGTCGATGACATAGCTGCCGAAGTAGGAGTTGCAGCCCGCGGTCCCGACCACGTCCCCACCACTCAGGAAGAGCGTGACCTCGACATCTGCCGGTACCTCGACGAGCGCACCGTCCCTCGCATAGCCATCGAGCTGCCACTCGACACCTTCGGCCGGATAGACGACCGTGTCGTCCTGGGCGAGCACGAGACCGGACGTCGCGGTGACCATGAGCGCGGATCGCGAGGGCAGCGGCAAGCAACGGTCTCCTGGTCATGAGCTGTGATCCTCCACGGTGGCTCCTTTCTGCTGAGGGCCCCCGGATTCTGCCACCGGGCCGCGCTACGCTAGGGCCATGCGATACCGACGACTGGGCAAGACGGGCTACGAGGTGAGCGCCATCGGCTTTGGGGCGTGGGCCATCGGCGGCAGCTGGGGCAGCGTCGATGACGAGGTCTCCATGCGGGCCCTGCACGCCGCCGTGGACGCTGGCGTCAACCTCATCGACACCGCCGATGTCTACGGCGACGGCCACAGCGAGCGCCTCATCGCGCGCCTCCTGCACGAGCGTCGTGGCGAGCGCATCTACGTGGCCACCAAGATGGGCCGCCGCGTCGATCAGCTCTCTGCCAACTACACCCCGGAGGCCTTCGCAGGCTGGCTGGCTCGCAGCCGCGAGAACCTCGGCGTGGAGCGCATCGACCTCGTGCAGCTGCACTGCCCGCCCACGGCCGTCTACTACCGGCCGGAGCTCTTCGCGGCCCTCGACGAGCTGGTGGCCGATGGCGTCATCGCCCACTACGGGGTCAGCGTGGAGAAGGTGGAGGAGGCGCTCAAGGCGATCGAGTTCCCCGGCGTGGCCAGCGTCCAGATCATCTTCAACATGGTCCGGCAGCGTCCCGCAGAACGCTTCCTGGCCGAGGCCCTCGCGCGCGACGTGGGCGTGCTGGCGCGCGTGCCGCTGGCCTCCGGGCTGCTGACCGGGAAGCTCGAGCCGGGAGTCGACCTTCGCGCCGGACGATCACCGCGACTTCAACCGCCACGGCGAATCGTTCGACGTGGGGGAGACGTTCTCCGGGCTCGACTACGAGACGGGGCTGGCGCTGGTCGAGGAGCTCCGGCCACTGGTCCCGGAGGGCGCCACGCTCGGCCCAGCTGGCCCTGCGCTGGATCCTCATGTCGAGGGCGTCACGGCGGCCATCCCGGGCGCCAAGTCGCCCGAGCAGGCCGTCGCCAACGCGGCAGCCGCGGACCTGGCACCGCTTCCGGCCGAGTCCATGACCCGCATCGGGGAGCTCTACGAGCGCTACGCCAAGCCGCTCGTGCACCAGCGCTGGTAGTCCACCGCGTTCTGCCACGTGTACGCCCGGCCCGCTGCCAGGCGACGAACGGCCGTCCCGTCGCGGGTCGGCGCTGGCGCATCGTGGGCCAGCAGCCCAGCGGTCGCACCAGAGGAGGTCCCGTGCAGGTCCAGGTCGTCCCCTCGTCGGCGCCCATCGAGCGCCCCCGATATGCGTGGCTGGCCTTCGCGGCCGCGCTCTTCACCGCCTTGGGGGCCATCCCGGTCGGTTTGATGTTCCTGGCCGACCCGAGCGGTGGCACGGTGGGTCTGCCGCCGGGCTGGATCGAAGACACGGTCTTCGGCAGCTACCTCATCCCCGGGCTGTACCTGCTCCTCGTCAACGGCGTTGGCATGGTCGCTGCTGGCCGGTCTCATCGTCCTGCGCCACTGGGGCGCTCCCTGGTTGGCGGCGATCCTGGGAGTCGGCCTCATCCTCTGGATCCTGGTCCAGCTCATGGTCATGCCGGAGACGATGGTCCTGCAGTGGGTCTTCCTGGCCACGGGACTCCTGCTCGGCTTCGTGGCACTCTTCTGGCTGCGGCGCACCGGGCAGCTCGTGCTGTGGTGATGTCGGCCGCCGGTGCCAACTGGGCGCGCGCGGGGCGAACCACATGAGGCCAACAGGGCCGGGGGGTCGACGATGAAGGTCGGGGTCATGGCGCCGCAGGGCTGGAAGGGCGAGTACGACGGCTGGGACCCGGCCGCCGCCTGGGCTCGCACGGTGGAGCTGAGCCGGCAGGCGGAGGACCTGGGCTTCGAGTCGGTCTGGGTCTACGACCACTTCCACACCGTGCCGGACCCGACCGACGAGATCACGTTCGAATCGTTCTCCGTCCTGTCCGCCCTGGCCATGGTCACCTCCCGCGTGCGCCTCGGACACATGGTCATCTGCACGGCCTTCCGGAACCCCGCGCTGACGGCCAAGCTGGCCTCCACCATCGACGTCATCAGCGGCGGCCGCTTCGAGGTCGGCATCGGGGCCGGCTGGAAGGAGGACGAGTGGCGCGCCTACGGGTACGGCTTCCCGACCATCGGTGAACGCATCGACGTCTTCGCGGAGCACCTCGAGGTCATCACCCGGATGCTGGCGCCGGGCCACGCCACGTACGAGGGCCGCCACGTCCACGTGCGAGACGCCATCAACGAGCCCAAGGGGATCCAGGCGCACATCCCCATCATCGTGGGCGGCAACGGGCGGGAGCGCACGGCCGGCCTGGCCGTCCGCTTTGCCGACGAGCTGAACCTCGTCTACATCGGTCCGGCGGAGACGGCCGAGCGGATGGCCGATGTGCGTGCCCGCTGCGAGGCGGCGGGGCGCGACCCGGCCAGCCTGCGCTTCTCCGTCTACACGCGTGACGAGGACTTCCTCGGGTCGGGCCAGCGGCGCATCGAGCGCATCGCCGCCTTCGCCGCGACCGGCATCGACCGTCTCGTCTGCTTCCCCACCAAGCTCGACCCGACCCTGGAGACCCAGGCGCGCTTCGCCGAGGACTGCCTGGCCGCCGGCGCGGAGC